>JBGCFM010000157.1:0-68943 GCA_045106895.1 Polyangiales bacterium | reverse complement strand
CCAAGGGCCGTGTCCCCGCTGAAGACCTGAGCACTTCGCCGCGGATGAAGATGGGCGGGTGCCTCGCTCGCAAACTCAAAACGAAGGCTTCCGAGCTCACTCAGGCTGTCTTCGATAGCGCCCTTGAGGTCGTAGAAATCTACGTCGCGGTGGTTGAAGCCGTCTTGCGCCGAGCCAGCGAGCAGCAAGGCGAAGCGCGTGACTTCCTTGGGCAGGACGTCCTCGCCCTTATGAAAGCTGCGACCCACCTCGAAGAGCCGTGCCTCCGGCGCCTGGCGACGAAGCGCGTGAACGGCGGCCGCAGCCAACCCCGGAAGGAGTGAGGTCCGCATCACGGAGTGCGCCTCCGAGAGCGGGTTGTCGAGCTTCACATCCGCCGGCGCCGCCGCGGACTTTTCGAGGTCCTCGGGGGAGACGAAGGCGTAGGTGATGGCCTCGTGGAGACCCGCCCCCGTCGCCGCATTTCGCAGACCACGCTCGAACAAGAGACGCTCCGGCGTCCCTGTGCGCGAAGCGCGTACCTTCGGGACCATCGGCGCGATGTGCTCGTAGCCCCAGATCCTCGCGACTTCTTCGATGAGGTCCGCCTCGCGGCCGAGGTCCGGGCGCCACGTTGGCGTCGTCGCACGAATGCCGCCATCGATGGGCTCCACCTTCGCGCCAAGAGCACGAAGCACCCGCGCAGGTTCGTCCGCCGGAACGCTGACACCGAGAAGGGACTCAAGGGCGGAGTGTCGGAGTTCCACCACCGAGCCTTCGAGCTTCGTGGGGTAGACGTCGATGGCTTCCGCCAGAGCGATGCCGCCACCGACTTCGGCCATCACCGCCGCCGCGCGAGCGAGAACCGCGGGCACTGCGTTCGGGTCGACGCCCCGCTCGAAACGGTGGCTCGCGTCGGTGTGAAGGCCGAGGCGACGTGAGGTTCGTCGGACGGAACGCGGATCAAAGTACGCGCATTCGATCGCGACGTTCGTCGTCGTGTCGCTGATCTCGCTGTTCGCGGCGCCCATGACGCCGGCGATGGCCACGGGCCCTTCGCCGTCGCAAATGAGCAGGTCGTCGTCGTTGAGCTTTCGCTCGACGCCGTCGAGGGTCTCGATGGTTTCACCGGCTTGTGCCGTGCGAACCTCGATCTTGGTGCCGCGCAGCTTGTCGTAGTCAAAGCCGTGAATGGGGTGACCCCATTCGAGCATGACGAGGTTCGTCGCGTCGACCAAGTTGGAGATGCTGCGAACCCCCAAGCAATGCAGCCGGTAGCGCAGCCAAAAAGGGGAAGGCCCGACCCGAACGCCGATGACCGCGGCGGCCCCATAGCGTGGACAACGGGGCGTGTCCTTGATGTCGAGGGTGAGCGGACCTCCTGGGGCGTCCTCAATGGACACTTCACGGCCCCCCGACCACTGAAGCTGAAACGTGTCTTTGCTGCCGATGACGCCGCTGACGCCCTCGGCGTAGGTGGGTGGCGCGCCGACGTTGAGCTCGGGCATCGTGACCTCGAACATCGCTGCGAGGTCACGTGCGATTCCGATGTGCCCGAGGCAATCGGGACGGTTCGGCGTCAGCCCAATCTCGAAGACCGTGTCACCGGCGGGGAGCGCATCCGCGAGGAGCGTGCCAGCTGCAGGTCCCTGACCCGGGAAAACGTAGATCCCGTCGCCGCCCTCGCCGAGGGAGAGCTCCGTCTCGCTGCACAACATGCCAGCGCTGGGAACGCCTGCGACGGCGCGTTCCGCGATGACGAAGGGCTCGCCGCCCTCTTTCTGAGGCGGGAGCACTGCGCCGAGCTTCGCGAGGAGGACCTTGCCGCCCGGTTCCGGCACATTCGGTGCGCCGCACACGACTTCCTGGGTGCCCTCGCCGTGGTCGACGGTGACCAAGCGCAGCTTGTCTTTCGTCGGGTGCGGCCCAATCGCCGTCACCTCCGCGACGACGACGCCCTGGGCGACGGGGAACACCGTGAGGCTCTCCACCTCGAGCCCGGCGTCCGTCAGCTTCTCTGCCATTTCCTCTGGCGACGCGTCGACGCCAGAGAGTTCTTTCAGCCATCTGTAGCTAGCAAGCATGTGCGAATCTCCGCTTAGAATCCGCCCAAGAAGCGGACGTCGTTGTCGTAAAGGGCTTTGATGTTGGGGATGCCGTAGCGAACCATGGCGAGGCGGTCGAGACCCATGCCGAAGGCGAACCCGCTCACCGCGCTTGGGTCGTAGCCGACGGCTTCAAACACGACGGGGTGGATCATTCCGCATCCGAGAACCTCCATCCAAGCGCCGCCGGGACGCCGGACGTCTACCTCGGCGCCGGGTTCAACGAAGGGGAAGTAGCTAGGCCGGAAGCGCACTTCGATCTCGTCTCCGAGGAGGCGCTCAAGGAAAACCGTCAGAACACCTTTGAGGCCGGAGAAGGACACGCCTTCGTCGACAAGAAAGCCCTCGATCTGATGGAACATCGGTGAGTGCGTCGCGTCGTCATCACGTCGGTACACGACGCCTGGTGCCACGACCGCCAGAGGCGGCTTGCGCTTCTCCATCTCGCGGACCTGGATCGTTGAAGTGTGCGTTCGAAGCAGCGCTTTCCCGTCCGAGCCTGCCACGAAGAACGTGTCGTGCTCATCCGTCGCGGGATGATCCGGAGGGAAGCCGAGTTTGTCGAAGCAGTTCGCGAAGTGGTCGATCTCCGGGCCGTCGGCCTGCTCGAAACCAAGGGAGGAGAAGATGTCGAGGAGCTCGTTTTTGACGCGCGTCACGGGATGCAAGCGCCCTGGCGCGTGGCGACGGGCAGGAAGCGTGACGTCGAGAGCGGGTCCGTTGAGCTCGGCTTCGCGTTCCGCGGCAGCGATGGCCGCAAGACGCGCGTCGAAGCCGGCGGTGACCTTGCCTTTGACCTCATTGGCGCGCTGACCGAACTCACGTCGACGGTCGCCAGGCAGCTCCCGCATAAGCTTCATCAGCGAAGTCAGCGAGCCGTGGGCTCCGACAAAGCGTGCGTTGATTTCGCGAAGCGACTGCTCGTCCGCGGCTTCCGCGTATTGCTGGGCGAAGCCGCCATCGATTTCAGCGAGCCCCTTCTCGAAGCGTTCAACCGCGTCACTCATCTCTTCGTCTCCATGTCGTCGTCTCTCAGAATATCTAGCACCAAGAAAAAAGGCGGAAGCAAACCTGCTCCCGCCTCGTTTCGATTTTTCCTCGTTTGCTTCGCGAGAAGCAAGCGAGGTGATTCGGTTCAGCGCGAGGCGTCAACCACGGCCTTGAAGCCGCTTGGGTCGCGCAGGGCGAGGTCAGCAAGGATCTTTCGGTCGAGTCCAATGTTCGACTTCTTGAGCGCTGCGATGAACTTGCTGTAGCTCATGCCGTGAGTTCGGACAGCGGCGTTGATACGCGCGATCCAAAGGCGACGGTACTCGCGACGGTTCGTGCGGCGATGCCGGTAAGCATCCTCCCACGAGTTGTGCACCTGCTCGACGGCGGTGCGGTAAAGACGACTGCGGGCACCGTAGTTGCCGCGGGCGTACTTCAGAATCTTATTTCGACGACGACGGGCCTTAAAGCCTCTTTTAGCGCGTGGCATCTTCTAGGCTCCCGAGAACTTGTAAGGGATAAGGAAGCGGACGTTATCAAAGTCGCACGGCTCCACCATCTTGTTCTTGCGAAGGCGACGCAGACGAGCTGGCGACTTGTTGCCGCGCATCATCCGGTGCTGCTTGCCGGCCGTCGCTCGTCGGATGCGGCCGGAGCCGGACACCTTGAAGCGCTTCGACGCGGCGCGTTTCGTTTTCATTTTAGGCATGATTTTCCTCAAATAGGCTCCGGAACCAGCAAAAGACGCGGTGGGAGCGGAAGGGCCGGAGTCATGACACCAAGGGAACTAGGTGTCAATGCGGAGCCAGGACGATTGGTGAAGGATGGAGGCATCACTGGATGCAGAGCCTCGCGAAGTGCCCGCTAGTGCTCCCGTAGGACTGCCAGGCTAGGCTAAACGTCCAAAACCTAGGCCGCCCTCGCGAGCGCCAAAAACAAAACAGGCGACCCGTCTCCGGATCGCCTGCTCGAAAGTCCCTTGCGCCTACTGCTTGGACTTGGGTGCAAGGAGCGCCGTCATCGTGCGGCCCTCCATACGTCCTGCGCTCTCGATGATGGCGATGTCCTGGACCTCATCGATGATGATGTCGATCTGACGACGCGCCGTCTCGGGGTGGGTGATCTCGCGGCCGCGAAAGCGGACCGTCAGCTTCACCTTGTTGCCCTCTTCCAGGAAGCGGCGAACGTGTTTGACCTTGAACGCGATATCGTGGTCATCGGTCTTCGGACGAAGCTTGATCTCCTTGAGAGCAATCTGCGCCTGTCGCTTCCGAGCCTCATTCTGCTTCTTCTTTTCCTCGTACTTGAGGCGACCGTAGTCGACGATCTTGCAGACGGGCGGATGAGCTTTGGGATTGACTTCGACGAGGTCGAGGCCCTTCTCCTTGGCGAGCTTCTTTGCCTCGTATGTGTCCATGACACCGAGCATCCCGCCCTCATCATCGATGACGCGAACCTCCGGAACGCGAATGCGATCATTGACTCGGGGTCCAAAGTTCCTCTGACGATCACGGGGATCGATACGGCGGGGTCTAGCGATAACAAACTCTCCTGTAGTGGGCTTCTGGCCCTGTTTCTATATCTCTGTGCAAGCAAAGAAGCACTTATGTAAGCACTTCGGGAAAGAAATCACAATTCAAGCGCTTGGGGAAGCCTGCAACGACGGCGCCTTCGCTTCTGACTGAAGTCGGGCGATGACATCGGTGAGGGGCATGAACCCAAGGTCTTTGTTCTCATCACGGCTTCGAATCGCGAGACCGCGGCCTTCGGCTTCTTTTTGGCCGATGACGCCAATATAGGGGACACGCATCAGGCGAGCGGCGCGGATCTTTGCGCCGAGGCGCTCGTTGGCGTCGTCCACTTTGACCCGGAAACCCGCAGCTCGAAGCTCCTTGGCCACGTCGTGGGCATATTCGTTGAAGTCGCTCGCCACGGTGACCAGCTGAATTTGCTCCGGCGCAAGCCAAGTGGGGAAGTTCCCACCAACGTGCTCCATGAGAACGCCGTAGAAACGTTCGACGCTGCCAAGAATCGCGCGGTGGAGCATCACCGGTCGATGGCTCGCGTTGTCCGCGTCGATGTAGCTGAGGTCAAAACGCTCAGGCAGGTTGTAGTCCGCCTGCATCGTGCCTAGCTGCCAAGGTCGGCCGATGGCGTCCTTGAGGTGGAACTCGATCTTCGGACCGTAGAACGCGCCCTCGCCTTCGGCGATTTCAAAGGGAAGTCCCTTCGACTCCACGGCCTTGATGAGAGCTTGCTCGCTGTGGTCCCAGATGTCGTCGGTGCCGAGTCGCTCGTCGGGACGCGTCGCGATGACCACTCGTACC
Organism: Polyangiales bacterium; assembly: GCA_045106895.1. Classification (GTDB taxonomy): domain Bacteria; phylum Myxococcota_A; class Polyangia; order Polyangiales; family Houyiibacteriaceae; genus JBCCRV01. Next base: position 63,542 of record JBGCFM010000157.1, on the reverse strand, counting down.
TCGGAGAAACCGAAGTCCTTGTACACGTCGTAGACGAGGTCGAGGAACTGCGCGATTTCCCCCTGCATCTGGTCGACGGTGCAGAAAATATGGGCGTCGTCCTGGGCGAAGGTTCGGACACGCGTCATCCCCTGCACAACGCCGCTTCGCTCGTAGCGGTGGAGGCGACCGAAGTCAGCCATGCGCACCGGGAGCTCCCGGTAGCTGTGTCGCTTCATGCCGAACATGAGCGCGTGACAGGGGCAGTTCATCGGCTTCACGCCAAAACGCATGTGCTCTTCGAGCGTCTTCTCGCAGCTCTTCGCATCCTTCGGCGGACTCGCGATGAGCTCCTTGGCGGCCTTCTCAAGTCCGTCCTGCGTCGCCGCGATGAACATATTCTCGCCGTAGGCAGGCAGGTGACCAGAAGTCTCGAAGAGGCTGCGGTCAAAGATCTGTGGAGTGATGACTTCGTCGTATTCGAAGCGCTGGTAGAGTTCGCGAACGTAGTCGACGAGCCCGTTGTAGACGATGCTTCCGCGCGCCGTGAAAAACGGTGAGGCCGGCGCGAGGGGATGAAACGTCACGAGGTCGAGCTCTTTGGCGAGCTTGCGGTGGTCCCGCTTTTTTGCTTCCTCGATGCGCTTTAGATGCGAGCGAAGGTGTTTCGGGTTCGCGAAAGCCGTCCCGTAGATGCGCTGAAGCATCGGATTGCGTTCGTCTCCGCGCCAATACGCGCCCGCGACGTGCGTCAGCTTGAACGCGCTCAAGAAGCGGGTGGAAGGAACGTGTGGACCTTCGCACAGGTCGACCCACTCGCCGTGCTGATAGATCGAGAGGTCTCCTTCGAGACGCCCGAGGTGCTCGAGCTTGTAGGGTTCGTCGAGCTTCTTGAGGATTCCCTCGAGCTCTTCGCGCGAAACGACCTTTCGCTCGAAAGCCGAGTCTTCTTCGACGATTTCGAGCATCTTCGTTTCGATGGCCGCGAGGTCGTCCTCACTGAACGTCCCACCCGGGTAGTCGTAGTCGTAAAAGAAGCCGTCTTCCGTGGCGGGGCCGAAGGCGACCTTGGTGCCGGGAAAAAGCCGCTGTACGGCGTCCGCCATCATGTGCGCGGTGGAGTGGCGGATGATGGGAAGCGCGAGCGGGTCGCCGGCCTGAACGACCTTGATCGTGTCGTCGTCAGTGAGTGGAACGGGGGTATGAAGGTCGAAGACCTTGTCGCCAATCGCCAGCGCAACCACTCGCTTGCCGAGTAGCTCCTTCTCTTCGAGGATCTCTCGAGCCGTCTTCATCTTGTCCATGATCTTCACCTAGCGGCAGCCTGTCTCGCCCATCGGCGCTGACAAGGCGGCAGTCACAAATTCTTTTGCGGGCCGTCGAACTCAACGACTCCCCAACGCAAAATGCACCCGGCATGTTGTGCCTGGTGCATTTTACGTTGGTAGGTCCCAAGGACCTTATGGGTAGGCACAGGCAGGGTTGAACTGCCGACCCCTCCAGTGTCAATGTAGTGCTCTACCACTGAGCTATGTGCCTGAATCGTCCGCCGACTTAGCGTGCGTGGAAGCAGGAGTCAAGAAATGTCTTCTCGAAAAAGCATCTCGATGGTTGATTCCGCGTAGTCGAGTTGGCTGGGCGCGTGTATGCTCGACGGCAGACGCATGAGCACACCCCCTGTTGTTTTCCGAGACGTCCTCCGGGCGTGGCCCATCGTTCACCGGCACCTGCCGCGAACTCCCCTCTATCGCTACCCGCTCCTCAGCGCGCGACTAGGCTTTGATGCCTATGTGAAGCATGAGAACCACCTACCCATCGGGGCTTTCAAAGTACGTGGTGGGGTGAACCTCTTCGCCAACTTGAGCGATGCGCAACGTCGCCGAGGCGTGGTCACCGCGACGCGCGGATCCCACGGCCTCTCCATGGCATGGGCGGCTCGCCACTTTGGATCGCGCGCGACGATCTATGTGCCGAAGCGGAACAATCCGGAGAAGAACGCGATCATGGAGGCGCTGGGAGGGCAGCTCCACATTCACGGTGCGGACTTCGATGAGGCGCGGAAGGAAGCGGAAGCCCACGCCGACAACGAAGGAATGCGATGGGTACACGTGGCGAACGAGCCCCTGCTCATTGCCGGCGTGGGCACCTACGCGATGGAAATCGTCGAAGATCTCCCGGACTGTGACGTCGTCGTCGTGCCCGTCGGCGGCGGAAGCGGCCTCGCAGGGTGCGTCGCGACCCTCCGAGCCATGCGACCTGACGTCCGAATCGTGGGCGTCTGGTCAGAGCGGGCCAACGCGCTCATGCGCAGCCTCCAAAGCGGAAAACTCGAGCACGTCGACTCCGCGGACACCTTCGCCGATGGCCTAGCGACGCGTTACGCATTCGAAGTCCCCTTCGAAGTCTGCAGAGACCAGGTCGACGATCTCGTCACTGTGACCGAAGACGAGATGCGGGAAGGCCTGAGGGTCGCCCTTGAAACGACGCACAATATTGCGGAAGGCGCCGCGGCGGCCGCGTACGCGGCGGCCATCAAGATGGCGCCCAGTTTCGCGAACAAGCGCGTTGTGCTGATTCACACCGGTCAGAACATCGACCGAGACACGCTCCGCTGGGCCCTGGGCCTCTACGACGCGTAGCGCGGACCTCAACAGCCTCCCCGAAAACCAGGCAAAACCTGGCCAGAAGTCGTATTTCGCCCCCTCGGCGCTGTTCTTATTGAACACGCCAATTGCCGGCGCCGGCGTGCATGGTATCGCGACGGGCAATGTCGGAGGGAACGGGCGAGGAAGAGGTCGACGAGTCCGTGCTGGACGAGTCCGCAGAGGAGCCGGCGAAATCCGTCGACGAGCCCGAGGAGCCAAAACCGCTTCCGCCAAGCGAACCTACGATGTCGAAGGCGTTCCAGGACGACCCTCTCGCCAGACCCCTCCCCTCGCTGCGACGCCCGATTCTGACGGGCCGTGTCCGTGAACAACGGATGCGCAGGCTCTTTATCGGAGGCCTCCTCGCGGCTGCCCTCGCCATTTTCGGTGGGGTGACTTGGTTGTCCGGCGGCACGAGTGACGAGGACGTCGAAGAAGAAGATGAAGAATGGAGCCCGCTCATTCTCGCCGAGAAGGGTCCAAAGGAAGAGGTCGAAGTCCCGGCGGTTATGGCGGAAGGCGACGACGATCCCGTTGACGCCGAGCCTGAGGTGGAGCGTTCAAACGAGACGCCCTCCGCCGACGGCGCCACATCGCGAACGCGGACGCTCTTTGGAAACGCCCGTGGGTTTCGTCCTGCATTGCTGAGCTCCGGCCTCACCGGCGCTGAGGCCGTTCGCCTCGAGCAGGCTCTGGGTGAGGTGCTGGACTTCAGGCGCTGCCACGCGACGGACTCCCTCGTCGTCGAACGAGGCGAAGGCGGCGCTCTGGTGCGCTTCGAATACCACGACACCGCAACCTCCTTCGTGCGCGCGGACGTCGGAGCGGACGACGCCATTCAGGCGGAACGCATCGAAATCCCGCTCGAAATCAATCGAGTCACCCGAGGCGGCGTCGTGCGTTCCTCCCTTGGGGATGCCGTCGCCGCCGTCGGCCTTGGCCGTCAGACGGTGGGGCTCTTCATCGAGGTCTTCGACGGCAAGGTGAACTTCAGCACGCAGGCGCGCGCTGGGGATTCGTTTCGCCTTGTCGTGGATGAAGAGCGCCTCAACGGAGAGTTCCTTCGCTTCGGACAAGTTCGAGCCATCGAGTACATCGGCCAGCGCGCAGGGACTCTCCGCGCGTACTTCTTTCATCCGCGGGGAGAACGACGCGGCGACTGGTTCGACGAAGACGGGCGCGCCATCCGCGGTGGCTGGCTCCGAGTTCCCACGCGCTACGACCGCATTAGCTCGCCGTTCAATCTGCGACGCATGCATCCCATCCTCCGACGTATCGTCCCGCACAACGGCGTCGACTTTGCCGCATCGACGGGCACCCCGGTGTGGGCAGCGGCGGACGGCACCGTGACCTGGGCCTCGGCGAAGGGACCCAACGGGAACCTCGTGAGCATCCGGCACGCGGGCGGATACTCGAGCCACTACGCCCACCTCCACCAAATCCAGCGAGGCATTACCGTTGGGACCGAGGTCGAGCAGCGGCAGCTCATCGGCACCGTCGGAACCACAGGGCGCTCCACGGGCCCTCACCTGCACTTTGGACTCAAGCGTGGGAACCGCTTCCTCGACGCGATGGAGGTGATCAACGGGCCCGGTCGCCTGCTTCCCGGAGGACAGCGAGCGGTGTTTCGCCGGGAAATGGCGACGCTCTCGCGGGAGCTGGAGCGCGTCGAGGTGGAGTCGCCGGAGCCGGCGGAAGCGCCGGCGGACGATGAAGAATCGGAATCCGCCGAAGAAGTAATGGACTAGGCCACGTCCTGACGGAGCTTCTACGGAATGCGGCGGAGCCGTGCGGTGGTTGCTAAACTCCCGTGCTACAACCGCCTCGGCGGACTCCGCGTCCGCGAATTTGGCTAATCTTATGTCTTTTCTACGTCGCTTCTCTGTATCCCTCGGCTTTCTCCCGCCGCTCCTGCTGCTCCTCGTCGGCATCGGCGCATTTGGCATCTGGGACCCTTGGGAGCTGAACATCGCGGATGAGGCACGCGCCATGTCCGAAGGCACGGCCAGCGAAGAAGTGCAGCGGCACGCGCCCCTCGCCCGCTCCGTCATCGCGCGGAGCTTCTCCGCCTTTGGCGTCAGCGAAGAGAGCGGACGCTTGCCGATGGCCTTCGCGGGCTTCCTCCTTCTTCTCGCCGCGTTCTTCGCCGGCCGTCGCTTTGATTCGAAGCGCGCCGGTCTCTACGCCGCTGGGATCCTTGCCTCCACGCCCATCGTGCTCCTCAACTCTCGCGGGATGTTCGGCGACGCTTTCGCCATGGCGGCCAACGCCTTCGTGGGCCTCTGCGCATGTCAGCTGGCGTTCGGCAAAGCCAAGGTTCCCGAAGCCCAGAAAAAGCACGTTGCTCTTTGGGGGCTGGGGCTCGCAGTGGCCATCGGCTTCGCCTTCTCCGCCGCCGGCGCGCTCTCCGGAATCGTTCCTCCGCTCGCAGCCGTGGCCCTGGTGTCTGCACTACGGGCTGGCAGCACGGAAAACGCGCTCCAGAAGAAGACGCTGATTGGACTCGCCACCCTCGGCGCCGCGATGACAGCGAAGACCGCCTGGGACATCCACGCCGATGCAGGCAGCTACAGCGCCTGGCTCGGTGGCGCTCCCTTCGGTGGTGAGCCGCCTACCTTTGATTCCGCCCTTGAGCGTGTATTCCATGGCTTTGGCCCATGGGCCGGCCTGATGGTGCTCGCCCTCGCACGCCTGCTCGCCCCCGCCAACTTGGCAGCCGCAAAGGAAGAGTCGGAAGACAAAGGCGACGCCGATGTGGCTCCCGATGGAGACACATTCCACTTCCGCGTGACCCTGCTTCTCTGGGCAGCGTTCGGGTATGGCGCGCTCATGCTCTACACCGCTCGCTACGGCGAATCGACGTTCCACTCCGTCGCGCCCGTGGGCATCGCTATCGCGCTCTTCCTTCGGGACATGGAGCGTTCCGGGCGGAGCTGGTGGGGCGAAGCGGTCGTCGCATCCCTCCTCGTTGTCCTGGTCTTGCGTGACTATGCGCTCTTCCCAGGAACCTCCGTGGACAGCCTGCCGGTCCTCGACCTGACGACCCCCGAGGTGTTCAACCCACGCTCCAAGTGGGCCGCGTTCCTCCTTCTCTTCCTGGTCGTGCAGGGTCTTGGGTTCATCTCGGGCAACGAGTTCAACGAGAAGCCAGACTGGAAGGCGCCCTACAAGTTCTTGGCTGCGCGCTGGAACCAAGGCCGAGAGCCCTTCGCCAAGAAGTGGCAGGTTGTGCTTTTCGTTCTGTGCTGGCCCTTCATGGCCCTCGCCCTGCTCTTCTCCCTCGGACGCATTCGCGCCAAGGGCGTGGTCAAAGCGTTCAAGACGCTGAGCCCAAACCGCGCATGGATGTCGCTCGGCGGGACAGTGCTTTTACTGATGGCGCTCTTCGGCAGCGCGTGCTTCGCGCTGGGTGACTCCCTCCCGCTCACCTCCATCGCGATTCGCGCGGGCCGACGACTTCTCTTCGTGCCGCTCGCTATCCCAGTGCTCATCGCCGGCGGCCAGATGGCGCTCTGGCTCTACTCGCGTCTTGATGGGCGCCGCGGACTGCCGATTCTCGCGGCGGGCCTCGCCGTGGGCGCTTACACCTCGTTCGGATTCCTGCCCGCCCTGAGCGCGCACTTCTCGCCGCGGGCAGTGTACGACACCTACAACGAGCTTCACGCCGAAGGAGAACCGCTTGGCGAGTACCGAGTGAGCGGTCGTGCAGCGGCCTACTACGCAGACGGCGAGGCTGAGAACATCGAGAGTCAGGCACAGCTCCTCGAGTTCCTCACCGGCGAGCAGCGCGCTTGGGCGGTCATTCCGACGGACCAACTCGCAACGATCAACCGCGCCTTCCGAACGGAGACGCGGCGCCATCTCTTCGTGGCAGACGCGGAGAACGCGCGACTCGTGCTCATCACCGGCCAAGACGTGGCGGGCCGTGAGAACCAGAGCTTCATTGCGAACTCGGTGTTCTTCGAGGCGCCAGCGCCTGAGTTCCCGGTGGACGGACAGTTCGACGACAAGATTGGGCTCGTCGGATACGACCTAGAGACGCCTCAGCCCGGCTACGTCGGCGCCGGCCAGGAGTTCACCATCGTGTGGCACTGGAAGGCCCTGCGCAGCATCCCCGGCTCGTATCAGATCTTCTTGCACATCGATGGTGAAGGCAACCGGCTCAACGGAGACCACGAACCCCTGGAGGGGCGTTACCCGATTCGTCTCTGGGACGAGGGCGACATCGTCCTGGACCGCCAGACTCTCACGGTCCCGGCAAACTACCGCCCCGGCAACTACACGCTGTGGATTGGGTTCTTCAGTGGGAACAACCGGCTCAGCGTGACACGGGGCGTCAAAGACAACGTCAACCGCATCAACGCCGGCACCATCCGCGTTCAGTAGGCCTGTTATTCGACGAGGTCGCTCAGCACAAGAGTGCTGAGCGCGTCGTGGCAGCGCCGAGCGCCTCGGAGAGGTCGTCCTCGTGGAGACAGAGCGCTTCGCTGACTTCCACGATGTTCACGCGGTCGCCGAGGTCTTCTTCGTACGTGAGGAGCGCGTCGACCCAGAGGAACTTCTTCTCGACGGGCACCCGAGAACGAGGCAGCGCAGGTGGCTTGCACGAAAGCGCTCGTTCAATCGACGCACGGAGTCCCTCATCGATGTCGAGGAGCTCGATGCCCATTCCGGGGCGGCCCCCGTCTTCGCCCAAGTCGACGCGACGGACACAGCCGATGACGAAGTGGGTCTCAAGTGCCACGCTGAGCTCCAACACGACCTCGGTGCCGGCCTCGAGGGGAAGCGCCGTCTCGATGTAGAGACCTTCAGCCGAGAGGTCGCGGGTACGGTGGGAGACCGGCTCGTCCCATAAGTCACAGATCATTGGCACTTCGAGCTGAAATGCGTGGCGATGATAGTGGCGGCGAGCAGGTAGGAATTCGACGGATTCAAGCATTGGAGACCTCAGATCGACGCCGGAATCGGCATCTGTCCCACATGGTCATACATGTAAGTCAAATGGATCCAGTTTCTGCAGGGCTCACCGCCGGGCACTCACCACTCTCGTGAAGGCTCCTTGTCCAACGTGTAGCGACCCGCGACAAATCGGCCACGAAACGCCTTCGCCCCCGCCGCGTCGACGTCGAACATCCAAAGCCCCTCGTGCCCTCTCATCGTGCTGGAACCGGCGCCGAAGAGAGGCACTGAGCATTCGGGAACACGAAGTGTGAAGCACTTGTGCACATGGCCGTGGATAAACGCGCCGTGCTTGATGGCGCACGCTGCCATCACATCGTCGGCATTGCCCAGGCCATGCGACACCGTGTCGGGGTTGCCCGAGGAGAGCCTCGGTGCGTAGTGCGTCATGACGAATACAAAGCGGTCTTGAAGCTTCGGTGACGCGAGCAAGCGGCGAAGAGCGTCGAGCTGCGCGGGAGGCACGTATCCGGCGGAAGTGAACACCGACGGGTTCGGGCGAGTGCTGTCGATACACACGACGGCGACCCCGTCATAGAGTTTTACCAGAGGCCAGCGCCCCTCCACCTGAAACTCAGGGAGGTCGCTGACTAGAAACTCGCCAAACTCATCCTGAAAGACACCACGGTCATCAACGTACACGTCGTGATTTCCAGGCACGGTCACGTAGTGTTCCGCGGCCTGAACGAGTGGCTCGATGGCGGCGCGTGCGTTGCGTAGCTCGGAGGGCGTACCGAGCACGGTGTAGTCACCGGAACAGAGCACGGCGTCCACGCTGTGTTCCTCCGCGAGCTCCGCCAAAAGCTCGATCTTACGAACGGCGTCTTTGTAGTACGCGGCACGACGGAGCCGAAGGTTCGCCCAGCCCACGAGCCGTTTGTTGAGCATGTCCCGAAGCGGAATCCCATGGACCCCGGTGTCGACGTGCAAGTCGCTAACGTGCAGGAAACGCACTAGCGGCCTGCCACACGGGTCTCGACGGTCTGACACCCTTCGGTTGACTGCGCAGAGTTCAAACCCGGCTGCCTACGCGTCAAGGCCAAGCCCCGGGGTCCCGAAGCGCCGTCCCTTCGCCCATATCGTAGCGCACGTTTGCCGCCTGGAGAGCCTGACCCGCGGCGCCCTTCAGGAGATTGTCGATGGTGCAGAAGGCGAGAACACGGCCGGTGTGCGCGTCGACTCGATAGGTGACGTGAGCACGTGCGGACCCTCGCACCCAATTGGTGTCCGGCAGATCATCGATGACGTCCACAACGGGCGAGCTTCCATAGCGCTCTTTTGCCGCAGCCATGCATTGCTCTTGCGTCGTGCCGGGTTTCGCCATCGCGTATGCCGTCACAAGGATCCCGCGACTCATCGGAACGAGGTGAGGAGTAAACGTGAGGCGAATCGGCTCGCCGGCGAGCTCACCGAGCATCTGTTCGATCTCGGGCGTGTGGCGATGGGTGTTCGCGGGTTTGTAGGCGCGGATGCCCCCGCCGCTCTCTGGCAGATGAGTCGCCGATGTGGGGTTCCGGCCGGCGCCGCTGACGCCGCTCTTGGCGTCGATGACGAGACCGCCGGACTCGACGAGCCCGGCTTCCAAGAGAGGTCCGAGGGCGAGCGCGGACGCCGTTGGATAACAACCGGGGACGGCGATGAGGTCCGCCGTCTTGAGTGCTTCGCGGTGAAACTCAACAAGCCCATAGACGGCCTGCCCGAAGTGCGCCGGGGCGCCATGCTCTCCGTACCAGTCTTCGTAGACGGCCTTGTCCGTGAGCCGGAAGTCCGCGGAAAGGTCGATGACGACCTTTCCGCGCTCTCGCAGTGCCGCGGCGATGGGGGCGCTGGCGCCGTGTGGCAAGGCCAGGAACGCGAGATCACACTCCAAAGTGTCTGGGCGGATCGGAAGCAACTCCCCCTCCACGATGCCGCGTAACGAAGGGATGACCTTCGCGATCTCTTCACCCGCGCGGCGATGGGCGCACATCGAGCCAAGGACAAACGAGGGGTGCCGCAGCAGAAGGCGAACCAGTTCTGCGCCGCCGTAGCCACTCGCTCCGATAATGGCCGCAACCGGCGCACTCTCAGTCATCGACCGACCATAGCGCACCTTTCGATGATGGCTCGCGCCATTCATGCCACGCGCTTAAACGAAAACGGCACCGCGTGAGCGATGCCGTTCTTCGTTGTGGTCGGTACCAGCGCTTCGAAGTACTAGCGCTTCGAGTACTGGAACTTCTTACGAGCGCCGGGCTGACCGGGCTTCTTACGTTCCTTCTTACGAGCGTCGCGCGTGAGGAGGCCAGCTCGCTTGAGGGCAGGCTTCAGGTCGGCGTCAAAGCCAACAAGAGCGCGGGAGATGCCATGACGAACAGCCTCGGCCTGGGAAGCGACGCCGCCACCACAAACGTTGACGGTCACATCGAAGGCGCCGGTCTTCTCGACGGTCTCGAAGGGCTGACCGATGATCATGCGAAGCACGTCGCGAGGAAAGTAGTCCTCGAAGGTGCGGTCGTTGATGCGAATCTCGCCGGAGCCGCCCTGCTTGAGGAAGACGCGAGCGATCGCGTTCTTGCGCTTACCGGTACCGTAGAAACGGCTGTGGATCTTCTTAGCTTGAACCATTTTTCTTCCTTAGCTCTTATTCAGAACGTGAACGGCTGAGGCTTCTGCGCCGCGTGGGGGTGAGTTTCACCCGCGTATACCTTGAGATGACGAAGCTGGAGGCGACCCATGGTCGTCTTCGGGAGCATGCCTTTGACGGCCTTCTCGATGACGAACTCGGGCTTCCGCTGGACGAGGTCCTTGTAGGCCTCCGTCGTGAGACCGCCTGGGTAGCCGCTGTGGTGCTGGTACTTCTTCGCTTCCCACTTATTGCCGGTCAGCTTGACCTTCGACGCGTTGATCACGACGACGAAGTCGCCTGTGTCGGAATGACGCGTGAACTCGGGGCGGTGCTTTCCGTGGAGCACGCTGGCTACACGGGAGGCAAGTCGGCCCAAGGACTGATCGGTGGCGTCAATGACGTACCAGTTTTTGTTGATGTCGGCGGTGGATACGCTCTCGGTGCGCATGAAAAAACCTCTTAGACTCTCGTTACTTTGGCCAAAACAAGCTCACCTACGGCCGCTTCTCTGGGGCCGGGACTCTTAGCCGGGCTCCTGAGGAGTGTCAAGGCTGCCCGCGAAGGGCAGGACCCGAAGAGAAGGACAGGAACAGGCCGGAAGTCCTGGAAATCAGCCAAAAACTGCTAGAGTCCGCCGGAATGAGCGCCGATTTGCAGAAAAACGCGATGGCGCGACCTTATCGGCCCGGCCCGCTTCTTCGTTGGGCCGCGCGACGCTTCTTTGCGGACATCAAAGTCGATGAGAAGTGGACCCAGCGTGTTCGTCAATCCGCCCGCGGTGGCGTTGTCGTCTACGTCATGAGGTCCCTGTCTTTCCTGGACTTCTTCTGTCTTCACGCGCTTCTGACACGCTTCGCCCTGCCCCTCGTTCGCTTCGTGAACGACCTCGGCCTTGGTGTGCTGGAACCCTTCGGAAAAGGCATCCGGCGAATGCGCCTCGAGCCGCAGCAACCAGAAGATCGCGCGCTCTCAGATGTGGTCACACAGAAAGGTAGCGCGCTTCTTTTTCTGCGGCGTCCTCCTCGCTTTGGACGCCACTCGCGTCGCGGGGGCGAGCTCGACACGGACCTCATCCGCACACTCATCGAAGCGCAGCGGCGGATGGACGAGGCGCTGATTCTTCAGCCGCAGACCTTCGTTTGGAATCTGCGTCCTCCGTCGCAGAAACGTGGTTTCGTCGATCTCTTCTTCGGACCCATCGAGTGGCCGGGCCGAATTCGAACGTTCTTTCGTTTCCTCTTCAACTATCGGAACGTGCGCCTACGCAGCGGCGAGCCCTTGGATCTTCGCGCGTTCATGGCGGAACGACTCGATCTCACCGACGCCCAGATGGCGGACAAAGTCCGCTATGCGCTTCTCCGCATCATGGAGCGCGAGCGGCGCCTCGTGGTTGGCCCCACCAAGAAAACGACGGGCCGCATCAAAGAGGAGCTGCTCCGGAGCCCGCGCGTTCGTACGCACATCCGAGGCCGCGCCCGAAGCGAAGAGACGAGCGAAGCACGCGTAGAAAAGGAAGCGCGAAAGATGCTGGGACGCCTCGCCGCCGACCAGCAACCGTGGATGATTGGCCTCCTGGGACGTTTTCTCGGCTGGGTCTTTCGGCGAATCTATGACGGCATTGTTGTCGACGAAGAGGGCGTGGGACGCATCCGTGATGCCGCCCGAGACGGGACCCTCGTCTTCTTGCCGAGCCACAAGAGCCACGTCGACTACCTCGTCTTGAGCTACGTGCTTCATCAACGCGCGCTCGCGCCTCCCCTCATCGCCGCGGGCGAGAACCTGTCGTTCTTCCCTTTGGGCCCGCTCCTTCGCCGTGGTGGCGCGTTCTTCATCAAGCGCAGCTTCCGCGGCAAGCGGCTCTACGCAGCTCTGGTGGACGCCTACATGCGCAAGCTCCTCGCGACGGGACACGCGATGGAGTTCTTCATCGAGGGCGGACGCTCACGAACGGGGAAGCTACTCACTCCAAAGCTCGGCTTGCTCTCGATGGTCATCGACGCCGCGGCGAAGACGCCTCTGCGCGACGTGAAGTTCGTCCCCGTGTCCATCGGTTATGAGCGGATCGTTGAAGAGCGCTCCTACGTTCATGAGCTGAGCGGCGGAGAGAAAGAAAGCGAGAGCGTCGGTGGACTGCTCCGAACGCCCAAGGTGCTGCGCAGCAAGTACGGGCGACTCTACGTTCAGTTCGGCGAGGTGCTCTCCTTTGAAGAGCTTCAACACGGCCGAGACCTACAAAAACCCAAAGACAAACGCGCCCTCGTTCAGGAGCTTGCCCACCGAGTCAGCTACGAGATCAACCGCGTCACCGTCGTCACGCCCGCCGCGCTCGTGGCCACCACCCTCCTGGCACACCGCCGCCGCGCGATGAGCGACGGCGATCTCTACGCGCGCTGCGCCACCATCCTCGAGAGCTTGGAGAGCGCGGGCGCTCAGAGCGCCGTCGCGATCCGTGACTCCGGGGGAGAGCTGCGACGCGACACCTTGATGGAAGCCGTGGCGCTCTTCCTCGACTCGGGACTTATCCGCCGCGCTTCGGGAGACGCCGTCGTCTACCAGGTCCCCGACCAGCGGCGAATGGCACTGGAGTACTACAAGAACAACGTCCTGCACTTCTTCGTGCCGCGCGCCCTCACCTCGGCGATCCTCTTAAAGGAGCCCGCGCCCCTCGGACGGCAGGAGCTCGAGGCGCAAATGCTTAGGCTCTCGCGGGTGTTCAAGTACGAGTTCATGTACCGCGCCGACGCTCCGCTTTCGGAGATCCTCGACGCGACTCTCGCGCTCATGACGAACGAAGGCGATGTAGAGGCCCGTGACAATACCTACCGCTGCGCCGGCGGAAAGCCGGGAGAGCGCGCGCGCCTGCACGCAGAGATGCTTCGCTCCTACCTGGAGTGTTACCGGCTGGCCTTGCGCAGCTGCCAAGAGAACGACGGGCTCATGGAAAAGGAGTGGCTCAAACGTTCCATGGACTGGGGCCAGCGCATGTATCTAGCCGGCGAGATCGAGCTCCGCGAAGCCATCAGCAACCCAAAGCTCGAAGGCGCGCTCAAGGCATTCAAGAACATGGGCCTGCTCCGCATTGAAAGGGGCCGCGTCAGCGTTGTGGACGAAGCCGGCGTTCGGGACTTGCACGAAGAACTCGGAGCGCTCCTCAGCGCGCTCTAGAGCTCCCAGTGACGGCACACCGGCTTCAACACACAGGACGCGCAGTTGGTTGTGTCCCGCTGAGACGGACAGGCGCTGGAAACCCCGAGGTGACAGATCGCGAAGTCGTATTTCACGGGGTCGGTGGGGTCGAAGAGGCGCAGCGTTTCCGTGATCTCTTCCGACGTTCTCCAGCTGGCATCTTTGCGATCCGTGAGCCGTAGGTTGCGAGCAATGCGAAGCACATGGGTGTCGACGGGGATCAAGAGCACCGAAGGCGCCAGAGGCCACAGACCGAGGTCGACGCCGTCCGCAGGCCGCACCATCCAACGGAGATAGAGCAAGAGGCGCTTGCACGCGCTCCCTGCCTCGGGATTCGGCACCAGATGCCGGAGCCCTCGACCGGCCCGCGCGCCACGAAGCTCCGCCGCGAAGAGGGAGAGCGCGGGCCGAAGCGCACCTTGCTCTTCGAGGGAGGTCGCAAAAAACTCACCGAGACTCCCATGTTCTTCCTGGAGCCTGGCGGCGTTGTGCATGAGCGCCGCCACGTCCGGCCCCTTGTAGACGCGGTGCACAAATCCGCGTAGTCGCCGCCGAAGGCGATCTCGGCCCATCGCGGCGCCCTCACTGGGACGTTCACCAAGGACCTCCAAGACCCGAGATACGCTGCGCTGCACCGCCTTGATGTTGCCGAAGGCGAGGGACGCCGCGAGGAGACCGACAAGCTCCTGGTCCCGCGGGTCGTCATATCGATGAACGAAGGCCACGGGGTCCGCCTCACGACGGGACGCGCCGTCCGTGCTCGCCACGAGCTTATCGAGGCGCTTCTTTAGGGTGCGCATACTCTTCTATAGCTCAGGCGCGGCCCCGTCGCGGAAGATGCAGCCAAAGTGTGTTAAGCACTGCGCATGAACCGGTTCGCGCTGCTCGGATGCGTTGCCCTAGCCTGCCTCGGGTGGGCCAGTCACGCGGATGCGGATGTCGCCATCAGCAAAGGCCCCTACTTCCTCGAGGTCAGTCAAACCGAGGCGCGGGTGATGGTGGAGAGCGAGTCCCCGACGTCGTTGACCATTCGCCTGGGCGATGACCTGACCCAGACCATCGAGACCCGGCCGTGGCGACGAGATGGTCGCTCCATCGGCAACGCCATGTTCCGTGGACTGGAGCCCGACACGACCTACCAAGTGGAGGTTGTGAGCGGGTCCCTAGCGCAGTCCGGTTCCTTTCGAACCGCGCCCCCCGTCGAGAGCGACCTTTCGTTCTTGGTGTACGGAGACAATCGCACGCAGCACGAGGTTCATCGCGCCGTGGTTGAAGTGATGGAGCAAGAAGAAGGCGTTCGTTTTCTGCTGCACACCGGTGACATGGTCGAGATGGGAGGCCGTCCTCGTGACTGGGATGCGTACTTCGACATCGCTCGCGAATTCCTTCGGCATCATCCGCTCTTTCCTTCGCTGGGAAACCACGAACTCTACGGCCCCGGCGGCGCGAACAACTACGCGCGGCACTTTCGGCCGCCGCTTCGCAACGCGGCCTACTACACGTCGAACTACGGGCCCGTTCGCGTCATTGCCCTCGACTCCAACGAGGAATGGGACGCAGCGTCACCGCAGCTCGCTTGGCTTCGGGAGACCCTCGCCCAAGACACCGATGCTCGCTTCACCTTTGTCGTTCTCCACCACGCCCCGCTGAGCAGTGGCCCCCACGGCGGCCATGAAGGCATGCAGGAAAATGGCGTCGTGGAGATGTTGCGTGACGCGGGGGTCGACCTCGTGTTCTCCGGTCACGATCACATGTATGAGCGCGGCGACCGCGACGGCTACAAGTACATCGTCAGCGGAGGCGGCGGCGCACCTCTCTACTACCCAAACAACCGAATCGAAGGTCAGCTCGCCTTCGTCCCGGCCTATCACTACCTCCGCGTCGACCTCGTTGGAGACGAAGTCCAAATCGCCGTCATCCAGCCGGACGGAAGCCACATCGAAGACTGCGCGTTCCACCAAGGCGAAGCCTGGCGGTGCGCCGGGGGAGGCTCGAGTGGCCCCATCTCCACCGAAGAAGCCCCGATAAATCCGCGCGAAATGCTCTGGTGGGCCGCCGGCGCAGGCGCTGTATTGGCCTTCGGCCTCGGCTTCTGGTGGTGGCGTCGACGGCGGCGACGCTCGAAGTAGTGCGTGCTATGGTCCCCCCCGATGCGAGTGATGCGATGAGCGAGCGTGATCTGGACGGACGCTGTGGAACGTGTGGCTTCTTCGTCAGTCTACGGCGCGACGAAGACGGCGCGGCGACGGGCGACTGTCGCCTTGGCTGCTGGCCATCGCCGCTCAAAGACACATCCACGTGCTCTAGCTACAAGCGTATTGGCGAATCATTTTCAGGCTCACTCAAACGCAAGCGCGCCGCAGGCTCGCCTCGGCCTCGTCGTGACGCGAGCGAGAGCGTGGAGGTGCGGCCGACCATTCCTTCGGAGATCGGAATAGACATGGACCAGGATGAATTTCGACAGGTGCTTCGCGAGGTCCTCCTCGACGAACTCGGCGTTCGCGATACGAAAATCGGCGACCGTTGGGCCGGCGGCGAACTGACCATTAAGCCGGGTCGCGAAGGCACCGCAGAGAAGAGCATCCCCGTGGACATCTTCTTCCGAAAAATCGTTCAAGTACGCGACAAGCTTCGCGTGCTCGAGTCCAAGATCAACAGCAACAAGAAGCTCAGCGCCGACGAAAAAGTGCAGCTACAGCAGTACGTGACGGGCTGCTACGGCTCGCTGACCACGTTCAACGCCCTCTTCAAGGACAAAGCCGATCACTTCGTCGGCCAAAAGAGCTAGCCGGCTGCTCTCCGCTCTGGTGCTCTTGCTTGCCGCTTGTGGAGGCGGCATGGGCTCCGTGGGGACGTCGAATCCCGCCCAAGAAGAGCGAGCGTTGGAGATGACCCTTCGCACCCCCGATGGCGACTGGATTCACATCGGTGACCTCCGCGGACAACCGCTCCTGCTCTTTGTTTTCGCCACTTGGGACGGCGTAAGCCAAGCCGCTCTTCGCCCCGTCTCCCGTTTTGCACGAGCCCACGAAGACGTACACGTCCTCGGTGTGGCTGCGCAACCTGACGCGGCGGCGCTCATCGATGCGTACGAGCATGCGCTCGAGCCGCCCTTCCCGATGACCTACGATCCCGAACAAAACGTTCATCAAGGGACGAGTCCTCTAGGCTCCATCGATGTCGTTCCAACGCTGATCATGCTCGACGCCCGTGGTCTCGAGGTTGGTCGCCATGTCGGTTTTCCGAATACCAACACCCTGCCGAACCTGCGCGAAGAGGCGCTCTCGCGAGGCGGAATTGGCGAGACCGTGGCACCGCCAACCATCGGTGTTTCGAACTAGTCGTTTCCGGAAAGAAGGTTCGCGCCCGACCAGAGTTCGCCGAGGCTGGCACGGAGTTGTCCACGGAGATGCGCGCGTACCCCCTCCGTCGTCGCTGCGGCTCGGCACTCGGTGGCGATTCGCTCAAGCACGCTCATCTCACTGCGGCGAACGACCTCAGCGACGAGGGGAACGCGAAGTGGAGGCACGGAGAGGCTGCGGTAGCCGAGTCCCAGAAGCAGAGGCATGGCCAAAGGGTCGCCGGCCATTTCCCCGCACACGGAGACGGGTACAGTGGACTCCTCCGCGACCAGCGCGAGAAGCCGAATCACGGCGGGGTGAAGGGCGCTCGCGCTCTTCGCCATGTCTGGATTGCCACGGTCCGCGGCGAGGGTGTACTGAACCAAGTCGTTCGTGCCCACGGACAGAAATGCGGCCTCTGCGCAGAGCGCGCTTACTTGAAGGGCCGCCGCCGGGACCTCCACCATCGCGCCGATGGGCAGTGGACCGCAGCGCACGCCTTCGGCCTCTAGCTCTTCGCGAAAAGAGGCCACCAGGGCTTTGGCGGCCTGAAGGTCTTCGACGCTCGTGACGAGAGGAAACATGAGCGACGCTGGACCAAGCGTTGCCGCGCGAAGAATCCCTCGCACCTGCGTGCGGAGAAGCTTCGGTCGGCGGAGAAGAAGGCGAATGGAGCGCAGCCCGAGCGCCGGATTCGGCCCGACTTGAAGCCGCTCTGAGCGCGGGAGCTTGTCGCCGCCGATGTCCAGAGCGCGAAATACGACCCGCGCGTCGGCTCCCGCGAGAACCGATCGATAGGCGAGGAACTGCTCTTCCTCGCTTGGCAACGTGTCACGCGCCAGGAACAAGAACTCCGTGCGGTAGAGCCCAACGCCGGCCGCTCCACTCTCCGCAGCAGCGCTGGCTTCCTCGGGGAGCTCAATGTTCGCGGCGACGCTGACGTCCACGCCGTCGAGCGTCCGGGCGGGCTCTCCGATGCGCGCAAAGAGGGCATCACTGAAGAGCTGGTGCGCACGACGACGCTCCAGCGCCTCGCTCTTCTCTTGCACGCTCGGCTCGATGACGACTTGTCCCCGCAACGCGTCGACGAGCACCTCCTGCCCGTGCCGCGTGGCCTTCGTTATGCCGCTCACACCCACGAGCGCCGGGACACCGAGCGCTGCCGCTAAGATGGCCGTATGAGAGGACGCGCTGCCTCCTTCGGTGACGACCCCGACGACATGCTTGTCGCTCTTGTTCGCCATGAGCTCCATCGCGAAGGCTGGTGAGAGCTCATCGGCGACCACCACGCAGCGCGTCGTCGGCTGTGGAGAGCGTTCGCCTCGAAGCTCACGCACGATGTGATTTCCAACCTGCTCGATGTCCGTGGCGCGCTCGCGCAAGTAAGCACTCGACGATGACTCGAGGGGCGCTTTGATGGTTCGCACCGTGGCGCGCACGGCCCACTCGGCGCAGACCTTGTCCTCCTCGATGAGCGCCAGAGCCGCGTCCACCAGCATCGCGTCTCCATGCATGAGGAGGTGCGCGTCGAACACGAGGGCTGCCTCCGAGCCAGACTTGCGAAGGTCCACCGCGGCGGCTTCGAGTTCGCGGCGCGAGCGCTCAATGGCGGAGCGAAGACGTGTTTGTTCCGCAGCAGCGTTCGTCACGGAGCGCCGGACGACATGTTCCACCGCTTGTCGCATATGAACGGGCGCGCTCGCTGTGCCCGTGGACGCGATGATTCCAGCGAAGGCTCGTGTCATGAGTCTTCCCCGAAACGGTCTTGAATCAGCTCCCCGATAGCATCGACGGCCGCTTGCGCGTCTTGCCCGCGGGCGCTCACCTCGAGCGTCGCCCCTGGGACTCCGCACAGAAGGAGCACGCCCATCACGCTCTTCGCGTCAGCGTGCTGTCCATCTTTGGCGACTTCGACTTTCGAATGAAAGCGCCCTGCGAGACGGACCAGCTTTGCCGCCGCGCGGGCGTGCAGGCCGAGCCGGTTGACGATCTCAAACGCCCCCCTCGCTGTGTTTTCCTCTGCTTTGTCGTCCACGTGGCCCCGTCTCAGTGAATCGTCGCATCTACTAGCGGGGCTTCTTACGCTTCACATCACGGTGGTGCAGATGCACTTCCCGACCCGACCCAATCCGCTTTCCGAGCTCTTCCGTCACGGCGACGGAGCGATGACGACCGCCGGTGCACCCGATGGCGATGGTGAGATACGCCTTCCCTTCGCGCTCGTATCGCGGAAGCGTGTGCCCGAAGAACTGACCGAGGTCCGTCAACAGCTCTTCCGCCTCAGGTCGCTCGAGAACGTAGTTCGACACGTCGGCATCCAACCCCGTCTTCGGCCGCAGCTCGTCCACGAAATGCGGGTTCGGCAAATACCGAAGGTCAAACACCAGGTCGGCTTCAACGGGCAAGCCGTACTTGAAGCCAAAGCTGATGATCCGAACGACCATGTCACGTTGTTTTCCGCCACCCGTCAGGTGATCGAGGAGCGTGCGCTTCAGGTCGTGAACCGAGAGCCGAGTGGTGTCGATGACGCGGGCAGCCTCGGCGCGCAGAGGCGCGAGGCGTGTACGCTCTCCCTGAATCCCGCCGAGGAGATCTCCGGCCGGAGCCAACGGATGAGGCCGCCGGGTCTCGCTATAGCGGCGAACGAGGATGTCATCGGCCGCGTCGAGAAAGAGGATTTCGACGGAGTGTCCAGCCTCCCGCAGAGCCCCCATCGCGACCTCAGCCCCCTCGAGGAAAGCGCCGTTCCGGACGTCGACGCCGAGGCCAACTTTGTCCATTTCGCCCTCGCGGGCTGCGAGTGCAACAAGCTCCGGCGCGAGTGAAGGTGGGAGATTATCGACGCAGTAGTACCCAACGTCCTCGAGTACATGAAGCGCGGTGGAGCGCCCCGCTCCGCTCATCCCGGTGACAACAACGATGTGCATGGCGGCATCATAGTCAAAAGCGCGAGCGACGAATACCGCTCATGCCAAAGTATCGAACACGGGGTTAGAGCCCATCTCACAACTGCGGCCACATTTGGTCAGAGTGCTTCGATTTTGCTGTCCGCGAAGCGATGAACTGTGGTGCATTTTTGAGCTGAGGGAGGACTCAGGGCGCTAGTTCTTGGAAAGGCCCGCGCTCGCGGAAAGAGCCGCGATGAAGTCTCGCGCCGCGTGTTTACCGCTCCGCTTAAGGAGTTGGTTGCGCGCCGCGACCTCCAAGATGACCGCCATGTTTCGACCAGGCTGCACTGGGACCGTCAGCCGCGGGATCGCGATACCCAGAATCTGCTCTTCCGCATCATCAAGTCCGAGGCGTTCTACTTCTGTATCCGCATTCCAGGTGATGAGTTCGACGACGAGTCCGATACGTTTGTCGTCCCGAACCGAGGTCGAGCCGAACAGGTCGCGTACGTTGAGAATTCCGACGCCGCGAACCTCGAGGTGATGCCGCAGCGGAGCCGGCGCGCTCCCAACAAGGGCGCCCCACGGAGTTCGCAGGAGCACGACACGGTCGTCGGCGATGAACCGATGGCCACGGTCGAGAAGCGAGAGCGCGCACTCGCTCTTACCGATTCCACTCTCGCCGACAAGGAGCATTCCAATTCCGTGAACCTCTACGAGGACCCCGTGTCGCGTTTCGCTCGGCGCCAGAAGGCGGTCGAGAACGTCGTGGATCGTCGCGATGGTCTGACTGGAGCGAGGCCCAGCGATGACGACCGGGGTCTCGCTCCGCCGAGCTTCGGCGAGGAGCGCAGGCGGCGGCTCCACACCACGCGTCACGACGAGGAGACTAAGTCGCAGTCCGAAGAACTCGCGGCAACGCTGCTCGAGCTTCGCTTCGTCCAGCGACTCCAAGTAGGCGATTTCCGTCTCGCCCAATATCTGAACGCGCTCACCGATGATGCCGTGGTAGTGACCGACCCACGCGAGCCCTGACTTTTGAATCCGCGGGTGCCTGATCTCGCGATCAAGCGACACGGCGCCGGCGACAAGGCGCACCATCTCGCCGACGCTGGAGTCGTCGAGGAGCGCCTTCACCGTCGTGCGAACTTCCGGCGGGTGCGATTGATTTCGCGTGTGGTCCACGCGCTAAGCGCCCAGCGACTTCACCTTTGCGGCGTACTTGCTTCGCGCATCCTCAGCGCTCAGTCCTTTGACCTTGCTCCACGCGTCGTGCTTCGCCCGACCTTTCACGTCGAGCATTCCGGGACGCTTGCCGCTGACGTCTCCAGCCGTCGCCTGCTTGTAGAACGCATAGAGTTCCAAGAGGCTGCTATTGTCGGGTGCCTTGCTCAGTCCTTTGACAGACTTCACCGCTGCTTCAAATTCTTCAACACTTGCCATGGAGGGACAGTACCAGCGATGACGCGCCCTGGCTCCATTGGATTTGTGCTCGCCCTCGTCGCCTGCAGCACGCCGCCCCCTGCGTCTGAAACGCCCACCCCCGTGGTTCAGACGCCAGAGCCGCCGCCCCCACCGGCCCCCTCACCGGAGAGCATCGTGGTGATCGACGTGGCGGAGCCCTCACATACCTTGCCCGATGGTGCCCCCGCAGCTCTCGCGCACTTTCCGGCAGCCTTCGACCGGGAAGAGCCTTACGACCTCGTGGTCTTCCTTCATGGCTGGAGCGGCTGCGTTAATGTGCTCATGCGCGAAGGAGAGCAGCCCTGCGTTGAGGGTCGTGAGCCTCGAGCAGGCTGGAACCTTGGCGCGGTCTTGAGCGCCCCGCAGCGAGTGATTCTCATGCCACAGCTCGCGTTTCGTCGCCGTGACGGAGACGCGGGGCGTTTTGGAGACGCGGAGTACACGCGAGGCTGGCTTGAGGACGCGCTTGTTTCTCTCCGCCTCGACACGCCGCGCTCCGTCGCGCTCATGCCGCACTCGGCGGGGTTCGAGACCGCCCTGTCCTGGGCGCAGAGCGATATCCCCATCGACGCGATATTCCTGATGGACGCGCTCTACGCGAAGGCCCCCGACTTCTTCGAATGGGCACACGCCGACGACGAGCGGGTCCTCGTCACGTTTTACACGGGAGGCTCCACGGGCCGACAGAGCCGCCGCCTCGCTCGAATGGCGGAACGTGAGGGCGTCGGCGCGAGAGTCAGAAGAGTCCACACGAACGCTCGTCACGCCGTGGTTCCTCGCGTTGAAGGCCCCGCCGCCCTAAACGATTTCTTCGAGAACCCGCATCGCCTGCCCGGCGTCGGAACAGCCGATTAGCCGCTCGCGCGTGTGGGCATGGCGGAGTGCGCGAGAGGAGTCCGCGAGAACGCGCAGGAGCTGCGTGGGCTGGTCCGCCGGCGCGAGGAGTCCAAGGACAAGCTGTACGTCACGTCCATCGATGGCGTCGAAGGCGAGACCTCCAGGGACGATGAGCAACGCGGCGCGGATCTCCGGAACGTTCATTCGGCCGTGCGGCATGGCGACGCCGCTTCCGACGCCCGTGGTGGCAAGCGCTTCACGTTCGAGCAGCACACGCAGCACCGAAGCCTCATCAAGCTCCGTCTCGTGTGCCAAGAGGGAAGCCGCGCGCTGAATCGCCGCGCTCTTGTCCGGCGCGTTGGCCAGGACGACGATTCGAGCTTCGCTTAGGTAGTCCGCGAGAGCCATGGCGGCGGGTTAGCAAACGCCTTCGACGACGACAACCCCCACCGCAGCTTGCGAAAAAAACTGGCCCTAGCCGCGCTTTCGATCGACGGCGGCGGCCTTCTTGCTTCGGATCTGACGATCGACTTTGTCGAGGCACAGGTCGATGGAAGCGTACATGTCTTCGGACTCTTCGCGGGCCGCGTAGCGCTGGCCATCCGCGTTGACGGTGATGTCGATGGCGTGGATGTGTCGCTCCACAGAGACGACCACTTCAGCATCCAAGGGCGCCCGAAGGTACTTCTGAAACTTCGCGATCTTCTCGGAGGCATACGATTTAATGCGTTCGGATGAGTCGAGGTTTCGGAAGGTGAAGTTGATGCGCATCGAGGCTCCTTGGGTCTTTGTTCGGGGTCGTGAAAGTTTCGGGTCGTACCGTGCGGTTTCAAAGTGCTTTTTTGAAACGAACACGCGCGTAGTTTATTCGCTCTTAGAAGTACTTTTTTCGCTTCGTGCTACTGAGAATACCTAACATTTCTCGGTACTTGGCAACGGTTCGGCGCGCGATCTTGATGTCGCTCTCGGCGAGCATCTTCACCAGTTTCTGGTCCGAGTACGGGCTCTTCGAGTCCTCGGCGTCCACGATCTTCTTGATCGCTTGCTTGACGCTCTCGGACGCGATGTCGTCTTGGTTGTCGCGGCGAATCGCGGAGTTGAAGAAGAACTTGAGCTCCAAGAGGCCACGGGGAGTGTTGACGTACTTGTTCGACGTCACACGAGAGATGGTGCTCTCGTGCAAGCCAACGGACTCGGCGACGTCACGAAGGATCATCGGCTTCAGGTATTCGATGCCCTTGTCGAAGAACTCGCGCTGCTTTTCAACGATGCACTCGGTGACCTTGATGATGGTCTTTCGTCGCTGGTCGATGGATCGAATCAGCCACTGGGCACTGCGAAGCTTGCCCTTGATGTACTCCTTGGCCTTCGGGTCGTCGGCCATCGCCGCGCGGTAGAAACCGCTGATCTTGAGCTTCGGCATCCCGTCGTCGTTGGCCATGACGAAGTACTCGTCGCCGACCTTGTGCACGTAGACATCGGGCGTGATGTAGCGTGGCTCCGCGCTCGCGAAGTTTCGGCCAGGGCGAGGCTCCAGGTCCGTGATGACCTGAGCGATGTCGTAGACTTCCTCGATCTCAATCTCGAGAGCCTTCGCAATGTTGTTGTAGTTCCGGCGCTCGAGGTCCTTGAGATGCTCACGCAGAACGCGCTTGGTCAGCTCGTCCATGCCGAAGTGATCCGCCTGGACCAAGAGGCACTCTTCGAGGGAACGCGTGCAGCAACCCACCGGGTCGAAACGCTGCATCATGTTCAGGACTTCTTCGGCATCTTCGGGATGAAGGCCGGATTCAACGGCGAAACGAGGCACGATCTCGTCGACGGGGACGTCGTCCATGACGAGCATGCCGGTCTCGTTCAGCTGACCGAGGACAAGGGCGCCGAATTTCTGCTCCTCGTCGATAAAATCGCCCATTCGAAGCTGCCAGGCGAGGTGATCCACGAGGTCATCCCCGCGAGTAAGCGTCTGGTCGACGCCAGGCATCTCCTCGTCTGGACCGCGCCGGACGCTCGGCAGAGGCTGCTGAAGCGCGTGATTCTCGAGGTAACGTTCCCAATCGATGTCGTCTTTTTGCTCTTTGTTGTCCTGGTCCGTCGCCGCTTTGTCGTCGCTGGCGATCTGCTTGTCGATGGTCGGCGAGTCTTCCATCGCGACTTCGCGCGTGTCGTGACCATCCATACCGTCTTCGAGGACCGGGTTCTCGAGGAGCTCTTCCTGAACGAGCTCCACGAGCTCCATTCGTGACATCTGCAGCAGCTTGATGGCCTGCTGCAGCTGAGGCGTCATCACGATGTTCTGAGAGAGTCGTAGTTGTTGTTTGATCTCCATTCAGTCTCCAGCCGCCGGGGCGACTAACTCGAGTATACGGTTTCGCTCCCCCATAACGGAAGCGCCGATTGGCAAGATGACTGCAATTCGACCGTCTTCCTCCGGATGGGTCGATTCATCACCCTTTTGAAGCGAATTCATGAACCGTTCGTTTTCTTCAGAGAGCGTCTCGCGTTTCCATGAGCACATCTCGGAGGGCCATCAAGGGTCCTAAAACCGCGGAGCGAAGGGACGCGTCCGCCGAACGCGAGCTCTGGACAGCAGAATCGAGACCTTCGTCGGTGGCCTGAATCATCCCCTCGACGGCCTCCAGGAGGCCGGGGCGAAGCTCATCTCGTTCGTCGGCGCGGACCTTTGCGAGGGCCGCGGAAACCCCTTCGGCGCTCAGCTCGTTTCGCGCGAGCTCTTCGTCGAAGAAACGCTCGAGGCCCCCATCGAGGCGTCCTCTTTGGTAGCCGGCGAATCCCGTGAGGGCCGGACGGAGAACATCATCGATGCCTGCACGTGGGTCCTGACCCGGAGGCCAGTCGACGGCTAGCGCCGCGCGAAGCTGAGCTCGGAGGCGCTTCTCGCAACGCTCGATGGCTTCGCGAACCCGCCGCCCAAGAACCTCTCTGAGAAACGCTCGGTCCTCCGGGTGAACCCCTTTGGAAGCAAAGCGACCGCGACGTGGGCGTGCGAAGGCAAGGACCTCCTCCCGCGCCGAGGTGAACGCCTCATCGAGCTCGCGCGCGAACACACGGAGGGCGTCGTCGACGGCGAGGAGACCCGCGCGCCGCATCTTGGGCAGCTCCTCTCGAATCTTCTCGAGGGCTTCGGCCTCCACGGCGCGGCCCGAGGCACGTTCCTGCTCGGTACGAAAGGCGTCATCGAGGAGCGTCGCGAGGCGCCCAGCGCAGGCCTGGCGCTTCAACATCCGCGACTGGCTAAACACATCGGCGTCGAGACGCCGCATGAGCTCGGGAAACCCGCTGGCTTCCAGCAGATCAGCGTCATCGTCGAGCTTGGCTTTGAGGGCACGTTTCGCCGAAAGCGGGACGGGTTTGACGCCGAACCCTTCCTCGATGACGGCGCTCACCTCTTCAAGCTCGCCCTCTTTGAGTCGGTCGCACTTGTTGAGCACCGGCAATACCAAGCGCCCTTGTGCACGAATCTCCGCGTGCATCTTGGTCTCGGTCATCTTGCCGGCCTGCGCGGCATCGAAGACCCAGAGCACAACATCCGCCCTGCGGGCCGCTTCGCGAGCGAGTCTCTCGTGTTCGGGGTCGAGAGCGTTGGTCCCCGGCGAGTCGAGAATCCAGACGCGCTCAAGAAGCTCACTTGGAACCACGATCTCCACCTGGTCGAGACCCTTCGCGCCGACGGCGTCGGCCCCCACCGCGTTCAGCTCCTCCAGTATGGGCCGTAGGGCTTCATGGCTGCCTTCGCGTGTGCTGCCATCCCGGAAGACCACACGGACCACTCGATTCGCGCCACCGCGCAGAACGTTCAAGGTAGCCGTTGTCGGCACGATTCCCATCGGCGCCACCTTCGCGCCGATAAACGCGTTGATGAACGTCGATTTTCCCGCGTTGAACTCGCCGAGGACTCCAACCAGGAGCGGACGGTCGAGCTCGTCGCGCAGACGCAGAGCGCCGCGTGCCACATCGCCCAGCCCTCGTTCTTCACCAAACTGCGCGGCGGCGTCGATGGCCGCCGGAAGGTCGACCTCGCCCTCGCCGCGCCATACCGCCCGCAGGCTGCTGCGCCGAAGCTCTCCAGCGTAGGCCGCGTCCGCGGCGGGGCAGTCGTCCGCGCCGGAGCGAAGCGAGTCGAACACGTCTAGGAAACCAAGCGCTTCTCGGTGCTCGTCGGCGTGCGCGTGGTGCCCCGCCAGGGCCAACGCGAGCCGTGGCTCCTGGACCTCGTCGGTCTGGATCTCCTCTCCGGTCCCCTGCGCTCCTGGGGACGAGAGGAGCAAACGCGAGGCCCAAAGCAGCTGCTGCGCCGCACGCTCCCCAGGCTCCGCACAAGCGCGCAGGTTCTCGGCGTATCGCTGGATGGCGTCGTGCTCGTCACGCGGAACGACCCGCAGGGCGCGCGCCCAAGCGAGCGACGCCTCTGCGCCGGTGACGGACTGCGCCGCGCCCTCATGAGCCTCGGCGGCCCCGGCGTCGTCGCCGCCGGCCAAGAGCGCGTCGGCGAGGAGCGTGAGCGCTGGAGCACCTCCGCCTTCGGCAATTGCACGCCGTGCTTGGGACACCGCCGCCTCCAAGTCGCCGAGGTTCAGTGTCACCCGTCCCAGGGCGACCCACGCTTCTCGCACGCCAGCGTCCGCCGCGACAGCCATGAAGCGTTGTCCCAAAGGGCCATGACCGGCTCGAACCAAAGACTCGCCCACGCGCCAAGCGTCCATCGGACCGAGGCGCAGCGGGTCCAGCCCCGAAGCGCTGGAGAGGGCTGCGGCGCCATCTCCAGCGTCGACAAGAGCGGCGACGAGGGCGACACGAAAATCGTCACGGTCGGAGACACTGAGCGCCTTGCGCAGCTCTCGAACTGCGCGGTCCGGCCGTCCACCGTGCCACTCAGCCCAAGCCAAAGTCGCGCACGCGTCGGCGAAGTTCTCGCCGCCCTCCCCCGCCAGTCCTCGGCTCGCCGCGAGGGCCGCGTCCCGCGCATCCGCGGGATGACCCGCGGCCAACGCCGCCCGGGCGGTCCAGAGGGCAAGGTGTGCGTCCTCCGGCGCGAACTCGCGGGCCTCCATCAACGCTTCGTAGGTGCCTTCGAGGTCGCCGAGACCTTCCCGCGAACGCGCGAGACCGAGGGCCCCGCGGGTGAGGGATGGGCGCTCCGCCAGCACCTGCAAAAAGCACTGCTCCGCCTCTTCAAAGCGCTCATCCAGCACCAGCGCCTCCCCGCGGGTCAGCGCTTCCTTTGCTTCCTCGGGGAGAAGGAGGACATCGTCAATGAAGCGCGTGGCGCGGTCAAAGAGCCCTTTGCCGGGCTTTGCGAGATTGTCGATGCGCTCGAAGAGGCCGTCGAAGAACGCCATCCTCGGACCCTACCTTTGAAGCCGGACGCGGCCAAGGCTGGAGAGGCGAAGGGGCGCTAGGGCGCGTTCGTGGACGCGCCGGACCGAACCCACGACTCGAGGGCACGGGTGTCTAGTCCGACATGGCGAAAGCCCGGGAGCAGCACACCGGTCAACGCGTCGTTCAGGTACTGGCGCGCCAGGTCCTGCGGCGGGACGCCGTGAGCCGCCAGAGAGTCATCTGGGGGCAGTTCGATCGCACGCCATTCGCGCAGGTTGCACACCGTCAGAGGCAAGAGCCAATCGCTCATCAGCGGACGCATCGCCTTGGGCATGTCCGTGAGAAACGCCCAGCCGACGCGCGCGTGATCGATTTCGTCGCTCGTGAGCTCTTTGAGAGCTGCCGCGGCAAGGGGTTGCGTCGCGCCCAACTGCGCCGCGCTGAGGTAGGCGCTGGCGAAGGTCTCGTTGAGCGCGCACTGGCCGACAACGTAAAGCGCGTGACGAAGGGCTTCGGACGCGTCGCGATGCTCCGGCGATCGATGGGCAAGCTCCACGTGCGGCCCGACACCTTGACCCGCGTAAGCGCCGGCGAGTTCTTCGCAGAGCGCTGCGTGGCGGTGTTCGTCATCCACGGCACGGGCAGCGAGTCGGATGATGCCGGCGTCCGCGCCAAGGGAGCGCAAGCTGTCACCGATGATCTCGAACGAGCGAGCGACGCGACTTTCCGTCGCCGCCTGCATCAGCCAGATGCCCGCCATCTGAGCGCGGAGTTCCGGCGAGAGCCCCTGGACCTCGATGGCTGGGAGGGCACGCCGCGTGACGCGGCCTCCCCACCGTCCGTCTGCGCTTATGCGCGCGGACGTCTGACTCGACACATACTGCACTATTCAGACCTCGGGAGTATGCAGCCGCCGTCTCCAGGTTCCCATTCCCGGCACTCTTCGACGAGCTCGCCAGCGTCGTTCATCACCGGCTCGCAAATGAAGCTCGAGTAACAAATGAGCGGCGAGTCGGGGTCGTTCATGTCGATGGGCTGACAGGTCGAGGCCTTCGTCGTCTGCCATCCGGGTTCGCAGAGTCGCGGGTCTGTGGGACGCCCAGCGTCCGGCGCGCCGGAATCGACATTCGTGGACCCCCCATCGAAAGGCGGCGGGCCCGCATCTACGCGAGCCGGACCAGTATCGAAGGGTCGTGGACCGGCGTCGAAGAAAGCGTCGGGGTTCGGCGCGTCCGGCATCCCGCCGTCTGGCAGGTCCCCTTGTGAAGAATGACTGGTGGAGCACCCCTCGAGCGCCAGAACGCTGGAGAAGACGAGGGTATGAAGGAATCGATGGGCCATGAGGTCAGGATGACCTGGTCACACCCATTGCCCCAATATAAGAAATCGATAAACGCGATAGTTTCACACTATGGCGCATCACTATTAGGCCGCGCTCAGGGCGCCGCGTCTTCGAGGGTCTTGAAGAACGCGCGCTCCAAAGTCATGACCAGCGGCGCCATGTGGCGAACCTGAAAGCCCCCGGTGCGCGCAACGCTGAGTATGAGTGAAGGCGTCGTGCCTTCGGGAAGCCGAACTTCGAGATCCGCTGCGCGAGTCTTCACGAGGCAGCGCTCGAGCTCGAGAGCCTTCCGAAACGGCTCGGGATCCCCTTTGATGCGCACCTCAAAGATGCCCGCCTCGACAGCCACGAGGGGCGCGAGGGGGCCCGCGTAGAGCGACTGTCCGCCGGCAAGAACGACGACCTGGTCACAGGTCTTTTCGACGTCCGGAAGAATGTGCGTGGAGAGGATCACCGTCGCGCCGGTTCGCGTGGGGATGTCCTGAATCAACTCCAACATTTCATCGCGGCCACGCGGGTCAAGTCCACTCGTCGGCTCGTCGAGGAGCAAAAGTTTCGGGTCGCCAACAAGGGCTTGGGCAAGGCGGGCGCGCTGTTTCATGCCCGTGGAGTAACTTCCGAGGCGCCGGTAGCGCGCTTCGCCGAGGCCGACGTAGTGGAGAACTTGATGAGCTCGCCCTTGCGCTTCTGCCTTGGGAAGTCCGCATAGTTCCGCCGCGAAAACCGCGTACTCAAGGGCCGTAAGCTCAGCCATGACAGCGTCCCCCTCCGGCATATATCCAATGCGTGCGCGGATAGCGAAGGGGTCGCGACGAACCTCCTCGCCGAACACTTTGACCGATCCGGTGTCATGTTCGACGAGGCCCAGGAGGATCTTGAGGAGCGTGCTCTTGCCTGCTCCGTTCGGACCCAGGAGACCGATGCTGCCCTCTTCGAGCACAAGCGATTCCACACCAAGGGCCTTGAGGTCCCCGTAGCGTTTTTCTACGTTTTCGAGTTCGACGATGGTCGTCACGGCGCAGACCCTAGCATCCGCGCGACGACTGGAGAAATACGGATCGCGCCGGACGGCACGCTACTCGACGCGGTAGGTGGGCGGAGCGTCTTTGAGAACGCCGAAGCGAAGTGCGCCGACAAGCCCGATGGCGACCCCTAGGCCGATGACGAATACCCCCGCCTGGGGCACAACTTCGATGGTGTGGCCCACCCGTTCCACGAGCAGGTGGGTCGTGTTGTAGACACGATAGAGCGTGAATCCAAGGCTCGCCCCCACACCGCCAGCCAACACAGCCACCGCCAAACGGGCGCTCTGCATCGCCGCGGGCGTGCGGCGGCGGACAAGGATGCTGAAGATGGCGAAGGAGAGCGCCGGCACCATCCAGAGGTTGAGAGCGGAGGCAGAGGCCAGCGCAAAACCGCTCACGGCGCCGCGCTCAGGGATGGCGACGAACGGGAGTGAGAACCCCAGAAGCCAGAGAAAAGCCGCCGCCATCAGAAAAATACGGCCGAAGCGCGGTGAGTAGGCTTCAACAGCTTCTTCTTTGCTGGGCGCCGAACGCGCGCGGGTCTTCTGAAGCTCCTCAAAACCGACGAGGGGGATGTCGTGGTCCGGGCAGCGGGCAGCCTCCTCGAAGCACTCGTTACAGAATGGACAAAAGAGGGGCTCGCTCACCCTTGTTTCCTACCAAACGAACGAGAATTCGGCGAACTCTTCCTCCCGCGCTTCGGAGGACTGCTATTTCGCCGGCTTCGTTGTACGATGTCCTGTGGCCGACCTTGAGATCACCTTACGCCCCATGACAAAGAGCGACTTCGACCACCTATCCACGGTCATGGACCGCTGGTGGGGCGGACCGGGCGCTCAGCGAGCCGCGCCCCATCTCTTCCACGAGCTCGGATCCGACGCCATCGTTGCAGAAGACGACGGCAAAATGGCAGGGTTTCTACTGGGTTTTCTCGTCCCAAAGTCCCCGCCCCTCGGCTATATCCACCTCGTTGGCATCCACCCCGACTACCGTCGTCTCGGTGTCGGGCAGCGGCTGTACGCCCGTTTTGAGGAAAAGTGCAGGGCCGCCGGCGCAAGAAGTCTCAAGGCGATTTCCCCCGTTGGACACGAAGGTGCTCTTCGTTTTCACGAGGCTCTCGGCTTCAGGGCCACCGTGGCGCCCCACTATGCCGGCGCTGGACGAGCCCGTGTGGTCTACGAACGCGATCTTGGCTAGACCTTGGCGCTGTGCGGAGTATCATCGCGCCCGGCTATGAAAGTGGCTTCTTAGTGAAGGAATCCCCATGAGTTACTCCGGCGCCGACACGGCCCGCGAATCCCGCGAATCCCTCGGCAAGGCTCTCGAAGCCCTCCAAGCAGACTCCAACATCCCCGACGACGTGATGGCGGTCGCCTCCAACATCGCCCAATCCGTCGGTGCGCTCTTCGAAGCAGAGAAGGCTTCGTCGGAGCTAGACGGCAAGTCCTGCGTCAAGAAGGCCCTCGGGACTCTTTCCCAGACCTTGGCCCTGCTTCAGGATGTGCGCAGCACCCACGATGGAGTCGCGCTGGCCACGGAGACCTTGGCGAAAGCCATGAGCGCTCTGTACCCGCTGACCACCGTGCCCTCGCGACGGCCTCCGGCGCCCGCAGCATCGGATACGATCAAAGACGACACGCCCCCCCCGGCGAAGAAGCCTCGCAGTATTGCGCCGGCGAAGATCGAAGCCCCACCAGCGCCCGAAGGCGGCGCCGAGGAAGAGGTGGAGGCGAACATTGGCGCAAACACCGAGTCCAACTTCTACGTGGGCTTCAGCGGCGAGATCGGTGAAGGCGGCGTCTTCCTGAGCACCTACGAAGTCCTGGCGCGCGGCACCCGCGTCAACGCGCTCGTGACACTCCCAGGCGGTTTCGAGTTTCGCTGCAAGGGCTGGATTCGATTCGTACGTGACCCCTTCGATCTTAGCTCGGACTCGGTCCCCGGCATGGGAATCCAGTTTGACAAGCTCAGCGCGGAGTCCCGCGATCTTGTCCTGCGCTTCATTCGGAAGCGCGCGCCGATGTTCTTCGACGAGTAGAACGAAAACAAAGCTGCCCTCCGGCGGCTTTTTTTTCGAACGACGAGCGTTTGTCCTTCAGGGCTACGCCCAAGAGCCGTTCACAGTTTGCATGGAACAAGCTCAGCCGGGACCTCCCCCCCTTCCCTCGAGGAAAGAAGACGCCTCTGGGGCCAATCGACGAACTGCAGAACGTGTATCCGTCGCCACTGAAGTCGGTGTCTACAGCGACTCCAACTTCTACACTGGCTTCACCGAAGACGTCTCCGAAGGTGGCCTCTTCGTCGCCACCTACGATCTCCAGCCCATCGGCACGCGCATCGAACTCGAGTTCGGCCTGCCAGGTGGCGCCGAGTTCAAACTCACGGGGGTGGTGCGCTGGCAGCGCGACCCGATCATGGCGGAAGATGGGATGTTTCCCGGAATGGGCGTCCAGTTCGTTGAACTCACAGAAGAGGATAAGGCCCTCATCAGTGAGTTTGTCGGCACGCGCGAGCCGCTTTTCTACGACGAATAGCGAGTGCGAACGCCGCCGCGCCGTTGTAACGTCGCCGGGTGTTCCTCCGTAAGGCAGCGCTAAGAGCCGTGCCGGCATACGCCGTCGTCGACTCCGAGATCATTGAAGCCGTGGAGGCCACCCTCGAAGAGGATGACGCAGCCCTACAGGACGCCCTTGATCGCGGGTACGCAGACCTCGACCGTCGGCAACCCGCCCTCGCTCAGTGGATGGCCGAGAAGCTCGCGCTCAGCAGCGATGAGTTGGTGCAAAGCCTCGGGTACTTTCTGACGGTCACCGTCTATCTGGCGTTCCGCGAAGCGTTCCCAACGCGACTCGATGAGGTCGACGAGAGCGCCATAGATGTGTCCAACGCGATGCTCACGGTGGACGAAGAGCTACGCGCGGACGACCCGAGCGAGATTCTCGACAGCGACGATGTCCTCGCGATGAGTCAGCCCGCTGTGCTCTCCTACGTTCAGCATCATGTCCACGAAGCGCTCGATCAGAGCGGCGGCGAGGTAGACCTGGAGCAACTCGACGACGTGTACCGCTCCCTTCTCGTGCTCGTGATCTGTTTGAGCCACGCGGTGACTTCGCCCAACGGCACCCGCCCCGCCCTCGACTAAGTCGCCCGGGCTCGAAGACGATGCCCGATGGCGCGAAGTACGAGACCCGTGGCCAAGAGCGCGAGGCCGACGGCCCAGATCACCGGCGTCACCCAAAACGCTAGGCCTACGCACACCAGGAAGCCGAGCCCGGAGATCCAACGGGGAAAAAGACGATGCTCCGGGGGCAGACGCAGCGCGGCGAGGTTAGTGAGCGCGTAGTACACGAGCACCATGAAGGCGCTGAAGGACCACGTCGTGCGGACATCGCCGATCGCCGCGAGGAGCGCGACTAGCGCTCCGACGAAGAAGACCGCGGCTCGTGGCTGAGCATCCTCGCTCAGACTTCCAAGGGGCGCCGGAAGGTCACCGCGCCGAGCCATGGCGAGCGTAACGCGGGACAGCCCAAGCAAGAGGTTCAGCAATACCCCTAACATTGCCAGGAGCGCGCCGGCGGCGACGACAAGGTGGAGCCCAGACCAACCCATGCTGCGGGCGACCACCTCGAGGGACGCGCCACTGGGGACGTCGGGCGTGCCGACGTAGGCGATGGCGACGGCGACGTAGAGCGCCGCGCTCACGACGAGGGTCGCGATGATCGCGCGCGGGATGGTCTTTCGCGGCTCGCTCACTTCTTCGCCAAGCGTCGCGATTCGTCCGTAGCCCGCAAAGGCGACGAACATCAGCGCGCTCGCCTCAAGGAGCCCCGCTTCGCCGGCGCGAAACTCCAGTATTGGCCACGCGTCGTTCGCGGAAACGCCGGCGAAAACGAAGGTCATAAGCGACGCCATTGTGAGGAACACCAAGAGCGCGTTGACGCGATTGGAACGCCGTAGTCCGCTCGCCACAAGCCCGCTGACGAGGCCAACCAAACAGAGCGCGAGCGCGGGTGTATACGCGTCGTCGATGGACGCAGCGCCGAGGGCATAGCTGACGACACCGAGAGCCGCCGTCGCCGCCGACGCGGACTTCGCGCAGAGGAAGAGCCACCCTGCGCTGAACCCTAACGCTGGCGTGAGAAAACGATACCCGTACTCATACGTGCCGCCGCTCACAGGATGGGCCGCGGCGAGTTGGGCGCTGGAGAGCCCGTTGAACGCGGCGAGGGCACCGGCGATGAGCGTCGCGAGGAGCACCGACGAGCCCGTGACGCCGGCGGCAAGACCAATGCTTACGAAGACGCCCGTTCCGAGGATGGACCCGAGCCCGAGGAGCACCGCTCCCGGCAGCCCGACCACACGTTTGAGGGAATGCGCCTCTTCGCTCATTCGCCGTTTTTGAAACGGTAGGGGCGCCGCAAAACGCCGGCTTCGCGACCACTTAGGACACGAATCATTCGCCGACGAAGTGGCGAAAAGCGTGTCGCGAGGGGAAAGGTCAGGTCCCGCAGCCGGCCGAGGAGCTGAGCGTCCGACTGAAAGAAAGGCGTCAGCCAGCGTGAGGCGAACTGATAGAGGCGCTGGTGGCCTCGGCGACTCCGCCAGAAGGCGTCGAGGGCGTGGGCGAGATCCGTGTGCTCGCTGAGATGACGCGCAAGCTCTTCGGCGTCGATAAGAGCGAGGTTCGAGCCTTGGCCGAGCTGTGGGCTCATGGCATGCCCCGCGTCCCCGATGAACACCGTGCGGTCCCGGTAAGGCCGGGAAAGAACGACATCTCGGTACCCCGCGAAGAGCAGAGAATCCATCGAGTGAATCTGAGCCAAGATCGGACCCGCCTGGGGCGCGACCTCCAAGACGCTGGCTTTGAACGCGCCAAGGCCGGCTTTGCGAAGAGCCGCCACGCGCGATGACGCCACGCTGTAAAAGAAACTCACGAGCGGCACGTCCCCGGTGGGGCCGAGCCCCGTCGCCATGAAACCGATCATCTCATCGGCGCCGCGTAGCTGTTGGTGGAGCTTTCCTTGGAAACGGCGCTCCGGGTCTTCGGCGACGAACCACAAAGCGCCAAACGGGTACGCTTCGTCGCGCATCTGGGCAAAGGTCCGTTCCCTAACCGTTGAACGTGCGCCATCGGCAACGATGACCAGGTCGTGTTGACCTCGCTTCGTGTCCTCGCCGTCATACACGCACCCATGTCGTACGTCGGCCACCTCGACGCCTAGCTGAACATCCACGCCAGCGGGACGAAGCGCTCTGTAGAGCACGTCGAAGAGGACGCCGCGGTGGAGACCGAGTCCGGCGGGCGAACCGCCATCGGCGTACCCCAAACGAAACACAAGTCGGTCTCCCGTCACGCAGCTGAGCTCGTCCACCGTCGCGCCACGCGCTTCCACGTCGTCGTAGAGTCCAAGGCGTCGAAGCACGTCCTGACCCGTGGGCTGCAGGAGGATGCCGGCGCCCACCGGCTGAGGTTCCGCAACCGCCTCGTAGACCGTCACCGCGTGCCCACCTTCGCGAAGAAAGAGCGCACAGGTCGCCCCCGCAAACCCAGCGCCTACGATCCCGATGTTCCAGACCA
The DNA here is from genome assembly GCA_045106895.1 of Polyangiales bacterium. GTDB lineage: Bacteria > Myxococcota_A > Polyangia > Polyangiales > Houyiibacteriaceae > JBCCRV01. The sequence continues at coordinate 28,350 of JBGCFM010000157.1, read as the reverse complement.
TGGTGGCTCCGGCGCTCAGTCCAGGTCGGGCCCGCCGGAGAGCATCGCTTCGACCTCACGCTCAGCTTCGGCGAGCTCGTGCTCCTCCGCGCTCAGCTCGATGCGCTCGGCGAGTTCGTCCGCGACACGCACATTCGGTCCACGTCGCGCCATGAGCTCGCGAAATTCATAGCGCATCATGCCGTCGGTGGTCACCTCGGCCCAAACGCGGGATCCATCCGCCATGCCACTGAGAAGTGCGTCAGCCTCCGCCTGTGTGACGTGAAGCGCGCGGGCGACGTCGGTCACCGTCAGCACGCCGCCCTTCTCCTCTGCCAGGCTGAGGATTTGATTCTCCTCGGAGCCCGACGCCGGGCCACTGTTCGCACCGGAGCGCATCGCGAGGGCTCCCGCGCCGACGCCGACAGCGCCCACGACGCCTGCGATGACGAGACCGATGCCCGTAGGGATCGCGGCGGCCACGGCGATGGCCCCGAGGACCCCCGCAGCCAAAGCGAAGATCCCCATGGTTCGCTTGCCCGTGCTCTTTGCCCGAGCGCCCGCGCCTTTCGGCCGGAACACCGTGACGCCAGGGCCCCCGCTCCGGGGTTTGCCGCAGGCCATGCAAGCGAGTCCGCCGCCCGCAGGCCGGACCCCCGCGATCGCGTTGCAATGAGGACAGCGATTCGCTTCACCAAACACCTGACCGCAGCCGACGCACTTGGCGGCACCTTCGGGCACTACAGTGCTACAGGTTGGACAGGTCGCTGGGGTGGGTTCCACGTTCAGCCCTCGCCGAGGAGAGCGTTCATGGACGCTTCGTCCGCCGGAGTGAAGCCGAAGCGGTCAAACTCGCCGCTCGTCACCCAACGAAAGTCCTGCACCGCACTGCAGGCCAGCTCCACGTCGTCGAGGTCACACGCGTAGAGGTAGAGTTCTACCGTGTACTTCTCGTAGGGGTACTTCACGTAGCTGATGAGCTCGCGCGGCGATGCGTTGGCACCCAAACGATGCTGAAGTTCTCGAACCAACGCCTCGCCGTCGGTCTCGTTTCCTTCAACACGGCCACCGGGAAACTCCCATAGGTTCGGCAGTACGGCTTCGGCACGTCGTTGAGTGATCAGGTATCGCCCGTTCCGCTCTACTACAGCGGCCACGACACGAATGGTCTTCCGGGGCTGGTCGGTCACAAGGGCCGCGGTATACCATGATCCGAGGGCGAAACATGAGCCGCTTACGCATATTCTATTGTGGGGTTCCATTGGGCGCTGAGGTCCTGCGACGCGGAGGGTTCGCCCCGGTCGGTCTCGCGTATGGCCCCTTGGACCTACCAGGCAGGCGTAGATTGCGCCGTTTGTTGCCTGATTCGGCCCATCTTGACCTGCCAAACCTGGCCGAAGCTGGATTTCGGGAGCAGGTCGCGGACCTAAAACCGGATGTTCTGCTCTCGTTTTTCTGGCCCAAGCGAATTCCCAAGGAAATCCTGTCTCTTCCGCGACTGGGAGCCTTTGGCACTCACCCCTCCCTCCTTCCAGCCTATCGCGGGCCGGACCCCTATTTCTGGAGCCTTCGAAACGGGGAGCGAGAAACGGGCGTAACCCTTCATCGGCTGGAGGAGACCTACGACACCGGAGGCGTCGTCCGGCAGATCGCCGTCCCGATTCCGCACGACGCCAACGCATGGGATCTTGCGAAGGCCCTCGACCGCCCGGCGGTGGAGCTGCTCTTGTGGGCGGCGCGATCGCTTTCGAAGGGCGAGACTTTGGCGAACGAGAAGCAAGACGAAGCCCTCGTGAGCGTCGCGCCGGCGCCATCGTCCAAAGACCTCCGCGTCGACTGGAGACAAAGCGCGGAGTCCATCCTTAGACTGGTCCGTGCGGCGGGACCCGAGCCCGGAGCACAGATTTTACTCGGCGATACGCCCGCGGAGCTTGTCCAGGCGTCCCTCGCGGCGAGCCCGCCGCCGCTTGGGCTCAACGTCTCGGAGGCCTGGGACTCGCCCGAGGGATGGGCCGTTCGGTGCAAAACGGGGTCCGTTTGCCTGGATGAAGTTCGTGATCTGGATGGAAATAAGTTGGATCTGAAGATTCTCCTCGGGTCATGAGTCCACAAGGACAATGCGTAGAGAGCCAAGAGCTGGTAGCTTCGCGGCTCGTGAAAGCGAGATGACGTGAGCACTAAACGTTGGCGGATGAGCGTCATGGAGCTTGGCTCCGACTCGAGCGTGGAAGAAGTCACGATCGAGGCTGACAACTGGATGACCGCGCTTCGGCTCGGCCGAACTTCGATGGGCGAGAGCGGTGGAGTACCCACCGGCTCTAGCTGCGCCGTCGCTGGCGACGGGCGGGTAACGATCCTCGACCCCGTCGAACGTCGCCGCTTCGTGCTCCAGGTCGATTCGTCCGCCTCCTACCGGCCGCCGGCCTCGACGCCTGGGATGAAGATCCCGTCGGATCCGATCCCTCGTGCGGCACCCCCCAAAAGCGCTGCGCCCCCAAAGAGCGCAGCGCCGGCTCCAAAGAGCGTAGCCCCCGTGAGCGCTGCTCCGCAGAGCGCGGCGGCGGTTCCATCTCCCTTGGTGGCGGCTTCGCCCCCACGCCCTGCTGCAGCCCCTTCCACGCCGGCCCCCTCACCGAGCGCCCCGCCGTCGGCGCCCGCCGCCCCGAAGAAGCGCCAGCGCGCTCGTACGATGGCGTACCTTCCGGACGCCCCGCCCATCGCGAAGCCGCCCGGGAAAAGCCCGCTCAAACAGACGATGGCGTACGTGCCTCCGGCCCCCGCCGCTCCTGCGCTTGAACCGACGCCGGTCGCCGCTTCGGTGGACAAAACGGTGGAGACTTCTGCGCTGACTATCGGCCCCGACGGGGCTCCACGAAAACCCAACGCGATCGTGGCCGCCGAAGCGCAGGCGAAGGTCGAAGCCAAACTGGAAGCTGAGGTCGCCGCCGAAGCACAGAGGGAACTCGACGCTGCCGCGAAGGCCGAGGCCGAAGCGGCAGCAGCCGCCGCAGCGGAGGTTGCCGCGGCGGAAGCCGCAGAGGCAGCAAAAGCCAAGGCAGAGGCCGACGCCAAGGCCGAAGCCGAAGCCAAGGCAGAAGCCGACGCCAAGGCCGAAGCCGCGCGTCTCGCACGGGAGGCTGAAGAGCAAGCAGCGAAGGTTCCGAACGACGATGACGAAGGTCGCGTCGCCGGGGTTGCTTGGAAGATCCTTCACCGCCGCGACGCAGACCCGTCCGACGCCAGCCCGCTCACCTATCGCGAGCGCTCCTACGTCGTTGATGCGAGCACCAGCGAGGCCGACGCCGAAGCCGTCGCCCGGGCCCGCGCCCTGTCCTTGATGGGACTCCTCGCCGACGGCCCCAAGGGACGATTTGTTAACGTCGCCATCTTCGATCATAGCTGGACCGATCAACCCAAGACGCCGCCGATGGTGACGGTGGCTGAGAAAGACTGGCAGGAGCGCGTGGTGGAACACCCCCTGCAGAGCGCGCGCCAGTCGGCGGCTCCACCGCCACGAAAACGGTCCACAACGAACGACCAAGACCGGCGCCTCACCGATGCCTTTGAAGCCTGCCAGGACCTGCTCTTCGTCGCGAGCCCCCTCGAAGGGGTCGAGTTCTGCCTCCGCCTGCTCGAGGATCTGATTCCCTGCGCTGCCGTGACCGCATGTCTCTATGACATCGACGAAAACGTCCACCGTGTGGTCTCGACGAGTGGGCCGGGCGGCGAACAACGCCGTGGACATGCCATCCCTCAAAACGCAGGCCTCTTTGGCGTCGTGACAGCATCTCGGCGTCCCCTCCTCGTCGGAGCCGGGGATGAACGGAGGGACCTCGAACACGACGGACGAGAAGGCCTCGAGTTCGAGAACGGACTCTACCTCGTCTCCGTCCACAACGGCCGACACCTCGCCACGATTCAAATGCTCAACCGCGAAGGTTCGGACTTCAGTGACTCCGACGCCGACTTGGGCTCCTACATCGCCCTGCAACTTGGCGAGTTCCTGAACAAGGCTCGCGGGTCGCTACTGCCGCCTGCCTAGTACGACCTCGCAGTTTGAGGCTCGGCTCCGGCTGACTTGTCTATACAAGCCAATGCGGCGGCCCAAGGGACGCCGCGGAGCCTAGCGAATCAGGTTGCGCACATGTTCTTCGATGTCGTCCGCATCCGACGCACGGTAGCCGGCGTGGATGTGGCGAACGATGCCGCGTCGGTCGATAATGTACGACGATGGCATCCGAGGGGGTGAGTAGCGCTCTGCCACGCGCTCTCCGCCGCTGTCGTGAACGACTCGAAAGCGCATCGGGGTTCGCCGCATGAAGCTCGTCATATTGGACTCGTCGCGGTCGATGTTGACGCCAACGACCACCAGGTCGTCACCAAACTCCGCCTGCAGTCGATTCAGGAAGGGGATCTCCTCACGACACGGTGCACACCAAGATGCCCAGAAGTCGACGAGCACGACCTTACCTCGAAGATCCGCCATTCGAACCATCTGGCCGTCCGTGTCCCGAAGGCCAATCTCTGGTGCGCGGGCGCCATCTCGAAGCGCCACCGCGGGCAGCGTCACGCCAAGACAAAGAAGAGCGATAAGGAGGAATCGTCGGGTCATACGCGCTTTCGACGCGCCCATGGGGCACGGATTCAAAGTGGAGGGCTTATTCTTGCCCGCGAACTCTACTCGCGAGCGTCAATCTCTTCTCGAATATACGACGAAAGGTTCTCGAAGGGTTCCTCGAATTTCCGGCCGTTGATGTAGATCGAGGGCGTTCCTTCCACGCCGAGGCCGCGGCCTTCGCTTCGGTTGAGCTCTACCAAGGCGCCGGTCTCTGGGTCGTCCATGTCGTCGTGGAACTGGTCGACGTCCAGACCGAGCTCCTCCGCATAGCGGTCGAAGTCGGACGGCTGGAGGGCATCTTGGTTGGCGAAGAGCAGGTCATGCATCTCCCAAAACTTGCCCTGTCGCATCGCCGCGATGGCTGCCTTCGCGGCTGGCAGAGCGTTCTCATGTCCGCTCAAAGGGTAGTGCTTGAATACGACACGAACCTGGCCCTCGAACTCCGAGACGAGGGAGCGGATGATGGGCGTCGCGATGCCACAGTAGGGGCACTCAAAGTCGGAAAACTCGACGATCGTGACGACGGCGCCCATGCGGGCACCTTTGACCGGCGCCCCCGCGATGGGGACATCCAACGGCTCACCGCTATAGCGAGCTCGATACAGCTCCCGGACATCACCGCGGTCGAGGCCCTCTGCGACGAGGCGCCCAACGTAGTTTGCTGCCGGCCGACATGCGGAGCAGGACCCCTCCGTCGTGACGCACTGCGCGATGCTGATGGGGTCACCGCAAGGAGAGAGCAGGTCATTGACGAGCTGCTCCCACATCCGGCGATCGCCAGGCCCTGTGAGAACCTCGACGTCGACGCCTGGAAGCTCTGTGATGAGCGACGGGACTTCCACGTTCTCCACCGGTTCAGGTTCAGGCCCCTCATCATCCCCACAGGCGGGCAGGTGGAGAAAACAAAGCAAAGCAAGAACCGGAGACAAGCGTGCCATTCGGCGGCGAGCTTAGCCCAAATCTGGCGGCGCGGAAGGCCAAATGACTACTCAGTCGGGGCGCCGGAACGGATCCAATCCCTCAGCACTTGGATTTCTGCTGGGCTCAGGGCGCCAGACGGCGGCATCGGCCCGCCGAGCAGGTGGGGATCGTCGATAAGTGTGTACATCAGGTAGCTAAACCCGGGCCTGCCAACACCGCCTAGAAGGGAGATGAGCTCGAGCCCTGCCAACCCTCGTTCGGGGGAGCGAAAGTGGTGTCGGCCTGCTGGAACGCCGATCGCCGTGGTCCGAATTCCCTCCGGCGACGAGAGGTCGAGGACGTCTCGGTCCGAATGACAGTCGACGCAGTGAGTGTCGAAAATCGCCTTTGCTTGGGGCCACGTCACCGCCTCGGGAGTGCTCTCGCTCAGGTCGTCGCCTGTCTGGAATAGGACCTCGAAGGCATCGCTCGGCAGCCCATCCAGTGAGCGAACGCCATCGATGCGAAGCTCGAACTCGATGTCAGCCTCGAGAGGAGCCCCACCCAGACGCCTTGCTCGAAGACCGGGCAAGGTCGGGTCGGGCTCGACGGAGAGGGCGAAACGCGTGCTTCCCGACCACAGCGAGACGCTCGCCCTGCTCACACTCTCGGGCAGCAGAGGTCGATCGAAGGTGACTTCAAGCGACGGACGGCGAGAAACCTCGGTCGTTGCAGGCCCGAAAGCCACAAACGTCGCGGGTTCGTCGAGGTTGAGGGGTGAACACGCGCACAACAAAGCCAGACACAAGAGCGTCCGAGTCGAAAATGTGGGTGGAATCACTCCGAGAACAGGAACGCGAGCCTAGGACTCGCTGTACATGTTGAGCTGCTGGCGAACGACAGCCTCGTTGATTCCGGTGCGGATGTGGTCCTTGAGACAATCCGCCACGGTCACCATCAGGTTGTCCACGCCCTTGTCCTCAATGAGCTTGGTCAAGAGGTGGCGGGCTTCACGGCTGTCTTCATCCCGAAGGAACTTACGCAGCTCGTCGATGGTGAGCGCTCCGTCGAAATCGAGGACAAGATGTTCAACAAGATAGCGGGCGAGCTCATTCACGCAGACGGTCCTCCAGTAAGAGCCCGCAGAGAGCGGGCGTAAGCCGACGTTGTAGCCGTGAGGGCCGGCTGGGCGCAAGTAACGAATGAACGTGTTTCCAATTCGCGGCCAAAAGCGAAGATTCGCGGCACCTGAACGTGTACGATGGTCCGGTGCCTCGCCGCGTTCGATTCCTGCTTGTGACGCAGGGCCGAGTCCCTGGTCCCGCCCCAGACGGTCCCGTCGTGGTCAACATGGCCCGCGCGCTCCGCGGCGAAGTCGACATCGTGACGCTGAAATCGCCGGAGCAAGCCCACCAGGGGCGGCTCGGCGAAGCACGCGTTTTCCGGGTCCGCGCCGAAGACGGCCCCGAGCCTTTTCTCCGCGCCGTGGTGCGCCAGCTTGAATCCGAAGACTACGACGTCATCCATTCACGAGACGCCCGTTCAGTACCGGCAATCGCAGCGTCTGGGTTCAAAGGGGTCCTCGTGTACGAGGTCTCGACGGAGGGTCTCGGCGCGAACTGGGAAGAACACCATTGGGCCGCGCTACAGAGCGCGACGCACGTGGTGGTCCCTACCCTCGCGGCGGCCCAGGCGGCGAGCCGTGCCGCTCCGGATGCGCAGGTACACCACTTGCCGCCGGGCGTGGACATGGATGTCTACGACTGGCAGCCCCAGCGCGTCGCCGAGCCTTCCCTCACTCGTCTCCTCGCTCTTGGCGATTTAGGGCCCGGGCGCGACGTCGGCGGGCTCATCGAAGCGATTCGGCGCGTGCGCACGACCCTCCCCGTTCACCTGCTCATGGCCGGGGAAACCGACCCGACTCGTCGCCGGGAAGTGCAGGACGCCATCGAGAACGCCGGCGTCGCGCCGTTTATCACGGTGCGACGTGATCCCCGTCCAGAGAGCGTCGCCAGGCTCATCGCCGATTGCGACGTGGGCGTCCTCGCGGTGACCGATCACGCCGCTTATACGCGACATGGTCTGTTGGCGGAGCCGCTCCTCGAGTTTTGGGCGAGTCACCGTCCGATCGTCGCTCCAGACTGGCCCGCGCTGCGTGAGGTGATGCCCGACGCTCATGGCTGCTCACTCTATACGCCGGGTGACATCGACTCCCTCGCCGCCTCCATCGCGGCCTGTGCTGCAGACCCTTCGTTGGGCGACACCGTCGCCACGGCTCGAACCAGCGTGCGCCAAGGCAACCCGACCAGCGCGCGCGAACGTGCGTTGCGCACGCTCTACAATTTGATCCTTCCGGGGAGTCAGGTCGCGGACTCATGGGCCGAGGGCTTCGTCGACGAGGGCAGCGGCGCGTACCCAAACGTCGCGTCCTCCACGACAGACCAAGATGGCGAGATCATTGGAGAGTCGACGCATGTGGATACGGAACTGGCCTCCGCCGACTGACTTTTTTTCCGCTCGGTGTCCAACTCGGACGCCCTCGCCCATCTAGGCGTCGTGAGAGTCATTCAAACGGAGAAGACAATGCCGAAGTACCTATGCATGCAACGAAGCGAACCTAAAAGTGAAGAAGCGGGACCCTCGAAGGCCAAACCATCTCCCACAGAGATGCAGGCGATGTACGCCGCGTTTCAAGCGTGGCAGGAGAAGTTCAAAGACAACATCGTGGATATGGGCGGCAAGCTCGGCGACGGAAAACTCGTCCGCGCCGAAGGCCTGAGCGATGGCCCTTTTGTGGAAGCAAAAGAGATCATCGGCGGCTACATGATCGTGCAGGCGGAGACGCTTGAAGAGGCCGTGGAGGTCGCACGTGGTGTGCCTGGCCTGGTGAGCGAGCGCTCCGGCGTCTGGGTTCGAGAAATCCACACGCCTTGAGCTGCGCTCGCGTCGAGCACTTCTTTCGGCACGAGTACGGTCGACTCGTCGCATCTCTGACGCGGCGAGTCGGACACCCGCACCTCGAGCTCGTCGAAGATGCCGTACAGACCGCGATGATGCGCGCCGTCGAGACGTGGCCACGCCGAGGAGAACCCGACGACGCGTCCGCTTGGCTCTATCGGGTGGCCTATCGCGAGATTGCCGGTCGTCTGCGGCGTACCCCTGAAGCGGCAGCGCGGGAAGAATCCACGGCGCCGCCCGAGGCGTCCTTCGAGAACGAAGTCCAAGACGACCTGCTCCGAATGCTCTTCGTTTGCTGCGACGAAGGTCTGCCGCCGGAGGCACAGATTGTACTGGCGTTGAGGACGCTGTGTGGATTCAGCGTCGCTGAAATTGCCCAACGGCTGTTCTTGACCGAAGCCAACGTCTACAAACGCCTGCTACGCGCGCGAGAACGGCTTCGCAAAATAAGAACGGACCCCCTCGCAGGTGGCGCAGGCCGACTCCACTCAGTGCTTCGTGTCCTCTACCTCCTCTTCACGGAGGCGCACCTCTCACTTCAAGCAGGTCCCGCCATCCGCGACGAACTCGGCCGCGATGCACTCCGGCTAGCGCTTGTGGTCGCTCGCCATCCGCGCGGCAAAGGCCCTCGCTCGGCGGCCCTCGTGGCGTTGATGCACTTTCATCTGGCGCGGAGCCCCGGACGCCAAGCGATGGGACAGCTCCTTTTACTCGAGGAACAAGAGCGCCACGCATGGGACCGCCAAGCCATCGCCATAGGTCTTGAGTGGCTTGCGCTCTCGGCCGCGGGTGACGACTTCTCCCGCTATCACGCGGAAGCCGGCGTCGCCGCCGAGCACTGCATGGCGCCAAGCTACGCGGAGACCCGTTGGGACCGGGTGGTGAGCTGTTACGAGACCCTCGAGAAGTTCTCTCCCTCGCCCCTTCATCGACTCAACCGCGCCATCGCGATGGCCGAATGGAAGGGCCCCAAAGCAGGGCTCGACTTGCTTGAGTCGTTCGAGCCGAAGAAGGTCACGGACTCGTTTTATTGGACGGCAGCGCTCAGTGATTTGTGTGAACGCGCCGGTCGTCATCGTGAGGCCCAAGAGCACCGACGCGTCGCGCTCTCGTTGGCACCCAGCGAGGCGATACGGCGGCTATTTTTGCGGCGAAACGCAAGCCTAAAGACGATGGCGTGAGTTGGCGCGCGCGAACCCGTGAACGAATACACGGACGCTTCTCGCGTTTATGGGCACTGGGGTACGGCGCCGCCGTGGCACGTCTGGCAGGCTCGTGGGTTCGACGATCGAAGCGACTCGCAGCGCGGCGCAAAACTTGGACCGTGTGGACTGACACCGCCGCCGACCCCAGACGCTCCGTGGCACACGACGCAGTCGCGCTCAGCGTGGCAGCTCGTGCAAGTGTTCATCGAACGTCGTGCTTCCATGGCGTGTCCACTCGGGTTTTCGATCCACCCAGGTGGATGAAATCCTCCTGCAGGCGCAGCGATAGGCGCGGCCATGGGTGAGAGCCCTAGACGCGCGTGGCACTCCGCGCAGAAGCGCTGCACCGTGTGGCAGCTCGCACAGCGTGTGTCGTCGCGGCGAGCCATCGGACCATGAACCGTCAGGAAGTCGTTCGGGTGCACGCTCGGCGGCCGCGTACGTCCGTCATGGCAATCGGCACACTCGTTCTCGTGGTGGCATTCGGTGCACATTTCACCGTTGTCCGCGGCGACCCAGCGATGCCGCACGAGAAAATCACGGTCATGTTCCATGTTGAAGAGCCACGCCGGAGGGAGCATCCGCGCCTCGCCGAACTCCGTTCTCAAGACCCCCCCTTGCTGCAAATGACAGGTGGAGCACTCGCTCGATGCGCCGGGCACTTGGCGACCAACGCCATCCCCGCCGTGGCATCGAAAACAGGACTGCATTGTCGGGAGATGCTGGCGCGTCGCAAGCTCCGTGCGCTGAACCTGGTGGCAGCTCAGACACGGCACACCCGTTTGCGCGTGGGTTTCGTGGGAAAAGTGCAGCCGCGCCGTCGGGACGCGTGACGCGCGAGGCTCGCCCAAGTGACAGAAGCTGCATTCGCCGCCAGGGCGCTGAGTTTGCGCATCATGACACGGAGCGCAGCTCGCCTCCGTCGGCAAGAGGCGGTCGGAGGCGAGCGTGGAGTCCGTCGCGCCGACATGACATCGCTCGCATCGAAGCGAAGCATGCGCCGGCAGCTCGTGGTTCATCTTCACGGCGAGCTCTTGGGGCGGGTAAACCGTCGTGCCACGGAGCGTCTCGGCGACGTCGGCATGTGTCGGCTCTTCCTGCAGGCTCGCGCCGATGGCGATGAGCAGGAACGCGACGAGGAGTCCATGCGTCCACTTCAGATGGCTCCACTTCATCGCCATAACCTCACACGCAAAGAAACGAGACCTCGAAGGCGGCTGCTCACGATTCGGTTGTATCCATACTCGAACTCGCCGCGAACCTGCGCGTACTCCGTGAGACGATAGCCTCCGTAGAGCGTCGCGGAGAACGAGCTCGCATAGAGCTGCGCTCGAAACGGGTCCGTGAAGCGCCACAGCGAAGCGCGAATACCCACCTCTCCGCGGTCACGAATCGCGCGGCGCACATCTGCGCGGGCAAAAGCGACCGGCGTCAAATCGCCGGCCCAGAACCAGCCGCTGGCGGCCAATCGCCAGGCCCCGAGACGAACCTGAGCGCCGAGTTCGCCGCCCACGTCGCGTTCCGTCTTGTCGCTGATGGCTCGACGTCCGCGGAGGGCCCCGTGAAGTTGGACAGGTCCGAGGGTCTGCGTCGCGACGAGCTCCACCTGCTGAACCGGGATGATGTCGAAGTACGCCCAGATGCTGCCGAGGTCGAAGGTCGGCTCGTGGTGGAAGACCCGCACACGAAGCGACGTCGCCTTCAGCGTGAGGGCCGCTTCGCCGAGAGCGTCCACGATGCGGCGAAGCGCCGGGTCGTGAAGCACGCGCGCGCGGAGAGTCAGCATTGGCAAGGGACGACTCAGGAGGCCGCCGCCGACGCGGCGCGCCACCAGGCCCGAACCGTCGCGTGTCTCGCGGAAAAGAAGTTCAGCGCGCAGGTAGCGAGCGTCGCCGACACGCAGGTGGCCGCCATAGACCTCCACCGCGGACTCCGGTGCGACGATCAAAGAATCTCGTGGTGATAACGTCTGCGGGAGCGGTAGCCGGAGCGTCCCCTGAGACGAATATCCGGAGCTCCCTGCGACGCTTGTCCCGACGACCTGGAGGCCGCCGAAGATCTCGATGTTCACGAAACGGTTCGGCGTGCTCGCGATTCGGACGCCATCGACACGGACAAACCCCGCGCCGTCAAAGATGGTCTGGCGCCCGACACCGACGCTCGTCGCGTTCGGCCCCTCGGCGGTCAGCGAGAGACCGGGGACATCCAATCGTGTCCTTCGCGTCAGGACTTGGTACGTCCGAGGCGCGTCGTCGCTGGTCCCGAGGTAGCAGGTGTCGTCGACGCGCGTGCAATCGCGCCCAAACTCCTGGTCGATTCGCAACTGACCCCGCGTGTGCAGACGCCAACGGGTACGACCTTCCGCGTTCCGTTCTCCAACGTCGTAGATGTGATCCACCGAGAGCCACTCCACGAATCGCCGCTCCTCAAGGGATACAGGCGCGAGCGGCGAACGGATCATGTAGGCCACGAAGGTCGAGTTTGAATCCACGCGATAGTGGGAACGACCCGGCGTCTCATCGCTCGGCCGGTTCTCTTCCTCTTGAGAAGACGTCCAGGTCTGCGCGAGTGCCGGCAACGCCCAAAGCACGCTCAGCACGGCGATCGCGCGCAAGTGTCTAAGGGAGCCGCCGCACCTTCTGGGCATGCCAGGGTTGTCTCCCCTGCTCTCGGAGCTGTCAACGCGCCGTTCCGTTTTGAGTCCTTCCCGCCGCCCGGAATTAAACATGGCCCCTCAGCGAACCGAGGAGCCATGGCCAGAGCATTCATAAGCCGAGTTCTGTACTAACGCCTGTCGCCAAACGTCAGTGGAGACCATTCATCTACGGAACGTGTCACCACGCTCCTTGAGCGATGCAACCCGGAAGCATCGGGCGGGCCGCCCTCAAACGCTTCCCTATTTCATCTTGCACCGAGTGGGGTTTGCATTGCGACCTTCGTTACCGAAGGCCCGGTGAGCTCTTACCTCACCCTTTCAGCCTTACCCAGCGCCGCAAATGCGGAGCCAGGCGGTTTCCTTTCTGTGGCACTGTCCTCGGGGTCACCCCCACCAGGCGTTACCTGGCACCCTGCCCTTTGGTGCTCGGACTTTCCTCCCGCGACAAACGCCGCCGGCGGCCTCCCGAATTACTCTGACGCCGCCTCTATAGTCTTCGAAACGGGCTCAAGCGAGGAAAAGCAAGAAAGTTGGGTGAGATCGAGGGGATCGGTAGCTTCCAAGGGTGCCGCTTTTGCCCCCCAAGTCCCGTCGTCTAAAGAGCCTCGCCATCGCCATCTGCCTGAGCGCAGGTTGTGGGGACGCCGTGGGGAGCGAAGGCGTCGACGTCGGCATCGATGTTCCGTCGGTGGAAGCGCCCCTCGAGACCCCGGAGGCGACGCCGGTCGTGGAGGCCCCTGCGGAGGTTACGCCCATCATCCCCTTTGAACCGGTCATCGAAGACGGAATGGCGCGGATCCCGGCGGGCATTGTCGTGGCAGGCAGCCTCCCCGGCTCGATGAACCGAGTCCCGCGCTCGGAAGCTGACGCCATTCCCGTCGAGCTCCCCGCCTTCCGCATGGACGTGGAACCTTTCGGCGGAGACACGCCGCAAGTCAATGTGACGCGCGCTCAGGCGGCGGAGATGTGTGAAGAGGCCGGAAAGCGCCTGTGCACGGAGCTTGAATGGGAACGCGCGTGTGAAGGGCCCGCCTCGGAGACCTTCGCAGGCGGAGAGAACTTCGACCCCACCGCCCAGAGTGCCTTTGGCGTGCGCGGTCTCGGTGCGTACGGCGAATGGACGTCGAGCACCCCAACCCGTGACCTCGCCGGAACCGCCGAAGAAGGCGCCGTCTTCCGCGGCGCCGGCGGTGACCAGGAGCCGGAACTTCGACGCTGCAACGCGCGTCGAGGAACCGACGCCTCCACGCAAAGCCGGCACCTGAGCTTCCGCTGCTGCCTCGGCGAGGCAACAAGCGCCACTTACCCGGTGGAGCGGGATCACTCACGTTTTCGCCCCCTCGAGCTGGACCGTGCCGGAATTCAGGCCCTCCTGAGACGGGTTCCCGAGCTCGCCGAGTTCGCCAGCACCTTTGAGCCCACCAACCCAGAACGGCAGCTGGAACGCCTTGGCGAGGAAGGCATCGCCGCCCTCAACGGCTGGGAACTCGCCCCCGCCGCCATGTCCTGGTCCCCTTCGCGAGGCGACGAAGTCTGGGTATTTCACGGCCAAGCTCAGGGCCGCCCCTTTCTCGCCGCGGTCTACCCACTTCCTGATGACGGCCTTCGTCACGCGACGAGCATGCTCCTGGAGGAGACCGCTTCCCCTATTATTGTCGCGTTCACAGGCCCTGAGCGCGAAACGCTCCTCTGGTCGACAAATTGGGGAATGAGCGCCGAAAGTGGCGTTCTCAAGCTTGGCGAGGATAGCCGCCTCCACTTCGAGATCCGCTAAAATCCGGCCCTTGGCGGACGACAAACCCTTGATCATCGGGGGCGGGCGATGGACACTCGCCGCGCATGTCGAAGTTCCTCAAGGCGATGTCCAAAATCGGTCTGGTTTCTCTCTCCGAAGATGAGTCCAAAGAGGTCGCCGAAAGCGGCGGCAAAGAACTCAGCATGGACGAGATCGATGCGATCCTCGCGTCCGAGGGCGCACAGCAGGCTCCACCTCCTGCGGCGCCACCACGAAAGGCCCCGGCAGCTGCCCCTAGCCCGCGACGCGCGGCGCCTGTAGCCAGCGCCCCAAGCGCCAGCGCTTCGGAGGCCATCGTCGAAGGGGCCGACTTCGCAACTATCTACTCCGCGGCAGGCACACCCGAAGCCTCTTACTCCGCCGAGAAGCTTCTTCGGGTCCTCGACGGCCTCAAGGCGATGGACGCTGTCACTCGGAAGACCGCCGTCATCGCCATGGACGCCGCCGACGAAGAGTGGACCGTGGCAGACGCGGTTCTCGACGCGGAACGCAAGATTCAAGCGCTGTCCAATCACACGCGCACGCTCGAAGGCCAAGTCCAAGCCCTCGACGCGGAATCGACCGCAGAGAAGACTCGGCGCGACGAGTACCTGGCCCAAGCCACGGCGACGATTCGCGAGAAGATCATGGAGCTGGAGACGACGCTCCAACAGGAGACCGCCACCATCGTGAGCCAAAAGGTCGAGATCGACTCAAAGCTTGAGGCGGCGAGAGCTTCGCTCACGCGTGAATCCGCGCGGCTACGCGCAGAAGCAGAACGACTGCAAGAAATCCCTCGAACCTTCGCCGTTGCGCGGAGCAGTGAATAACGAAACTCGGCCCGCCCGGCGGCGCCGAAACAGGAGAAAATACTGATGGCAAAAGCGAAAGCCACTCCCCTCGCCAAAGGTCTCATCGGCATGGTCGTCCTCGCAGGACTCGGAACCGCAGCCTGGCACCTTGGACTCAAGGACATCGTCAACGGCGATGAGCCTGGAACCGCCACGGCCAGCGGCGAGGACGGAACCACGGCGCCGGAGGTCGACACATCCACGCCGCTCGGAAGCGCGACGAACCCGATCAAGGTCTCCATCGTTTCCTTCCATGGATACGCGCCGGCGATTGTCGCCAATGGCAACTCCTTGACGACCCAGCCCGGCTCCATCGCTGCCGGCAACGATGTCCACATCGAGTACGTGATTCAGGACAACATCCCTACGCTGACGGAGATCTTCACTTCAAACACGGCCCATTGCGCGTGGCGAACCAGCGACTTCTGGGCCCAGGAGCAGCCAAACCTTCGAGGCAACGACCTCGACGGCCGCGCCGTTATGATCGTGGACAACACCCAGGGCGGTGACGCCATCCTCGCACGCGACCCTTCGATTCGCCGCGTTGAAGACCTCGTGGGCAAGAGCGTTGCGCTCCTTCAGTACACGCCCAGTCACGGTATGCTCATCGACGCCGTCGAGAACTCCAGTCTCACGGAGCGGCAGAAGAGCCAGATCGAATACATCTTCATCAACGTGGACGAAGGCACCGCGGGAGTTCGCTCCGCCCTCGAGTCCGGCGCCGTCGACGCCGCCGTTCTCTGGGACCCGGACCTTAGCCTCGCTGTGAAGAACTCCGGCGCCCACGTCATCTACTCCACGCGAGTCGCCACGAACCTCATCTACGACGTCATCGTCTGCGACACACGTATGCTCAACGACACCGCCAACCGGGGTGCTGTCCAGAACTTCGTAAAGACCTGGATGGACGGCGTCACCGCCGCCAAGGCGGACCCCGAGAACGCCATCACGGCGCTCGTGGAGACGCAGGAGTTCTTCGAGCTCCTCGCACGCGACGAGGGTCGCCCCTTCGTCGCGGGTCTCTTCGACAATCTCGTCTGGACGGGCCTCGACGACAATATGCGAATCCTCGGCCTCGCTGGCGGCACGAACCACTACGAGCGCGTGTACGGACGTTTCGACCGTATCTACCGCGCAGCCGGCGCCCTCGCAGACCCGAACTCTCCGGTGATTCCAGCCCAGGACTCCATCGACACCCAGTACATTCGGGCGCTCATGGAAGCTGCGACGCCAGCGACACGACAGGCTGCCCAAGCTCCGCAGTTCGAGTTCACGGGTGCCGAGCGCGACCAGCTCGCTCAGGAAGTTCGAAACGAGGAAGCCGCCCCCGTCGTGACGCGACCGGTGACAGTGAACTTCGCGACCGGCTCAAGCGACCTCACCGAGCGAAGCAAGCAGACCATCAACAATGAGATGGTTCCCCTCGTCGAGAACCATGGCTCGGCGTACTTTGAGGTCTCCGGAAACACCGACTCCACCGGCAGCGCTCGCGCCAACCAGGCCCTCTCCGAGCAGCGCGCGAACGCCGTCGTCGCGTTCCTCGTCGAGCAGTGGGAGTTCTCCCGCGACCGCTTCATCGTTCGAGGCAACGGCTCTTCGAGCCCGCTCTGCGATGAGTCCGCCCCAGAGGAAGGCATGTCCCTCGAAGACTGTCGGACTCGAAACCGCTCCACGCGCGTCGCGATTCTTCAGCGTCACGACAGCGAATAAAGGCAAGCGTAGCCCGTGTGGAACCCCTACGACCAACCTTCTAAGAACACGCGCCGAGCCATTGGGCTCAGCGCGCTTCTCACCGTGCTCGCCATTTGGGCGATTCTCTCGCTCGGTGGAATCGTCGAAGCGCGCAAGCTCCCGGGCATCGGCGAGGTCGCTGAGGCGTTTATGCAGCTCGCCTGGTACGAGGGCGAGAGCAAGCTCCTCGTCGCGACCATCGCGTCTGTAAAGCGTGTCTTCGTCGCGGGCTTCTTGGTGGTCATTCTTGGGGTCCCCCTCGGCATCCTCATGGGCGCGTCACCGCGAGTGAACGCGTTCCTCTCCCCCCTCCTCGATCCGCTGCGCTCTGCGCCCGTGGTGGCGATTCTCCCCATCCTCGTGATGTGGCTCGGTATTGGCGAGCAGATGAAGATTGCGTTCCTCTTCTGTGGCGCGGTGGTCTTCCTCGTTCCGATGGTTCGTGACGCGATGCAGGCCGTCAGTCAGCAGTACTGGATCGCCGCCCGCGACCTGGGCGCCACCCCCTTTGAGGCGACGTGGCACGCAGTGCTGCCCCTCGCCAAACCTCGAATCGCCGACGCCGTCATCGTCGCCGTCAGCGTGATGTGGACGTACATCACCGTCGCGGAATACGTGAACGCGACGGAGGGTCTGGGACAACTCATTCAGAACGCGCGACGCTTTAGTGCGATGGACCAAGTGTTCGTCGGCATCGGAGTCATCGTCGCGCTCGCGCTGGTCACCTACGGGCTCATGACCGCCGTGAAGAAGCGCCTCTACCCGTGGGAGACAGAAACGTGAGCGACGAGACAGCTCCTGCCGACACTCCGGCACAGGTTCCAGCAGAGACTCCTGAGACGCCGGCGCCACAGCCGGGCGGCTTTCCGGAGGTGGTCTTGTCCGGGATCGTTCAGGAATACCCGAAGCCCGAGGGCGACGGTGTCGTTCGAATCCTCGACGGCATTGACCTGACCTTCGACAAGCCCGGCATCGTGATGCTCCTCGGTCCGTCGGGCTGCGGAAAGTCGACGCTTCTTCGCATGGCCGGAGGCGTCCGACCCATCGGCGTCAAGACGCCCACGGACGGCAGCGTCACCGTGGATGGCGTCGCCTGCGAGGGCCCCCATGACGACGCCGTCATGGTCTTTCAGCGTTACGCCAACCGCCCGGATCTCACGATTCGTGAGAACGTTGCCTTCCCGTTTCGCCTCGGCCTCTGGAAGAAACGTGTGCCAAAGGCAGAGCGCGAAACGCGCGTCGAGGAGATGCTCCAAGCTGTCGGCCTCGGCGAAAAGGGAGAGCTTCGGCCAGCTCAACTCAGTGGTGGCCAAAACCAGCGCGTCGCCCTCGCGCGTGCCCTGGCTCTTCGCCCAAAAATCTTGCTCATGGACGAGCCCTTCGGTGCTCTCGATGCGCAAACCCGCGAGGAGATGCAGCGTTTGCTCATCGAGCTCTGGGAAGCGAATCAGTGTCTCGTCATCTTCGTCACTCACGACGTGTCCGAAGCTCTCCTTCTCGCCGACCGGGTGCTTGTTCTTTCCTCCTCGCCGGCAAAAATCGTTGACGATTTCACCATCACCGAGCCTCGCCCTCGAAGCGACGCGTGGCTGATGTCGACGAACACCAGCGCGCTCAAAGACCGCATCCTCGCTCGTCTCCATGACGACGGCGGTCACGGGCAAGTTCGAGTCTCCTTCTAGGTTTGGTTTAGACACGAATGGGGTGGAGACCGAAAAAGCGCAAAGTTTCGTACATCATGGAGATGCTCAAGCATCGCTGGAATACGAACTCATTCCTGATCTCCGTAGGCATCAGCCTCGTGATGACAATCCCCTGGGGCATGGGCGGGTTCTTGCCCTTCCTCGGCTACCTCGCAGCGCTAACGATGGCGATCCTGACGGTGCCGGACCACCACAAGTGGCGCGCCGCCGTCGATGCGCGCATCGACCGCGATCAGCGCGAAGCTGCCCGCGAACACCTCATCTCTGAGATCAAAAAGCGCGTAGGCGACAACCACACGTACTGGACCAACTACTACCGCATGCTCGAGCGTCGGGACTCGCTCGCGAAGATGGCGGCGGAGTCAGACACGGCCATCACTCTCGACGACATCAAGGATCTCGATGAGTCGACGGTGGACTACCTCGGCCTCTGGCTTGCGCGAATCGCGATTCATGAGCGAGGCGAAGCTGTTGACCAACGCGCCCTTCGAGGCCGCGTGATGGACCTCGCTCACAAGCTCGAAAAGGACCTTCCGAGCGCTGACAAACGACGTCTTCAGAAGGCGAAGAGCGACATTGAAAACCTCCTCCGTCGGCACGAAGAGATGAAGAGTCGCGACGCTGCGCTGGAGGCGAATATGCTCTCGATGGCGGACACCTTTGACGAGGTCTACCAGCGAATCATCGCCAACCCGACGGCGCGCGAGGCGTTCGCAAGCGAGCTCCAAGTGGCCGTGGCGCGGATGGATGCAGAAGAGAACATGGACTACGAGCTCGAAGAACAGTTTGATGCGCTGGATGAACTGATGGAGAACGAATGAAGATCACGAGAGAGAGCCTCGCGGCGCTTCACGATGCTGACGCCGCTGCTGCGGCCGTCGAGAAAGTCGTCCAAACCGCCACCCAGTCGCGGCTCACGACCACGCTCTTCTTGGCGCGCTACGCGTCTTGGAACGGCCTCTTCGGTTCCGGCGTGGCTTCCCTTGCCGGTAAGATCGGCCGTAGCCAAGACCTCTTCCTCGAGGAGGGCATGCTGGCTCCCCTCGCGGACCGAAGCGTGCTTGTCGCGAGCTATTTCTTCGACGCGGCGCGTGACGAGTTCGACGACCGAGACACGGAACATCGCGACACCCACCGATGCCTCGCCCAAGCGACGCTGACCGGCGTCGTGAACATGGCCAAGACCGATCACAGCGAGCTCGCCGACGAAGCGCTGGAGCAGACGCTCCGCTGCCCCTTCTGGCTCGACGGCCTCCGTGGCCGTGTCGCTCAGGGTTATGGCGAAGGCAGCGCAGACGACTACGCAGGGATCTTCCGCGCCATCGGCTATCACCTCGGCAGCGAGCTTCTGGCTGACAAAGAGTTCTCCATCATCGACTCGTCGCTTAGAGCCCACGACGCGGAGCTCGTGAAGCAGCTTTCGGAAACGGAAGTGACCATCGCGGACCAAGCGCACAACTGTTACCAGTGGATTGGCATTCACTCGGGCCACGGCGGCGCCGCCGAAGCAGACCACTTCGAATGGGCCGTGAGCGGCGCGAGCTTGGCGTTCAAATACGTGCCGGAGAAACTTCACGACGCTCTCCGGCGTCAGCTCGATGCTGGATACAAAGCCTTTGCGGCGGACCACGACGAGTTCTTCGCCAAAGTGCTCGACACGTGAGCGCGCGTTTTTCCCGCGTCCACCACGAAGGCAACGAACGCTGGGTTCGCCATGAGCCGGACGGCCTAGTTCTCCTGAGCAGGCCTCCCTGGCACAGCCCAGAAGATGAAGGAAACGTCGCGACGCCTGCGCGCCTTCTCCCTCCGGCGGAGGCGAGCAAGATTGTGTGTGTCGGCCGCAACTATGCCGCCCATGCAGCGGAGCTCGGAAACGACGTACCCAAAGAGCCGCTGCTCTTCTTAAAACCTCCGAGCGCACTCATCGCGCACGGAGAGGCCATCGAGCTTCCAAGCGTGAGCGAGCGCGTAGAGCACGAAGGCGAACTTGCGGCGGTCATTGGCTCCCGCCTTCGCGATGGCGATGAGGCTGCGGCACAGCGCGCTGTCTTCGGTTGGACCTGCGCCAACGACGTGACTGCACGAGACATTCAACGCGCCGACGTTCAGTTCACCCGCGGAAAAGGGTTCGACACGTTCTGCCCCTTAGGTCCGTCTCTCACGACGGGCATCGATGTTAGGGCGCTCGGACTTGAAGTGTTCGTTGGCGACGAACGAAGGCAAAGCGGCCGAACTGACGCGATGGTCTGGCCACCTTATAAGCTCATCGCCTTCATCTCCCGGGTCATGACTCTCGAACCAGGCGATGTGGTGCTGACCGGAACCCCCGCCGGCGTCGCGGCGCTGAAGCCCGGCGATACGGTGCGCGTGAGCATCGAAGGTCTCGAAGACCTCGAAAACCCCGTGCGAGACCGCTAAAGGACCGCCTCAAGACGCCTGAATCGAGCGCATCCGCCTTCTCCGAGGCTCATGCCCCGAGCCAAGGGTGAAAGCCGGGGGTCGGTAAGGTCACAACGCGACTTGCAACCCGAGACCCACGAGGGCAAATTTCACTTGTTCAGTTCTTAAGGAGTCCTTTGCATATGCTTCCGCACCCCCAATCAGGGGCCCATCGTGGCGCCATCTTCAGCGCCCTTCTCATCCTGCTTGCCGGATGCGGCGATGATGACCTTGTCGCCGACGCGGGCGTCGCGGACTCCTCTTTGCCGGATGCGAGCCTCGACGGCTCGGACGGGTCCGACGTGCCGCGGGTTATCGGGGCGCCTTTCGTTCGCGAAGCGCTACCGGAGGCGGGTGCGACGAACATCGAGCCAGAGACATCACTCTTGGTCTGGTTCTCCGAAGAGATGGCCACGGACGCCGGAACCATCACGCTCCAGCCCGGTGACATCGAACTCGACGCGAGCGCCGCCGCCGGCGGGCAATGGCTTTCGATGATGGACCTTGGGTTCGATGACCCCGGAGTAAACGTCGCCGTCCTCGTGACGCCCCCCGAAGCGCTGGTGGGCGGAGTCGAGTACACAGCGTCTGCCCAGCAAGACTTCACGGATGTCGGCGGCGCGCCCCTCGACGCTGTCTACGACTGGACGTTCCAGGTCAACGACATGGACCCGCCCTTCGTCGTCGCCTCCACCCCGGAGGAAGGCGCCATCGGTCTGAGCGCGCGACTCGATAGCATCGAGGTCGAGTTCAACGAGCAAATCGATGCAAGCGTCAGCGCGTTCCGACTGGAAGGCGGCCCCGGCATCCTTGGCGAGCCCGAGTGGGACGCGACGAGCGTCACGATTCCCGTCACTGGCATCGCCTACTCCCAAAACTACCGCCTCATCTTCACCGGGCTCGTTGACGAATCGGGGAACGAGCTTGATGGCGCCCCCTACTTGATCGATGGCCGCCTCAATTTCGCCACGGGCCCAGACGACGACGCGCCGCGCGTGACTTCGTCTATTCCCACCGAAGGGCAACGCGGCGCCAACCCTGCGACAACGACGGTCCGCGTGGAGTTCGACGAGGTTATCGTCGGCACTGGGCCCATCTTTGCCTCCTTCACAGGCGGCATGAATAGCACGGAGGTTTTGGGCTCCTTCGACGGTGAACGCGCCCTTGTCTTCGAGGTCTCCGGTCTCATCACGACCCTCGGCGACTACGCCCTGGACCTGTCCGCATCGGGCATTACAGACAGAAACGGCACCCCCCTTGACCTCGTCTCCTACCTTGACGACGGAGCCATCGACTTCGAGGTAGGCGTCGACACGTTCGGTCCGCGGGTGATCAGCACCGCCCCGGACGAAGGCGCTACGGATGTCCGGTTCTCGCGAAACACCATCCGCGTGCGATTCGACGAGCCCATGAATTCTCTTCGGGGAACGGCGGCTCTCGACAATGGCGTGACCACGAGCATGATCGCGGCGACCTTCAGCGCGAGCAACACCATCGCCGAGTTCAACGTCGCCGGCCGGCTGCAAGCCGGACGCGCCTATGCACTCGACCTCACTTCATTCCAGGACGCAGGCGGGCGCGCCCTCGACGGCGAGGCATACCTCATCGACGGGGTCCTCAATTTCACGACCCAGGAGCCAACCGGCGACTCGTGCCGAGAACCGTTGACCGCCCTCTCGGCGGAGGAGACACCCGAGGGAGGGCTGTTTTGGTCCATCGAGGCCGGTGAATACGTCGACGACGGCGCCACCGACAGCTGCGACACCTTCACCGCCTCCGACGATGTCGTCATCGAATATGTAAAAACCAGCGAACGCCTCGCCGACGGGGGATCCGCACTCGCCATCGACATCGTCGCCACGGGCAGTGACACAACGGACATCAACTGGGAACTCCGCGATGGCGTGTGCGAGATTCCGCTCAGCGGAGACGACGAGGCGCAGCTTGTCTGTCACTCGGTGATGCAGGCCGGTGGACGCGTCCTCGATGTCGGCCCGGGCACCTACTATATCTGGGTCGCCAAAGACACCACGGGGCCTTTCCCCGGCGCCGACGTCACGGTCACGGAGGTCACCGCGTTCCCTGAAGGCGAAGGCTGCGACAACCCCTTCAGCATCGACTCCCCCGCAGGTGTGTACGTTGCCCCGCGAACCGAGCGCGACCCTCACACCTTCCAGATTCCCATCGGCGGAGTTCAAGACTTCGACCGCGACGATGTCTCGAACGGTCCCGGCAACACTAGCTGTGCTGACCAGCATGGCGCAGACGCTGTGATTCGCTTCACAAAGTCCTCAGGGACCATCCTTGAGATTCGTGCCGTCCCGACCGACATCCTAAGCAGCGCCGCGGACATCAACATCGAGGTCAGCCGTGGATGCGACCCGAGCGCACCGGACTACCAAAGCGTGGCGTGCGAAGCGAGCTTTGATCGTCCGACGACCATCGCAGCGAGCGCCCCCGCCGGTGATGTGTTCATTTGGGTCAGCGCCGAAGACCCGGACGATCCGTTCCCAGGTGCGACGGTCACCGTTCGCGAGATCCCCGTGGCCGAAGGCGAGTCCTGCGGCACAGCGCGGCCCATCACGATGAGCGGCCCCGTACGACGCGACTCCTCGTCGAACCTTGGTGGCGGTTCGTGTCTCGGCTCAGCCCCCACCGTCACGTGGTACAGCTACGAACCCACGGAGAACATCGTCGTCGTCACCAGCAACGTCGCCGGCGAGCTGCTCCTGCAAGACCAGGCTAGCAACCAGCCCCTCGCTTGCGCGAGCGACGCACAAGCGGGCGTCGCCGCCGTCGTCGCGTCTGGTTCCACGCTCTGCATTGGTATTCCGAGCACGGCCCTCATCACTGGGCTCACCTTTGAGGAACAGACCTACGAGGGCATCACCGGAACCATCACAGACCTCGAGTTTGACCGAGCGCTGAGCAACGCCGGTACGCCTCAGTCCTGGACCGGCGAACGCTGGCTGCGTTCCACACCGACCACGCTCTACATGGGCGAGTCGTCGCGGGTGTTTCAGATCAACAAACGCGTCGGCTCTCAGGCGCTCGTCTACACGACGCCGGACATGGTGACATCGTCACGCCTCGGCTACCAAGCAGCCACCGTCGGCGAGCGGCTTTTCACCGTAGACGATACGACGATTGAAGCTTCCAACCGTGTATTTGAGCTTTGGGATGCGCGTACGTTCCCTTGGTCACCAACGCCTTGGGAGGACAATCCAGAAGCATACGGCACCGACATCCGCGCCATCGCCGTCAACAGCAGCGGCGACCTCATCGTCGCGACACACGACAACACCGCGGTCCGCTTCTTCCAGCTGAGCAGCGTTGCATCTGGAAGCGCTGTCGAAATCGGAAGCAACGACAACATCAACGATGTTCGCTCCATCGCCGTCGACGACACCTACTTCTACATAGCCGGTGACCTTGAAGGACCATCGCCGGAAAGCGGGGCTGTGGCGCGTATTCCAATTGTGGAGCTCGGCAACCCCGCGTTCGTTCCGGAACTCCTTGCCGCGGTGACGCTAGACAGCGCTCAGGCCCCCATTGCCATCGACAGCCGAACGGCGGCGGCGCACCTCTACTACCGCGACGTTGCGTTCGCGACGGGCAACCGACTCGGTGTCATCGTCGCCCCGGGCAGCGCGACACCTCGGCACCTCGGCACGATTCTCTCCCTCGGAGGCTCCTCGGACTACTCGTTCACCTACGACGAGACAGACGACGCCATCTATCTTTTCGAAACACAGACCGAGTCGATTGGTCGCATCGTGCGGGTGGACTGAAATGACCGACGCGACTTCTTCCAACAGCCGTTTGACGAGCCAAAGCGACTCCATGCGTAAAACCCTTTTCCTCGGTCTCTTTCTCGTTGTTGCTTGCGGCGACGACACCTCACGCCTCGACAGCGGCCCCAGGCCCGACGTGACCGCCCCCGATGCAGGCGGCGCGGACGTGATGCTGGACGCTCCACGCATCGACACCAGCGCAAGCAGCTGCGTGGAGGGCTCCACCCTGGGGACCTTCTGCCGCACAGACAGCCAGTGTACAGACCGCTGCTTTTGCAACGGCGCGGAGCGCTGCCAAGGCGGAACGTGCGTCGCCGGCCCCCCCCCGTGCGACGACGGCGTCGCATGCACGACGGACAGCTGCGAAGAGGGCGCGTCGCGCTGCGAAAACGTCATCGACGATGCGTTCTGTGACGACGGTAACCAATGCACCGGCGAAGAGCTTTGTGACGCGGAGGTCGGCTGCATCGACGGCGTTCCGCCGAGTTGCTCCGACGGCGACAGCTGCACCATCGACCGCTGTGACCCGGAGATGGGCTGCACCAACGAGCTCCGCGATGTGGATGGGGACGGCTACGCAGACTCGCGCTGTGAAGGCGGAAGCGACTGCGACGACGACCCGATGACCGGTGTGACCGTCAACCCCGGTGCCCCGGAAATCTGCGACAACAACGTCGACGACGACTGCGATGGGCAGCCCGATATCTTCGACATGGACTGCACACCGACCAACGACACCTGCGCGAGTCCTGTGATTCTTGGCGGCAGTGGATTCTACGGATGGAGCACCCAGACCCTGACGGACAACTACGTCCTCGACTGTGAAACCGGCACAGGAAACCGCGACGCCGTATTCCAGTTCACCATCGGCGTCGAGAGCGACTTCCTCGCGTCGACGAATGGTCCTTCGGGAACGACCATCGAACTCCGCGGCCCAGGAGCGGCGGCTTGCACGAATGACGCAGCCGACGCCATCGACTGCGCACGACGCAGCTCGAGTTTCGGCGCATCCCCGGAGATCGAAGTCTCCCGGCTGGCCGCTGGCACCTACTACATTGTAACCGCGAGCCCCGCGGAGGGCCTCTACGGTCTGAGCTTTGACATCCGACCCACGGATCCTCCCCCGGAGACGGACCAGTGCGCGACGGCGCCGGACATTTCCGCCGGAGGCCTCTTCGCCGGTGACTTCTCCGCCCACACAGACCAGCACGGCAAGCCTTCTTGCCGAACTTCCTCCACGGAATACCCCGAGGCTGCGTACCGTCTCGTGCTGCCGTCGGACTCCGACGTCACTCTTCGTGGCGCGGCAACGACGGCATCTGGATTCAACACCAGTGTATCGGTCTCCGTGGTTCCGGACTGCTCAGCGCCAGCGATGGACCTTGCCTGCGAACGGGGCACCGGACCCGAGATTCTAATTCGCCCCCTCGTTGCTGGGATTTACTTCGTCATCATCGAGGCGGACTCGTCCAGCGCGGTGAGCTACGAACTCGAGGTCGACGTTCGGCCCCCGACGGCGCGCGCCCAAGGCGACAGCTGTGGGACCGCCATCGACATCACCTCGGGCCCCGGAATGGTCGTCGCCGCGGACCTTGAGAACGACGGTGGTTTCGGCTGCGGCGCCAACGTCGCGCCGTGGCGCGATGCGTACTTCTCCGTGAACATTACGGAGCGAAGCGACGTGACCATCACCTCCGACGCAGGCGGGGTTCACATCCTCAGCCTCGCGGGTGAATGCGGCGTCGCCGCAACGGAGGTCCTCTGCACGAGCGGCGTCCCCACCATCACCGAAACGCAAACTCTCGAGGCGGGCACCTACACGGTTGGCGTAGCTGTTCCTACTTCCGGCGGCTCCGTCACAGCCTCCGCCACCATCGTCCCCACTCCCTGATCGAGACACCATGCGCATTCTACTTTCACTCTCTCTGCTCTTCGCCGTGGCATGCGGCGACGACGACCGCCCCGCGACCGACGGTGGGTTCGCCGACGGAAGCGGCGACACCTTCCTCCCCCCCGAACAGGATGCGGACGGCGACGGCATCTCCAACACCGATGAAGGTCGTGCGGACGGGGTCGACACCGACGGGGACGGACAGCCGGACTATCTTGACTCGGACTCGGACAACGACGGCCTGCCAGACTCCCTCGAACGTGGAGACGAGGCTCAGCCACTGGACTCCGACGGAGACGGCGTCCGTGACTTCCGGGACGAGGACTCAGACAACAACGGGATCCCGGACCGTCTGGATGCGAACCTCGATGAAGAGGGCAACCCCATCGACACCGATGGAGACGGGGTCCTGGACTATCGCGACGACGACGACGACGGCGACCGCATTGACGATGTCACGGAGCTCGACGGGCGCACCACCCTCCCCCGCGACACCGACGACGACGGGATCCCGAACTACCGGGACATCGACTCGGACGGCGACACGATCTCAGACTTCAACGACGGACCGCGAGACGCGGACGGCGACGAAGTGCCGAACTACGTAGACGAGGACTCCGACAACGACGGCATCTCCGACGCCGACGAAGCCGGCGACGACGACCTCGACACCCCACCCATCAACACCGACGGCGACGAGTTCGCCGACTTTGTCGACCTCGACTCGGACGGCGATGGCCTAAGCGACGAGCTTGAGGCTGAGCTCGGCAGCGACCCAACGCTCACGGACTCCGACATGGACGGCGTCCCAGACCTCATCGAGGTCGGAGGCGGCACGGACCTCAACGACCCCCTCGACAGCCCACGAACCCGTGGTGACTTCGTTTTCGTCGTTCCATTTCGCGAAGCCGCCGTTCCGCCGCGCGATACGTTGAAGTTCCGCACGAACATTCGCCGCGCTGACGTGTATTTTCTCTTCGACCTGACGGGCTCCATGATCGGTGAGATCACAGCGATGCGCGACGCCGTAGTGAGCGTCATCGACGACCTCACTTGCGACGACAGCGAGCTGGCTTGCCTCTCCGATGCGACCTGCGCGGACGGGCAAATCTGTGGCCTCGACGGGACGTGCATCGAAGACCCCGAGAGCACTGGCTGCATCGCCAACGTGTGGACCGGTGTGGGCTACTACGCGGGGTACGGTTCAAGCTACCGCAACCTCCTCGGCGTCCAGCCAGACGCCACGATGACGGCGGACACCATTCCGAGTCGGGCAAACGGCCCCGGTGCCGACGAGAGCCTCTTTGAGAGCGCCGCTTGTGTGTCCGACCCGAGCGTTTGCTTCGGAGCCTCTTGCTCCGCCGGCGGCGTCGGTTGCCCCGCTTACCGGCGTGATGCCGTCCGTGTGCTGACGCTGATCACGGACGAGACAAACCAATGCAGAGACGACCCAACAAACGTCGACTCTTGCCTCGCAGTCAACACCGCAGGCGCAGCAGGTGGACGCCTGCGACTCAACCGCGTGAACTTCGTCGGCATCGACGCCAGCAGCGGCGGACAGCCTCGCGAAGACCTCCAAGGCCTCGCCACGGCGGCGGGCAGCGTCGACACGGCGGGGGAGCCCTTCTACTACGAAGGTGATGGCGATGACGTCGTCAACGCCGTTACCTCGGGCGTCCGCGAACTCGCCGACCAGTTGCAGCTCTTCGTCAACATCGAAGCGACGGACTCGCCAGGAGACGCCGGCGACGCGCTCCAGTTTATCAACCGTCTTGAGGTCAACCGCATGACGGATGGCTGCATCACCGACGCGACCGTCGCAGACCTCAACACCGATGGGTTCCCAGATGC
>JBGCFM010000156.1:0-26640 GCA_045106895.1 Polyangiales bacterium | reverse complement strand
ATTCGACATGAACGAGAAGGCGAGCACCTCCATGCCCCATAACTGTGCGTAGTGCCCCAGCAAGTACAGAATGGCTTCGTTGGTCTCGTGGTCCGGCCTCAGCAGATAGAAGCGATGCATGGTGCGCACGCTCGCGAACACGGTCTGTCCCGGCAGGATGATCTGACGATTCTTGCTGCGCCGTTTCGCTTTGCTGCCGTTCTTCGCTTGGTGCTTCTGCTGCTTGGCCATGCATTCTGCACCGCAGGAAGTGCGCCTCAGGACTTGATGCAGAAACCCCTGCGCCACCGGCGCGCACCTACCACCCAACGCCAATCGCCGCCGGCGGTCGCCGACACTGCCGAGACAAGAACGCATCTCACCGCGCGTCACACCTATCATCCTTTCGTTCTCCGGTGTCCCGCATTAGGAATGCACACGTGGAAGCAGAGAACGAAGCCCTCGACCGTTTAGCCGACCTGTGGCGCCGCGAACGCGAGGCGACGCGGGAACGTTTCGTCGAGCTCCGCGAAGGGACCACGCTTCGCGAGCGCGCGCTTCTTGGTATCGCCATTCGTAAGGCGCGCATCGAAGAAGAGAACGCCACAACGGGGGGGCGCTCGCTGTTGTGGCTGGCCATCCCTGAGAGTTCGGAGCGCACGTTTCGGCCCGGTCAGCCCGTGCGACTTCACAACGAGCACGGCGAGGCGCGCGCAACGGTCTCGCGGCGCGGGCGCCTTCGCGTTGGAGTGGTCGTGGACGGAGACGCGGCGGAGGTCTTGGAAGGGGAGCCCTTCGCCATCGACGCTGACGCTCCGGAGGTTACCTTTGACCGCGGCGACTCCGCCATTCGACAGCTCCGAGCCGCGCTCTCCAAGGCCGGCAAGCGGGGCGCTTCGGAACAAGAAGAGGCGGCCGCTCGACGTGCCCGCATCCTCTTCGGCGACGTACCTCTAGCCGGAAGCCCGATGACGGTGGAGCCCCTCGACGACGCGCTCAACGAAGCGCAGCGGCAGGCCGTGGAGTACGCCCTTGGTGATGCGCCCATCGCGCTCATCCATGGCCCGCCGGGTACTGGCAAAACGCGGACTCTCGTCGAAATAGTCCGCCAGCTCGCCCTTCGCGGAAAGCGCGTGCTCGTGAGCGCGGCCTCCAACGCCGCCGTGGACCACCTCGGGGCGTGCCTTCAAGAGCACGGCACGGAAGTCCTGCGCCTCGGACATCCGGCGCGCGTCAGTCAGGAGCTTCAAGCGGACACCCTCGACGCAAAGCTTGAGGCCACCAGCGAATGGAAGCTCGCCCGCGCGTGGAGTCGCGACGCCGCTGCGCTTCATCACACGCTTCACCAACGCGCCGGAAGAGGGCGGATCGCCGTCGCGGACAAGCGCACGCTCTATGCGGACGCGCGCGCCCTTCGTCGCGACGCCCGGGCGCAGCTTGAGGGCGCCAAAGAGCGCATCGTCGCCGCAGCACGCGTCGTTCTCTCGACGGCGGCTGGCGCAGACGCGCGCATCCTCAGCGACGAAGAGTTCGACGTCGTCATCCTCGACGAGGCGACGCAGGCGCCGGACCCCATCGCGCTTGTGGCGCTGTCCCGCGCGCCCCGCGCGGTCCTTGCCGGCGACCCCCAGCAGCTCGCGCCGACGGTCATCGATCTCAGCGCCGCCCGCGAAGGGCTCGGCGAGACTTTCTTCGAGCGTCTTGCTGCGCGCGCGCCAGATGCACGCAAGCTCTTGGTGGTGCAGCACCGAATGAACGACGCCATCATGGCGTTCCCGAGCGCGTCTATGTACGAAGGTCGGCTCATTGCGGCCCCCGCCGTTGCGTCGTGCAGTATCGATGAGCTTGCCTCGCCGGACGCCGAGCGCCAGGGGCCGGTGCTCTTCATCGACACCGCGGGCAAAGGTTGGGAAGAGAGCGGCGGAGACTCCGGCGTTCAGCTCGCGGCGAAGCGCTCCATCGAAAACGTACAGGCTGCGGAGTTCGTCGCCGGCGAGATCACGCGCCTACTTGGCCGCGGCATCACTCCGGAGAATGTCGCCCTCATCTCTCCCTACTCGGCGCAGGTGCAGCGACTGCGCGACCTGCTTCGGGCGGCGGGGGACGGCGCCGAAGACGTCGACGTGGGCAGCGTCGACGGCTTTCAGGGACAGGAGCGCGAGGTCATCGTCGTCGACCTGGTTCGCTCGAATAACGACGCGAACATCGGCTTCCTCGCGGACACCCGCCGCATGAACGTAGCCCTCACTCGCGCCAAGCGCCTCCTCATCGTCGTCGGCGACAGCGCGACGCTTGGCGAGCACCCTTACTATCGCGCGTTCATCGACGCGGCGATGGAGAGCGGAGCTTATCGAAGCGTCTGGGAAGACGGCTGAGACCGTTTGCGCGCGACATATTCCGTTGAACGTGGGCGCGCGTTACACTCGCGCAATGACCAAGAAGCCGCGCCACAAGCCCATGCGTTTCATCATTACCAGCGCGCTTCTCATCGGGCCCGCCGTTCAGGGGTGCGACTTCGCTGGTGACGAGCCGACGGGCAACGAGACCGCGCCGCCGGTCGTCATCGAGCCCGGGGTGGTGGCGCCAGGAATGCCACCTGCGGAGGTCGAGGAGCCGACCTCGAACGAGATGATCGAACCAGGTGTCGAAGCGCCGGACCCGGGAGTTGAAGCGCCGGACCCAGGAGTTGAAGCGCCGGACCCGAGTGTCGAAGCGCCGGAGGAAGAAGTTGATGACGGCAGCGATTTGGGCAGCAGCGTCAGCATGGGGTCAACGAATGCCGTCGCTCCACTCTGACGCCCGGGCTCTGCAAGAGCGACCTAGGACATCGATTTAGACAGCTTCGGCAGCGCAGCCACGGTCTTCCCATGGGCCTTGAGCCCGTCGAGGAGCAGCCGCAGCGTGCGCGTCATCGGCGCGTCCGCGCGGCGCACCAGCGCAATGTGGTCGCGGTAGGAGGGCAGCTTGGGGTCGACGAGCTCGATGCGTTTGGCGGGGACTCCGTGCGTCGCGACGCGCCAGGGGAGAATGCCCACGCCGGTTGCGCCGAGGACGAGGTTTTTGACGAGGGCCATGCTGCTGCACGCCACACGTCTTGGGACGACATAGCCGTCGCGTCCGAGCCCCTGAAGCACCGCCTGGGTCTGCACGATGGAAGGCACATGAAGCAGGGGTGTCTCAGCGAGGAGCTCCTTCGTCGTCTTCCACTGCTTGCGTAGCTTCGAGGCGACGACGAGAACGACGACATCGTCGAAGAGGCCGCTCACCACGGAGTCCGGGTGGCGTACCGGGTTGACGACGAGCCCAAGGTCCACGCGCCGTTCGAGGATCGCCGTTTCGACGTCGCGCGAGGGCGCGTTGAAGAGTCCCAGCTCCACCCGCGGATGGCGCATGACGAACTCTCCCATGAAGCCCGGCAAGAAGTACGCGCCGAGGCTCTCATGAACGCCGATGTTGTAGTGCCCCCGAGGCTCGCCATCGAGGGCGTCGATCTCGTCTTTGGCGCGTCCGAGTAGAGCGATGCTCTCTTGGACGCGCAGCGCGAGCACCTGGCCGGCGCGGGTTGGACTCGCCCCACGCGACTCCCGGTGCAAGAGCTGTGTCCCTAAGCGCTCTTCGAGGCGGCGAACGGCGACGGAAAGCGAAGGCTGACTGATGCCAATGGCGCGTGCAGCTGAGCTAAAACTGCCGTTCTCCACCACCGCCAGGAAGTAGAGAAGGGGTGACTCGAGGGTAGGGGCGTCGCTCACGTCGACACTTTCGGTCGCTGGGTTTCCATACGCGCAAACTATACACGCATTCGACTCCCGTGAGTGCTCCCTTGAGAACCAGCCTAGTCAGCGGCCGAGCTTCACCTGCCGTATGAGGTCCTTCTCGGAGCGAGCGGCCGCGCGTGCAGTCTCGATGGAGATCACCCCGGCTTTGACCATCTTGAGCAGCATCGAGTCGAAGCTGTGAGTGCCTAGTTCGTGAAACGCCGAGTCGAGGGCCGCCGGCAAGCCGCGGAATCGTGTGGCGTCGCGAATGCAGTCGACGATGGTGGCGCCGCGCCGCATCACCTCGGTGACGAGGACCCGTTCTCGGCCACCGCGGGACGGGAGAAGCTTCTGGCAAATGACCGCAGTGAGGGCCTCTGCGAGCCGGCCACGGATATGACTCTCCATTTCCGGCGGGTAGAAGCCCAGCATACGCGAGATCGCGCCCATGCAGTCCGTGGAGTGCAGAGTGGAAACCACTAGGTGTCCCGCTTCTGCCGCGTTGAGGGCGACGTCGAACTCTTCGTGCGTGCGAATCTCTCCGACGAAGATGACGTCGGGGTCTTCGCGAAGAGCGCCGCGAAGCCCATCGCGGGCCGTCGGCACATCGACACCGATCTCTCGCTGCGAGAAGCTGCTCTTGCCTTCGGTAAAGACGAACTCGATGGGGTCCTCGATGGTGACCACGTGACGACATGACTGGTGGTTCATGTACTCGAGCATCGCCGCGATGGTCGTCGACTTCCCGTTGCCCGTCGCGCCGGTGACAAGGACGAGACCGCGCCGCTCCTGGGTGATGGGCTTGACGACAGGAGGCAAGCGTAGCGTCGCGAAGTCGGGAACAGGCAGCGGGATATGGCGGATGACCATCGCCCGGGTTCCTTGTTGCTTGTAGGCGTGCACGCGGAAGCGCCCGACGTTCGGAACGGTGCAGCCGAACTCGAGCTGAAGCTGGGCAACCCGGCTTTGGCCAACGTTGGCCCAAGCCGAGAAGTTCCGATAGACCGATTCGACGAGGTCGGCTTCGAGATCGGGGTGCTCAAGAGGACAGAGTTCGCCGTCGATTCTCACGTGCGGGGGAGCTCCCGCCCGAAGGTGAACGTCGCTCGCTCCGGCGGCGACGGCGCCTTTTAGGATTCGGATCGCCATGTCCACGGCTTCCGTGGAACTCGTCGCAAACCCCAGCACCGCGCTCGACTCCATCATGAGTTGGCCGCCATCGGTGGCGCGGCGTGGAGCGGCGCGTCCACTGGCAAACGTGCGTCTGAGAGGATCACCTGACGTCCGCGACGCTGGGCGAGGTCGATGACGATGGGCGCCGCCAGGTTGATGGAGCACTCGCCGTCCGTCGGCGCAGTGACCACGCCTGCGAGCACCGCGCTCTCTGCGGGCACGCCGGCCATGAGACAAGCCTGAGCGATGGGGAAGTCGGGGCGAATCACGACGACATCCGCCACCAGCAGTCGTATCGAGGGGCGGTCCGCGGCGATGAAGAGCCGAAGCGGAATACGGGCCCCTTCTACGGCCTCGGCGAGCTCGCAGACTACCCAGCGTTTGAGGTCGGGCATTCCGTAGAGGCCGGACTCCAAGGTCACGATGGGCATGTCATTGGGCGGACGCCAGGTCTCCGGTCCCTGCGCTTCGGTGGACGCTTCCAAGTTCTGCCCGAGCACGCGGTCGACGAGCTCGCCACGTACGACACTGGTTTCGCGGGGAGCTCGGATACCTAGACGTGTCCGACCTCCGCTTACGGCGAGGACCTCGATCTCGATGCCATCTCCAATGACGATTCGCTCTCCGGGTCTGCGCGTTAGGGTCAACATAGGGTCTCCTCCGTCATACGGACATCTCTTCGCGGCCTGAACCATCACCGCCAACAACGTTCAGACGATTCATCGTGAGACGAGTCCTTGCGGCGGAATCTGCGACGCGATTCGAACGGCTGCCTCGTAGGCGTTGCGGGTTTGCTGCAGGTCTACGTAGGCTTCGGTTTCGTCGATGGCGACGAGGGAAGTCTGGGCTTCGATGGCGTCATCGCGCATCCGCTCAGCGATCGTTTTGGCAGCGTCGAGGGCCGCCTGTCCACCGCCCACATCTGCTCGCGCGTAGACTACCGTTTCGTGCGCCTGGTTGAGGCGGTCGATGGTTGCAGCGATTCCCGGTCCGTCGTCCGCGTTTAAGGCGGTCTCCAGATCGCTCAGAACGGCAAATACGTCGTTGGGGCCGCCGGCATCGAAGGCCGTGAGTCCGGTGACACCCGCCTCGACGCGGGTGCCGTTTCCGGTGTCGAAGCTCGGGACGTTGGCGTCTCCCTGATAAACTCCCGCGGCATCAAAAGCGGGCGCATCGGAGCGGTAGCCCGCGAAGACGTAGCCGTCGGGATCTTGCGTGTTCGCCAGGCCAATGATCGTCTCGCGAATGGAAGAAATCTCAATGGCGATGGCCCGTCGGTCGTCCGGGTCCATGGGGTCATTCGCCCCTTGAATCGCGAGCTCTTGGGCACGTCGCAAACGGTCCGCGGCGTCGCCGAGGACGGTGTCCTGGGTGTCGACCTTCGCTTTCCCGGCGTCGATGGCTTTGAGGTTGGCGCGCAGATGCTGCTCGCGCGCCCGATGTTTCGTGGCCAGGCTTGCCGCGAGTGGGTCGTCGCTGGGTTTCTCCACGCGCTTTCCGGACGTCGCTTTGCTCTGCGCCGCAGCGAGGTCGCCTCGGCTCTTGGCGAGGGAGCTGCGGTTTTGATTGTAGAAAGATCGGTCACTAATGCGCATGACTACCTCTTCAGGTTGATGAGGCTCTCGAGCATCTCATCCGCCGTTTGAATCACTTTGAGGGTCGCTTGGTAGCCGCGCTGGAGCTCCATCAACGTCACCATCTCGTCATCTGTGGACACGCCGCTGATGCCCTCGCGTAACGCGCTGACTTGTGAGAGTGCCGCCGCAGCTGTGTCCGCCCCGTCGAGCGCCGCGCGGACGCCGGCCCCGGCATCGGCGACGATTCGCGCGTATCCGCCGACGGCGGTCTCTGTGCCTCCACGAGCAAACGCGTTGCTGGCGAGGTCGACGAGGGCCAAGGCGCCACGGTTGTCACCATCGACAGCGAGTGGGTCGGTGGCCGCGGCGATATTGTCCGGCTGTCCATCGACGTCGGCGGAGACACTGAAGCGCGCCGCCGCTCCATCGACAACCCCGGCGTCGAAGAGGTCGCGACCGCCAACCCCGTCCAGGCCGACTCCGGCTTGGTGGGCCGTGTTGTAGGCGCCGGCAAAGTCGAAGGCGAGTTCGTCGAGGGCGCTCTGCGCGTCGCTAAGCGCGCCGTCTCGTGCGTCGAGCATTCCGCCGACGCTTCCGGACGTGAAGAGCGCGCTGACGTCGCGGTCGACGCCGACCTCTTGGCGCGTGATGGCGATATCACCTGTGCCCGGGTCGATGGGCGCACGCAACGCGTGGGCGCGGTGGTCCTCGTCGACGAGACTCACGCTGCCCGCGAGGAGGACGTTCATCGAGCCATGCTCTCCTTCGATGACGGTGATGGGAGCACGCTCCGCGAGGGAACGCAGCTCTTGGTCTCGAAGGTCTCGCAGGTCGGATGCTTCTTGGCCGCCGATCTCGGCGCGCGTGATTTGGGATCCGAGGTCGGCGATGCGCGATGCGGACGCGTTGATGGCGTCGACTTCACCGACGATTCGGTCGTTGATCTCGGACCTCGCGCCCCTGAGCTCCGCTGCAGCGCCGTTGAACGCATCCGCGAGCGCTTCCGCGCGGGCGAGCACAGAGGCGCGGGTGCCGCCTTCGCTTGGGTGCGTGCTGAGCTCGACCAGTCCGGCCTCAAAAGCACCGATGCGTTCACCAAGGTCTCCAGGGCCATCGGCGAAGACGTGGTCGAGTACACCCAGGGCAGACGCTTTCGCTTCCCCGTAGCCTGCGCCGGATCCCGCGCCGAGGAGGCGTTTGTTGATGAAGGGATCGACGACACGCCGAGCCCCGCGGGCGCGAACGCCGCCTTCAGGAGGCGCGACGTTCTCGAGGCGAGCGAGTCGCCTCGAATAGCCTGCGGTCGTCGCGTTCTCGGCATTCTGCGCGGTCACGCCGGTGGCGTAAGAGTGCGCCGTCATCCCGGTTCGGCCCGTGTTCAGGATGCCGTAGATGCTCATGGGTTTCCGTTCCCCCCGAGGATGCGAAGTCGCCCGGAGTTCCCGTAGGTCTGCGGCGCCTTCTCGATGCCGAGGCTTCCCTCGTAGCAGTTCAGAAGCGTGCGGATTCGGCGCAGGTTTTCACGGGCGTAGCGAACGAGCTCCATCCGCTCGTGGTCCGGTACATTTACCAAGTCCGCCAGCGCGTCACGTTTCAACGACTGAATGGTCAAGAGCCCCATGGCGTCTGCGCGGCGAGCGGCTTCGCGCTCCGTCTCGAGCAGCTCCCAGAGGACCTTCGCTTCTTCGCTCGCGGCGCCTCTCATGACTCTTCCGCGAGCATGCGCTCTGCGATGACGTCGGCGTCGATATTGAAGGCCCCCTTCGCGATGGCCGCTTTCAAGCGTTCGACGCGTTCGAGGTCGATGACCTCCGGGCCCTTCGCATCCGCGAGCTGAGTCGCGACCGCTGAGACCTGGGCGGCGTCTTTGGGACGCTCGCTGCGCGGCGGGGCGGCATTCTGCGTGGAAGATGTGCGTAGGGGGTTGATGGGGGACGATCCTTGAACTCGCATGGGGTGTGAGCCTCCAAGGATCTCATCGGACGTCCGCCGTCTTGCTTTAGGGAAAAGCCATGGATCATCGATGAGACAGCCCCGGGCCCAGGCGCTTGCCGCCGCTTTACATGGAAACGAGGGCCTCATACGCAGCGAGTTGCGCCGGCGCCGCCAGCCACCCTTGGTAGACGCTCCAGGCGATGACCCAGACCAGCAAGAGCGGCAGGGTCACCTGGTAGCGGCTCGGCCATCGACGTCGGCGAACCATAAGCCCGCCCCAGAACAGCAAAACGACAGCAAGCGCGGCACATCCACCTCGCGCCACCAAACCTTGAACCCGTGCGTTGTTCGCGGCTTCCTGGATGACGCGTGAGGCTGCGTCGACGTCCTCGAGCACAGGCCGGGGGCTGCGTGCTGGACACTGCTTGAGAGACGCGAGCACGCCCGCGTGGTCCGAGAGGCGCGACCAAACGCCGCTCTGAAGGCGCACACGCTGAACGAGCGCATAGCGTGCGGAGTCGACGTGAAGTGCTCCGCCCCGTCCGTGCCGCGTGAGAATGAGGTCGACGTCTGAGCGCGCGACGACCTCGGCCCCGGTGCTCTCCGTGAGCACAGCGTGGGACACCTCGTGCGGCTGGGAGTTCATGTCGCCAAGAACGACGAGTGGAAGTTCCGGTCGCTCGCGCATCAGGTTCGCCAGCTCCATGCTCTGGCCCAGTCGCTCCTCCAGGTAGCCGCCGGGCTCGTAGTCCGCGTGCACATGGACGTTGAGCACGCGTAGCAAACCCGCCCCGGTCTCGACGACCACTTCCAGCACGCCTTTGTTGGCGTACCAGTCCGGAGGCCACATCCAGTACGGAGCAGCGGCGCTTCGAAAGGGGATGAAGCGTTTGGCCACAATCGGGAAACGACTGGCGAGAAGAAGTCCGGAGCTGCCCCGCGCGAGGACCGCGTCGGTGGTGTGTTGAATCTGGTGAACGAGCCCCGCTCCGCGCAGCGCATCGGCGTATACGGCGGCGTCGCGGGCCAACCAGACCTCCTGGATCGCGACAAGGTCCGCATCCTCGGCGACGACAGCCTCCGCTCCAAGCCGCGTGAGCTCCTCGTGGTTCTCATGAAAGAGAATGGAAAACGCGTTGAAGGTTAGCGCGCGAAACTGCGGACAGTCGGAGTCGACGGGCGCAGCGACGAGTGGCGACTCCTGCGCGCTCTCATCGAAGGGCTCCAGTGGCGCGCCTTCGCAGGCGGCGAAGAGCCACGCGCAGGCGGCCAAGGACAGCCTCACTCCGGGGGACTCACAAAGTTGCACCCACAGAAAGTACATCTCCCTGGCGCGCTAGCTCCACCTTCGAGTCGATCTTCTCGAAACCATCCGGGTAATGAACCAAGCGCATCTTCGACCGCAGCTCCGCGGGTAGGTCCGCGAGCTGCCGATAGAGCGTATGAGAAGGGCCGAGGTTGGTCTCATGGATGATGAGATCGGCATCCGAGAGCCACGCGATAAGCTCCGGGTCAAATGCCGTGTCCGCGGAGTAGCCGAGGGTGACGCCGCCGGCTTCGATGCGCAGCGCGCTGGTGGTGACGTGGTGTTTTGTACGTCGGCTTGTGATGGAGAAAGGTCCCACCTTCAGTGGCGCATCCCACGGCAAAGAAGTGAAGTCGAAGTAGTCTTCGAAGTGCATGGGCTTCATGGCTTCGCCGGTCCATAGCTGCCCCATGCTCGCTGCAAGACGTCGCTCCCACAGGTCTTCGCGTACCTCGGCGCTAGCGACGAGCGAGAGAGCCTTGTTCTGGGCGAAGTGCTTGAAGAAGCCGACGCCTTCGAGGCCGTTCATGTGATCCCCATGTACGTGCGTGATGAGCATGTGGTCGATGTGACGCAGGTCTAGTGGACGCCCGCTGACCTCCCGCGCGTCGCGAAGCACACGCCGGTACATATCCGGGCAATCGATGGCCAAGAAGAAGCCGTCGCGCTCAAGGAGCAAGGAGGTCGGGTGGTGAAACTCGGAGAAGGTGTCGCCGACTCCTAGGATGTGTACGTCAAAGCTCATCGTTGTTCCTCTTGTGTGCCGGCAACAGGGCTTGTCTTCGGGAAGAGCACCGCCACGGAGATGACGGCGAGGAGGCTCAGCGCCGCGGAGATGGCGAAGTGAACAGTGTAGCCGAGCCACTGGGCGCTGAAACCGGCGAGCGCCGCCGCGCTGCCCGTGGCGATGACCACGGCGCTAGCCTGCACCGTGTAGTCCGCTGCCGCCGCGTCAGGGCGTGACCAGTCCATCATGCAGGTGAAGAGCGCCGCCGTCGCCATGCCGCCTGCGAAGTGCTCGATGGAGCAGGCCACATAGAGCTGAACCAAGGTGGGCGAAGTAGCGGCGACAAGAGCGTAGCCGGCGATGCTCAGCGCTTGGAGCACGCCAAAGACGAGGAGCGAACGCTTTCGCCCCAGCACCCCGACGAGGGCGCCTCCGGCGAGGGCGCCGACCAGCCCCGCGGCGAAACCGACGGTGCCGAGGAGCCAGCCAAGGTCCGCCATCCTGAGGCCGAGGTCGGCGAGGAAAGGCCGCAGCATCCCGGTCGCGAGGGCATCACCGAACTTGTAGAGCGCGATAAGGCAGAGCAGTGACATCGCTTCGGGCCGCTTAAGAAAATGCGGAATGGATGGTCTCGCCGGCGCTTGCTCGGCGGCCGCTTCGGGCTCTTCGACGTCAGACTGGGGCGGCGTGTGCTCACGAAAGAGAAGAGCAGGGATGCTCGCGATGGCGATGC
This sequence comes from Polyangiales bacterium, assembly GCA_045106895.1. Lineage (GTDB taxonomy): Bacteria > Myxococcota_A > Polyangia > Polyangiales > Houyiibacteriaceae > JBCCRV01. The sequence continues at coordinate 15,455 of JBGCFM010000156.1, read as the reverse complement.
ACACGGCCATCACGCAGAACGTCGCGCGGGAGCCAAGCTCGCCGTAAAAAATCAGAAGCGCGCCGCCACCGGTGACCATGCCGATGCGATAGCCAGCAACCTGAAGCCCGTTCCCGATGCCTCGCTCGCGGTAGGAGAGCAGGTCGACGGCGAGTCCGTCGGTGGCGATGTCTTGCGTGGCGCTGAGCAGGTTCACCACAAAGACAATGCAGAGCACCAAGACGATGGCGTCCGGCGCGAGGGCAAGAAGCAAAAGCGCCGCGACGGACGCAGCCTGGAGCGGGAGAATCCACGAACGGCGCTTGCCGACGCGCTTCGAGTAGTGACGGTCTACGAGCGGCGCCCAGAGGAACTTGAGCGCCCAGGGCAGCGCCAAGAGCGAAACGAGCCCGATGGCGATGAGCGAGTGGCCTTCCTTGCGAAGGACCACAGGCAAGGACTGCGTAAAGAAGCCAAAGGGCAGGCCTTGAGAAAAGTAGAGGGCGCCGAGGAGCGTCCACTTTTGAAACGCCGGAAGCTGCTGGCCTGTTGAAGAGTCCATACCGTTAGCGTGGGGTTAGTAAATTGGTTATCCAACCAGACAATCGGTGCCGCCGCCAGGTGCCAGCAACATCAAGGAGAAGTGATGGGACGTCCCAGCAAACGTGCAGAGCGACGAAAAGAGATACTCGAGGCTTTCGCGCGAGTCTTAGCAAACCACGGATACGCCGGCGCGACCATCGCCGCCATCGCCGAAGAGGCCAGCGTTGCCCCTGGGCTTATTCACCATCACTTCAAGGGCAAAGACGAGCTGCTGACTTGCCTCTTGGATCAGCTCGTGGCGGACTTTCGTGCCCGCACGAGGGCGGAAGATGCCGAGGACGGCGAAGCGCTCCATGCCTACGCCAACGCGGCTCTCCGCCTGCGGGGCGCCTCAGGCGTCGCCGGCGCCCGGTGCTGGGTGGGTCTCTTCGCCGAAGCTGTCCGGGACCCGGCGCTCTTCCGCAAGGTCCGCCGCGTCCTCGACGCCGAAGTGAGCCTTATTCAGGAGCGCAGCGGAGGGACGCTGAGTGCACAGCAATCCAGCGGCGTCATGGCTTTCATCGTCGGCGCCCTCGTCTTCGGTGCCTTCGCCCCCACCAAAACACGCGGCTTCGCGGCGCCATGTCTTCACGAGATCCTCGGGGCCTTCGCCGCGACGTGAGCCCGGTCTCTTCGACCCCTCTCGTGCTATAGCTCGGCCTTGCGGCTCTTCCTCATCGCGCTCACCCCCATCTTCACGGCGGGGTCTCTGTGCTTCGGCTTCATGCCGGGGATTCAGCACGTCGCGCTCATCGTCTACGCCCTGCGCGCGCGCGGACTCAATGCGCGCTTTCATAGCCGCGGCGTGCTCTTGTCCGCGTTGAGCCACTTCGTGTGGCTTCCGCTCTTCGCCGCCGCCTCCGCCGGTTTGCCCCACGACACCATGGGCTACATCGCCGCCGCCGCCGCCGCGTCTGTCGTTCATGCAGCGATCTTTGCGCCCTATGCGCTCTTTGTGCCGGCTCACCTCACGGTGCCGCCACCGGATCGCGGCGTCATCACGATCTACGCCATGCCTAACCTGGACCGCGCCCTCGCGCAGTGGGACCGGCTCTCTTGGAAGCATCGCTTCGGCCTCCTGGCGCTTCGTGTCGTCCCCGTCGTCGCGAGCGTCGCGCTCTTCTTTGTCTTCCGAGAGTGGCTCTCCTGGCGAGTCTCGTTCCTGCTGGCGTCCTACGTGTATGGGCTTGGCACGTTTGCCTACGCGGAAGCCGCCGCGTCGGCGCACGTGCTGACCTGGAAAGCCGACGAGGTCCCCGTGGCGAGCGCGCGCTACCTCACGCTGCCTGCCCTCGCGTGCACGCTCCTCGGCGCTGTCTTCCTCGCATACGGTCTCGCTGCGGCGACGGAGCCCGCGCCGATGGCGGCCTACGAGGGACCTATGGACGTCGGGCTTCCTACACTCGTGGTTCCTTTCGATCCCGTTCTTCACGCGAACGCCCGTCCGCTGACCGAAGACGCGCTTCTCCCGGGGACGGACATTCGTCTTCGTCCTTTCCCCGGTGGCGTGAGCGTCGAGACCGCCGACGGTGGCGGCGCCGGGCCCGCCGAGTTTCTCTCGCCCTACGAAGACCAGCCCGAGACCGTCACCAGCGATACTTGGGTTGCCGTAACTTCCGAAGGATTCGAGGTCTACCAAGAGGGGTCCGAGTGGCGTTACTTCACCATCGACGCAACCGGCGTGCGCACGGACGACGGCCTCGCTCGGCGGCTCCGTCACGGTCTTGGGAGCAACGCGCTTCTCTTCTTCGCCGGGGGTCTCTTGCTCATCGCGCTCTGCGTTTGGCTCATCGCGTCCGCGACGCGGGTGCGCCGCCGCCTCATCGCCATTCGCTCCGTCGAAGAGCTCGACACGCCTCAGTGCACCGGCGCCATCGAGGGTACTTTTCACGGCAAGGCATACAACGTCAGCGGTTTTGAAGGGCGAAAGATCATTCAGGTCAAAGGCGAAGGAGAGGTGCGCGCTCACCTCGGCGGCAGCCTTCTTCGTTTTCGGATTCCAGAGTCCGGCACGAGCGGCATCGGCACGCCCGCGGATGGCCAGCCCGTGACGCTTACCGGCGTCTTCTCCAAGCTCCAGGGGCGGCTGCGTGAAGCGTCCGCGGAGTGGCCCGAAGACGCACTGCTCCTCGCCGGCGACAAAGACGAAGTGGGCCTCAGTCTGGTTCGCCGTTCCTTGCGTCCCGCGCTCATCGTCCTCGTTTTCGCCGCCGCGGCGTGGGTCTCGGCGCTTCTCTGCGTGACTCTGCATCGGCTCCCGTACTGAACGCGACTACGCCTCGCGTTCTGGAAGCGTCTTCTTTCCGCCGAGTCCCAGGCGCAGGCGCCAGACGAGGGCGAAGAGGCAGGGGACGACCAAGACCGTGAGCAGCGTGCCAAACGCCAAACCCCCGAGGACGATGGCGCCGACGCCGCGGTAGATCTCCGAGCCGGCGCCGCCCAGGAGCACCATCGGCGCGAGGCCCGCGATGCTCGTCATGGCGGTCATCAAGATCGGTCGCACGCGGGAGCGCACGGCACCTTCGATGGCCTCCTCGAGTTCCTCACTACGACGGAGGCCAGCCAGCGCGCCATCCACAACGAGAATTGCATTGTTAACCACGACGCCGATCAAGATTAGAAAGCCAAGAGCCGTCATGAGATCGAGGGGCTGCGGCTGAAGAAACGCGTCCACGAGTCGAAGGCCGCCGACCCCGCCGGCCGCCGCGAGAGGAAGCGTCACGAGAATCACAAAGGGCGCGAGGAAGTCTTCGAAGAGCGCCGCGAGCAAGAGGTAGCTGATGAGGAGCGCGAGCAAGAGCACGTTGGCGAAACGGCCCTTGGCCACCTCGAGGTCACCGGCGGTGCCGGCGATGTCCGTCTCGACGCCGCTCAGGGCTCCAGCCTCGCCCATCTCTGTGACGAGCGCTTCAATGTCCGCAAGAGCCGTCTCAAGGGGGACCTCGTCGGGCGGTCCGATCTGCAAAGTGATGGCGCGGTTTCGTTCGATGCGCTGAATCACCGTGGGCCCGAGTTCTTCGCCGATGCGTGCGAGGCTCACCAAGGGCACGACGTCGCCGGCGGGCGTGACCACGGGCAACGAGCGGATGGCGTCGCTGCCTTCGATGGACGCGCCATCGCGCATGCCGCTCACGATGACGTCGATGGTTGGGCGACCCGGCGGCGCGAGCTCACCGACAAAGGTGCCATCGACGAGGGCGTCCACCACCAAACCGAGGCTCGCCGTCGTCAGCGACTGAGAGGCCGCCTCGTCCCGGCGTAGGCGTACTCGAAGCTCCGGCGCCCCAGGGTCAAGACTTGGCCGAGGCCGCACCTGGGTGCCTGGCATCTCCTCGCGAATGCGACCGAAGAGCGCCCCGCCGACGGAGGTGAGACGGCCCAGGTCTGCACCTGTCAGACGGAGGTCGATGGTTCGGCCGCCGCCTGCACGTCCAAAAAGCGACGCCTGGCTCGTGAAGGAGAAGTAGCCGGGGATGGAGCTCTGGATACCGCGCAGCCAGTTCTGCATCGCCGTCACTTGCGTGGGGTCGTCGGCGACGGCGCCTGCGAAGAGCCGGCTGGTGCCTCCCACAAAGAAGCTCCGCGCGACGACTGGCGCATCTCCTTGACCGGACTCGCGCTGGACGCGGCTTTGGACCGTTCGTCCCACGCTCTCCAGATCGCTGACGCTTGTTCCCGGCGGTGGAACGAGCACGCCAAACACGAGGTTTCGGTTCCCCTTCGGCAAATATTCGAGGGGCGGCAAGAACATCCACGCGAAGACGGCGCTCGCGCCCACGGCGACGCTGACGATGAGCGCTGAACGCACGCGGGAGTCGACGAGGGATCGAACAAGACGCGCTGTGCGTTCTTTGAGCGTGTTGAGCCAGCTGTTCGTTTCGCGCTCTTCGCCGTTGTGCGCTTTCTGCGGCAGCTTCGCGGCGAGGGCGGGAATCACGAGCACCGAAACCAAGAGGGACACGGAGACCGCGAAGGTGATGGCGACGGCGACGTCTTTGAGGAGCTGACCCACTTCGTCTTGCCACGCGATGACGGGAATGAACACCGCCGCCGTCGTGGCCGTCGAGGCGACGAGGGCGCCGGCGACTTCCTTGATGCCGAGCAGCGCTGCCTTGCGTGGATCGCCGGCCTTGTTTCGCCAGGTGTCGATGGACTCGAGCGCTACGATGGAGTTGTCGAGGACCATGCCGATAGCGAAGGTGATGCCAGCGAGAGATACGACATTTACGCTGCGGCCAAGCCAGGTCATTCCGAGCCCTGTGCCAAAGACGCACACGGGAATCGCGACGGCAATGATGGCGCTCGCGCCGATGCTGCGAAGGAAGAGGAGCAGCACCAGTACGGCGAGAATACCGCCGAGTAGGAGGTTCTGCTGCACGAGGGATAGGGCGCCTTCGATGTAGTCGATCTGGTCGGAGATGACCTCGATGCTCAGGCCCTCGCGGGCGAAGCGCTCCTCGTCCAACCCTTCGACGACGCTGCGAATCTCTTGGGTGACTTCGAGAACGTTGGAGCCGGCCTCGCGGGAAAGAAGCATGACCATCGATGGCCGGTCATCGCTGAAAGCGACGGCTTGTTGTTCGCGCAGTCCCAGCGACACCTCGGCGACATCGGACAAGCGCAGCGGCGTGCCGTCTTCGGCGGCGCCGATGACCATCGATGCCAGGGCTTCCGGCGCAGGCTCCAGCGCCATGGTTCGAAGCAAAAGTCGGCGGCGACCGATCTCGACGTCGCCGCCGGAGACGTCGTTGAGTTCGCTGCGAATCTGAGCCACCAAAGTCTGCACGGAGACGCCGCGGGCGGCGAGGTCTGTCGGGTCAAAGTCGACGCGCATGACGGTGTCCTGACCGCCGAGTAGCCGAATGTCGCCAACGCCTTCGATGCGCTGAAGCTCCGGCAGGATTCGGTCTTCGACCCAGGTACGATACGCGGAGACGGCTCCGCCACCATCGCGCCGGATCGCGATGACAGCCAATGGAGGCCCGCTGTCGTCGGCGGTCTCGACGACAGGCTGGTTCGCTCCTTCTGGGTAGTCTCCGACTTCCTGGAGCCGGTTCGTCGCGCGCACCAGGGCCTCGTCGATGTCGGTGCCAAGGGCGAGCTCCAACGTGAGGCTTCCGGCGTTCGCGTTGGCGCTCGCGCTCATCTCTTCGAGCCCCGTGAGACGCTTGAGGGCGTTCTCCTGGGGCACCAAGATTTCGCGCTCGATGTCCTCCGGCGACGCGCCGGGCCATGACGTTCGAACCGTCAGACGCGGAATGCTCAGGTCCGGCGTCAGCTGAATAGGAAGCTCCCCGAGGGCGCGCGCTCCAAAGAGCACCACGAGGATGACGCCGACGGCGACGCTGACGGGGCGACCGATGGCGAGTTTGAGTAGCCCGCCGGTGTTTTCACTCGTTCCGGGTGCGTCGTTTTCTTCCGGCGCGTCGTTTTCTTCTGGCGCGTCGTTTTCCTCCGGTGCTGCAGCGTCAGCCATCGGTGGAGTCCTCAGCTGGGCTCTCGGTGGCCTCTTGTCGCGTCACGCCTTGCCCGGGACGAAGGCGGTCGTTCCCGCGGGTGACCACGCTGTCATCGCTCTCTAGCTCGGCGCGAACTAAAACTCGCGCTTCGCTCTGCTCGATGATCTCCACGTCGAGGCTCACGGCACTCCCGTCGCGCACGACGAAGAGGCGGGCTCCGGCGACGCCGTAGACCAAGGCGTCGCGCGGCACCACCCATTCGCCCTCGCCGAGAGCGCGCTCGATGGTGATGGCGACGTTCACGGCGGAGCCCGCGAGGAGCCAAGGGGCTTCTTCCTCGACGGCGACGCGAAGCTGCGCCGTCCGGGTTCGTGCTTCGAGCGCTGGGACGATGCCATCGATATGCCCCCTCGCGCTCGCGTCGCCGCCCTCGATGGTCACGCTCATCCCGCGCTCCACCGACGCCAAGAGCTCAGGTTCCACACGGACCAAGACCTCTGCGCGATCCGTGGAGACGAGCTCCATCATCGCTTGGCCGATGTTCACGTAGTCCCCCACGCTGACGATTCGCCGGCTCACCACGCCTGGGAACGCAGCGACGACACGGTGTTCCGCGAGGGCCTGCCGTGATTCTCGAAGCTGCGCGTCTGCGCGGGCGAGCTGAGCACGCAACGCGGTGACTTGGCTCGCACTGCGCTCGATCTCAACCTCGGCGACGATGTTGCGGCCTGCTCCTCGGAGTCGTTCCTGCTCTCGCTGCGCTTGCGACAGCTCTTCGGTGATCTGGTCGCGAGCGGCGCGAACCGACGCCAGAGATGCACGGCGCGTTGCGGCGTCGATTCGAACGAGGACGTCTCCGGCGGCGACACGTTCGCCTTCGCGAACGAGCACAGCCACGACCTCGCCAGATGCGCTGGCGCCGACGATGGCGTCCTCAAGGGAGCGAACCTCTCCGAGGTAACGACGCTCTACGCGCAGCGCATCCGTCCGAACCGCGGCGACCTCGACGCGTGCCGGCGGCGGCGCTCGCCGTGCTTCCGCTTGTTCTTCGCTTCCACACGCCGTTAGCGACAAGAGAACAAAGAGAAGCCTGCGCGCCATGGGCGCGTTTTTAGGGGCGATTTCTCAACTTGCAAGGCTCGTTCATGGGAACGCCCAGTTCCAGTGCCGCCGATGACCCAAGCTACCGCCCTGGCACGCGGAGCGTGCGAGCATCATCATCGCCTGATGAGTCGATTGCTCCTCCTCCTTGCCTGCGGATGCGGCGCTACCATACCGCCGGCTTTGGTGCCGGGTCCCGTGGCCGGGTCCATCGCCGCCCCGGAGCTGGCGGAGTCCGAGGTCTACGTCGACCTGGTACTGCGCACGGACGCGATTCAGGAGACCCTCGACCGCGAGTTTCCAAACCCGATTCACCGTGAGCGCAGCTCTCGGCTTCAGGCCGAGGCGCTGCGTGGTCCATTGCGCCTGGAGCCCGGCGACGGCGGACTCCTCTGGACCGTGCCTGTCGAGTTTTGGGCGCGCGCCAGTGTGGGCCCGCTCCGTTTCTCCTGCGGCGTCGGCGCCCGCAGGCCGCAAGTGGACGTCACGCTTCGAACCGAGCTTCGCATCGACGACGCCTGGAGCCTCGCTACCGTGACCACCGCAGGACGCCGCCGATGGTCGCGACGCTGCCGGGTCTCCTTCCTCAGCATCGACGTTACTTCGATGATCGACCCCTATGTGGCCGAAGCCCAAGCTCGCGCCGCGCGGGAGATCGACGCGCAGGCGGCGAACTTCGACTTGGCGAGTGTACTCACGCAGGCTTGGGCGCTGTCCGCGATCCCCCTCGACCTCGACGCGGCGGACCCCGCGCTGCGTCTCGGTATGCAGCCTGTCGGTTTGCGCGTCGATGCCCTGAGCGGAGACGCAACACAGCTACGTTTGCGCCTCGCCGTGGTGGGCCGCTTCTGGATCGGGCCTCGCATCCCTTTTCACGTAGCCGGCGCGTTGCCGCCACCGCTCGAGAGCCCAGCGCCGCCCTTCGTGGCGAACTTCGAGCTGCCGCTTGAGCTGTCCGAAATTCAGAATGCGCTTCAGTTGGCGATGCAGGGCGTCACTCTCGAAGGCGCCGTCGTGAACGGCGTCGAGCTGCGCGTCGTCGACGGCGGCGTCGCTATGAGTATCCAGCTGAGCGGCGCGTCCGTGGCCAACCTCTGGGTGACGGGCACGCTGCTGCATGAGGGTGGCGCGTTGAAACTAGGCGCGCTGCGCTGGAGCGATGCCACCGCTGCTGCGATTCGCGACGAGTCATTCGACGAGCTGGGCGCCACGCTCTTCGATTCGTTAAGGCGCTGGCGGCACCCCGTGGATGGCGCCCTGGGCGAGCTCCGTGAGCGTGCCGTGGCTGGCTTTCGGGCCCTCGCGCTCAATCTCGACGGGGTCAGCGTGGACGCCAACTTTGAGGCGCCAGCTACGGGAGGAGTGGTCTTCGGGGATGAGAGCGGCCTTTTCCTCCGCGTGCCAACGCCCGGGCGGCTCATCATTACCGTCGACGCAGCGAGTGTCGCCGGCGCGTTCTGATTCAGGTTACGTGGAGGGGTTGACGCTCGGGCCCCGGGCTGCATCCACGTGGCAAGAGTCCGCGCAGTGTTGGGTCTTGGGCTCGCTCTACGTGGACGAGGGGAGTTGGCGCATTGAACTGGGAAGACCTCAAGTACGTATTGGCGATGGCACGACACGAGAATGCGACCGCCGCCGGGAAAGCGCTGCGAGTAAACGCCACGACGGTCACGCGACGCATCCACGCGCTGGAGGCGTCCCTCGAAGTGACGCTCTTTGACCGAAGCTCTTCGGGCATGCTCCCCACCGAAGCCGGCACGAGCGCCGTTGCCGCCGCGGAGCGTATGGAGCAAGAGGTTCTCCAGCTTGATGCCACGGTGCACGGACTCGACGACGCCGTTCAAGGGGCCCTGCGCGTGGCGAGCTTGGACATGGTCTTCGACCTGTGGCAGGCAGACTTTGCCGAGTTTCGAAAACGCCATCCCCGTATGCGTTTGGCGCTCACGGCGTCGGCGAGGAGCGCAGATCTACTCCGCCGCGAAGCCGACGTGGCGCTGCGTCTCACGGTGATGCCGCCTGAGCAGCTTGTGGGTCGTCGCCTCACGGAAGTCTTCTATGCGGTCTACGCAAGCACCGACCTTATCCAAGAGATGAAGAGCGAGGCAGCGCCGGAGTACGCGGCGTATCCATGGATCGGATGGGACGAGCCCTACTCAGAGCCGACGGACCGCGTTATCGACCGCGTCGCGAAGGGCGCCCAGGTGGTGCTGCGCATCAACACCATGCATCGCCTCCGGCAATCGATGGAGCGCGGGGAGGGTGTGTCCGTGCTCCCGTGTTTTATGGGTGACTCATCGGCCAAGCTTCAGCGTCTTGGGTCCTACTTCGAAGGGGGGACGTACCTCTGGGCGCTCACCCACGAGCAGCTTCGGCGAACGGGGCGAATTCGCGCGTTCATGGACTTCGTCGCGGAGCTTATCGAGCGCGATGAAGACCTCATCCACGGGCGGCGGCCCCGTTTGCCCACCATCGTTGCCTAGAGCCCATCCCATCACTATGCACGGCCACATTGCGGCCGGAGCACACCGCCTTTCACTCATCCCCTCAGCTCAAAAATGCACCACAGTTCATCGCTTCGCGGACAGTAAAGTCGAAGCACTCTGACCCAAATGTGGCCGCAGTAATGAGATGGGCTCTCACCACGAACGACAAAAAGGGCGAGGCTGCAATCGTGCAGCACACCTATGCAGGATTCGGCATGGTCTCGCGCCTCGCCGGTCACCAGAGTGTGAGAATGGAAATCAAACGAAGCATCACCGTCAAAGTCCCCGTCGAAAGAGCCTGGAGCATCCTCGCCGACGACTTTCATAACGTCGGCGCATGGGCCTGCGGCATCGCGAGCTCCGAAGAGCTCACGGAAGTTGGCCCCGCCGGCGTCGCCGACCGCCAATGCACCGTGGATGGCATGGGAACCATCACGGAGCGCGTCACCCACTTTGACCCGAAGGCTCGCTCCTTCGCCTACACCGTCGTGGACGGCGCGCCGGGCATGATGACGCACCTTGGCAACACCTGGACTCTCTACGCGAAGGGGCCTCACGAGAGCGAGATTCATTTCTGCATCAAAGCCGAGCTCAAACCGGTCCCCGCCTTCATGATGGGGTGGATGATGAAGCGTCAGATGAACAAGATGTGCGATCAGATCTGCATCGACCTGAAGACCTTCATCGAGACCGGCGTCGCCTCCGAACAGAAGCTCAGTCAGTTCGCACGAGCGGCGTAGGTCGGCCGGGGTGCCTACGCGTAGTCGTAGGGACCGCCACGCTCGAGCGCCCGGGCGTAAGCGGGGCGCGCGTGAACACGTTCGACGAATGCTTTGATATTCGCGTAGCGGCCAAGCTCAACACGGGCGCCGGCGGCTTCCAAAGGAAAGCTCAGCATGATGTCCGCGCCGCTGAGTTCCCCGGCGAACCACTCGCGTCCTTTGAGCTCGTCGTTCAAGAACTTCATGTGTTTCGTGATCTCTGGGTCCGTGAAGTTTCCGTCTACCTTTGAGGCGACGCCCTTCATGATGGGCTTCAAGAAGAAAGGAACCGGCGCGTCACGAACCTGACCCATGATGAGCTTCACAAGAAGCGGCGTCATCAGTGAGCCCTCGGCGTAGTGAAGGAAGAAACGGTAACGGTAGAACGCGTCTGTCCCCGCCTCAGGCCGCAGCGCTCCCTTCGCGAGAGCATCCAGGATGTACTCCACGATGGCGCCGGTCTCTGCGAAGGTGCGGCCCTCGTGCTCGAGCACCGGTGACTTGCCCAGCGGATGAATCGCCGTGAGTGAGTCCGGCGCGCGCATGGTCTTCAGGTCGCGCTCGTAGCGCTTCACCTCGTAAGGGATCTCCAGCTCCTCCAGGAGCCAAAGAATGCGCTGGGAACGGGAGTTGTTGAGATGATGAAGAACGACGCTCATGCCGCCGGTTCTAGGTACGAAGGTCGCGTCGCGCAAGACCTAAGCGGCGCGGCGAAAAACGCGGGCGCGGAGCTCACATGAGGGAGTTCAGGTACTCCTCGAGGTTCGTATACCCATCCCCGTCCTCGTCTTCGTTCTGGTCCGCGCTGTCGGCGTCACTTCCAAGGCTCATTTCGAAGGCGTCCGGGATGCCGTCGCCGTCGCCGTCGCTGGCAACGTCAGACATCGCGGCGATGGGCGAATACGCGGTTCCGAAATCACTCTCATCGAGAGGTCCGATGGACCAGTCCGGCGCGTCGTTGCCGTTGATCTGGGCGACGACGCGAAGGTCGGCGGCGTCACGGAAGAGACTCGCGCCGAACTCGCCACCGAGCGTGGACCAAATCTCGCTGCCGTCGATGAGCGCGGTTCCATCGGCGAGGGGCAGCGCGTGCGCCGTCGTCGCCTGATAGTCGGTGCTTTGGGGACGCGAGAAGTTGCTCTCGTAGTCGTCGGTGATGGCCGTGATGTCGTCCCAGACGTCGCCACCGGCGCTCGTTCGGTAGCGTGAATCAAAGTTGTCGTCGGAGAGAAAGTAGAGACTGTTGGTCTCGCCGAAGAGCTGCACCCAGCGCCGCGATGTCCCCACGGCGTCGTGCCAGTAGTTTCCGACGATGTTCATGTGAATCGGTGCGCCGCTGTCGTTTCCGCCGGTGGTGAGACCGAATGACCCCAAGTTGAAGCCGTAGCAATTCACGTACTCATACTCATGCGTCGTGCTGACGCCATTCGGCGGCGTCAGCAGCGGGTTTCGCTGGGACGAGTTGGCGATGAGCGTCCGGTAGATAGAAATCCGGTCCGTGTTCGCGCCCATCACCGTCTTTCCGCCGGCAGCGGGACTCGAGACTTCGCTCAGCGGTTCGCTCAAAATCGAGTTCTGAATCGTGACATTCGTCGTCCCCGTGAAGTCGAACATCTCATCCGACGAGTAGCTTGCGCTCACGTGATCGAAGATGAGGTTCGAGGTCTCGTAGGCGAGCCACGCATCGCCGCAGCAGTCCCCTTCGACTCGGCTTCCCGGCCGAAAACGAATGTGCCGGACGATGGTATTTCCGCCACTCGTCAGGAGCGGGCCGCCGGGGTGAGCCGCAGCGCGGCGCAGGGTGATGCCTTGTCCACCGGAACGGAACGCCGTCTGCCCCGCGATGGTCGTGTTCGGAAACACGTCGATGGTGGAGAGAGTGTCGATATAACCCGCGACCTCAAAGAGCACTGTTCGGCCTGGCGCAGAGACCGCGTCGCGGAAGCTCCCTGGGCCGCTGTCGTTCAAGTTCGTCACCTTGTAGACCGCGCCGCCGCGGCCTCCTGTGGCGTCCCTGCCGAAACCTTCGGCGCCGGGGAACGCACGGAGCACGGCGCTTACTCCGCTGTCGCCGCCAGCGTCGTCTTCGCCCACGTCGGCGCCGGCATCAGGCGTCGCAGCGTCTACGCCGGAGGCGTCCGAGAGGGCTACATCTTCGAGGTCCAATGAGTCCGCCGCGCTCGTGTCACGCGGTCCAACATCGATGGGCCGGGCGGGTTCCGGCTCGGAGGTGCAGGCCATCAAGCTGGCCAGCAGGGATACACAAAGAAGCCCGGCGCGTGCGTTCATCCTTGGAGGGTACCCGAACGTTCTGCCCGACGTTGCGGAACGCCGAGCGAACGAAGGGGCGCCCTACATCATTCCGTCGGCGACGCCGTCACGGATGTCGATCTTATGCGCACGCGGCGCTTTGGGGAGACCCGGCATGCGCAAGATGTCGCCGGTGATGACCACCAAGAAACCGGCGCCGGCGTTGAGTTGTACGTCGCGGATGGTGATGGTGAAGTCCTCCGGGCGGCCGAGGCGTTTGGGGTCGTCGGAGAGTGAGGACTGGGTCTTGGCCATGCACACGGGCAAGTTCGCGAAGCCCTTCTTTTTGATGCCGCGGATGGCGCGCTTTGCCGCCGCCGTGAACGACACATCCTTCGCGCCATAGACGCGCGTGGAGACCGCGCGCACCTTATCTTCGACGCTGGACTCGAGCTCGTAGCTGAAACGAACGGGCGTCAGCGGCTGGTCTTTCTGCGCGACGAGGGTCTTCGCAAACTCGATGGCGCCATCGCCACCGTGGGTAAAGTGATCGCTCGCAGCAAAGGCGATGCCGGCGTTGTCGCAGTACTCGCGAAGAACGGCGATCTCTTCGTCCGTGTCGTGGGTGAAGCGGTTGAGCACCACCAGCGGCGACTTGTCGAAGCTCTGGACGCTCTCCACGTGGCGCGCGAGGTTCGGCAGGCCTTTTCGAAGCGCAGCGGGGTCCGAGGTGGAGAGGTCATCGAGGGCTGTGCCGCCGTGGTACTTGAGGGCGCGAACGGTGGCGACGAGAACCACGTGTGCAGGGTTGAGGTCCGCCGAGCGACACTTGATGTCGAAGAACTTCTCGCCGCCGAGGTCGAAGCCGAAGCCCGCTTCGGTGATGGCCCAGTCGGCGACCTTGAGCGCCATGCGCGTCGCCAAGACGCTGTTGCAGCCGTGGGCGATGTTCGCGAAGGGGCCGCCGTGGACAAAGGCAGGCACGCCTTCGGTGGTCTGCACGAGGTTCGGCCAAAGCGCGTCCTGGAGGAGCGCCAGCATGGCGCCCTGGGCTTTGAGGTCCGCCGCTGTGATGGACTTGCGGCCGGGACTTTGGCCGACGATGAGACGGCCAAGACGCTCGCGCATGTCTTCGAAGCCTTCCGTGAGACAAAGCGCCGCCATGACTTCCGACGCCGCCGTGATGTCGAAGCCCGTCTCCCGCGGCACGCCGTGGCTGCGGCCGCCGAGGCCCACGTTCACGTTACGAAGGGAGCGGTCGTTCATGTCCATGACGCGTGGCCAGGTCACGCGGCGCGCGTCGAGGGTTGGCTCTTGGCCAAAGTGAAGGTGGTTGTCGATGAGCGCTGCGAGCAGATTGTGCGCGGAGCTGATGGCGTGAAAGTCGCCGGTGAAGTGCAGGTTGATGCGACCCGCCGGAACCACTTGGCTCGCGCCGCCGCCCGTCGCGCCGCCTTTGCGACCGAAGGCTGGTCCAAGAGAAGGCTCGCGGAGCGCGAGACAAACGGACTCGCCAATCTTCGCAAGACCCTGAGCGAGGCCAATGCTGCTCGTCGTCTTTCCTTCGCCGGCGGGCGTCGGCGTGATGGCGGACACGAGCACCAGCCGCGACGCCTTGGCCGCGGTCTGCGCTTTCAGAAAGTCCGGAGACACCTTCGTGATCTCTGGGCCGAAGCTTCGGAGGAAAGGCGAATCGATGCCGAGGCTCTCGGCGGTCTTGGAAATGGGCTCTCGCGCGGCGGTGGTCATGCCGCGTTGATACCGCCGATGCGGATAGATCACGAAACGAAAGTCGCCAGCGCGGCCATTTTGGGCGTGATTTCCTAGAAATGTCGGAGCATCGGTCGTGGCGCGCTTGCTGCGGGTCGCTCCATTTGCCGGGGTGTCTTTGGACGAAGGGCGGTCCATGCGCGACGTGAGAGACAACGCCACATCCATCGATGGTACAACCGACGCTGCTGTGCATCGTTTGTCGCCCCTGATGTTGGTTTTGGTGTGCTCCTCATTGGGATGCTCGGGCTACCAGTCTGCCTCTTCGGTAGAGGGCTGCGAGGTACTCTCTCACCAAAGCGGGGCACGTGAGGAGTGCATGTTCGGGGTCTGCGATGAGACCGTTCCGCTCGCCCCAAGGTGGAGCGCGGCGGGGCGCGGCGTCGCGCTTTGGTTTGGCGGCATCACGGGGGCTTACGAGGTCGAACTCAACGGCGCACCGGTGGCCGGGGAAGGGTCCTTCGATCCACTGACGGAAGTGGTCGGTGTCTCAGACATCGTCGTCTTGCCCGAGAGGTTGCTGCGCGGCGACGGAACCGATGCGCTGACGGTGCGATTCGCGGATTCGTGGTTTGGGCGCTTGTCCCACTCGGATTGGATCATCGGAGACGCCTTCGTCATACAGAACCTACAGAACCAGCGGGCGCAATCCGAGGGGAGCTGGCTCGTCGCGTTGGTGATGCTTCACGGAATATTCGCGTTGTTTGCGTTGGTGCTCGCGGTGTTCAGTCGAAGGCTATCCACGGCGATGCTCGTACCGATGTTCGGCATCTTCTGTTTCTGGAAGCTCTACGAACACCCTTTGGCAGCCGACTGGGGGCTGCTAACCAGTGGCGTTTATCGTGCGTATCTACTTAGCATCTTTCCGGCGGTTGCCTTGGCCGGCGCGTTCACCCTGTCCCACACCGGAGCCGGGGGCCGCTCGGGCCTACGCGCGCTCGGAGCATGGGCTTTGGCTACACTCTTGGTCTGCTGCTTCGCCTTCCAGGGCCTGTCGAGCGCCCAGGTCTACACGGCGTGCGAGCTTTCGAGCGTCGCGCTACTCGCCTTAGTCGTTGGGCAGCTCATCC
>JBGCFM010000155.1:0-4144 GCA_045106895.1 Polyangiales bacterium | reverse complement strand
TCGGACCTCGCCGCTTGGGCCGGCCCATGCACCGCTGCATTTGCTTGAGCCGCTGACGGCCTTGTTTGAGCCGATTGGCGGGGGCCCGGTGACGTCTTACTCATCCCGGACAGCTCAGCCGGACAATTTGTGTGCTCGGCGAGGGTGTGAGAGGAGAGAGTTGGAGCCAGGAATTGGCAAATTGGCCGTTGGGATGTCCTAGCCGCCCCCAGTCGGTTGCTCAAACACCAACCCCAAGCCCTTCGAGGGAAGCAAAGCCCAGCGGTGGACGTTCACCCAGGCAGCCCAACTCCGAGGCAACGACCGACGAAACGAGAAAAAGAAATGGCAAAGGCACAAGCAAGAAAATCCGCTGCAACAAAGTCCGTAAAAGACGACGCAGCGAAAGAAGCACCCGCAAAGAAGCTGACCCCCATCAGCACTTCCAGCGAGCCCAACCCGCAGCAGCTTGAAAAGGCACGCACGGAAGCCGAGAAGGCTCTCAAAGAACTCGAGCGCCAAGGCGCTGGAGACTCGACACTCTCACGTTACTTCCGAGAGATGGCCTGTCACCGCGTACTGACGCCGCAGGAAGAGATCGAGGCCGCTCGCCAGGTGGAACAGCTTGAAGAAGGCTACTGGGAAGCTCTCTTTAGCTACCCGCCTTGCTTCGAGACTGTTGCCGCCGTCGTCGAGAAGAACGTCGAGGAGCCCCACGCGGACCTCGGTGCCCTTCGGAAGCTCGCCAAGAGCGCGAAGCGCGGCAAGCTCGGCAAGCGCCAGCAGACGAAGTGGGATGAGCTTGCGGTCTCCCTTTCGAAGTTCCTTCGCGCCAACGACAGCGACCGTCTTTGGGTCCAAGAGGCCGACAAGGCTGTTCATCGCCTCGTCGGTGACTACGCCGAAGAGCGCGATATGCTCGGTGACGAGATTCGCATCACATCCGCGTTCAAGAGCTACCTCAAGGTCGTCGCTCGAGGCCGCCGGGCTCAGCAGCGCGCGAAAAACCGCTTCGTCGCCGCCAACCTTCGCCTCGTCGTGAGCATCGCCCGCCGCTACAACCGCGGTCGACTGCCCCTCATCGACCTGATTCAGGAAGGCAACATCGGTCTCATGAAGGCCGTAGAGCGCTTCGACCACAACCGAGGTTACCGCTTCAGCACCTATGCCTCCTGGTGGATTCGTCACGCCATCAGCCGCGCACTTGCCGACAAGGGTCGCGCCGTCCGTATCCCTGTGCACATGCTCGACACGTACAACCGCGTCGCTCGTGCCACACAGGCTATCGCCACGCGCACCGGTAAAGAGCCCACGCCCCAAGAGCTTGAGAAAGAGACGGGGATCGCGGCGGAGAAGCTCGAGAAGATCAAGGGATACTGGGCCGAGACGCCTTTCTCCCTCGACCGTCCGGTCAACGACGAAGATGGACGTAAGTTCATCGACTTCCTCGAGCAGGAGAACGTTCCGACTCCGTATGAGCAGTTGGTGAGCCAGAAGTGGAGCGAAGAGGTTCAGCGCCTTCTCGAGACACTCACGCCCATGGAAGCTCGCATCCTTCGCTGGCGCTTCGGCCTCGACGACGAGGACGAGCTGACGCTCAAGGAAATCGGCGACAAGTACAACCTCTCGCGTGAGCGAATCCGCCAGCTCCAGGAGCAGGCCCTCGGCAAGATTCGCCGCCAAATCAAAGAGTAAATAGGACTACGGAGTGATGCGACCGATGCTCACGAGCATCCAAGCTGTCTGACTCCATCGCGCTACGCGCAAATCGGTAGAACGGGGTTGCCTTAGGGTAGCCCCGTTCGTTTATTTAAGAGCGCGAGTCCTCTGTCGAACTGTCGTCGCTCACGGAGCTTCGCTCCAATCGAGACGAACGTTTTTCGGTAGCTTTGGCTTGCCGTCAAAGTTGTTGTGACCAACCAAAATGGTGATCGACGACGCAAAATCGGAGAAGCTCGGAGGCAAGGCCTCGAGTTGACAGTCGCTGAGGTCGAGGAGCTTGAGCTTTGGAAGCCCCGACAAGCACGCGATGCCCTCCGGGCGCAGCGAGGGGCAGCAGTTCAGCTTGAGCTCCTCCAGATCTTTGAGCTCCAGGATTTCAGGTGGAACTTCGCCCAAGGCGCTAGCGCTAAGCGAGAGGTGTTTGAGCTTTGGCGCGCCGGAGAGCCCCTCCAGGCTGGTGAGGGACGACGACGTGTCCAGCATCAGCTTCTCGAGCACTGGAGCGTTCAAGCCGGCGAGGCTTGCGAGTTTGGAGTTTCGTGAGAAATCGAGGTCGAGGAGTGAGGTCATTTGCGCGAGGCCCGCGGGAAGAGCGCTGAGCCTGCACCGAGAGAGGACAAGGGTTTGGACCTGCTTGAGCAAAGCAAGATTGTCCATCGACTTGAGCGTGAAGTTGTCCATCATTTTTAGAACACGAAGGTCCGGTATCGCCGCAATGGACTCCGGCACTTCCTTCAGGTCGCATCCGTTGAGCACAAGCTCCGTGACGGGTAGGTTCGCTAGATTTCCGTAGTCCCTCAGCATGTAGTTCATGCTGAGGTTCAGGTGTCGCAAACTCGTCGCCGCCGACAAGTCGGGGACCTCCGTGAGTCCGCATTCGATGAAGGAGATCGCCCGAAGCTTTTTCGCTCCTCCATACCCATCAATCAGGCCGGTGTTGCCTTTGGTGATGGTCAAGGACTCCAGCTTTGGATGCGTGCTGAGGTCGAGGGCCTCAGAAAGATTGCTTCGAGTGAGTGTCTTCATGGGTTTCCTGTCCAGGGTTAGGTTGGTTGTACGTCACCCGTCTCAGAACTTCCCTCAATCTCAGACTCGCCACCGGGTGAAGCGCCCCGGGTTCTCCGGAGACCATTTTTGTTGAGTCACGCGGCCGCTTCTGAGGCCTCGGTACGTTTGTAATACAGCTCTTCGAGTTCGGCCGGTGGAATGTTCCCAATAGGCCCAAGTAGGCGTTTGCGATTGAACCAATCCACCCAGCGAAATGTCGCGAGTTCAATACTCGTGGCGGAGCGCCAAGGGCCTTGTGGTCGAACGACTTCGGTCTTGAAGAGGCCGATCACACTCTCGGCCATCGCGTTGTCGTAGCTGTCGCCAACGCTTCCCGCGGAGTTCTCGACACCTGCGTCGGCCAAGCGGTCGGTGTACCGGATCGACAAGTATTGGCTTCCTCGATCCGAATGATGAATGAGTCCTTCTGTCGTCGAGCGACTATGAAGTGCTTGCTCAAGAGCATCCAGAGCAAGGTCGGTTCGGATGTGATCGCTGACGCGCCAACCGACAATGCGGCGCGAAAACACATCGATGACGAAAGCGGCGTATGCCATGCCCGCCCACGTCGGCACGTAGGTGATGTCCGCAATCCAAAGACGATTCGGTGCGGTCGCTTCGAACCTTCGCTGCACAAGGTCACTCGGCTTCGGCAAGGCCTCATCGACAGTCGTCGTGCCTTTGTATCGACGCCCGCGAATCGCACCTCGTAGGCCCATTGCACGCATGAGGCGCTCGACGGTACATCGCGCCACACTTACACCTTCGCGCTTCAGCTGGCGCCAAACCTTCCGCGCGCCGTACACACTGAAGTTCGCTTCGTACACCCGGAGTATATGCTCGCGAAGAGCTTCGTCGCGCTGCGAGCGCCGCGCGCGCAACGCTGGTTCGCGCCGGCGAGCCTGGGTCGCGTAGTACGTTGATGGCGAAATCGGCAGCACTCGACAGAGTGACTCGACGCCGTGTTCTTCACACTGCTCTTCGATGAAATCAACCATCACTTCTGTGGGCGGTCGAGCTCCGCCTGGGCGAAAAACGCCGACGCCTTTCGCAGAATCTCGTTCACCTTTCGGAGTTCGCGATTCTCCTTTTCGAGCTTGAGCAGCCGCTCTCGGTCATCGGTTGTCAGTCCCGGTCTTCGGCCTGAATCTCGCTCCGCCTGACGGACCCACTTCCGAACCGTCTCTGCGCCGCAGCCAAGTCCTTCGGCGACGGAGCGGATCGCCGCCCATTCGGAGTCGTGACCACCTTCGTTGCTTTGCACCAAGCGAATGGCTCGCCCGCTCAACAGACCGTCACCACAAACCGCGGTCCGGTCTGGCCCTCGCGGTCTCCGTCCGGCGTGGTGCGCCAGGACGGCGCTCCCGAGAGCGCGTGGGAGCGCTGGCATCCGGGA
>JBGCFM010000154.1:0-22361 GCA_045106895.1 Polyangiales bacterium | reverse complement strand
AGACGAGGACGGCGGCGAGGAGACGCGCCGACTCAAGCTTCCAAGCCCAGCGGCGGCCCTCGCTAAGGCCCACGATGGCAATGAAGCTCGCCGCCAGCACAGCCGCGATAACGGCGAGCTGCATGACGCTGAGCCCGTGTTCGAAGAACACCGCGACGCCGAGGGCCGTTCCTGCCAAAGCATACTGAACGAGAAGGTATGCCCCTAGGCGCGCGGTGACGGGGGGGCGGTACTTCTCGTAGATAGCGCGGTCGACCTTGGCGTCCGTTTCCGTGACACCACTCGGAAGCCAAGCCGGATGCGCAACCCAAGCCCAGAGACGCTCGCGGGTCGAGGATGCGCGCTGAGCAAGAGAGACGATGCGTGCAAGATGCACGAAGTTTGCCCAGACGGGACTGTAGCTACGCAGTGGAACCGTCGTGCCGTAGATGGGCGTCTCGACTTCGGGCTCAAAGGTCCCGAACAGGCGGTCCCAGAGGATGAGAACGGCGCCGTAGTTCTTGTCCAGGTACTGGGGGTTGGTCCCGTGATGTACGCGATGATGGCTCGGGGTGTTGAGGAGCCACTCGACCCACGCTGGGCCCTTGTTCACGACCTGGGTGTGAATCCAAAACTGGTAGAAGCGGTTGATGCCGTAGGCCGCGAGGTAGACCAGCGGAGAGACACCGAGGAGTGCGAGGGGCGCGTAGAAGACGAACCAGGTGAGGGGCTCAAAGAGCGGCTGTCGTAGGGCGACGGCGAGGTTATAGTCTTCGCTCTGGTGGTGAACGCCATGCACGGCCCACAGGACGTTGACCACGTGGCTGACGCGGTGCCACCAGTAGAAGAGGAAGTCGACGCCGACGATGCCCAAGACCCAGGGCCATGGGCTGCCCTCGTCCCACGTAACGACGCGCGCGTGCTCAAAGAGCCACACGTAGGCTGCGACGAGGACGAGGTTGAAGAGCAGCTCGCCCGCCTGGTTGATGCTTCCGCAGGCGAGGTCGCTGAGTGATGTACCAAACGCGTAGAAGTCGCGGCGCCGAGCAAGCCACGCCTCCATGAGGGTGGCGAGCAAAAAGATGGGGAGCGCGAGCGCGGCCCAGTTGTAGTCACCGTTCAAAGCGCGCGCCTCAGTCGGAGAAGTTAGAGCGGCGCCTCGCAGAGCCGACTTGCCACCAGGTTTGCCAGGGCGGAGAGCGTCGGCGAGAGGTCTGGTTCGCAGATGCTCGCGAGGAGAGCGTCGTTGCCGCGGGAGAACCCGCTGACGAGCTCGACGATGCGCCGGGCAGGGATCGCCGTGCCGACGCCGCTGAACTCACACGCGGGGGCGAGCTTGTCCGGGTCTTCAGGGTCGTCTTGGAACTGCATGCGCGGGTCCGCGAGGAGCTCCGTGAAGTCGACGTTGGTGGGGTCCGCCGTCAGGTCGCGAGGCACGCCGGTGATGGCAGCGACGACGACGTCGCCGCGGCGGTCGAGGGAGAGCGCACGAAGTGCCGAGACGTAGCGGCTGATGGGATGAAGCTCGTCTGGGTTGTCTGCGCAGCGACGCGGGTAAGGGCCAAACTCCGTGCGCGCCTCCGGTGACGCAGAGAAGATGGCATCGGAGGACGCCGAGCAGTCGTCTTCGTCCGTCACGTAGACGACGGCGATGAGGGAATCGCTGCGAAAGAAGCCTTCGTTCGGCATGCCCGGCTCCGCTTGATCGCCGAAGGAGCGAATGGACGCTTCGAGCTGCTGTTCGAGTCCACAACCTTCTGTGCCGAGGCGCGCCAGGCAGGCAAAGCTCTCGTTGAACTCGTCGGCGTTGGTTCCGTCGAACTGGAGCCAAGGCATGGGCCCGGTGTTGACGCCTGCGCACTCGCCGGCGCCACGCGCCTCGGAGACGAAGACCGCGTCATCGCCGGTGGCGGAAGGGCAGCCGATGACCCCGGTGTTGGAGCCAACGCCGAGGTCCGTCGTGACGACGGCGACGCGCAAGTCGGTGATGGGCGGGAAGTCAGGCTGGCCATCGCCGTCGGCGTCCGGCGGGTTCGTCAGCGTCTCGATGACGACGGGGAAGTTCACCGCGAGGTTCTCCTGCTCCTGCGCCATGGAGTTGGAGTTATCGATGACCCAGAGCATGTCGACGGGGAGCGCGTCCACGCAGGGCCGGCCGGCGTCAAAGGGACCGACATCGAAGCCCTCGGCGTCGAAGCCCAAAGAAGCGTCGACTTCGGGCTCCTCCTCTCCGCAATCACAGGCGCTGACAAGAAGGACACAAGCGAGGAAGCGGAGGGCCATAGAAAAGAGGATGCCCTGGCCTCCTGCAAAGCTCAACGTTCCGGCGGCTCCTCGAAGACATCGCTGGGCTCATCCCAGTCCAACGTCGCGTCTCTGGGGAGCTCGACGAGAACGCGCTCGTGAGGCTCCAGGGCTCGAATGAGGGACTGAAAAGACGTCTTGCCTTGGGCAAGCTGGGACTCGATGGGCCCGCGGAGTTCCGGCGCGCAGCGCGCAGGGAACGGGTCGTAGAACGCCTCGGTGCGGGAGAGCGCGATGAGGCCCCTTGGCGCATCGAGGAGGGTCTGGAGGTGAGAGGGCTGCAAGAGCGGCATGTCGCAGGCCATCACCAAGGCGGGCCCACGCCGCAAGAGCGAGAGCAATCCGCCGAGGGCGCCTACGTTCAGCACCTCATCGGGACAGCGCAAGACTCCAGGCGCGTGCCCTTCGTACGGCGACGCGTCTCCCACGAGGACCGGCTCGAGACTCAGCGCCTCAGCGAGGGTGAGCGCCCGGTCCAACAGAGTGCCGCCCTCATAGCGAAGGAGCCCTTTGGGCTGGCCCATGCGTGAGGAGGCACCCCCAACGAAGATGCCGAGTTGCAGCATTCGTTAGTGTCCTAGTTGGTCGCAGGCAGCCTGCTGCCCAGCGAAACAGGCCGCTTCGAGGGCGTGCTCATCCATCTCGTCGACGTTCGCTTGGGGCGCTTCATCTTCGAGGAAATCCTCGTTGTCTGGGTCATCCGCGGGGCCATCGGCGGGACCTTCCGCAGGCTCCGCGGCCTCCGACTCTCCGGGGTCCACGGGGCCATCCGCATCTGTGCCACAGGCGACGCAGAGCGTAAGGAAGAAGACGACAGCTCGAGGGACCCAGGGCAACACACGTCATCGTCCCGCCAAAAACGCAGGGAGTAAAGTCGCTTGTTCGCCAGCAGCGCGTCCGGCTGGTAGGAAGCGCCGTGCCCCTTCGACGCCGCGCCTGGTTCGTGCTCGCCGCCATCGCGGCTGCGGCGGCGTTCTGGTATCCGGCGCTCAAGCACTGGAGCGCGACGGGCTTCGGGGACTGGCAGCAGTTTCTCCATCAATGGGAGGCCGCGCGCATCGCCATGCTGCGCTACGGCGAGGTCCCCCTGTGGAACCCCTACCACTGTGGCGGCACGCTCCTCTTTGGTGACCCGCAGGCACAGGGCTTTTCGCCGCTCTTCTTTCTCTTCATGCCATTCGGCAGCGCGGCGGGGCTCAAGCTATTTATGATCGCGCACTCCGCCGCGGGTTTTGGCGGCATGTATGTGTTCGCGCGCAAGCACGTGAACCTCGACGCGCTCTCCGCCGCCTGCGCGTCGTTCCTGTGGGCGGGCTCGGGCTTCTTCGCTTGGCACGGAAGCGGCGGTCACCCGGCGTTCATGCCCTTCTACTTCGCGCCGCTCATTCTCCTCGCTTGGAGAGCCGCGCAGGTCGAGTGGAAGAACACCGTTTGGGTTGCGGCGCTCATGGCCCTCGTAATCTTTGAAGGCGGCGTCTACCCCTTCCCCTACTTCGTGCTTCTCCTTGCCTTCGACACGTTGGTGATCACGCGCTCACGCGCCCAGCTGTGGCACGTGATGAAGACCGGCACGCTGGCTGTGCTGCTGACAACGCTCCTCGCGGGCTTTCGCCTGGCCGGCATTCTCACGACGATTCGCGACTACCCACGCTTCACGCATGGAAGCGATTCCCTTCGCGTCATCGAGGTCGTGGAGATGCTCATCATGCCAACCCTTGAGCACCCTCGCCTCGGGAGCCACGAATACGTTTGGGCGGAATACGGCTCGTATATCGGGGCCCTCGGCTTCGCGCTCTGCGTACTGGGTCTTGTGGTGTCTCTTCGGCGGCATCGCTGGGTCGTGGCGGGGAGCTTGGTCTTCCTTGGGTTTGTCCTCGGGCACGTGAGCGTTTGGCATCCGTGGCCACTGGTTCATCGGCTTCCGATCTACAGCTCTCTGCGCGTGCCTTCACGCTTCATGGTCCTCTTCCTCTTCTTTTTCGCGCTCCTTGGGGGCCTGGGACTCCAGTCGATCCGCCGGAAGATCACAGAGCTCAGGCGCCCCACTCAGCGTGCACTGGCCCTTCTCCCAGCGGCCCTCGTGGCCTTGGTCATCGTCCAGGTCATGCATGGTCACCGCTACGTGTTGGACCGCTGGCGGGGCACGGAGATGGCAGGACCGGAAGAGGAGACCGAGTACTACATCACGCCACTCGGTGAGTATGGCGATCACGCGAGCTTTCCGATTCGCAATGTGTCGACGCGCGGCTGCTACACCGGCGTGACCGCTTACGTGGCTGCGAGCGGCCTTTGGGAAGGACGTGAGCCTCAGGTTCGCGTCGCCGGCGGAGAGCTACTGGGTGATCGCCGGACGAGCCAGACGATGACGGCGCGAGTGCGGCTTGAAGAAGAAGCCGAGAGCGTGGTGATTTTCAACCAGACCTGGGCGCCGGGCTGGATCACGAACCTTGGGACCTTACGCCGAGGATCGAGCGGGCTCATCGAAGTACGCGGGCTCGACGCGGGCGAGCAACGTGTGGTCGTGCGTTATCTGCCCAAGGAAGCCGCCTGGGGCGCGTGGGTGTCCCTGGCTGGAATTCTTCTCTCGGCGCTGCTGCTCGTTTGGAGTCGACGAAGACGCCGAGCGTAAAGCCACGAGACCCCGCCAAAAGCACCTAAAACGGCAACATTGATACTATGGTGGAGTATGCTATCCAGACGTTGTGCCCCACTCACCAAGCGAAAAAAAGCGCGTTCTAACCCGAGTTCGAAGAATCAAGGGACAGCTCGTCGCGCTGGAGACTGCGCTAGAGGCAGGGGCCGATTGCGGCCCGGTCCTCCAGCAGATTGCTGCGGTGCGTGGCGCAACGAACGGCCTCATGCGCCAGGTGCTCGAGTCTCACATTCAAGAAACGCTCGGTGTCCCAGATGTGACCGACGCGGAGCGACGCCAAAGCATAGACCAGCTCAACGATCTACTGCGCACCTACCTCAAGTAGGTGCTCGGAAACAAACCCGCCCCGTACGCACATAGCTAGGAGTCCCCATGAAAAGTCGCGCCGCCGTAGCATTCGAAGCAAAGAAGCCACTCGAACTTGTGGAGATCGACGTCGACGGCCCTCGGGCCGGAGAAGCGCTCATTCAGATCACTCACACCGGCGTCTGCCACACCGATGCCTACACACTTGAAGGTTCAGATCCCGAAGGACTGTTCCCGTCAGTCTTGGGGCACGAGGGAGCTGGTGTCGTGGTCGAGATTGGACCCGGCGTGACGAGCCTCGCCGTTGGCGATCATGTGATACCCCTCTACACCGCGGAGTGTCGGGAATGTAAGTTCTGTAAGTCGGGCAAGACCAACCTCTGTCAAGCGGTGCGGGCGACTCAGGGCAAAGGCCTAATGCCCGACGGAACCAGTCGTTTCTCTTACAAGGGCAAACCGCTCTTTCACTACATGGGCACCAGCACCTTCAGCGAATACACCGTAGTGCCGGAGATTGCATTGGCGAAGATCCATCCCGATGCCCCCTCCGAGAAGGTGTGCTTGCTCGGCTGCGGCGTCACCACGGGCCTCGGCGCCGTTTACAATACGGCCAACGTTCAGCCAGACGACAAGGTGGCCATCTTCGGTTTAGGGGGCATCGGCCTCGCAGCTGTGATGGCGGCCAAGCAAGCCGGCGCCTCTCGAATTATCGGTATCGATCTTAACCCCAGCAAGTTCGAGCTCGCCAAACAGCTTGGGGCGACGGACCTCATCAACCCGAAGGAACACGACGTACCTATTCAGGACGTCATCGTCGAAATGACCGGCGGCGGCGTTGACTACAGCTTTGAGTGCATAGGTAACGTGAACGTCATGCGCTCAGCGCTTGAGTGCTGCCACAAGGGCTGGGGCGAGAGCATCATCATCGGCGTTGCCGCCGCTGGCCAAGAGATCAGCACCCGCCCATTCCAACTGGTCACCGGCCGGGTTTGGCGTGGAAGCGCGTTCGGCGGCGTTCGCGGACGCACCCAGCTACCGGGCATGGTTGAACAGTGCATGAACGGTGAGCTCAACCTGGACCCTTTCGTGACACATACACTTCCACTAGAGCAGATCAACAAGGCCTTCGATCTGATGCACGAGGGCAAATCGATCCGTACTGTCATTCACTTCTGATTCAACGCCGCATCCCAGGTACGACGCCTGTCTACGTTCTGACCAAGCGACACCAGCGATTTTGGTCATGGGCTGCTGGAGCAGCCCATGATTGGCTCGTCCTTGGGCTAACGAGACGGTTCGGGAGTCGAGACCAGCGACAAGGATTCGGCCGACTTCGCCTGACTCCTGTAAGGTGCGCCCCGTGTACGACGACACACTGGTAAGCGTTCGCTACTCCCTCGAGGACGCGGCCATGCTCCTCGACGGCAGCAAGTGCCATGTGTCCGTCGAGGTGGCTGCGCTCGTGGCCCTCGAACTATGCGAGCTTGCCGACAATCGTCCCATCGAGAGCGCCTGCGTGTTCGTCGACATCATGGGTCAAATCAACGTCAGCCCCGAGGCAGAGAAGGACGAGCTCGCCGCCCTTCTCAAGCTTTGGGAACGTGCCGCGCACCCAAAGGCTCGGCCCGCGCTGCAACGAGCCCGCGAGAGTGCCAACACCCCCGGCGAGTGGGCGGCGGTGTACGAAGACCTGCTCTTCCCCATCGAGCGCTACGAGGCGCGGATGAGCCTGATGGGCGCCATCACGAAGGTGCAGACCGCCGCAGATGTGACGCCGGAGATCGAGGTGCTCCTCAGTGGTCTCGACGACGACGTCCTCGTTCAGAAAACGAGGGCGCGGAAACCTGTCCTCCTCGGCCCTGCTCACGATGAGGTCGCGGACTATCGCTTGGGGCGCTTCGATGTGTTTGGTCGCCTCGCGAAGGGCGGCATGGCGGAGGTCCTTTTGGCCCGCGACCCGGACCTTCTCGGGCCCTGCGTCATCAAGCGAATGCTGCCAGCGTCTCAAGCGCGGCCGCTCCTGCGACAGATGTTCACCGACGAAGCGCGCCTTGGGCTCTGCCTTTCGCACCCGAACATCGCGTCGGTGCTGGAGTATTGCGACGACAAAGATAGCCCCTTCATCGTTATGGAGTGGGCCTACGGGCTGACCCTCTCCCGCACGCTCCGCCGTACCAGCGCGATGGGACAAGGGCTGCCCCTCGGCGTCGTTCTTCGTGTTGGCGAAGCGATCTGTTCGGCGCTGACCTACGCGTACAAGGTCAAAGGCCCGTCAGGCGAGCCACTTCGCGTCGTCCACCGCGACGTGAGCCCTCAGAACGTCGTCCTGCAGTTCGACGGGCACATCAAGCTCCTCGACTTTGGCGTCGCTCGAAGCGCCGTCCAAGAAGAAGGCGACGGGGACGCGATCCGGGGCAAGTTCGGCTACATGTCGCCGGAGCAGTCCTTAGGCATGCCCGTGGACGATCGCTCGGACGTGTTCTGCGTGGCCATCTGCCTCTACGAAGCGCTCTCTGGGCGCCCGCTCTTTCCCCGCGACCAGCGTCTCGGCGTGGTCCGCACACTCAACGTGGCACCGGTCCAAGACATCACGACGCTACGCCCGGACGTGCCGCCGACCTTCGCGCGACTGCTCGAGCGGATGCTCGACCTGGATGTGGACGCACGGCCCACCGTCGAGCGCGTCAAAAACGCTCTGCGCATCATGGCGGATCACCGCACGGATGGCGCCGCATTCGACGTGGCCAACGTCGTTCAGACACTTGAGCCCGACTGGAAAGACTGGCGAGCTCGGCTTCCCGGCGGAAAGAAGAAAGACGCGAAGGAAAAGGCGGCGGAGGAAGCGAAGGCGGCTCCCGAGCCCCGCAAGCCCAAGAAACGAAGAAAACGGCGGGTACGCTGGCTTTGGGTCATGGTCTTCGTGGTCTTTTGCGTCGTCTGTGGGCTGCTGGGCTACGCCCTCATGCTCCCGCCCATCCCGAGCAACCCTGCGGATGTGATGTAGGTGGAAGCCCACCCTCACCTGAGGGGCGCGAAGACACATTTTTGCGGCTCATCCCGCCTGCATGCTTGCGCGGGAGTTGACCGGATCTGCAGATAGTGGTTCAAGGAGTCGTTATGAACCAAGTCTTCTTCGCGTCTCTTGTGACGCTTCAAGGGGCAACAACGGAGGCCGCCGGCGCCGAAGTTGAGACCCTGGACCCGATCCAGCTCATCATGGAGGCGTCCTTCACCGTCCAGATGGTGATGTTCATCCTCGTCATGATGGGCATCATATGCATCTTCATCATGGGTGCGAAGGCGGTCCGACTTCGACAGGCGACAACCTCGAGCCGGCGATTCCTCGCGGCGTTCTGGGGCGGCGAAGAAGGATCCAACTGGACCACAGAGCGACTCGAGACGCTCTACTCGCAGATCCGCTCCTACGACGGCTCACCCGTCGCGGCGGTGTTCCGCGCAGGTTATGTGGAGCTCGCCCGCGTGATGGGTAGCGCATCCCCCACGGACCAAGGCGACATTGAAAACGTCGAGCGCGCTCTCTCCCGCAGCGCCACGAGCGAGATGACGACGCTTGAAGCGTTGCTTCCTTTCTTGGCGACGACGGGAAGCACGGCACCCTTCATCGGTCTCTTCGGAACCGTTTGGGGCATCATGAACTCGTTCATGGCCATCGGCGCGCAGAAGAGCGCGAGCCTCGATGTCGTCGCACCCGGCATTGCCGAGGCGCTCATCGCAACGGCCATTGGCCTCGTCGCCGCGATCCCCGCCGTCATGGCCTACAACTACTTCATCCGTAAAATCCAAGTGCTCGAGAGCGAGCTCGATGCGTTTGAGAAGGACTACCTCAACATTGTGCGCCGGCACTTCCTGAGGACTTAGCCCGTGGGAATGTCAGGCGGAGGAGGCGGGCGAGGTCGCACGCCGATGGGAGAGATCAATGTGACGCCGCTCGTCGACGTCATGTTGGTGCTGCTCATCATTTTCATGGTCGCCGCACCGATGATGTCCACCGGCGTGGAAGTTGACCTTCCCTCCACGCAAGCGCCGCGCATGGAGCTCGACGAAGAGAAGCTCGTGCTCTCCATCGACGCGGATCAAAACGTCTACCTCGGGGAAGAATTGGTCCCTGCGGATCGTCTTCACGAAGTGCTGCTGAACAACGCGCGCCTTCAGGCGGACGACGAAATCTACGTAAGAGCCGACGAAACCGTGCCTTATGGCTTCGTTTTGAATGTTTTTACGATTGCGAACCAAGCTGGCATCGAGAAGCTGGGTCTAGTGACGGACCCTGCTGGCGGAGCCGGCGAGCTTCCCGCTGAGATTCAAGAGTAAGATCCAAGAATAGAATGCTGAAACCACGATGGACGTAAGAGGCACAGACTGGAGTCCACCGCTCCTGCTCAAGACCGCCGCACTCAGCCCTGCTGAGTGGATCGGCGGCTTTGCGGCGGTCAGCTCCGTCATCGTGCCGACGGCCATCATCCTCGCCCTCGGCGGCATCGGCGCCCTCGTCACCATGGAGGACGAAGCGCCGGTGGAGGTCATCGAAGAAGAGGTGGTGTCCGCGCGCTTCGTTCAACTGGGACGCGACTTCCAGGATGAGCTCCCAAACCGTGTCGTCCCCCAAGCAGCCACCGCACCTCCGGACGCCGTCGTGCTCTCCGACGACCCGCGCGAAAATGTGGAACGCGAAGAGCGCGAACGGCCCGACGAAGCCCTCGAGCGTGACTTGAGCAACCTCCTCGACCGCTCGGACCTCTTTGCCGAAGAAGCCGAAGCGCGCGAACGCGAAGGCAGCGAAGACGGCATCGAAGAGGGCACGGAGACGCAGGCCCAAGAAGGCGATATCTACGCCGGCCAGCTCTACGCGTTCTTCCGCCGAGGCTGGACGGTGCCGACAACGATCACCGAAGAGCAGCGCCGCGACCTGTCCGTGGAAGCGACGATTCAGGTGGCGGAGAACCTCCAGATCATCTCCGTGCGCATTCGCGGCACAAGCGGTAACCCCGACTTTGACCAGAGCGTCGTGGCGCAGATCGAGCGGCTTCGTGCGAACAATGTCGAGGTCCCGGAGCCGCCGCTGGCGGTACGGCCACGCTACGTGGGCGCGCCGTTTACGCTGCGCTTCCACGGCCGCAACGCGCGCTGAACGCTTCTAGTCGCCTCTCCAGAGATCATGATCTAACAGCTCGCGCCGCGTGTCCTTCGAACGCACGAGTCCTATCTGAGTGGTGAGCGCACTTCACGGGGATGCGCTCCTTTACGAAAGACTTGGGCCTTTCGTGCAGTCGTGCGAGTCAGGCGTGGCCTGCGCTCGTTCAGCGACGCCCGAGGCGACCATTCCTATGCGGTATCCAATCCTCAGCGACCTCGGACGCCGTCGTAGCGCTCGCAGCGGGCGTTCGGTTGGCGGCTCTCGCGGTCGAAGGCGTGACCGAGCATTTCGCCGCGACCGCCGCACCACTCTGGGTTGCGTCCACATTCGACCGGCCATATTTCCGCGAGCTCGAGCCGTTGCTGGCCAACAGCGCGAAAGCGCACCCAGCAGCGCGGACCTTGGATGGGCACCACATCACCGTAGATCGTCAGAGGTTGATCGGTCTCGACGATGAGTTCGCCCGCCGCGTTAATGCCGCCTCTGCCTTCGAGCAAGCAGTGGTGATAGTTGATGGAAGCCGTGTTGATCTCGACCTCAATGGAGTCGGTGTCGGCGAGCACGGATACGCAGCTACTTGTCTCACGCTCTGCCCATACGGGAGGGTCGACGGAGCCGTCGACGAGTTCAGGAACTGTGTGTTCGGTCTCCCAGACTCCTCCATAGTTTTGGAGTGTGGGAGCCGCGGAGTTCGGAACGCGCCGGGCCCAGGCCGGCAGTGTCGACCAGCTCGACACCATGGGAAACACGTAGCGCAAAGACTCGAGCTCGGAGTGTCCGGAAGCGATCGCTCGCTCCAGATACGCACCTAGATCGGGCAGCGGAACAAGTTCTCGTACCCGCTCCGTGTTGAGGCCCAGCAACACCAGGTTGATCGAAGCGAGGTCGCCGACCCCGCCCGCGTCGTCTTCTGCGAGAGATCGAAGCATCGTCACCGCCCTCGGCATATCGAGGGGCACACCCCAGCCTTCGGCGTACATTCGCGCCAGCTCAAGGCGCGCGGCGGGGTAGGTAGGCTCAAGACTCAACGCGTGCTCGAAGCGACGCACCGCCTCCTCATGGCTACCGTGCGTCTGTTCCCAGACACCAAAGTTGTATTGGCGTTGGGCGGGTCGAGCGCTCGGGTCGCGATCCAGCTGTCGTCGCACGGCAAGGGCTTCGGGTGTCGGGCCATCGACCGGCGCGGGTTCCGGGACAGCGTACGCTCGTGGCGCCGGTCCCGAAAGGTCGGACTCTCCTGGCATCGAGGTGTGAGCATGCACTTCCCTTGAGGTGGAAGCGCAGCCCGCGACCAACGTAAGCACAGAGACGGCGTATCGGAGGCGCATTGTGACGCTCAACACTCCGCGCGCGCTTGTTCATTCCGGGAGAAGTGTCCCCACCGAGTCTCGACGATTGTCGAGCATCTGTGGCAGGCGACTCCAGTCTCACCGTATACGCACGATTCGACGGCAGGCATATCCAGGGTCAATGTGATACGCACTCCCATGCGTTCGTTTGCTATCTCGTCTTGCCTCATGCTGGCTGCCTGTAGTGGATTTGGCGTCGCGGACCGTGTAGACGCAGGCGTCGCAGATGGCGGCAGCAGTGATTCAAGCCGTTTCGATGCAAGCCTCGTCGACACCGAATCCATCGACGTGAGCGCATCTTTGGACGCGCCCGCATCCGTTGACGCATCCCCCGACGCGGGAGCAAACGACGAATGCACGACGGTGGATTTTTGCGACGGACTCTCGCGGGACGACAACTGTGATGAAGAGGTCAACGAAGGCTGCGGGCTTTGCGCCGCGGGTTTTGCGGAGTGCCCCGGCGGTTGCTGCGAGGTCGCAGAAACGGTGCTCGCCGAGATGGGCGAGTACCCATCGATGTTCGTCGACGACCGGGGCAACATTCTCGTGGCCTATACCGCCTCGAGGCTCACCCATCTTGCTCGCTATGACGCCGAGGGCTCCGCATGGACCGACAGACTGGTAAGCGATCGAGGAGGGAAGCGGCCACGGGTTCACGTTGACGCGTCAAACCGTGTTCATTTGCTCATCAATGCAGAACGTAGCCCGTTTGGCGAAGTGGACATGGTTGAGTATCGGTGGTCGGACGACGGCGGGGAAACCTGGGAGGTTGCACCTTGGCTACGTCGCACACCATCAGAGGCCGCGGACTGGGCCTTCGGCGCCGACGGCGCGGTGCACCTTGTCGTGCACGACTACCTTCGCGGACGTGGGTATTTTACCTACGCCATCTGGTCCGAAGGAGCCTGGGTTTTCGACGAGTTCCTCGACATCGAATCCGCAGACCAGCCTTTGTTGAGGCTCGGTTTTGCCGACCGGCCCTACGTTCTGTACGGCGGTAGCACGGTGCGGGTCTCGTTCTTCGACGGAGGTTCATGGCGTCACGAGATCGTCGACGAAGGTCTGACGTATGGTGAGTTGCGAGGGTCGTATCGTGACCATGGACTCCATCTCTTCGGTGACGGCTCACTTCGCGTTCAGTACGAACGTCGAGGGCTGAATGGGGAGAGTGTTGAAAACGTGATCGCCGAGCGCTCCGTCGACGGGACGTGGACCGAAGAGCAAGGGCCCAGCGGAACACTCGGTGCACTGCAGCTCCTCGATACGCCGCTGGGCTGGGTCGGCGTGAGCGATGGTATGACTCTTCATACGCATGATGGAGCGGGCTGGCTTAGCCAAGCCATCGATGGTGCAGCGGGACGCAATGGCGAAGCTCTGTACACGACAGGCGGTTTGTACATGGTCTACACGACCGATGCTGGCCGACTGACTTTCGCACGACGCTCGCTTCATTGACGCACCGGAAGTGAGCCGGCGGCAGGCGCACCGCACCGGATGACTTGCGTGCAAAACGCTAAATATCAAGGAAGATATATTCAAGGGGCGCGTAGTAGGCGAGGAACTCCGGCGGCGAGAGTCCCTAACTAAAGCGAGAACAGGATGGCCCTACCCCAAGCAGACTCACGAGAAGCAGTCTTTTCTGACCCAGCACGACGAAGCGTATGGAGACTGCAACAAAACAGGCAGCTGGGCGCTGAACCAGGACAAGTTCTCGCATTCGAGTGGGTGGGCGGCGTGTGGGCCCATCAAGCCACGCTAGGATTCGGCGGGTACCTTCACCACTCCTCGATCTTGGGGTTCTTTCACTCCAAATCAGCTTCTGTGGTGGCAGGCGTGGTGGACGAAGCCGGCAGCTGTTTGGCATTGATGCCCATCGGCACGACGTCGCCGCAGGTCATTCCGCTGCCCTTTTCAGCAGCCGTCGCCGCCGGGCTCGACGCGATCTGCGCCGTCGATGTGGTCGGACAAGGAACACTGATCAACTTTGCCGTTGGAGACGGTGAAGGGTGGACGTGTTTGCTTACGGCGCACGCATTGGAGCCATTGTGTCGTAGTCCTTGGCTTCGCTCCATGACCTACGACCCGCAGCGGGGTGTGGTCGGCGCCGGCTTCGACACCTATGTTCTTCGGAACAACTCTTGGGTGAGCCTCGCAGGTAGCACGGAGGGGACGCCGATCTACGTGGAAGGTGCCGGCTTGCTGGGTCTGGCGTTCAGCGAGTCGGGCTCATCGATGGCGCTCGCAACCATCGAGCTGCAAGGCGATGGAGGATGGTGGACGCCTCGGGCCCCGACGATCCCGATCGGTATCAGCAGCGCTTCGATGGCGTACGCCGCGGCGGACGACACGGTCTTGGTTGTGGGAGGACAGCAAGGACCTCACGCCCACCAAAGCGAGCGAACTTTTGTATTCTCCGACTGGCGGGCTGGTCTCCAATCGCCAAACCACGGAAGTGCTGGGCCCGACGCGCACGCAAATAGTGTCGACGACGAGTTTTCGGTCAGCATCGTGACTCAGGGAGCTTCACTCCTTGGCTACGACGAAGTGAGCGGCTGCCTCGCGACCTATGATTCGGGGCGCTGGAAGCCGGCCAGTACGCCCCTCGACGAGGAGGTCCTGGCTATCGCTCAAAGCACAGACAACGCCTATGCCTATATGGGTAGAGGCGACCTGATGGAGTGGAACGGATCGGCTTGGCGCAGCTTGCCCACGGGTCCATCACAGCCGGGGGAACGGCCGGAGGCGACGTTCTTTTGGGACGCCAGTGGGCGCCGGTTGATCCTTCACGGCGGATACCGACGGAACGACACCTGGGCGCACGACGGACATCAGTGGGCGCTGCTGGAAGGAACGCGCCTGAAGAAAGGCCGGCCAACGATGGTGTCGACACCAGCCGGGGTCTACGCATTGCTCGGGGCCGATCTGTGGCAGCTTCGAGGTCAAGATTGGGTTGCTCTTGCCGCTCCAAAACTGCCGGATCCGACGGCTCACCTGCTCTTCGACAGCAAGTCCAATCGATTGATCGCGTGCGGAATGAGAGTGCTTGTCCTGGAGCCGGCCGGCTGGCAGTCCATGGGGCCCGTGGACGCGGACTTCGCTATGTTCGCGTTCGACGCCATCATGAGCGCAATTATTGCCTTTCCACATCACGGCGAAGGCTCTCCGCAATCATGGCCCATTCCGGCAAGTGCCGGCTACTTGCCGACTGAAGTTCGTCCGTCTTCGCAACGTCCCAAAGTCCCCGCGCCAAATACCTTGGCGGCGCCGAGCACTGCGTCTGCCAAAATTGCTTGGCGGACCGTCTTCGATGGACCCGGCAAGACCTCGGACGAGCTGAGAGCCGAGCTAGGACTTCAGGATGGAGTCGAAGTCCTCGCGGTGCTTCCTACTCACGCAGAAGCATTTCCTTTTCGTGCAGCGCCGGCGCTCGCGGTCGTCCGTGATCCGAACGAGGAACAAACTCGTGCGCTCCCGGGTGCGAGTCTGTGGCAATCGGCGGAGCTCTTCGAGCTTGAAGAAGCTGCGCACACTGGCGAGCCAGTCGAATGGTTTGAGGGAGAGGAGCCCTGGCTTGGCGGCGTGCGCCTCATTCCGGTGAACATGAACGTGGGCTACCTTTCCGACCTGGACGCCAGCATGGAGAGCCATGACATGGTCTTACGCCCATACCGGTTGGAGGCGTTTACAGACATCGACCCGGCAAGAGACGAGGAGTACGACAGCGAGCCAGGGGCGAGCGTCGAGGGTACAAAGTTCGGCGGGTTTCCCAACTTCATTCAGTGCGCGGCTCGCGCTATGGACTCAAACGGCAGCGAAATGCCGGTGAGGGCCCAACTCGCTGAGGATCTCTACGACTGCACCTTTGCCGATGCTGGACGCCTGTGGATCTTCTTGTCTGAGGATGGGCAGCAAGTTGATGCGTTGATTCAGTAGAGTCGCTCAGCTCTTCGTTCGCATGCGGATCACGCCGTCCCACGCGTCGTCGACACCGTCGCGCAAGAAGAGCACACAGCGGTCGATGTATTTTTGCGTGACGCGGTCCTCGGGGTGGTGCTTGTGCGCCGCCTCGAAGCTACGTAGAGCGCCAGCGAAACGCTGCGCGTAGTACTGCTCGACGGCTTCGGCGTGGAGCGTAGCGGCACGGCGTTTGGCTTCACCCTCGCGCACGTCGGCTTCGATGACTTCGAGGAGAGTCACGGTCTCGGAGGTGCCCACCGGCACGATGCGCTCCACGTGGCGAAGACCCCAAGCGCCTGGCGAACGGAGCGCGTCGCGGGTTCGGTCGCTGATGAGGAGCGGGACGCCGTAGTGTTTCGTCAGTGACTCCACGCGGGAAGCCAGGTTGACGCTGTCGCCGATGACGCCGCACTTGAGGCTCGTGCTTCCGCCGATGGTCCCCAGCATGAGCGCGCCGGTGTTCACGCCGACGCCGCATTCGACGGGGGTCTGGCCTTCCCGGCCCGCGTTGAGCTCTCGAAGCGAACGCTGCATGGCGACGGCGGCGGCGACGGCGTTGTCGCTGGGTCCGTCGAAGAGCGCCATGATGGCGTCACCGATGTAAGAGTCGACGAAACCGCCGTGGTCGATGATCGCCGGCTCCATAAAGCTCAGGTAGCGGTTGATGAAGGCGATGCTCTCGGCGGGAGACAGGTTCTCGACGATGGTCGTGAAGCCGCGGATATCGCTGAAGAGAATCGACATGTCCTTTTCGACATGGTCGCCCAAACGGACGTCGCCGATCTGGTCGCGTTCGAGGGCTTGGAGGAACTGGTGAGGCACAAAACGACTGTGCGCCGTGGTCAGTTGGACCTGGGCCTTGAGGCTGTCTTCGAGGTTGGCGAAGAGCGCAGCGTTCTCCAAAGAAATCGCCGCCTGGGCGGTGAGAAGACGGAGCGTTTCGACCTGCCGCGAGGAGAACGCGTCGGGCAACATGTCGTTCTCGACGTAGAGTACAGCTCGCAGAGTCGCCTGGTGAACCACCGGGAGACACAAGACGGAGCGAATCTGCTGCTCCTGAATCACCGGGTCTTTCACGAAGGACCCCTCGGCGAAGGCGTCCGACAAGAGGACGTCCTGCTGGGTCCGCTGAACGTAGCGGAAGATGCTGAGGGGGATCTCGCCGAAGTCCTCGATGGAGCCGGTGGAGCGGACCGCTTCTTTCCCAGCTTCCACGCTCGCCTCGACGCGCTCGCCGGCGCCCACCAAGACGGCGCGGGTGCCGCCGCCGATCTCAAGGGCGATGCTCACGAGGGATCGGACGAGGTCGTCGAGGACGAGGTGCTCGGAGAGCGCGTGAGACACCTTGGCCACGGCCGCCGCATCCAAGTCGCTCTGGTCCGTTCCACCGGTCTTTGAGCGGGTGCTCGAAACGGTCGACGTGGAGGTCGTCGTCTTGTCGCCCTGGGCGGCCGCGACATTCACATAGGCGCCCATGCTCTTCGCCTTGGCTTCGGCGCCCCACAAGCCGTAGGCGTAGGCGGCCTCGCGTTCGTACGCGACGGCGAGGCGCGCGTTGCCCATGGCGCGCTGGTAGCGTCCTGCCATCTCGCCGGCGAGGGCTTCATCAAAACGGTTTCCGTACCTGCGGGCCGTCTCGATGGCGCTGTCATACTCGGCGAGGGCGCGGACCTTGCGGCCCGTCACTCGGGCCAGCTCGGCCTCGACGAGGTGTGACTTAGACGCGTGGTTGCTCGGGGTTCGCTTCGCCCAGCGCCCAAGTCTCGCTTGACCCACGGCAGCGCGCGCTAGCAAACGAGTTCGTTCCCCCAAGGAGAGTTTCTCCCAGTTCTGCGTTGACGCGAAGATCTCCAGCGCAAGAAACACCGGCACGCAATAGGTCGCCGGCACTGCGTCGATATAGCGCCCGGCTTTCTTCGCCAGCTCCGGCGCCTCCGGCGACTGATACACGACGGCGAGAAAGAGGCGCACGAAGAAGAAGTTGAAGAGCCCCGTGTTGTTCTCTTGGGAGGCAAGCGTCGCGTGGAGCGGCGCCTCCTCACCGAGACGTGTCGGGTCCGCCGCACCGCGCCTGAGATTCGCTGTCGCGCGGCCGTAGCACTCGTTGACGGCGATGGCGTGCTCTTGGTTGAGCTTCGCCGTGGCGTCCGTGTACCGGCGCCCCTCGGGCTCGAGAACACGTAGGTCCGCCCCCGAGAGAAACGAGAGGATGATGTACATCTGCGCGCAGAAGGCGCCCCACACGAAGTCGCCCGCGTCGACGGCGAGCTCAAACCCCTCGGCGAGGGGCGCGCGTCCATCGCCGGCGGGACGAGACCAGTGGCGAACAAAACCCTGGAGGAGCTGCGCGCGCCTCCCTTTGATTCGGTCGCTGGGAAAACGCTCACCGAGCTTCTCGGAGAGGTCCCCGTAGTCTTTGGCGCTTGTGTAGTCGCCGAAGGCGCTGAGAACGAGCGCGTAGAGCGCGTAGCCGTAGGACGCGAGCTCGCCCACCCCGTGTTCAGCGTGAATCCTCGCCATGGCACAACCGAGAAGTGGGAGCAGATCCTGGCGAGCGAGATAGACCGGCGGAGCGAGCTCAGCGAGGAGTTCAAGGGCCATGCCCTGGATCGGGTCGGTGAGTTCAGGATCGTCGATGCGGCGCAGAGGTGCTCCCCGGAGCCGCATGCGCGTACGCGCCATGTCCGCGGCGATGGTCAGCTTCGTAGGCGCATGGGGGAGGTCGACATGGAGACGACCCAGCGCTTCGATACCGATGTCCACGGCGTCGCTCAAAGCCCCAGCACTCACCGCCTGGCGCATTCGAATACGCAGCGCCATCGCTTGGGCAAGAGAGTCATCGCTGAGACGCAGGACCGTATCGATCTCAACGTTGGCGCGCTGTCGGTGACCGCTCAAGTACGCTGCTTCGGCGGCACCGAGGTGAAGACTCAACGCAACGTCTTGGGTGGGCGCGTTCGCGAGACCACAGTCGAAGAAGTTGAGTGCCGGCGCATACGCAACGCTCATCAACGCACGCTGGCCTGCCTCGAGGTTGTGCTCCGCGAGCTTGGTTCGCTCGGCGGCGTCGAGATGACCCCTCGCGCGGTTGAGGTGGTGGACAAGCTCGAAGAGTGGTGGCGAGGGCTCCGATGAGAGACGTCGCCCGATTCGAGCGTGCCAAGACGTCGCCGTTTCGTCGTCCAGACACGAGCGAGCGGCTTGCCGAATACGGTCGTGCGCGAACTGAAACGCGCCGCCATCACGAACACGGAAGGAAGCGACTAGATCTTCGACAACCGCCGGAGCGAGGGCCTCGCGAGTTTCGTTGAACTCTGCTCCCAGAAGGTCTGAGACATCTTCGAGGTTGAAGCGATCTCCAAGGATGGAGGCCGCCATCAGCACTTCTTGCGTGTCTTCGGGCAGCTCGGCGATCTTGCTGGCCATGAACTCAGCGACGTTCTCGCTCGCCGCGTAGCCCTCGATGGCGTCGAGACGCCAACGCCAGACACGCTCCTGTGTATCGAAGCTGAGATGATCTTCGCGCGCAACGGCTCGAAGAAAACGCCGCAGGTAAAATGGGTTTCCGCGTGTCTTGGCGATGGCCGCGTCGGCGAGGGGTTCGATGGGATCTGCGGCCGGATCGAGGGCATCTGTGAGCATCTCGATGACGGCGCGTCGGTCGAGGGGCTCGAGGTCAACGTGACTGCAGCGCTCCTCCACGTGGGCTTTGGAGATCAGCGTCGTGAGACCGTGCTCAGGGCCGACCTCTGCGCGGCGATAGGTGCCAAGGACCATCAGGTTCCTACAGTCCGAGGCGAGCAACGTGTCCAAGAAGCGAAGACTCGACGCATCGGCCCACTGCAAGTCATCCAAGAGAAGCACAAGGGGCTCTTTGTCGCTGGCGACGGCCCGCAGGAGCGCTGTGATCGCTCCGTGGACGCGCGCCTCGGCCTCCGCCGGCGGGAGCGGCGGGAGCGGCGCCGTGCGGCCCAGGAGCGGCGAAAGTGAAGGCACCAGCTCTTCAAGAGCGCGACCGTTGACGCCGAGGGCGTCCTGCAAACGAGCGCTGATGCGCTCGAGGGGCGCCGAAGCGAGCATGAGCTGCTGCGCGCCAAGGTCCGCGAAGGCTTGTATGAGCGCAGAGTAAGGCTCGTCCCGCGAGAACTGTTCGAACTTGCCGCGCGCGAAGTTCGTCCGGGACGTGGCGAGCTCTCGCCAGAGCGTTTCAACGAGCGCGGTCTTCCCGACGCCACCGGGTCCGGAGACCAGTCCTAGCTGAACGTCGCCCTCCGCCGAGCGCCGTGCGACGGCGACGAGGGCCCGGAGCTCTGCTTGACGCCCGTAGAGGCGGCTGGGGATCGAGAGGTCTCGCGCCACATCGGCGCTGCCCAAGGTGAAGCGCTCGTCGCTCTTGGCGGCGATGAGGCGCGCGCACTCGCGCAGGTCATGACGCAGACCTTCCGCGCTTTGGTAGCGATCCGCCGGCCGCTTCTTGAGAAGCTTCATGACGACGTCGGCGAGGGAAGGCGGTACTCCGTCCTGCAGAGCGGACGGTCGGATGGCGACGTGTGCGTGAACAAGCGCGAGCATATCCTCATCGAGGAAGGGCGGGCGCCCGGCGATGAGCTCATAGAGCGTCGCGCCTAAGGAGTAGTAGTCGCTCCGCCGGTCGACGCTCTGACCCACGCGCCCCGTCTGTTCCGGAGCGATGTAGCGGAGCGTGCCTTCGAGCTCCTGAACCGTCGTCGGTCCTGCTTCCGCGTCGGACTGAGAAGAGATGCCAAAGTCGATGAGGGCGAGTCGGCCGGTCTCAGCGTTCCACACCAAGTTGGACGGGTTCACATCCTTGTGGACGATGTGCGCTTCGTGAACGAGGGCGAGGGCGTCGACGGCCTGGAGCGCGAGCTTGACCACAAGGGACGGCGCCGGACGCGCATCGCGAAAAGCGATGGCCAACGAGTGGGCGCCGAAATCATCGAGGACGAGGCGAGGCATGCCCCTAAACTCATCCACGTCCACCACGTCGATGATGCCCGAGCCCACCACCCGCCGAGTGATACGGATCTCTCGCTCAAAGCTAGAGCGCACCTCCTCGGAGGGATAGGGGCCCCTTAGGACCTTGGCGACAACTTGGCGGGCGCCGACGCGCATTCGATAGACATCCGTGTGCCGGCCCTGGTGAATGAGATCCACGAACGGCGAAGCATAGCAAAAGATGGCGGCAAGCATCGGAGTGTCGTAAGGCTCCGCCGTGCCTCGACCTACCCAGCCGACCCTCGCCGCCGTGGTTCGCGAGCATCTTGGAGTCTCTTGGAACGCCGCTCGCGACCTCTGCCGCACCGGGCGAGCCAAGGTAGATGGTGAGATCCAGCGGGATCCAGCCGTTCGCGTCGACCCCGACAGCGTGGTGGTGGACCCGACGGCCCCCAAACTGACCCGCGGCGTGCTCGCCAAAGAGAAGATCCTCTTCGTCGACCCACACCTCGCTGTGGTCAACAAGCCAGCGGGCCTTTTGACGATTCCCTACGACGATGAGCGCGACACGCTCATCGACCAGCTTCGTACGGCCCTTCGCCGGCGTTCAAAGTCCTTCGCGCCGCCCCTCGGCATCGTTCACCGGCTGGACAAAGGCACCAGTGGCGTTCTGGTGTTTACCCGCAACCTCGCAGCGAAGCGCCACCTTCAGGGCCTGTTTCGCTCTCACACCATCGAGCGCCGCTACGAGGCGCTCGTCCATGGCCAAGCAGCGCGGACCTCACACGAGAGCTGGCTCATCGCGAATCGCGGCGACGGACTTCGCGGCTCTTGGGGCGTCTTTCGGCGACCCATGGGCAAGCGCCCGAAGGAAGCCCGCTGGTCGCGAACGCACGTGAAGAGCGTGGAGCGTTTTGAAGGCGCGAGCCTATTGACGGTGGAGCTCGAAACGGGCCGTCAGCATCAGATTCGT
The DNA here is from genome assembly GCA_045106895.1 of Polyangiales bacterium. Lineage (GTDB taxonomy): Bacteria > Myxococcota_A > Polyangia > Polyangiales > Houyiibacteriaceae > JBCCRV01. The sequence continues at coordinate 729 of JBGCFM010000154.1, read as the reverse complement.
ATTCATCTCTCCGAAGTGGGCCACCCCATCATCGGCGAGAAGGTCTACATCCGCGACTACAAGAACCAGAACATGCCGGTCATCGAAGCGCCGCGGCCCATGTTGCACGCGCGCACGCTCGGCTTTGAGCACCCCGTAAGCGGGGAGATGCTGCGTTTCGAGGCGCCGCGGCCTCCAGACTTTGAAGAAGCCATCGCGGCGGTCACGCCGGGCGGCGGTGCCGACCCAAGCGCATAACGCTCGGCGTCCGAAAAGCCAGTTTACCCATCGGCCGCCTCAACGCTGAAGCGTTCCAACCACTCAAAGCCACACCGGGTACTCGCAAGACGTTATCAAAGCCGGAGCCATCGACAGTTGGGGACGCCAAGAGCTCAAGCTGAGCGTACAAAACGCGGGTTATCCCGCCGCCGAATGGGACGATGGCTCTCGCCCGCTACAGTTCCAATGCCGTTGGTACAGCTTCGCGTCTAGCTATCCTGACTGCCAAGTCCACGCGTCTTCGAACCCAACCTAAGGCGGTGGAGCTATTCGGACGCGGCTGAGCTGGCGAGTTCATCGCGGACCTGCCCGATAACCGAACGCGCGTAGGCGAAGGCGACGATGCCCATCGTGATGTTGGCGGCGACGATTCCGCCGAAGAGCCCAGCAAGTCCGTAGAGCGTTGAGCCCAGCCAAGCGAGAGGCACGGCGAGGACCACCAAACGCAGCGCCGCGAGGGCCGTGGCCTTC
>JBGCFM010000153.1:0-6761 GCA_045106895.1 Polyangiales bacterium | reverse complement strand
CGCGCCCGCGGCGTGGAGAGCCCCGGCAGCAAGGTCATCGTTCTCCTCGCCACGGACGGTTTCCCCGCTGCGTGTGACGACGCGCTGCCTGATCCCTTCGACGACGCCCCTGACGCAAGCGCCGGCATCCCCGCGGTGGTCTCCGTGGCACAGGCGGGCGTTGAAGATGGCATCGACACCTTCGTGGTCGGCGTGTTTGAACCGGAGCAAGAGGCCGAGGCGCGAGAGAACTTTAGGCGCATCGCCGAAGCTGGGGGTACGGATGAGGCGCTCGTCATCCGCACCGACGAGGACGTCTCCGGACAGCTCCTCGACGCGCTCAACGCGCTTCGCGCCGATGTACGCACCTGCGTGTATGCGATCCCCGCCGAGGGCGCCGTGCCCGATCCAAGAGACCTCCAAGTGCGTCTGCTGGACGGCGGGTCGACGACGGAGCTTCGCCGCGTAGACAACGAAGCCGGATGCGACGCCCGCGAAGGAGGCTTCTTCTTTCAGCAGGACATCGCCGACGGCGCACGACCCGGATACGTCGAGCTTTGCCAAAGCTCCTGCGTCACCGCTGCGCTTCCCGAGGTGAACGTCGAGATGCAGGCTGGCTGCCGGGACTGAAGTCGGATGAGACGATGACGCCTCCTGCGTGGTTCATCGGTAAAAAGCGCGCCTCGGTAGCGATGGACTTCAAGACATAGCCCGGTGAAGGCAAGTCATGATGTCGATGGCGAACACGCCGCAGTATGTAAAAGCGCGGCGGCGGGATGAGTGAACAGAAGCGGCGGATGAAATCCAGCCGGTTGAGCAACACACTGTGGGGGTGGTGAACTGCAGCTCAAAGTGAACAGCCGTGCACGTCGAAAGCCGAAGTCTTGTGAACCACTGGTCTCTCTGATCACACACAGTCGTCGTGAGTGTGCAGTTCTTGGAACAGCATTGATTGGACGAAGTACAGATTGAGGGAGCTTGTGCATTGGCTGGCATGGGCGTTGCTCTACTGGTCGCATGCACACTCGAGCGCTCCTCCCCCTCCTTTTTCTAATCGCATGCGGCGACGACTCATCTTTGGGCGACGCCGGGCCGCCACCGCTCGACGGTAGTTCTGACGTTTCGGACTCTGGCGACACTGCCGACGGAGCAACTTTGGACACCTCCGATGGGGGTCCAGTTACGCCGGACTCGGGGCTCGATGCTAGCGAAGATGGCGGCGAGCTGGATGCCGGCCCCCCTATGTGTGAAGACGACGTCTGCTTTGAATGGCTTGGCCCCGATGAGACCGTGACCTTCGACGTGTGCAACCCCTATAGGACTCCAGGCGGTGTGATGGATCGGTGCCCTTCAGGGCTAACGTGCGAAGCAAACGCGGGAGCGCGCTTCTGCACGAGCGGGGACGACGATGCGCACGTCGTCGATCTGCCTGGCCAAGTGCCTCTGCCGGACGATGTCTTCATCACGCTGATGATCGATGGTGGGGGATTTGACGTAGCCGAGAGCCTCTACGATTTAGAGTTCCGGGGGATCAACGGGTCGTTCGACCGAGGGCTAGAGGACGAGGTCGGCGTTTTTGCCCCAGTGGGCGAATACCTGGTCGAGTTTGGACCGCTTCGAGGGCGCTTAACGATCGTGCGAGAAGGGTCGACCACCATTCGCATTCCGCTCGCGGAGGTGACTCTCGATGTACAGCGTTCGTCACCGGATCAACGCGTCAACGTCTACGTAGGGTCCGACATGGACAACACCGGCGCAAGCTCCCTCGTCCTTCTCGACGCTGTCCCCTTCGTCGTTCCCGCTCCGGTACGGCTGGGCGGCATAGCCACCCCGGCGTTTGGTCGGCCTCCGCCGCTCACCGACTTTGTCGATGTGGAGGTTGGAGAGCAAGCAACTCTGCCCATCCGCGTGCTGCTGGAAGACGAACGTTTCGTGCTTAGCGGAACAGTGGAAGCGCCAGAAGCGCCCGATCTATCCCAAGGAACGATTCGGCTTCGGGAAGTAGGTCGAACGCGAAGAATCGACGCTTCGATTCGAGCGGACGGAAGCTATTCCATTGAACTCGAAGCCGGACTGTACGACGTTGCCATCGGCTTTGGTGATGACCTTGGACTTCAGGTGGCTCGAAACCTCCGCATCGTCGAGTCGGTCACTCGCGATTTCGCCGTGGAGCGCTACGACGTGGATGTCCAAGTGCAGGACGTCGCTGGAAGTCTGTACTCAGGGGTCGAAGCGTGGGTCGTTCGGAGCGACAGTGCCCTAATTGGCCGTGGGCCGTTTTCTCGGAACTCTCGCTGGGGGGACACCGCTTGGGGATCCGCGGCGGCGGATCCTAGCTTTGACCTCGTGATGTACGGCGATGGGGAAACAGTACCCTTCGTGGAGACCATCATCAACGTCCATCCAGCGGATGACCCGGCCCCCACCATCGTGCGCACAGTCCTCCCACGCACGTTCGAACTTCGAATCAATGGAGCCCCGCCGCCGAGATGGGCGCTATCGCCCTCACAGCCCTCGGATGTTCGCGGTTTCTTGTCATCCGGCATTGACTTGGAAGGTGCGGCGTATCGGTCCTCCGCGTCGATTGAGTCTACGAGCGATCCTGTGATCGTGACGATGCCCGTCTGGGCGGACGCCCCCGTGCTCTTCTACACCGTGGTCAACATCGCAACTGTTCCGCATGATCTGCCGAGAATCGGAGGAGCGCGCATCGACCTGTCGTCGGACGTTTCCCTCGTCGACCTCACAGTTCAGCAAGTCGACTTTCGTTTTGTGGACGATGCGGGTGCAGCCATCACGTTGCCGGAGAGCGCGTCGCTTCGGCTTACGTTGGGGACTGTCGGCCAGTCACCAACTTCATTGCCTTTCCGCATGCCGCTGTGGAGCGGGACCTATCAAGTTGGGTGGGAGTGCGTTGGCTGCGGCGGCGCGATTCTCCGCGGTTCGACCAGCTTGGCGCTCTAGCAGCATGGTGACGACGAGGTGGTCCGTATGGCGAAGCGCGTCTGCGGGCTAGGCGCACTCTCGATGTCTTAGAACGCCGCGATGCGCTCGACGAAGTCCGGGCGGTCGACGAAGGGATTTCGGTTTCCCTGGAGCGCATCGATGCGGTTGTTGCGTCGCATTTCCCACTCGTCGACGGGGTCTTCTTCATGCCACTGGCGAAGTACGGCTTCCTCCGCGTCTTCCATGCTGCCGTTCTCCGAAGAGTCGTCGTCGTCGAACTCGACTTCGAGGCTGCCGTCGAAGGTGTAGCGGGCGACCATGTAGAAGTGAGCGCGGGCTGTATCGCCGCGGCGTTCGGGACGTACTTGGTAGACGCGATCCCGCGAGTCCGTCGAGCTCGAGCCGAGATTTGAATCCTCAGCATCGGGGTTCGACGTGTAGCCAAAACCGTAGGAGGCGCGGTCGCCGTTGCTGTCGATGTCGCAGGGGAAGATGTGGTGCAGGTCACTCACCATCGGGTCGACACGGTCGAACTGCCCCTGAGGCCAGCCGTGCTCCGTGTTGAAGCCGCGCATGAACGCAAGGATGCTCTCGCCGGGGGCTTCGATGACGTCGCCGTTGTAGATGCTCTCGACCATGCCGTCGTCGCGTACTTCGATGCTGCCGAAGAGCAGGGTGCGCGCGCTGTTTGCGCCTTGGTATCCGAAGACGTCGTGGTTGTTGATGCGTGCTTGCAGCGCCGTGAGGAGCGCGTCGTCGGTGAGCTCGTTCAGGGCTGAGTAATCGAGGGGCTCTGCGCCATCTTCGTTTACGCCTTCGAGGGAATCCAGTTCGATGCCGGCGTAGTCCGCGTCGTTCGACTCGACGCGCATATGTACGGCAAAGTCAGCGTCCCCGTCTTCGATGGCGTCTCGCACGCCGGTAACGCGGACAACGACGGTGCGGCTCCACTCCACGGACTCGGTGATTCGGAAAGGTTCTTCTTCCGTGCACGTATTCCCACTTCGAAACTGACCCTCGGGGCAGAAGAAGAGGCGCGTCGGATAGATGAGGGCTTCGTCGAGGGAGTCGCTCTCCACCCAGATCTGCACAAGCTCACTCGGCGGCGCTGTGATGCGCACTTCGAACTCTTGGCTCGACCCGTCTTCGCCCACCCGCAAGGGCGTCGCGTTGACGATGATGTCCGGCGTGGCCGTGACGCATACGCCGGACTCGCACTCGAGGGTCACGCGGAAGGCGCCGCCGCCGGCGCCTTCGCTCAGCCCGAGCACGGCCAGGTACTGACCTGCCGATGGAAGCGCCAGCTCTCTGATGCGCGCATGGGCGCCCCAGCCGCTGTCATCGTCGATGGCGATGGGCTCGGCGCCATAGAAGCCATTGTCGTCGCTCGGCCCATACACGAAGAGGACGGAATCAAGCGCCGCCGCGGTGCCGCGATGGGAGTTGTCGAGGGTGACGACGGCGCCCTCGTCGGCATCGAAGGTGTAAGCCGCGAACGTGTCTGTTTCGATATCTCCGGCGACTTCACCGCCGAACGTAAGAGGTCCGAGTGGCGTGAGCTGAAGACCGCCGTCGTCGGCCTTGCTGGGGTCCGATAGGCGAGGCGGCTGTGGCGCGGCTTTGGTCGCACAGGCGCCGAGGCAGCAAAGGAGGATCAGGAAACGCACGGCTCAGTGTGCATGGCGGCGTCCGAAGAGCAAGCGACCATAAGATCGTGTGATATCATCGTCCGATGAACGCTTCTCTTCGATGTTTGTGTGTGTTTGCCCTACTGACCGTCGCTTGCGGCGATGATTCGAGCGCGACGGACGCCGGCGAAACGCCGGACGTTCCTGCCATCGACGCGGGCAATGACGCCGGCAACGACGCGGGACCACAACCTTTTGATGCGGGCGGGCCGGACATCCCCGCGCCGGCGGACGCGGGTCCGCCAATCGACGGTGGAGCGTTCTGCTGTGTCGCCATCGAGGCAGCGGACCAAGACGCGTGTGGCGTGACCGAAGTGTTGGGCGAAGGAGCCTGCGCGAGTGTCGGCGGCGGCGGCGTTTGCGTGTGGTCCGACCAACCCGCGTGCATGAGCGAAGAGACCGGCTGCTGCAGCGCCGCGATGGTGGGGAGCGAAGACTTCTGCGCAACGCTCGACGGCGAGCGTTGCCAGGCGACACGCCAGTGCAACTGGTCTCCTGCGGCTTGCTCGGACGCGTGCTGCTCGGCGACTCGCGCCGGTTTCGAGGGCATGTGCGAGGGCCTGTCGGGGAACCAATCGCGATGCGAGTCTTTGCGCGACTGCGCGTGGTCCGATGCGCCGGAGTGCACAATGATGGAGACGAGCTGCTGCATGGCTTCACGCGTGGGCTTCGAAGAACTGTGTTCCGGCCTGGACGCCTCCATCGACCGATGCCAGTCGGTTCGCGATTGTGTCTGGTCTACCGCCGCGGAGTGCGCGCCGATGGAAGACGAAGGATGCTGCGTCGCATCACGCATGGGTTTTGAGCGCATCTGCACAGCCTTCGAGAGCCGCGCCAGCTGCAGCACCATTCGCGACTGCATGTGGGAAGACGACCTCCTCAGCTGTCTCTAGTTTCCGCCTGGGCATCCGCTAAGCGTTCCACGGAGCGAAGTCGTTCGAGCAACGCCTCGGCGAGTACAGCGTCCAATGAGAGTGCGTGAGTTTCCCCGTCCGCGTTGACCGTCAGGCCTTTGGGTCCACGCTCAAGAACGTGGTGCCCGATGGGGAACGCCCGTCGCGCACCGTCCTTGCATACCGCGACGAGGTGTTGCTCCGAGAGAAACACGCCGCCAGCGACCTCGAGGCCGTAACTCGCTAGCCAGGCCGCATAGCCTGGTTCTTCGGGGCGAGGCTTTCCGCTGCTTCGATACGTGAGTGCGTCGTCATCGTCGTCGTCGCCAAGCTTCACGATGGAGTCGTCGTCGGCCCGGCGGAGGGGAGCTTCCAGGAGCTGTTGAAGGTGGGTCCAATAGCGGTTTTGAGACTTGTTTTCGCGAACCTGTTTGAGGAGCGCCGCGCCGAACTTATCCCGATACTCGATGGTCCCAAGCCACGGCCCGTTGGGCGTCGAGGCGTCCCCGCTCACCCAGAGGTCGGCCAAAGAACTCGGCGCATGAAAGTAGATCGTGATGTCGCCCTCGTCGCGAAGGAAGCGAATCGACGCGTGCTGAGTCCCCTTGTGGAGACACAGCACGTACCCGTTTTCCATGGCGAGATCGAAAGCCCAGGGCGAGGGCTCAAGAATGGTGAGCATCGACCCTTTCAGCTCCAGGGATTGCGAGTATTCGATGGGTTTGGGCCGCTCGGAGCGAACCGTCGCCACCATGAGAAAGACGAAGGCGCTGAACATCCCGCACATGAGAGCTAGGTAGGCCGCGGGAAAGCGCTGACCATCAGCACGGCTCACGATTGTCGCGGCGATCGTCGTCACCGCCCAGAACACAAGAAATGCGACCGCCCAGCCTCGGAGACGTACCTTTTCTTTCGGTTTTCCAAGCTTCGATACCAGCGAACTCATGGCCACAGCCTAGACCAGAATCTTCTGTCGCCGGAAGGTGGCGGGAAATACGCGGTGGGCGTATTCTTACGAAGATATGAGAATTTGGGTTCTTAGTGCGGTTGTCGTCTTTGCCAACGTTGCTTTCGCGAACGCGCAGGAGAGCGTGGACGTTCAAGCGGCGGCCCGTGCTTACGAACAGGGGCAGCTCGCGCAGCTTCAGAATGACTATGCGCGCGCGGCTCGTTTCTTCGAGATCGCGCATCGCGCAGCGCCCGCCGCGGCGGCGATTCGTTCGGCGATTCGAAACCATCATGCCGCGGGCGCTCT
>JBGCFM010000152.1:0-15422 GCA_045106895.1 Polyangiales bacterium | reverse complement strand
GCCGTCGAGGACTTGAAGGGCCTCGTCGGCATCCGCGGAGGAGACGTAGCCCCAGCGCTTGGCGACCTCGAGGATGGCGGCGACTTCGCGGGTGGAGCCGAGGGCCGTGAGGAAGCGTTGCTTTTCGTGGCCGCCGGCCTGCCCGTAGCCTTCGGCGAGGTTCAAAGGAATGCTGGAGCCAGCCCGGCGGAGTTGGTCGCGGAGCGAGCGGTCGTGGCGGCCCACCGCAGCCACCACCGGCGCCAACGTGGATATCAATGAGTAAGCCGCATCCAGCGCCCGGAAGTTGTGATTGGAACCAAAAGGAGGGGTCTTCGTTTTCTTCATTGCCCCTCACCGGCGCAGATTCCGTGACAGCGTTTTGAGGCATCAGACTCAAAAGAGAAACACCCAAGTCCACCTAAGTCGCCACAAAACACTGGCGCGGAATGTGCGCCATAAGGGTCTGAAGAAAACGAAGACCCCTCCGACCGTTTCTCCGATTTAGAGGCTCAGTTTCCGGTTCTGGTTCTGGTTCTGGTTCTGGTTCCGTGTCCGGTTCTGGTTCGGGGTCAGGGTCGGGCTCGGGGTCGGGGTCGGGGTCGGGCTCGGGGTCGGGGTCGGGGTCGGGCTCGGGGTCGGGGTCGGGGTCGGGTTCCCGCAAAGCCAGGGCCACCACTCACCTAGACCACGTGCGATTCGAAACGGACGAAGCGTGGGAAGGTCGGTTTTTTGACCACCGCCGCGACCTCTGTGCATGTGAAGTCATGATGCGATGGATAAAGCGAGCGGTTTCGGCCTTTCTCCTAGCGAGCCTCGTATGGATGATCACGACGCGCGAGGGCCTGACGAACCTCGGACCACGCATCCTCGAACTCAACCCGCTCTTTCTCCTCCTCGCCCTCGCGTTGCCATGGGCCGCGTTGAGCTCGGGCGTGCTGCGTTGGAAAACGCTTCTGCGCCTTGAGGGGATCCATCTCCCTTTTCGCTGGCTCCTTCGCTCTTTTCTTCGCGGACGCTTCGTGGGTGCCTTCACGCCTTCGACAACGGGGCTAGATCTCTACCGCCTCGTCGACGTCGCCAAAGATCACTCCAAAGCGGCGAGCGGCCGCGTGATCTTGGTGGAGAAACTCTACGGGCTCGTCGCGCTCTCGATGGTGACGCTGATGCTTCTGCCTTTAGGGGTCGCCCGCTTCTTTGGCACCGCCGGTCTCCTCATGGCGGCGGCGCTCGGCGCGGTGAGCGTCGCCGGGCTCTTCGTTTTGGAGCGCCCCGCATTGCTCCGGCGTCTTCCGTTTTCGAAGGCGCAAAAGCTCGCAGATGCCCTCGGCGCGTCGCGACCTTCCCTCGGGCAGCGGGCAGAGCTGATGACCCTCGGCGTCGTCAGCCACATGGCGACGGCGCTCGTCTTTGTCGGGACCGGGCTTGCTCTCGGTGTGGAAGCGACGCCCTTGGAGCTGGCCATCGTTGGCAACGCCATCGTCTTGGCGACGCTCTTGCCGGTGAGCGTCGGTGGGTTTGGCGTCCGTGAAGCTACCGCCGTGGCGCTGCTCGGGACGGTGGGAGTCTCGACTTCTGACGCGCTCCTCGTTGGGCTTCTCGGTTACCTCGTGGCGCAGCCTCCCGCACTCGTCGGAGGCGCACTCATCGCTGCGCGGCGAACGACCGCGGAAGCGCCGGCGGCAAGGCCTGCCCCTCAGGAGATGCTCCACCCAGGGCCGATGGCGGCGGACACGACTTTTGCGGGGAGCCCTGCACCCGCGCCCTGATGTGGAGCGCCGAGCGCGACTGTGTGGTAGACGGGCCCCATGGAATCGCATCATCTCTCCATGGGTCCTGCAGGCCCAACGTACAGCGGCCAGACACTGGAACAGCATCTCGTAGCCGCACAACGGAAAGTGACGGGCGCGACCGGTGAGTTGACGGGTCTCTTTGGTCAGCTCTCCTTGGCGGCGAAGATCATCGGGAGTCAGGTGAGCAAGGCGGGCCTCGCCAACATGCTCGGGCTCACCGGCGACGAGAACGTGCAGGGCGAAGAGGTTCAGAAGCTCGACGTCTTCGCAAACAACGTGATCATTCGCTGCGTCGAAAAAGGCGGCCATGTATGCGTGATGGGTAGCGAGGAGATCGAAGAGCCGATTCCTGTGGCGGCGCCTTACAACGAGGGTCGTTATGTACTGCAGTTCGATCCCCTGGACGGCAGCGGCAACATCGACATCAACGCGTCCATCGGGACAATTTTCTCGATCCACCGACGCAAGAGCATCGCTGGCCCCGGAACACTCGACGACTGTCTTCAGCCCGCGAAGGACATCGTCGCCGCCGGCTACGTCATCTACGGCTCATCGAATATGTTTGTCTATTCCGTTGGCCAAGGCGTACATGGCTTCACCCTGGACCCAGCCATCGGCGAGTTCTTCCTCTCGCATCCTCAGATCAAGATGCCCGAACGAGGAGACACGTACTCCGTCAACGAGGGCAACTATCACAAGTGGAGCAAAGGCGTTCAGGCCTGGGCCGATTGGATCAAGAAGGGTGACGAAACGCGCAAAGCGTACCGGCTTCGTTATATCGGAGCGATGGTCGCGGACCTCCACCGCACACTCCTTCGCGGCGGAATCTTCGCCTATCCAGCGGACGCGAAGAATGCTGACGGCAAGCTCCGCCTACTCTATGAGGCAGCGCCCTTCGCCTTCTTGGCGGAGCAGGCGGGAGGACGCGCCTCGAACGGGAGCGTCCCCGTACGCGATATTCTTCCATCCGCTCTTCATCAACGAACCCCTCTCTACGTCGGAAGCAGCGGCGACGTGGAGGACGCGATCGGGTTCTTGGACGCGTAGCGCAGCGCAGCGCGACGACGCGCCAAGCACGTCTCATAGTGGTCTGATCCCCGTTCAAGAAGGGATCAACCTCAAGTCATTTCGCAAAGGTCCGTATGGATTGGGTGAATCGCGCCAGCGCGACGAGGAACCCCATGCCAGCCACCGTTCAGAGAACTAGCCGCCCAGACATCGAGACTGAGACACCTCGCGTGCTTCTCGTGGATGACGACGAGACCTTGCTACGCTCCTTCGCCCGCGCCCTAAGAAGTGCTGGCTTCGACGTCAGCACCGCCTCCTCCGCCGAAGAAGCGCTCTCTCACTTCGCTGTCTCGCCTTCCGATGTGATCGTCAGCGACATCTCGATGCCGATGAAGTCAGGCGTTGAGATGATGGGTGATCTGCGCGCTGTGGATGAAGATATCCCGGTCATTCTGGTCACGGGTCGGCCCAGCGTGGAGTCCGCCATTCAAGCGATGGACTCTGGCGCCATGCGCTACCTGCTGAAGCCCGTCGACAAGAGCGAGCTCGTCAGCGTGGTCGCGTCCGCGGTTCGCAGGCGCCGCACCGCCATGCTGCAGCGCGCCGCGCTCTCCGCCCTTGAAGAGCTCCGCCCGGGCAATACGAGCGACTTGGACCGCCGCTTCCAAGCGGCCCTCGACGCCGTGTACATGGTCTACCAGCCGATCGTTCGTTGGTCGGAGCGCAAAGTTCATGGATACGAAGCGCTGGTGCGTTCGAGCGAGCCGTCGATCCCACATCCTGGCGCGCTCTTCGACGCCGCGGAACAGCTCAAGAAGACCGTCGACCTGGCGCGCGTGATTCGGGCCAAGTCACCCGTTCCAATGATTCAGCAGCCAGATCGTGGCCTACTCTTCTACAACCTCCACGTCCGCGACCTGGACGATGAGACGCTCTATGCAGAGGATTCCCCGCTCGCGAGCATCGCCAGCCGCGTGGTGCTGGAGATCACCGAACGTGCCGCCCTCGACGAGGTAAAAGACGTCCAGGCAAAGGTCGCGCGGCTCCGATCGCTCGGATACAGCATCGCTGTCGATGACCTGGGCGCGGGTTATTCAGGGCTCAACAGCCTCGCAGAGCTCGAACCAGACGTCGTAAAGCTCGATATGACCCTCGTTCGGGACATACACAAATCCGCCACCAAACGAAAATTGGTCCGCTCCATCGTCGCCCTGTGCATCGATATGGAGATCGAGGTAGTCGCGGAAGGTGTTGAAAACACTCAGGAACGTGACTGTGTCGTGGAGCTTGGGTGCGACCTCCTTCAGGGCTATTTCTTCGCCCGTCCTTCTGCTCCTTTTGTAGATCCCTTGCTCTAACATTCCGAGAGTGGCACGTAGGGTCTCGCTTTTGCGGGACGGATGCTATGTTGCGTACGCCCGGTGAGGGAAATAAGGAATTGAGGAGACAGATATGAGCAAATGGCTTGGAATTGTATGCGTCGTTGCCTGCTTCGGCATCGGCTGCGGTGATGATGACACGACCCCGATGACCGACGCTGGCCCAACGCCAGACGTCCCCGTCGAAATGGACTCCGGTCCCGACGAGACGGACGCGGGTCCTGGCGACACAGACGCGGGTCCAGCACCTACGTGTGACTTCGACGGCACCTATGGTGTCGAGCCTGTTGAAGGCAACCCAGCGCTTTGCGACGCTGCGGACATCATGAGCTGCGAGCTCGTCACCGTTGACGGAACGTCGACTGTCACCTGCACGCTCAACGACCCAGGCTCCGACCCAATCTCGGGCGACTGCACCTACGACGCTGACTGCGTTTGCACCGGCTCCACCACGATCATGGGCATTCCCCTCGAGATCGCCGGTGACTTCCCGAACCTGACGCTCTCGGCCGACGCTGCAGGCATGACCTGCAACTTCACGTTGTCCAACCTGTAGTATCAGGCTTCATTTGAAGAGCCACGCAGCTTCGGCTGCGTGGCTTTTTTCATTCCGTCTGCGCACATCCACATACCGGCGCGGCGGGCTCGCCAAGCAGCGACAAGATCAAGGCCGAGGGGGCCGCGACGGTGAAACGTGTGGGTCGGCACACCAGACCCACGCTTGGGAGAACATCTGGTGAGTTTGTTCTACACTCTGAGTGCAAAGTCGCCGTATCATTGGCGTATGCAGCACTCTTCTTTGCGACTCACCCTGATGTCGTTGGTCCTCGCCCTTGGAGCATGCGACTGCTCCTCTCCCCCAGAAGAGGGTTGCTCCTCCGACGACGACTGTGCGGTGGGCGAGAGCTGCATCGACGGGATGTGCATCATGGAAACGCCCGTGGACGGCGGCGGTATCGATTCGACGATCCCGCCGATGTGCACGGACAGTGATCGCGATGGCCATGAAGGCAACACGGAGAACTGCGAAACCGGTACCGACTGCAACGACGGTGATCGCAACATCAACCCGGATGTCGCGGAGGCCTGCGGCGACGGAGTCGACAACGACTGCGATGGCGAGGTCGACGAACCGGACTGCGAATGCGCACGTGGTGATCGCATCGCTTGTTACAACGCAGACGCAGCGACAGCGGGCGTTGGAATCTGTCGCCGAGGCATCACGATTTGCGTTGAGCCGGGGATGACCGGCGACTGTCGCGGCGAAGTGTTGCCCGCGGACGAAACCTGCGACGGCATCGACAACGACTGCGACGGCAGCGTCGACGAGACACTGCGCAACGCTTGTGGCGAGTGTGGTGGCGAAGAGCTAATGGAGATGTGCGGAGACGGCATCGACAACGACTGCAATGGCATGATCGATGAGGACTGCGACTGTGACTATCGCTGCGAGTGCCCAGAAGCCTCAAGCTGCGTTTGCGAGCCACCGACGAACCAGCCTTGCTACGAAGGTCCCTTCGGAACAGGCGGCGAAGGCGTGTGTGCGGGCGGTCGACGCGACTGCGTTGCCGATGCCGTGAGCGGCGAAGAACGTTGGGGCATGTGTGCTGGCCAGACTCTTCCGAGCGAAGAGTGCGCAGGCGGCGAGACAAACTCCTTGGATGACGACTGTGACGGAGTCATCGACGAGGGCTGCCGCGACGCGGACGAGGATGGCTCACCCTACCCGGCTGACTGCGACGACACCGACCCCGCCATCAATCCCGGTGCGGCGGAGACCTGTAATGGCCGAGACGACAACTGCAACGGCGTTGCCGACGAGGGTGTCATCAACGCTTGTGGCGGCTGCGGAATGCCTGATGCCACCGAGACGTGCGGCAACGGACTCGACGACGACTGCGACGGAGAAGTCGACGACGGCTGCGGCTGCAGCGTTGGCGACACCGGCATGTGCTACGGCGGGCCCGACGGCACTCAGGGCGTCGGCGCTTGCATGGCCGGCACATTCAGCTGCGAAGGCTCCGGCGAGTTCCCGGAGTGGGGCGAGTGCTCCGGTCAGGTCACGCCTCTGCCCGAGATCTGCAGCGGCATCGACGATGACTGCGACGGCGAAGTGGACGAGCGATGGGCGACGGGCTCCAACGCCTGTGGCTTCTGTGACCCCACCGAGATCTGCGACGGCGAAGACCAAGACTGTGATGGTCGCATCGACGAAGGCGTGTCCAACGCCTGCGGTGAATGTGGCGAAGAGCCCACCGAGACCTGCGACGGAGTGGACAACGACTGCGACGGAGCGACCGACGAGAACGTCGTCAACGCTTGCGGTACGTGCCCACCAGAGCCTTGCTTCAACGAAGAGTGGGAAGACCTCTCGGACTGTGAACAGCCAGGACGCATCTGCGACGACGTTGAAGAAGACCCCATGTACCCAGGTAGCGTCACGCTCGGGACATCGACGCTCGACTTCGACTACATCTACATCGCCGTCACTGGCCGAAATGAAGTTGCCCAGCTCGACACCACCACCGGCGTCAAGAACTGGCAGGTACCTTCCTTCGGCACGAGCCCTTCACGAACCGCCGTTACGTCCGACGGTTCGGTGTGGGTCGGCAACCGCGGCTTGGCCAATCCCGGAAGCGTCGCGCAAAGCAACGTCGTCCACCTCGCGGTGGATGGCTCGCTGATCTGTCGCGCGCCGGTACTGAACGTAGCGCGCTCCGTCGCCATCGACCGAAACGGCGACATCTGGGCGGGTTCCTACAACAACGGCGACCTCTACCACATCAGTGGAACGATGGTGGACGAGAGCACGTCACCGCCCACCTGCGTGGTGCTCAACCAGATGAACATCCCGGCCGCCGGCGACCGGAATATCTACGGCCTCGCGGCGGATGCCGAGGGCTTCGTGTGGACCGCCTCAAGGCCAAACTCGACGCGCGTCAACATCGCCGACTACACCACAGCGACCTTCACCAACCCAACCTTCTACGGCGTCGCCGCCGATGGCGAAAACCGCGTTTGGTTCGGCGGCTGGAGTGGTGGCGGAACAGTGCATGCCATCGACCGCACGACCGGCGCGCTCACGAACACCACGGTGGGTAGCGTCACCGGCGTCACGGTTCACCCAGAGGGAAGCATTTGGGGATCCAGCTACGGCACCAACCAGCTTGTTGGCATCGAGTCCGACGGAACACTGCGCTGCACAGCGCCCATTCCATCCGGCACGAATCCTCATGGTGTGGCCGTCGACCGCCTCGGCCGAATCTGGGTTCCTTCGCGCTTCGGAACCGGTGCCGTCAACGTGTTCAACACGGACTGCTCCTTCGTCGCGACTTACATCGTCGACGCAAGCCAAGAGCTCTACTCCTACTCGGACATGACCGGTCATCTCCTGCGGACATTCGTCTCGCCGGAAGGCAACTGGTCCCAGGTGTTCGACTCGGGCTACGCCGAGGCCTACTGGACGACATCCACTTGGGACAGCATCGAGCCTGCGGGCACGGACATTCTCATGACGATGCGGACCGCGGACACCGAAGCAGGCCTTGCCGCCGGCGTCGAGTGCGGACCCTTCAACACGCCGCCGGCGGACCTCTCGACCTGCCCTGCTGGCTTCCAGAACCACCGCTTCTTGCAGGTTGAGGCGACGCTGACGCGTATGGGCACCGACGATCGGCCGATTCTTCGCTCCGTGGACGCAAGCTGGGCTTACTGAGCCACTGCTGAGAGCCGGGCGCATGGCGCCCGGCATTCCTCGACCCTGGAAGAGTTGTGAACTTGAATATCCTTCGCTGGGCCGCGCTCGGCCTCTTGTTAGCGTGCAACGACGCTCCCGAAGACGCGATGGCGTCGTCCGACCTCATCGAGGAAACCGAGACTGAGGCCGAGGCTGAAGCCGAGAGCGCGACGGGCTGTCCAGCTCGTATGGTTCAGCTGCCAACGGGCACGTGCATGGATCGCCACGAGGCGCAGGTCGACGAGGGGCGGGCCGTGTCCGCCGAAGGGCGGCTGCCGTCGAACGGACTCAGCTTCAATGACGCCGCGAGCGCCTGCACCGCTGCAGGCTTCCGCCTCTGCACGCGCGACGAGTGGAACGCAGCGTGCGGCGCAGACGACTACCCCTACGGAACAGACTACGAACAAGACCGCTGCAATTCCGCGGCGAACGGAACCGATGTGCGCACTCGTGCCCTCGCGCCGAGCGGCTCGTCGGAGGGCTGCGTGAGTCCACTCGGAGTCCACGACCTCAGCGGCAACGTACTCGAGTGGATCGACGCCGCCGATGCCACCGGAAGCCTACGCGAGCTGCGCGGCGGCTCCTTCGCATCCTACCCCGCGCGGGCGAAATGCGAGTATGAACACAACCTCTTCCAGCCGCCCGACGCCGCCTTCGATGGACAAGGTTTTCGCTGCTGCACCGGCGGCTAGCGCGTGAGCGTAGCCCCTTAGCGAAGCAGGACGGACTCGATAGCGTGGACCACTTCGAAGGCAGAGCGCTCCGTCACAGCCCCGGCCCTTGAAAATGTGAGCGAGCGAATCGCCGGACGGGCCTGGTTCGCCTCGGGAATGTAGACGGTGTCTTCAAGGTCGAGAACGACATCGATGGGCTCGCCGCTTGTGGCCGGACAACGCCAGGACACCGAATCGAAACCATCCGGCCCGACGTTCAGCTCCCAGCCCTTTCGGGTCAGCCCCATCAGCACGCCCCCGTGGACCTTCTTCCCGTTCCAAGTAGAGACGCTTTTCTTGTTTCGCGGGAGCGGGCTTTCGATAGAGCGCGCGACTTGCTCGAAGGGCTGACCGATCTCGTAGTCCGCGAAGACGTCTCCCCATCCGGCTCGCTCTTTGGCGCTCATGTCGACGGGATGAGCAAGACGGAGCGCGCCACGTTTGGGAAGCCGGAACTCGTTGTCGCGAACGTCTGCGAAGAGATGATCTTCGCCAACACGGACGGCAGCTTTCTTCGTGGCAGCTTTCTTCGTGGCAGCTTTCTTCGGCGCGGCAGCTTTCTTCGGCGCGGCTTTCTTCGGCGCGGCTTTCTTCGTGGCGGCTTTCTTCGTGGCGGCTTTCTTCGTGGCGGCTTTCTTCGTAGCGACGACTGGCTTGTATCCCTTCTTGGCCTTCTTGGCCCCAGCCTTCTCCGCTTCCTCGCGTGCCTTGGCCGGAGTCGCGCACTCGACGCTCTTACTCTGGCCCTCCGTACCGATGCGGCCCCATTGGGTGACGACCGTTTTTCCACGGACGGAGACCGTCCAGAACTTCGAAGAGGAACCCTCCGTGAACTCATATCGCTGCTGCATGGCGATACTCATACCAAGAATCGGGCCAAGGGATGGCGGGTCGAATACGTGGAACGAGAACGCAAACCCCGCGGGTCGCGTCTCGGAGTACCTGTGACTGCACGTCGCAGGCGAGCAAAATTTGCGTTTAGAGCGCCCCGAGCCCGAAGGATAACGCGTGCGCTTTGACGACGATATCGTCCCCAAGTGGCCGCTCAGGATGGGGCATCGTTTCGGGTGATGAGCAGAAGCGAAGCGCTTGCGAAGGCGACTGATTTCGTCATGGTGTGCCCATGACGAACATCGTCACTTTCTACCGCTTCTTTCACTGCGAAGACCCAAAGGGGCTACTCGCCAAAGGCCAAGAGCTCGCGTCGACGACGGGGATTCAGGGCACCATGATCTACTCCCCGCAGGGAGTGAACGCGACGATCTCTGGAGAGCGTGAGGCGCTGGAAGCGTTCCTGACTCAGATTGAGACCTGGTCCGGGATCACCATCGACAACCGCAAGTGGAGCACATGGCAGGGCGCGCCTTTTCGCCGGCTCCGCATGTTCTACAAGGAAGAGATCCTCGGACTTCGCGAAGAAGGCGCGGACCCCCGCGACAAGGTCGGGACGTATGTCGAACCCTCGGACTGGAACGCCCTCATCACGCGGGATGACGTGACAGTGATCGATGTTCGCAACTGGTACGAAGTCTACGCCGGTAAGTTTGAAGGTGCCGTCGACCCAAAGACGGAGACCTTCCATGACTTCGCACGCTTCGTCCAAGAGCAGCTGGACCCGGCGGTGAATAAACACGTCGCGAGGTACTGCACCGGCGGCATTCGCTGCGAGGTCGCGACGAGCTTTCTCTTGGACCGCGGCTTCGAGAACGTCTTCCACCTGCAGGGCGGAATCCTGAAGTACCTCGAAGATGTCGAGCAGAAGGACTCGACCTGGGAGGGCGAGTGCTTCGTCTTCGATGAGCGCGTCACCGTCGATCACGACCTTGAACCCGGCACCTTCGAGCGCTGCCGCGGATGCAGCGCTGTGTTGACGGTGGAGGACATGAAACACCCGGCGTACGAAGAGGGCGTCGTGTGCGGGCACTGCCACGAGACGCGGAGTCCTGAACGTATCTCTGCGGCGCGCGAACGAATGAAACAGATTCGCCTGTCACACGAACGGCAGTCCCATGAACGACAGGCCCGCGAACAGTCCACCGAGAGGACTGCGCAAGAGATCCCTGCGTGAGCCCGCCCTACGTTTGGACGTTCCGCCGCTGCCCCTTCGCCATCCGTGCGCGCCTCGCCCTCGATGTGAGTGGGCAAGACGTGGAGTACCGAGAGATCCTCTTGCGGGAGAAGCCCGCCAAGATGCTGGAAGACTCACCAAAGGGAACTGTGCCGGTCTGCGTGCTCCCGAGCGGAGAGGTCATCGACGAGAGCCTCGACATCATGCGTTGGGCGCTCTCGAAAAGCGACCCGGAGAGCTGGTGTGGAAGAAACGACGAGGAGAACGCTGCCATCGCGACGTGGATCGCGTTGGGCGACGCTTTCAAGCCGAACCTCGACCGCTATAAGTACGCCAACCGCCATCCAGAGGAGACCCGGGAGCCCACGCGGCGTGCGTGCCTTGGGCAGCTAAAACAGCTGGACGATGCCCTCGCGCAAACCCCGTGGCTGTGTGGCGATCGCGCGACCCTCGCGGACGCCGCGCTCTTTCCCTTTGTGCGGCAGTTTCACTTTTCCGAGGTGAAGCAGCTCGCAGAATGGGAACTCGATTCCCTCATTCGCTGGCTAGACACCTGGCTCGCGTCGGAACGTTTCGAGCGCGTGATGGTGAAGCGCGCGCTTTGGGCGGACGTTTCAAGCTCTTCTTAGCGGAGAGCTCACGGAACAGGGGTTGGCAGAGCACAGCGCAGTGGGCTGACGCAAAACCCGCCGTGACATTGGTAGCCAGGCTCGCAAGGAGCCGCGGCCTCACCGCACTCCAGCAAGCAGTAGGCGCATTGGTTCGCCGTGGATCCAATGGGGCATAGAGGGGTGCTGCCGGGCGCATCTTCAGAACACAGAGACTCCGGCGGCAGGCAGCGCTCTTCGCCGCCGCACTCATCATCGCTCGCGCATGCCACGTCGCCCGCCGCCAATGGCGCATAGTCTGGCATTGGGTTCCAGGAGTCACCGGCGGGAGCCGGCACCGTTGTGGCGCCGCACGCGACGAGGAGAGTCAAAGCGAGAGGTGAAGCGGTGCGAGTCATGGGACAAGCGTGCTTGTAACGTCTCACAAACACCATCACGAAGTTCGTCGGGTACGAAGAAGCACGCATAGAGAGACGGCGAAAAGAAGGAGCGCCCCGACGCCCAACGCCAACGTGAAACCTTCGAAGAAGACCAAGCGGGTCACGTCCGGGGCGATGAGGTCACGCCCAAGCTGAAGGGCGATGGAGCCTGTGTAGCCGAGGGCATCGGCGATGTAGATGGCAAATACCGCTGTGCCCGCGCCGCCGGAGATAGCGACGAGGCGCTCGAAGAGCATGGCGCCGAAGGGTACGTAGGCGAAATAGGAGCCTACTCCCGTCAAGACCATCCAGGTCATCCCGCTGATGAGACCGCTCCCGCGCAGCACTGGCGAGAGAATGAGGACGAGCATGCCGAGCATCATGACGGCGTAGACAGCGATGAGTCCGCGGCGCCGATCGCGTACGCGGTAGAGAGCGCCGAGAACCACCAACACCAGGACCGCGACGGGAAGCTCGGACTGAGTGAAGAGCGCAGCTTCTTGGTATCCCAAGGCCTCAAAGATCTCGACGCCGTAGTTGTCACGGAAGTCGCGATACGCGGTGAGGCAGAAGTAGATGGCAAAGAGGGGTATCAGACTGCCGGCGTAGCGACGCAGGAAGTCCCCGCGCTCTTGCCGTGTCATCGCGCGACGTTCGTTGCGGAGAGAGATGTCCAGCTCACTCGGCGGCGGAAGGCGGTCGATGAGAAATACAGCCCCGACGTAGAGGGGGAGAAAGAGCGCGCCGACGAGGGCGGGCATCCACTCTTCGCTGACGCCCTGGGCGAGGAGTTCGCGCCCGATGTCTTTGACGGCGCCGCTCGCGACGATGAACGAAGCGCTCATGCCCGCGAGGAGCGCCTCGGACTGGCGGCGACCTTCGAGGTATCGAACGACGAGGCCCCAGACCAGGCCGAGGGGTAAGCCGTTGAAGAAGAGCGCGAGAGCCGCGCCGGCCGGAGGAAGCACGGCGAAGGCGAGGAGCGCGAGCCACGCGACGAAGACCGTAAAAAGAAGCGTGAAGCGAAGCCTGCTCGCGGCGAGTGCAGAGAGAACGCGGACGCCGATGAACTTGCTGAGGGTGTAGCCCGCGATCTGCGCGACGACGAACGCCGTCTTCTCCTCGACGCCGAAGAGGCTCCCTTCGTACAAACCCGCGGCGAAGGGTTTACGAAACGCGTACATCGAAAAGTAGGCGGCAAACGCAAGGACCCCCGCGTAGACAACGAACCCTCGAGCGTCGGTGGAGGCGGGAAAGCGCCGCTTTTCTGATTCGCTCATAGGCGGCTTGGCCGACCATGTGGCAGGCCCGAGGGATTGGCAAACCCGACGCACCGGGAGATTCTGCACGGCATCCGCCCGTGATTGTTGACGTTTGAGGGCTCCGCTGCGTGGCGCAGGCGGAAGAGCAAGGTTGCCCTGACTCCTTTCGCTTGGGGTCCGCGGGCGCGGACGCGACTTGTGATCTAGGCTCCCGCAGCTGGGGGGCAATCCTTCGTTCGCTTTGGGGTTAGTAGGAGTTCTTATGGTTCGGCTTAGCGTTGTTTTGACCTGTTTTCTCGCTGTATTCGCGTCTGCACCTGTGCTGGCAGAGGGTACGGATGAGCTCATGCCCACCGTCGGCGCCGCTGGGCGCCTCGGTCTCGTCGACACCGACAACGCCATCTTCGCGGACGTGCTTCATCCCGCCGACGAGGTGATCTGCGTCGAGGCGCGCAACTCCGTCGGCGACCCCGTCACCTTCGACATTCAAACCCCGGACGAGATGCTCATCGCCTCGGCGGTCCCCGCCGACGGACGCTGCACAGCGCTCACAGGTTTCGGCGTCGGCGCGTACCGCCTCGTCAACATGTCGCGAGGTGTCACCTCGACGCGTCGCTGGGACATCTCCGTGTGTGACACAAGGTTGGGCGCCTGCGACACGAGCGAAGGAAACCCGGCCCACGTAGACGGTCGAGTCTTCGCCTATCGCTGGGTGTTCAACAGCACCTCCACGCAAAGCCAGTTCCGCGCGGTACGGGCCAGCGTCTACGCCCGCGTCGCCATCGGAGCTTTTGGAAGTGGCGTCGTGGAGCTTCAAGTTGGAGGCGTACATGGCCTCGCGCGCTGGGAGCTCGCGGCGAACAGCGCCGGCATCACGGGAGTGAACCCAAACCGCAGTACGCGCGAGGGACGCGATGTGGCGACTGAATACCCGATCTACTTCAACCTGCCGGACCCCGAGGTCGAGGCTTACGGCATTCCGAACCCACGCGTGTCCGGTCTTACCTTTACCGCCACCGGCGAAGGCCGCGGCTGCGGTGTCGTCGAACCTTCGCGCAACGAAGCGGAGTTCAACTTCACGACGAATATGCCGGGCCGCTACCGGCTCATCTGTGACCTCAACGATGATGGCACCTTCGATGCCGCCGGAGACGGTGACCTCGCCCTCGCCGGTGACGCGACGATCGGCTCGAACATGCTGGTGTGGGACGGCAGTGACGTGGGCGGAGACGTGATGGCGGGCGAGTACCCGTGCATCGTCGAGCTCAACGCGGGCGAGTTCCACTACGTCGCCGAAGACATCGAGGTCGCCTACCCTGGCCTTCGAATGTTCCAGGTGGCGCCTAGCCTCGCGCGCACTCCCCTGCCGATGTTCTGGAACGACGAGGAGGTCATTCCGGCCGCGCCTCTCACAATGCCAAACGGAGACCTACCCGAGACCTTCTCCCCTACCGGGGGCCTCTCCTCCGGCGCGTACTCGGACGCAGCGGCTGCCCACGGCGTCGCCACCCCTGGAAACGCCCGCGGTTGGGGCGACTTCGTCATGACCGGATCCCTCACCGGAAGTCGCGGCGACGGCAACCTCATGGACACCTGGACCGGCCTCGAGACCGTCCGAAGCGCAAGCGTGATGGTACGCGTGGTCGGCCGCGGAGCGGACTGCGACGGGAGCGGGGGCACGGACTTCGAGGAGTTGTGCATCACGGGGACCGAGCCCTGCGCGTGTGATGAAGACGCACATTGCGACGACGGCGTGGACTGCACCACGGACAGCTGCAGCGGTGGCGAGTGTCGCTTCACTTCGTTGCCCCGCGGCGCCGAGTGTGCGGGCGGTCGCTGCAACGGCGAAGCCCCACCCATGTGCGAGATGTGTCTGACAAACGACGACTGCCCCGGCGACCTCGTATGCGTGGAGTCGCGCTGTGTTGGCGATGACGACGACATGGACACCATCGCGAACCTCGTCGAGTGCCCAGACCTTCGCACCGGCGGAACCTGCCCGGACACGGACAGGGATGGACGACCGGACTACCAAGACCCCGACGACGACGACGACTCCATCCCGACGCGCAACGAAGTCGAGGACGGCGCAGCCCACGGAAATGACGTGGATGGCGATATGATCCTCAACTGGCACGACGAGGACTCGGACGGAGACGGGCGCCCAGACTCCGACGAAGGACGTGGCGATGACGACATGGACGGCGTCCCGGACTACCTCGACCCCGACCCACCGATGGGACCTGACGCGGGTCCCGGACCCGACGCCGGCGCGCCGGACGGCGGACCGATGGGCGCGGACGCGGGCGCAGGCGATGGCGGTACCATCCCGAATCCTCCGCCGCCTGGTTCAAACAGCGGCGTGACCGGCGGCGCTCTGTGTACGCTTCATAGCGACGCACCGAGCGCGGGCTATATGCTGGCACTCTTGGGACTTGTGCTCCTTCGACGCCGCCG
>JBGCFM010000151.1:0-3990 GCA_045106895.1 Polyangiales bacterium | reverse complement strand
GGCGTTAGTACCTTAAAAAATATTGGTTTGAATGTCAGAGAGGAAGACGTCAAATCAATAGACCGCAAGACTCAACTGGGCCGATTGTTACGAAACGACGACAGCGACCTTTGCCGATCCTGATGAAAACAGGCTCTCGCGCGCCTCGCGTCATGGGCAACGCGGACCGCATTGAGATATTCAACAACATCGTTGCTGGCTGGCTGCCGGACGTCGGAGGAATTCTGGAGCTTGGGGACTCGGCGGCTCGGGAGCCTGCAACGGACGCCGCACGACCCTGGAACGTTCGGCGCCTCAACTTCATCAACAACCAGTACGTTGCTCGAGCTGCCGGCTTTGAGGGCGAGGGCGAAGATGCGATACGGTTCATTCATACGTCGCTTACCGGTGAATTTCAGAGCGATCAGGAGGGCATCTTTGCGGCAGGCAATCGGTTGCCCGCGCTTGCTCTCGACTTTCCCAGCCCTGCGGCAGAACCCTACCCAGGAAGCACAATCGCCATCGATGTCACCGCGCTCGCCGCAGCGGTTTTGCCACGTGCCGGCGCCGTCCCCAAAGAAGACGATGAGATGATTCAGAACATCGTCAGCGCTGCCATCCGGTGAGGTGTCGCCTTTGTCCGACAGCTCTGTATGGCCCGCCCGACGCCTTGAGCAGCGCTACGATGCGATTACAGCACCCTAACTCGTGGCACGAGCACCCGCGCGACAACATGCTTAACTCCCAACGCGTCTGTGCTCCGACATCATGAAGCGTCGTAAGCGCAGGGACTTTTTTCGCGCCGCCGGCATCGGCAGCGTCGCCATCGTGCCTTTGGTTCCGGGCCTCGGCGACGCGCAGTACGAGTCCAAGCGACTTCTGCTACTCCCAAGTGCGTGGAAGAGAATACGTGATCTGGCAAAATCGAATACCCGGTCGAAATCGCGGGACCGAAGAGAACGCACACAAAAACCCAGGACTTCGATGTCTCGCGGATCCGCGGCGCGGCGGAAAAGCTGTTCTGCTTTAGTCACTTTCCGAGGATAATGCAGAGCATGGAAGAGAAAGATCTTGAGTGGTTGTCAGAGCAGGAGCTCAAGTTCGACTTGGACGAGCTCGGTGAGTTCGAGAGCGTGTGGCATTCCACCGGCGGCGAGTTTTCAGCCGAGGATCTGAAGAAGGTTTTCCACGAAGAGACCGCGGCATTTCTCCTCGTGGAAGGTGACCTCATCGTGACGGGCCCATTGGGCATCGATGAGCAGCACGGTCTTCAGGTCTCCGGAAACCTGGAATGTGAACAACTTCTGCTCACGAACGGTTTATTCTTCGCCGGGGATGTCGCCGTTCGTGATTTCACCGAGCTGATGGTTGGCGCCGATGAGGTGCTTGAGACCTACGACGCGCAGAGCTTGAACACGCAGGTGTTCATCGTCGCTGGAGGCGAAACACCTCCGAATGTGGACGCAGCACATGTCTTCGATTCTTTCGAAGTCGAAGACCTCGCCAAGCTCTGCGAAACCAACTTCGGCGCGGTTCAAGCGCGACTCGAAGCAGGCGGCAGCGTCGATCCTGATTGGATCGAGTCCATTCTGGGCTGAGGAAGAGTTCTTCTTCTATTTCTGTCTGGCCGGGCGTCAGATACGCATGGGCATGATCACGCCCACGAAGTCCATGCCGTCGCCGACGGGCCGGATGACGCCTGGATCGAGCTCGCCGCTTAGCTCCAGAGCCACTTCGTCGTGCGGCAGGGAGCTGAGGGCGTCCATGAGGTAACGAGCGTTGAAGCCAATGCTGACGGGGTCGCCGGCGTAGTCCACCTCGACCTCTTCGGCGCCTTCGCCGACATCCGGATTTTGACTCTGAATTCGAAGGAAACCCGAGTCGACGTGGAGCTGAACGCCGCCACTTTTGTCGCTGGCGACGAGGCTGATTCGCTTGAGGGCGTCGAGGAGCCGGGAGCGCAGAGCGACGACTCGCTTGGTCTGCTTTTGCGGAATGACTTTGTCGTAAGGCGGGAACTGCTCGTCGGCGAGCTTCACGCTCAAGAGCAGGTCATCGCGCCGGAAGAACGCGTTGCCCGCGGCGGTGGCGATTTCGACCTGTGGCGGACGGTCCGCGCTTCGTGAACCCTTCGTGTCGTCGATGACGCGCTTGAGCTCGTTGATGCCTTTGTGGGGAACGAGCATGGCGTAGTTCATTCCGCCTTCGACGTTCACTTCGGCTTTGCTCAAACGGTGACCGTCGGTGGTGACCATGCGCAGAACTTTGCCGTCTCCTTCGAACAACGTTCCCGCCAAATGAGGGCGCGTGTCGTCGCTGGACATCGAATAGCTCGTAAGCGCTATGAGCTCGCCTACGAGCGCCGCATCGACGCTAACGAAGTCTGCATCGCCTGGGTTCGGCAAGGGCGGGAAATCGTCTCCTGGGAGCCCTGGGATGGTGTATCGGATCTTACCCTGGACCAGGGTGGAGGCTTGGTTCTCTCCAACGGTCCAATGGATGTCTCCATCGGGCATCGCTTTGACGATGTCGAAGAGCGTCCGCGCAGCAATCGTGATGCTGCCTGGTTTCTTGATCTCTGCATCCGCGACGGCGCTGACGCCAAGGTAGAGATCCGTCGCTGCGAGACGAAGTCGTCCAGAGCCTTCGGCACTGAGCAGAATGTTCGACAGGATCGCCATCGAGTTCTTCCGGTCGGCCACCGCGTGGGTGCGAGCGAGACCGCGAAGAAAGTCGCGCTGACGAATGATGAACTCCATGGGTGCTTGCCTCTGTGCTTTGGTTTGGAACCAAAAGTGTGTTTCGGAAACTGAAATAACGAAGGGGTGTGGACGCGTGTGTTTAAAACAAAGAGAGATCTTTAATTACGTCTTCGTCTTAACGCCTGTGGATTGGGGGGTTAGGTCTGTAACGACCGGAAACTAAAAGGGAATGCAGAAAACTTGCGTTGTGAAGATCTAGTGGGCTGTCTGTGGAAGACAGGCTTTCCCCGCTTGTCCCCGATCTTTCAAGTGTAGTTATCCCCAGGTTTTGCGTCGGATTCTACCCGGCACGATAGGCCGGCAAAGTCTCGATGCAAGGGTGCATCAAGTATCGCTCAGTGAGTACCAAGCGAGCAAGAAATCGCCAGCTTCTGCGGCAGCGAGGGCGAGGCCTTGAAGCTGCTTGAGGCCGCCATCGTCGTCGAGCTCCTCAAAGCTGAGAACGGATTCGCCCAGTTTGTCGCCCAAGGAGCGCTGAGTTGCACGGACCATGTCCTCGCTAAACCCAATTTCGGTGGCGATAGCGGGCCTCGTGTGCCCCTCGAGGACAGCACTCAGGACCCGGGTCTCAATGAGGCTCAGGGGAGCGTCCAGGTCGGCCTTGGCGCGCTTGAGGGCTCCTCGATGGGCAATATGAGTGTGGACCGCGATATCACCCGCGGGGAGCTGAGCATCTTCGACGGCCGCGATGAGAGAGCTGGCGTCATGGAGCCGACTGCGGCCCGTGTCGCCGTCAGGGCCCACTTCAGGGCCTTCGAGAGCCAAGAGGAGACGGAGGCCTTCGAGGCGCGGCTCAGCGACCTCAGCAGCGCGTCGGAGCGCCCAGATGTCGCCGAGCTCCACGACAGGGTGAAGCGTATCGATGCTCTTTCGCAGGGCCTCACCGAGGACCGCCGTGGCCGTGAGACCTGCGAAATCCCAAGTGAGCCGTTCGACGAGCTCTGGGTCTTTGCGCGCAGCTTCCGCGACGAGACGCGAGAGGCGCCGACAGCGATAGAGCAGAGCCATGCGCAGCCCGGGCTAAGCGCCGAGCTTGCCCTCGAGGGCTTTGACCACCGTGGAGGTCTGTTCGTCGTTGGACTCGAGGAGCCCGTTGATCTTGCGCACGGAGCTGATGACCGTCGTGTGGTCCTTGCCGCCGAAGCGCTGACCAAGCTCGGGGTAGCTCGTGCCCAGCCGCTGCCGACACAGGTACATCGCGATTTGCCGCGGGTACGAGATGGCGCGGTGGCGTCGCTTGGACTTTAGG
>JBGCFM010000150.1:0-37542 GCA_045106895.1 Polyangiales bacterium | reverse complement strand
GCTGGTCGCCCACGGTGACCGAACCTGTCGCTCCCTGAGGAATGACCGCCGCCGCGCCGCCACCCGCTGCCACGACAACCGGCATACGCGCGGTGCCAAGGACATCGGAGCCGATGAGGTAGTCCGGCTGAATCTTGCCCTCGGACTCGCCCACGTAGAAGGTTCGGAAAGGCACGAGGTGCTCGACGTGCAGAACCTGCTTGCCCCACATGACGACCACTTCGACGGCCGTTTCGGGTGCTTCGACCTCGTCTGGCGAGACCGGAGGACCGCTGGCGACGATGCCATACTGAAAGTTCTCGGGGTCCTCGTCGTCGCCCGTCGTCGCCATGGCGGCTGGTGCCGAAGCTGCGAAGGGGTTTGGAATCGCCGCCGCTGGAGGTGGCGCGGAGAACGGGTTGGCGGGAGCCGCAACGGCAGGCGCAGGAACGACCGGCGCAGGAACCGCTGCTGGCGGTGAAGCCTCTGCGGAATCGACGGGACTCGCCGCGACAACCGTCGCTTCGTCGTCATCGGCCGCGGACGCTCCACCCATCTCGACGATGACGCGGGTGTCGCCCAAAACGATCTCGTCGTTGTGGTCGAGCTTCGCCTTGTTGACCTTCGTGCCATTCACGATGGTGCCCGAAGCAGAACCGAGGTCGATG
The DNA here is from genome assembly GCA_045106895.1 of Polyangiales bacterium. GTDB lineage: Bacteria > Myxococcota_A > Polyangia > Polyangiales > Houyiibacteriaceae > JBCCRV01. The sequence goes on along the minus strand of JBGCFM010000150.1, from coordinate 36,895 downwards.
ATGTAGATCTCGTCCGGCCCAGTCACCTCGATGACTGCATGCATCCTCGAGACATTTTCGTCGTCGATTCGCAAATGGCTGGAAGAGAGCTTACCGACCTTAATGATGTCCTGGTTCAGCTGCTCTGTACGGACTAACTCGTCGCCCGAGTAAATCCGAAATGTCATCGGGATCTTGTTGCTCACCAATCGCCTCCGCTGACGCCCTCGACGGAACGTCTTAACTCTTGCCCTAAATTCGCGTTCTCACAAAAGCCACAGCGCCAAACATCAAAGAGAGCGGCGCTATGACGAGGTGTGCCTAGAGGTCCTCGACCGACTTCAGCATTTCAGGAACGAAGTGCTCCCGAATGCGGATGAGGGACGAACGACGGCCGCGCCTTCGCACGTTGAGAACCTCACCGTCGGGGCGAACCAGGTCACCGGACACGAGGTCATCATCGAAGTCGTAGGTTGTCTCGCCCGCTGGGTCTTGAGCTGCCGCAGGAGAAACAACTCCTCCAAGCGAGAATCCAAGAACGATAGCGACTGCAAAAAACTTAATCTTATCCACGACTTCCTCCACTCCTCGAAACTCGAAGGGCTCGTTTGGAGACCTGCTTTTGAAGAATGTCTTCAAGAACGAGGGTCTCCGCCGAGGCGCATCCTATATTGGGAAGCGTCTCGGGGTCAACGGGCTTTCGGGCTTCAAGGGGCACACTCCTCAATGACAGCAGACTCCCGCAAAGGTTCCCGGGGTGCTGAAAAAGAAACGAAAAAAGGCGAGCCTTCGCCCGCCTCGTTTCGATTCCATTTTCCCTGCTTTTGCAGGGTATTCGCTACTCCGCTGGCGGAGTGGGTGCAGCTGGCTCCTGCGCAGCCTGCTGAGCGGCCTCCTGGGCCTGCATTCGCTCCATCTCTCGCTGCATCTCAGCAGACTCGTTCATCGCGGCGATCGTGATGTCGACGAGCTGAATTCGGCCGGGTCGGCAACGAGATCGACGACGACGAGCGGCTCGGCTGTTGCTCTGTTGAGCGCCGGGTTCCTGGTCGCGACATCGGCGAGTCGTGTTCTCCACGGTCTCGGCGTAACGCTCGTTGCCGCGCGCCTTTGTCACAAACTGCTCGTAGAAGGTCTTACCCTGCTGAAGCACCGGGATCGGGTCCGAAGCAGCTCGTGCGAGGTAGTCGTGGTGAAGAACACCCAGGTTGAAGTATGCCTCCGGACGGTTCGCATCGAGCTGGATGGCTCGCTCGTACTCAGCCTTCGCCTCGTCGAAGCGTTCAAGACCACGAAGGGCTGCGCCAAGACCGACGCGTGCATCGTAGTTGTCGTCGTCGAGAGCCACGGAACGTGCGAAGGAACGCTGCGCATCCTCGTAGCCGCGGAAGGAAAGCGTGACCTGCGCGAAGTTCATCTGTGCTTCGAACATGCTGTCATCAAGCTGGATGGCTCGCTCGAAGTAGCGCAGCGCCTCGATGACGTTGCCCTTCTCAATCTTCACGAGACCCCAGGTGTTGTAGATCGTCGCGTATTCGCGGTCGATGAGCTGAGCCTGCCGACAAACGATCTCGGCGAGGTCGAGAGACGCAGCGCCGTTTGCTGCGCGACCACGCTGATAGTAGAGAAGCGCCATCTGGTTGAACGCTGGGAGGTAGTCCGACTCGATGGCCAAAGCACGACGCAGGTTCGAGAGAGCCTCAGCATCGTTTCCAGCGTTACGCTGCATGATGGCGAGGTTGACGTAGCCCGAGGTGCACTGAGGGTCATCGCGAACGGAGCGTTGGAACGCGGTGTTCGCCTGGGACGAGTTTCCACCCGCCAAGTCCATGAGACCGACGGCGACGCGCGCTTTGCACATCTTGTCGTTCACGCCGAGAGCGCGATTGTACATCTGACGGGCTTCGCCATCGTTGTCACAACGCTCCTGGGTTAGACCGATCATGTAGAGCGCTTCAGCAAACTGCCCGCCCTGCTGAGCTTCGACGGCTGCTTCGAACTTTGCGATCGTGGCGGAACAAGTCTGCTCGTTCCACGTGCCGTCCTCGTTCGCCGCGAACATTGCCACGCCCTCGGTCCAGTTGTTGTGAGCGCGAACGCTCACCCCAGTGCCATCAGCCGTTTCGATGGCTTCGCCACCTTCGCCGACGGCTTGTTCCTGTTCTTCCGCCGAGCCGCCGCCACATGCGGTGGCAGCGCCAAGAGCACAGAGAAGAGGGAGTAGTTTCCAGTTCTTGGTGGTCATCACTCACCTCCTTCAGCAGTAAGCTCAGCATCTTCGTCGCCGGCCAATACAAGTTCCACAGGACCCGGGCGCCCAATGCTGCCTCGAACGAAGTTCGGTGCACCGCGGAGTTCCGCGGCGATTGGGTAGCGGGCAGCGTCGAGGCCGTTGAGCTCCTGCTCACACGTCGTCGACCATTCGTTGAACCAACGCACGTTGGTTGCTGTTCGAAGGCAGAACTCGAACTTCGACACAGCCTGCGCCTGAAGTGGGTTTGCCTGGCCTTCGAGAGCATCGACGTAAATCGAGTACAGCTCGTCGTCGTTTTCGATTTCCGAAGGAATCGGTGCGTCGCGGAAGTCATCCACGAAGGTTCGGTACATTTGACCGACTCGTGCAGCAGCAGCGATCTGCCAAGGTGGCGAGTTCAAAGCCGGGACGCCCTCTCGGACGACGACCTCAAGTCCGGCAACGGCGTTGTACTCGGTCTCAGCTGCGCGAAGTGCGCCGCCCTTCTCCGTGACCCATTCGGCGAAGTCGCCCTGAGCCCAAGCGTTGACGCGAGCCATGTTTCGTCCACCACTGTAGCGTGGGAATCGAATCGCGCGGAACTCACGGTACTTCTCTTCAGCCATGTAGAAGAGAGCTTCCGCCGTCGAGTCCAGTGCGGCCTTCAAGTAGAGGATCTTGTCCGTGTCGGACACGTCATCCAAACCGTTGATAGCGTTTGGTGCACGCTCCCAGAGTGCGATCGCAGCGCGGTAGTACCGGCTGGAGTCACGCTCCTGCTCGAGCTGGCGGTGTGCAGTCGCCATCAGGACGTTCGCACGAAGCAGCTGATGTGGGAGCCCCTGCCGGCGGTAGTCCCGAAGGAACTTGCGGTAGTGGCGGACCACCTGCGACCAGTTCTCCGAGCGCTCGTAGATGCTGCCGACGGCGAAGACAACCTGTGACGTCTGCCGCGGCAGACTTCGCTTGTAGCTTCGTTCGAAGAGCGTGGCGTCTGCGACGGCTTCTTCCGTGTCACCCAGACCGATTCGGAAGAACACGGCCTGTTGGAGAGCTTCATGGGCGATGGCACAGCTGCCGTTTGCCCGTTCAGCTTCGGAGCAGTCCTCACCATTCTCACCAGGGAACTGACGCGCGAAGCGTTCGTAGTAACCAGCGGCCTGCTCGTAGAAAGCCAGAGCGTGGAAGTTGGCACCGACCAAGTAGATGGCGCGCTTGGAGTACTGACTCTCTGGGAAGCGCTCAATGAGAACGTTTCGAACCTGGATGGCTCGACCGAGAAGTCGAGCAGCCTCGAAGTCGATGGCTGCATTGTAGAGGACCTCGTCCATCGCGAAGTTGGCCTCTTCGGCACACTCCTGGTGACGTCGGAAGATACGAACGTACTGAGCGGCGGCGCGCTTGAACTGCTCGTTGTTGTGGTAGGCCTCGGCCTGCTTACGCATGACGTTGCACTTCAAGGTCACAAGGACGCCGCAAAGGTCCGGATGGTCATCCATCGCCTGCTGGGAGGAGCAGTAGAACTCCGTGAGCGGGTCGATGGAGCTTTCAAGCTCGTTCAGGCACTCGACTCGGTTTGGCTCGATCTCGGATCCCATCACATTGAGGGAGTCGAGGTAGAGGTTGGCCGCGTACTCAGCGAGCTCGCTGTCACGGTGGTTCCAAGCGATGTCCTTGAAAAGAACGGCGGCTTCCTGGAAGTGGTTGGCCTCGTAGTAGATGCGAGCACGTCGGTACTTGATCTGCGCGAGGTCATCGCTGTCCGGGACGAAGCAAACGTAGCGCTGGAATGCGTTGAGCATGCCGGTCTCGAGCTCCGTGAAGTCGCGCTGGACGTAGCGGTTTGCTTCCGCCTCGGCTGCCGCAGCAGCTGCTGCTTCACGCGCCGCTCGACCTCGTCGTCCGCGTCGACGGCGACCCGAAGGCTCCGCCGCAGCTTCTCGCGTCTCGCGTTCGCGTCCGGAGTACTGCTGCTGGTAGAGGTTGTTGTAACAAAGCACCGCAGCGTATGCCGCGTCACCCGTGAACTCGCCCTGCGGGTTTAGTTCGACAACGGAGTCGAAGGCAGGACCGCACCGAGCCCAGTCTTCCATCTTCCAGAGAAGCTCCGCGAAGTAGTAAGAAACCTTGTAGTTCGTTGGCCAGTCATCACGAGCGATGTTGTCGAACTCCAGCTCTTCCATGTCGGGGAACTTGTCGATGAGGATCTCGTAGAGGCGTGCCGCAAGCCGCATCGTGGTGCGGTCGTTGGTGCCCGGCGTGTTGTCGTCGCCGATGGCTTCACGGTGCCAAGAGGTCGCAAGCCAAGCCAAAACGCCAGCTGTCTCGCTCTTACATTCCGTGATGCTTTCCGCAGGATGGTTCTGTCCCGTGTAGGTCTCGAACACATCGACCAAGCGACGAAGCTCGGTGACCTGATCGTCCTTCGGACGAGAGGACACAACAGCGTTCGTGACGCGGCTCTGCCAGTAACAGAGCTTGTCGGAACCTGCCGCCTCGCTCATCAGCTCGTGGTAGACGCCGATGGTCTCCGGCCATTGACCGGTGTCGAAGTAGAGTTCCGCGAGACTCTCGAGCATCTCAAGAGCTTGTTCGTTGTTGGTCGCGTAGCGCCGGAAGAACTCGAGGGCCTGACCTGGTCGACCGACCATCGCGTATGGAAGCACCAGCTCGCGGCGCGACTGTCGCGCTAGGTTGGCCGCGTCCGTCGCGTCAGGGTTCGCCGTGGCGAACTCGATGGTCTGAACGAAGCTGCGAAGCGCTCCCTGGAAGTCTTCTTCGTTGTAGTGAGCCCAAGCAGACTTGTAGAGGGCGTAGCCGTAGACTGGGTTTCGGTCGGGAGGGAAGTCCGTGACCTTCTCGTAGAAACGCAACGCAGCCCGCATGTCGGACTCGCTGAAGTAGTACTCCGCGAAGGAGAGGTACGCGTGAGGAATGAAGCGGCTCTGGGGGTATCCCTTGATGAGTCGGTGGTAGACCTGACGGGCACGGTCCTGCTGACGGAGTTCCTCAAGACCAAACGCGAGGGAAAAGAGAACTTCATCCATGCGTGGAAAGTCAGGGTGGTCCTGCACAAGGATCGCGTAAGTGCGAATCGACTCATTGCGTGCCTCGTCGAGGCTCGCCTGTGCTCGCTGTTGGCCGCCACGCGCCTCGCGGCAGTTGCTCCGATTCTTCTGCTGCTGACAAGCCCGGAAGATTCGCTCATCGAACGAACGAACCTGCGCGTTGAGAGACTGCTGCATCTCGAAGTACGTCTCGGCGAGACGAAGGAGAATCTCCGGACGCTGTGGGTTGTTTGGGCGTGTGTTCTGAACGAGGCGTTTGAGAACGCGAACCTCACGCGTGAGAAGCTCCGCCGCACGAACCTGACCGCGTTCGCGGTTGGTACGGACGGTTTCGTCGAGTTCGAAGCCAGGACCACTTGGTTCCTGTGCGGCTTCTTCAACCTGACGCGGCGCTGCCGAACGGAGCTGGCTCCGCGGAACAGTGGAGCCCGTTTGCTTGGCAGGTGGTGCGTTGCCCGAAGGGCACTCGTTCACCTGACTCGCCGACGATGCTGTGATGCATTGCCCCTGGGCGTCTGCCCCCGAGGGTATCAAAAGCGCCCCCGTAACCAAGAGCCCTGCAAGGGCCGGGATCATTGCCCGCTTCATGTTCAAATTCTCCATGCAGCTCACTTCACCTTCTCAAACTTCTCAAAATCTCGTGTCCTGCGCAGCAGGTACAGGGGTGCAAATGCAGACTTATCGTCCGCAGCGGTTGGTTACTTGCTGGCGGTAGTAGCCGAGTTCGTCGCGCCAGTATTCGCCGTTGAACTCCCAAAGCTGGTGCTCTTCGTCCACTTCAACGTCACCACCAGCTGTTCCCTGGCCGCCCTGAAGTTGGTCCTGCGTTTCCTGAGCAACCTGACCACGTGTGTACGTGAGAATCTCAATCTCAACGGTGTCGATCTGGTTTGTGAGGTCTGCAAGCTCGTCGATGAGTCGGTTGTAACGACCGCGCGCGATGTCACCGGTCTGGTCGACGGCGAAGGACTTAGCGACAGCCACGTCCTGCAGGATACGTGCACCCAGGGATGAGTTCTGGAACTCAGCTGGAGCTTCGCTCAAGCGACTCTCTTCTCCTTCAAGGACGCGGACGTACTCGACGTTTCGAAGGAGTGTTCGGTCGGAGAGTGCCGAGGCGACGATGCCGCGAACAGCAGGGCTGAGGTTGGCCTCGCCGGCTCGAACCTGTCCGAGGAACTCGAAGAACTGTGTGTTGTCTTCGAAGCCAGCAAGAAGGGACTCGAGCTCCTGGCGGACCGGGTCGTAGCGCTCGTGGAAAAGGCCGATCATCGCGCCCGCGTTTTCAATCTGGCAGTTCACGAAGAAAGTCACAGCCTTGATAACGAGAGCTTCCGGGTAGTAGGAGTCCTCGAAGTAAGGCGAGAAGATCGTGTGCACGTTGCCGAGGGCTCGGGCGTACTCGTCAGCGAGGAAGAAGGCCCAGCTGGACTCGAAGAGCGCCGGAAGCCAGTACTCACTGCCCTGGTCGACTGTGTTCCAAGCTTCAACAGCCTGACCGAGGAGACGGCCGTCGATGGCGGTCTCGCCATCATCACCCGTGCGGTTGGCAGCCGTGTAGAACACGCGGGCGAGGGAGATCCACGCCAGGTTTCGCATGCGATCTTCGTCCTCGACACCCTCAACGTCGCCGCCTTCAATGGCGTCAATGATGGCGCGGAACGAGGCGATCGCGGGACGTGCCTGTCGCATTCGAATGTACGCGATGCCTTCGAAGAACTTCGCGTTCACGTAGAGAGGGGAGTCCGTTGCGACACGACCGAAGAGGTCGATGGCTGGCTCAAACTCGCCCTGCCCGTACTGGAAGCGGCCCATAATGAAGAGCAACTCATTGTAGAGTTCCGCGCTCTCGGAGGTGTTGAACTGATCGAGCTGCTCGATGCCGTAGCGACCGACCTTCTCAATGATTCCAGCAGGTTCCGGAAGCTGGGACGCAAGCTGCGCCAGCCACTGAAGAGTCTGGTCAAAGTAAAGGTGACCCTGACCCTGCTGGCCGATCTCGTCGAAGATCGCGAGCGCGGACTGGTAGTAACGAAGGTGGTACAGGCACTTCCCAAGGAAGAACTGCGCCTTCTGAACGTTGGCCGCCGCGTCCTGCGTCTCGCCTTCGACAACCCGCTGAAACTGAACCGCAGCCTCTTGGTAGAGTTCCTGCTGGTAAAGCCGAAGCGCGTTCGCCAAGGCTTCACTGGGAGGTCCATCGGCCGGGGGCGCAGGGGGCTGTCCGGTTTCATCGACGTTGAACTCCATGTCCTGCGCGTTGGTCAAAGCAGGAGCGATGCTCACCATGCTCAATACCAATGCCGCCGTTACCAATCGCCTGATTCGCCTCATCATCACTCCTCGTTCCGGCCCGTCGGCCATGACCCTTTGTTTTGGGAGGGTCTTGATACTGGAGAAAACTCAACAAAATCAGAGTCTTGCACCAGTATCGCGGCGCGATGATAGGAAGGGCGTTGCGATCTTGTCAAGGGGGTAAAGAAAGCCCCCCTGCTGGGGGACTTTGTTCCGAAGACTCGCTTGACAGCGATTGAGGCGTGCGAGTAGTTTCGCGCGCGGTTTGGAAAAACAATCTGTTCCATCCGACTGGTTCATGGAACCCGAGCCCAACGAAGAATTGGGCTTTGTTTTACAAGATCCTCTTTTTTTTGACTGGGTGCCCAATCAGAGACGTTTAGGCCCCCTCTCACTCTCAAGCTGACCTATGATGCGGACCGACCGTTCTTCAGCTAACTTCCACGAACCATTTATCCTTCGACGAGTGACACAAGCGATGCGAATCACCAAGGCTCTATTTCTTCTGGCTCTCCCGTTGGCTTTGACCGGCTGCCCTTCCACTGGCGTAGGCGATCCGTGTACTCCGGAGTCCACACCGGAAGGTGGCTTCCAGGCCTCCGAGACGTACCTCGAAACAAGCAGCGTTCAGTGCCGCACGCGCGTCTGCATGGTTTACAAGCTGAACGGCGACCCAACGCTGACGATCAGTGAGTGCATCGAGGGCGGGCAGTCGCCTGCTGTTTGTGAAGAACTCTACCCGAACGAGATCGAACGAACGCAGCGCGTGTTTTGCACGTGCCGCTGTGGAACCGCCGGAGGCGTGGACGATGGCACCCCTCTCTGCGAGTGCGGAGAAGGCTTTGTCTGCAGCGATGATCCAAGTCTCGGAACTGCAGCGGGTCCAATCCTGACCCAGGGTGGTGTTGGCATCCGCGGCAGCTACTGCTTGCGTGCCGATCTCGTCAACCGATGATCGCATGACCAACGCGGCCGACTCCAAACAAGAGATCGGCCGGCAAGGCGAAACGTATGTGGCCGCGCTTCTTCGGGAGCGCGGCTTTCTTATTGTGGCGAGGAACGCACGGGCTGGACGCTACGAGATCGACATCATTGCGACCCGAGGGCGTTTGCTGGTGTTCTGCGAAGTTCGCACGCGACAGCACGCTGATTTCGGCGCGCCGGCGGAAAGCGTGGGCCCGAAGAAACAAGAGTCCCTTCGCCTCGGCGCACGTCGCTGGCTCGAAGAGCACCCGGGTTACGGCCAGCACGACGTTCGCTTCGACGTCGCTGGGGTCACCCTCAAGCCACAACACATCGTCGACTATTACGTCGACGCGTTTTAGCGGTAGTTAGCGGCAGCAAGCAGCCGATCTGGAAGATGAGCCGGTTACCGGGCCCACACACAATCAGTCGAGGGTGGCCTTCATTCGGGCGACGACTTCGGACAGGTGCTCGATCGCCTCGCCTGATTGGTCTGCTCGAAGCTGCTCAATGGCGCCCTCAAGCTCCTTCACTTCACTCGCTTGAGCTTCGCGGAGCTTTTCAACCATATTCGCAAAGGACTCGAAGAGCTCCTGGAGCTCATCCCCCTTTCGCAGTCGGCCCACCAACTTCAAGTGTCCGTCGGCGACCTCGTTGAGCAAAAGGCGGAGCTTGTAGGCAGGACCCACAACCTTGTGAGTGACGATGATCCCCGTCACTCCAAGAACAAACACGAGCACTAGGATTCCGCCGATGATGCCGGCGAGGACCTTCTGGTCCTCTGCCTCCGCGTAGGCTTCCAAGTCCGCAGCCGCGGCCGGGTTCATCTCCGGCGCCATCGCGATGCTCAAAGTCATCGACTCGGTCTGACCCTTGGAGAAATCGTAGGCGAAATAGCCGAGAACCGCCGCGACGATCATCGTGATGACGACGACCATACCGGTGTATTTCAACTGAAACCGCGTATCGAGGAGATAATTTCGCAGTCGCCGTTTTACCGGCTTCTTCTTTCCAGACTGTGCTGCACTACCCTCGGCCATCGTAATCTTTCGCTCCCCAGCCTCTACCTTAGTGTGTCCCGCCGCTTCGGCGCAATTTTCCGGCCCTAACGGTTTGCCGAGGCCTCCATCGCCTGGACTAGGCGTCGGAGCGCCGAGCGAAGCGCCGCTTGTACAGCAGTGCGGGTTGCGTCGTTGCCCGACGCCCCACGTACGGTGGCGGCCCCGTTGAGGATCGCTCGCATGTCGCGACCGGGGTACGTATTTACGATAACGGAAACCACGGCTCGTGTTCCTCCGTCTGCGTTTTCAATGCGCACGATGGAAGAGTCGACGTAGAAACCTGCGAGGCGGCGTTGCCGAAGCACGCGCTGTGCCGCTGAGCGACTCTCGCGCTCTGGCGCGAGCTCGACACCATCGAGCCCCTGAACTTGGGCACGTAGAAACTCGGTGGCAGCCCGCAAGGTGCCTCTATCGACAGACGCCTGGTTTCCTGGAGCGCCCACGCCAACGTAGAAGCGCGCCGCAGCGGACGGGGTCGAAGTCTCCGGCGGAGCCGCCCGAGCAGCTCGTTCAAGGGTCCGGATCGCGCTTCGAATAGCCCGTCGCGCGCCACGGTCCGTGTCCCGTCGAACCGCTTGAAGCGCGGACAGCCCGGCTGGGTCACCGAGCCGTTCAAGTGACGCAGCGCACGCAGTTCGCACACCTGGATGGGGATCTTGGAGTCCAGCCGTCAGTCCCTGGACGATCTCAGCGTTCGCATCGAGACGACCGAGCGAGATGGCGGCCTGAACACGCACACGGAATGTGTCCGAGGTCTGGAGCATTCGAACCAAGTAACCCGTGCGTTGGGCGAACGCCGGGGAGACGAAAACCATCCACGCAAGGAACACCCCAAAGATGCGGAGCGTTTTTCGTTGGCGATGCTTCACGATAGCTACAGACGGTCGGCGCGAGGAGTTGTTCACACGGGGAGGTAGAGAGTTGGTCGCGTGCATGACGCGACGGGAAAACTCCCCCCATTGTCGCCGTTCTTCACGTTAAAAAGCAACGGCCATTTGCCCAACAACATTGACCCCCCTCCCCTCATTACCCACTCTCGTTGAGTGAAACCGTGGATACGCTGCTGCGTCGCGGCCTGGGCCATCAGCATCGGCTCCGCCGCGGCCAACGCCCAACCTCTACTGAGGGTTCGCGCCGAAACACGTATCGATCTTCGAGTCGTGGATGGTCGGGTCGTGGGGTCGCTCCTCGACGACGTTGCGAGTGGACTGCCAAGCCAAAGGCTCACCGTCGTTCTCTCCAAAGATGGGGTGCGCCAGCGAGTCGTCGTGACGACGGACGGGGAAGGTGCTTTCGAGATTACCCCCTCGCGAGCGCTTCCCCTCGACGTCGACGCGACCTTTGACGGTGATGGGCACTTCGAGCGTTCGAGCGCCACCCGTCGTTTAGAGCGCGCGCCCACGACTGTTCGTTTTCGGAGTGAAGAGCGCTCGTTCAACCTCGATGAAACCACACACACCATCGTCGTGGAGGTCTCCGGACCTGAGAGCAGTGAACAAGAACTCGTACTACGCAACGAGCTTGGACACCTGTTGGGTAGAAGCAGCGCAGGGCCGACAGCGACGTGGACGATTGCGAGTCCAGAACTGGGCCCCACCGGTGCAGGTGCATTTAAGGTTGTGCTTCAAGACGAGGCAGAGCGAGTTTTTGCGGACAGTGAAGTCAGGGTCGTGCGCTTTCGACAGCCCGTGATCGCCCTCGAACGAGTCGACGCCGCGGCGAGTTCAACGCTGATGATTCGTGGACGAATGGAGGATAGCGCCGGCCCTCTCCGCCGGCGCGCACTGACCGTCTTTGTCGACAATGAGCGAGTTGACACGCTCTTGAGCGACGGCGAAGGAACGTTTGAGTGGGAAACGCTCCTCGAACCAGGCGCGCACACATTGTATGTGCGTTTCGAGTCCGACCAAGTGGGGCATCCTTCGACGGAGTCGGAGACCCTCGAGATCGTCGTCGGCGGAGACTGGGCCGCGGAGCTTTGGTTCATCCTTCCGTTCGCGCTCTTCGCGCTCTTCGCGCTGTGGCTCCGCCGTTCCCGGCCCGAACCAAGCCCTGCGCTCCTTGAACCCGTGGTGCGTGGGGTCTCCTTGCAGATTCCCGCAAAGACGACGAGGACCCGGCAGGTCAGTGGTCGCCTGAAGGACCTCATCGATGGCAGCTCAAAGCCCGGCCATGTCCGCGCCGTCCCAGCAGACGGCGACGCCCAAGAGTTTGAGATCGCCCAGGATGGTAGTTTCTCTTTCGAACTGGCAGCCGGCAGCTGGCGCTTGGTGTTCGGGTCGCCGGGTCACGCTCCTGAGATCTTGGATCTCCGCTCGCCGCACGACGGACGATTCGAGAACATGAGTGTTCGCCTGGAAAACTGGCGCCACCGAGCCGTTCGAGTGCTCCGGCGCGCAGCGAGAGGCGTACTGGGCCGTCGAGATCTCACTTCGACAACCGTTCATCAGCTCCGACGAGAGCCCGAAATCGCTGAGATCGCATCCGATGTTGAGGCGATCGCCTATGGCGCAGGCGAGCGAGATGGAGCCGCAATTGGGGCTCTCGAAGAAAAAGCGGCACAGATCGTCGGTCCGGATGATCGCACGCGTTGACGATATGACACGCCGCTCACTATAGTCGGCCCCCCGCGGGCAGATCGCTGGGGTTTCAAACCATGACCATCGTCATCATTCTCAGCGTTGTGGCCGTGCTCATCGGCGGCTTCTTCTTCATGCGTCGTTCCGGCGCTTCCGACACCAGTCCCAGCCGAGAGCTGCCGAAGGGCGAGGAGCACGAACTCGACTCCGTCGCAGAGCAGGCCGCCAAAGAGGTAGCCGCCAAAGAGGTGGCGAAGGTCGCGCCACCCGAGGCTGCCCAAGAAGCGCCCGCCGCCGCGCACACGCCAGCGGAAGAGCCCGCGGCGGAGCCCTCCGCCGAAGAGCCGGCTGAAGAATCCACGGAACCCGCTGAGGAACCCGCGGCGCCGCTGAAAGCACATGAGGCCGTCGAGGTCAGCGCACCAAGCCGACGGGCCACGGCCGAAGAGGTTGCGGCGCTGCGTGATGGGCTCGGTACGACACGACGCGGAGGCTTCATTGCTCGTCTCGCGTCGTTGTTCAGCTCGAAAAAAGCCATCGATCCGTCTCTTCTCGAAGAGATGGAGGAGTTGCTGATCACGGCCGACATCGGTGTCCAAGCCACGGAGAAGATCCTTGGGCGACTCCGCGGCGCGATGGAAGCAGGCACCATCAAGGATGGCGAAGCTGCCTGGGCCGCCCTCCGCGAACACGCGTACGAGCTGCTATCCAAGCCTGGAAGCGGCGGCCTCACGTTTCAGAAGACGCCCACGGTGATCCTGGTCATCGGCGTCAACGGAGTGGGAAAGACGACGACGATCGGCAAGCTTGCGAGCCGTCTCAAGGACGAGGGCAAGACCGTCCTACTCGCCGCCGGCGACACATTCCGCGCCGCTGCGGTGCTCCAGCTTCAGGTGTGGGGTCGCCGCGTCGGATGCGAAGTTGTGAAGGGCAAAGAGCGGGCTGATCCCGGCTCGGTGATCTTCGACGCGGTGAAGAAGGGTATGGAGATGGGCGCGGATGTAATCATCGCTGACACCGCCGGTCGCCTCCACACCAAGGCCCCCCTGATGGAAGAGCTCCAGAAGGTCGGACGCACCGCCGAGAAGGCGCTTGGACGGCCCGCAGACGAGGTCCTCCTCGTGGTCGACTCCACGACCGGTCAGAACGCTGTACAGCAGACGGCACTCTTCAAAGAAGCCCTGCCGATCTCGGGATTGGTTCTGACCAAGCTCGACGGCACCGCCAAAGGTGGCGTGATTATGGGCATCGTCGACTCCCATGGAATCCCTGTTCGCTACATCGGAATCGGTGAGCGAGTGGAGGACTTGAAGGAGTTTGAACCCCGTGCTTTTGCGGACGCTTTGTTCGCTCCCCCCGAAGAAGGGGAACTCGGGGACTGATCCTGTTGAATCGCCGCGAGTGTTAGTGATATAGTCGCGCGGATTCCCTTGGTATGAGCATTTTTTCAAATGATTCCGATGGCTTGCAACGTTTCGCAAAAATGCGTCGCGTGAAGTCTAGTTTGGAAAATATGGTCACCCGAAGCGTCCTGGCTTCGAATGCGTTCTCCAGGAGCTCTGTTGAGAGAGGTGGAAGGGTCGAGATGAGGCAAACAAACGGTAGTTGGCCAGCATGGATAATCGCGCTGGCCGCACTGACACTGTCCTGGACGATGCCGTCCGCGGTGGGTGCTCAAATGGACTTCAGCCTGGATGAAGAAGATGAAGCTTCTTCTGAACCTGCTGAAGGCGGAGACGAAGGAGGCATGGACTTCGGCGCGGACCCAGATGCGGTCCCCGAAGAAGGTGATGGCTCCGCCGATTTCTCCGACGAAGATGTCGGCAGTGGCGACATCATCGGTGACATCGCAACGGCCGAGGATACGACGGATGTGAGCCGAGAGGCCGCTCCCCGTACCAACGAGACGGTCGAAGAGGTCTACGCGGTGCAGCGTATTTACGCACTTCGTCTCAATCGCCTTGAGCTGTCGCCATCGGGCGCGTTCACGATGAACGACCCCTACGTCTCTCACCCAGCGTTCTCGCTGGCGTTGAACTACTGGTTCACCAACGTTCTCGCCGTTGGCGTGAGCGGCCTCTGGTACCAGTGGAACGACGAGTTGAATGAGTCGGACCTGAACTTCTTCGTGCGTCGAAACACCCGTCTTGGCATTCCAATCACGCAGTGGCAGATGGGCGCATACCTCAACTTCACGTACGTGCCTTTCTACGGAAAGTTCTCGGTCTTCCGGAAGTTCATCTTCCAGTGGGACGCGTACATCGTCGGTGGTGTCGGCCTGATGCGCACACGGCCGGTTCCGGTCATCGACCCTGAGTTCCGAAGCTTCGACTTCGGTAACCGAGTCGCCTTCAACCTCGGTATTGGTCTGCGAATCTTCGTGACTCGATACCTCGGCATCACGCTTGAGTTCCGCGACTACGCGTACCTTGAGCGCTTCGAGAACTTGGAAGTGTCCCCGGACCCAACGCTGCGAAATGACCCAGCCACTTGGTTCGCCGACAGCACCGCGTTCACGAACAACATCACGACGCAGATTGGCTTCACGCTCTTCTTCCCGTTCACCTTCGACTACCGTCTTCCTAAGTAGAGTTTGAGATGAAGATGCGATTTCTATCCATGCGGCTCCTTTTAGTTGCTCTCTCTCTTGCTGCGGTGAACACGTTCACCGCAACCCAGGCCAGTGCTCAAGAAGTACAGGTGACTGGTCCTCTCGCGAATCAGCCTGCTGTCCGCAACATGCGCCTTTACCGCGCCGGTCGCTTTCAGCTCGAGCCGAACTTCTCGTTCGGGCTTCAGAGCGAGTACTCCCGTCCGATGGTGGCCGGCCTTCACCTTGGTTACTACTTCACCGACTGGCTCGGCATCGGCCTCTGGGGTGGTTACTCCGTGGCGAACCTCGACACCGGTCTCACGGACGAGATTGTCGACGGCGGCATCACCACCGACCGAAACCGGCTCTCCTTGGCGAACCGGGACCAGTTCTCCGAGCAGATCGGTCGCATTCAGTGGATGGCCGCCTTGCAGCTTGAGTTCAGCCCTCTTCGCGGCAAGCTCGCCATCTTCGAGAAGCTCTTCGTAGACACCGACCTCTACCTCTTCGTGGGTGCGGCAGTTGTTGGCCTAGAAGAGCGTTCTGACACGAGCAACGCGGCGAACACGATGGGCGGCTGTGCAGGAGGCGCGAGCCTTGGCTGCTACAGCGCGAGCCAGCTCGCACGCTCATCCCGAGTCACCGCGGCTGCCACGTTCGGTGTCGGCCTGTCGATGTACTTCAACGACTTCATCGGCCTGAACCTGAACTGGCGCGGCATGCCCTTCTCCTGGAATGCTTCCGGATGGGATGACTCGAACTCCCGTGACGGGACCGACTTCGGGGATGGTACTATCAACTCCGATGACCGCTTCTTCCGACTGAACCACTTGTTCACCGTCGGTATCGTGGTCTACCTGCCAACGGCTCCGGAAATCACGGACTGAACGCACCTGTCATGGACACGAAACGCCTGCCCTCACCGGCAGGCGTTTTTCGTTTAATCCCGCGCACTCACGAGCCCACGAGTTGGGGACCAACTAGGCCGGACGAGGGCCAAAGATCGCCGTACCGACGCGAACCTGTGTCGAGCCACACTCGATCGCGAGGCGGAGGTCCGAGCTCATACCCATCGAGAGAGTCCTAAGGCTGTGAGAGGAAGCTGCTCGTGCAAGCTCCGTGAACGCACGTTTGGCCTGGACAGGGTCTTGTGGCGGCAGGGTCATTAGACCGGCGAGGTGCAGCGTACCTTCGTGCTGAGCCGCCTCGACGAGGCCCTCAAGTTCGTTGATCGGCGCGCCACTCTTGGTCGCTTCCTCGATGACTTGGACCTGCAGCAAGACCTCCAGTCTTTGCGTGGCGTGCCGGCCAAGCGCGCGGAGGAGCCGCAGCGAGCTCACCGAATCGACGGCGCACGCATGCGCGACCACCCTCGCCGCTTTGTTGCGCTGAAGGTGGCCGATGAAGCGAAAACGAATCCCTTCAAGATGACGCGTAGCGCTGACTTTCGCGACGAGTTCGTCTGCGTAGGACTCGCCGAAGACCCGCTGACCCGCTTCGTAGGCAGCTTCAATGGAGGAGATGGGGTGTCGCTTTGATACCGCAACGAGTTGAACGCTCTCATGCGACCGCCCAGCCGCCGTGGCCGCTTCGAGGATTTCAGCGCGAACCACCTCGAGGCGCGCTCCAACGCTTAGGGCCACGCGGCAAGCGCTCCGGCCGAACGCAGCATCTCGACGGCTTCGAATAGGGGGAGCCCGACGATCGCCGAGTAGCTACCGGTGATTCCAGCCACAAAGCCACCGGCGATTCCCTGAATGCCGTAGCCGCCAGCCTTGTCCAAGCCCTCGCCCGTCGCCGCATACCCTTGGATGGTGGCCGCATCCAAGGACGCAAAGCGAACCTCACTTCGTACAGCGCGCACGATGTGCCCTTCTCGGTCACCAACGGCGACGGCGGTAATAACCGCGTGTGTTTTCCCTGACAGTTGCCGGATCATCTCCGCGTTGTCGGACTGGTCTCTGGGTTTACCGAGGACCTTCGAGTTGTGGACGACGACGGTGTCCGCTGCCAGCACGATCCCAGCTTCCGATTGGAGTGCCTTTAGGAGCTTCTCCTTCGCCATCCTAGACACGTAGTCGTCAGGAGCCTCTCCGGGATTTGGGGTTTCGTCGATAGCGTAAACCGCCACACGAGGTTTGAGACCGACTTGCGCCAATAGCTCGCGGCGGCGCGGCGATGCGGAAGCGAGGGTAAACACTTCTCAGTCCTCCGTTCGACGGTACTGGCGTACATATGTGCGCGTGACGTGTTTGGCGTCGAGGCTTAGGTACTTCGCGAACTCCGCGACGAAGCCGCGGACGTAGACGAGGGCCGGGAGCACCTTGTGGTCGTCGTCTTCAATGGCCTTCAAGTAGTTGAGGCCGATCTTGGTGTGACGGCTCACTTCTTTCAGCGAGACGCCCTGGGACTCGCGAACGGCGCGCAGCAGAGCGCCGGTGAAGTGCGTCTCGGGCGTGATTGTCGGAGCAGGCGGCCGAGGTCGACTGATGAGACGCTCTTCTTCGTCCGGAAGCTCTTGAGCCTGGGCGTCAGGGAAAACAGACAGTTCGTAGGGCCGGCGGCGGGCGGGGTCGAGCAAGACATCGTGCGCTTCTTCGAGTCGCGCCCGCAGCAGCTCAATACCAGCGGGGTCGAAGAGTCCCATCGTCGGAAGCGAGCCCGATGCGTATATCTCTTTTGCACGCTTGTACGCCCGGCGTACCTCTTCATCGGTAGCGCCACGGTCCACTTCAAGGAGGTCGTGGTGCGTGTGTCGCGGAGCCCCCGACGCGTAGTTCGCTCCGCGTTTGCCGGCATGGATAGCCAAAAGCGTTCGCGCGACCTTCTCAATATTCCGGCTCGCCTTCGTACCGGGACTCTCCACCAAGAGTGGCCGGCCAGCGCGGAGGCTATTCAAGACTGCATCGTCGGAATCGATGTAGCCCATGTATCCGAGTCGAACGCCGAGGCGTCGACGCGCCGCACTCGCCATCGCCGAGCCCAGCTCAAGGTCCGAGCGCGCACGGGCCTGGTTCATGATGAATCGGAAGTCGAAATCTTCGATGAGCTCTTGAACCTCCTCGGCCAAGGCATGGCCTTCGAGACGCTTCACCAGATCCGTTGGTGCCGGGTGCGGCCCGCCCATCATGAGCAGCGTCAGATCGCCGAGGCGCCCCTGGCTCTCCAAACGCCGCTGGAGCATCCGGAAGAAGGTGGCTCGAACGAAACGGAAGGTACCCTCGACGGCGGTGGGCTCGGGAACCGTCACAAACAAGCGAAGGTCCGCATCGAGCCAAACATCGAGGAGGGACTGACTCAGACCGATGCCAAGGTCCAACACGACAAAGTCGGCGTCGAGTTCGCGAATCTTTGCGCCCAGGTCGGCGCGCCGTTCCCGACGCAGCACCCCCTGAAGAGGCTCATCGAGGCCGGCGTGCATCAGGCGCAGACCGGAGAGGCCCACGTCGATCATCTGCGTCTTGGTATCCGCCTGCGCCTCTTCGGCTTCAGCTTCGGCGTCCGGCGGAGCGGCCGTCGGGGGAGACGCGTCGCTGTCTTCGCCTTCATCCCGAAACGTCGGAAGCGGCGGGACATAAGGCTCAAGCCCTGCGGGATGAGGAACACCAAGAAAGCCATGAGCGTTGGCGCCCGAGGAATCTGCGTCGACGATCACAACGCGCCGACCGATAGTCGCGAGGTAGACCGCGAGGTTGCTGGCAAGGAGCGTCTTCCCGACGCCACCTTTTGCCCCTGAAATCGCTACAACTTTGGGAGCTTTTCCGGTGCCCGGGCGTTCCTCGCCTTCTTCGGCAGGTTCGCGAAAGAGCTCCAGTTCCACCTTCGCCATCCGGAGCGCTTAGCAGCTCCCAGGGGCCGGCAAAAGGTCTCTTTCTCTCAGCGTCGCTCCGCTAATGCCGGACAGATGCCAAGAAGGGCTCCCAGTGAGGGACGCCCTCCCCGGCTCCCGCGATCTGGACCACAGCGTTCCAGGTGGGTCGTTTTGGCTTACGCCGGAGCGGCATCTTTGCCTCGTCGGGTGTTCGGCGCCCCTTTCGCTCGTTGCAGGGGCGACAGCAGGCGACGAGGTTCTCCCAGGTGGAAGGTCCCCCGCGCGACTTTGGGAGAACGTGGTCGAGCGTCATCTTCTCCCGTGCGTCGCAGTAAGCGCAGACGTTCCCGTCACGGAGAAAGATGTTCTTACGGGATAGCCGCAAGGGCGTGCGTGGAACTTTGTTGTAGTCGCGAAGCAGCAGCAATCGCGGGACACGAAGGACGGAACTCGGCGTGGCGATGCTCGGGCCGTCCGCAGCAGGCAAACTTGACCATTCGTCGAAGTCCATCGGCTCGTAGCGCGCGTCCATCGCGAAGGCGCGGTCGCCGTAGAGGAGTGAGAACGCGATCCGTGCGCTCGTGATGCGCACAGGCTGGAAGCTCTTGTTGAGTACCAAGACTCTCAGATCCAGCGGCGACGTTTCACTCACCCCGACAATGTAGGGCCGGGAAATAGCCGCTGCCAGGACCTCACCCCTTGGAAACTCGGGCGCAAACGTCGTGCCAGGCATCCCGCATCCGCAAAGCAGAAGAAAAGCGTGCCTCCATTTGTCTCGCGAGGGCTGTTTGAAAGAAGACATCGAGGGCCGACATCGCCGGCGCAAATGCGCGCAGTGGCGGCGTCTCGCATCGCTCCAAGAGCTCCCTCCAAGCAGGCTCCGGATGCGCAAATGGGTGGGCGCGAGCGACGAGTGTGAATAGAAGGACCCCGGCGGCGAAGAGTTCTGAGCGGACGTCGGCGCCGTCATAGCCAAGCAAGCGCTCCGGGCCCCATGAAGTAGGAGACCCCCACTGCACATGTGCCCGCCCGCCAGTACGCAAGGCACAGGCGACGCCAAAGTCGATGAGCGAGACCGACGTTCCGTCCACGATGACGTTGTCGGGTTTGAGATCACGATGCGCGACCCCCGAAGAGTGACAGTCCGCGAGCGCGCTCAGCACGCCGCCGCCAATGGCGGCCAAAGGAAGCTCATGTCCTTCAGCGAGTGCGTGCGCGAGGGAGACGCCGGGCCGGTGTTCCATGACAAAGTACGGTCGCCCTTCATGTTGTCCGGTCTCGTACACACGCGGGACGGCTGATGACTCGACGGCCTGTTGCGAGTGAATCTCCAGCGCAAAGCGTTCGCGTGTGACATCGCCGGCGAGTTCATCGCGGAGGATCTTGAGCACGCGTCCGTCCGTAAGGCGGTAGACCTCGCCGACGTTCCCGCCCGGCAAGCGTCCGCGAACGCGCCACCCATCAAACTCCTCTGCGCGCGCCACACAAAACCATAGCAACCGAAGCGGCGGAGGTCCGAGGCGGCCCGCATGTCCTACATACACCGACACCTCGCCTTTCTACTCCTTGGCGGCGCTGCATGCGTCTCGACCCCCGCGTCGCTGCCAGACGCCACCCCCGATATTCACGTGGAGACAGACATCGGCCCTGTGCACTTCGGAGTCGGGGAAGCTCACGCATACGACGCCAATGGGGAGTGGTGGCCGCCTGATGGAACCCCGTGGCTGCCCGAGTTTCGAGTCACGCTGCCGGGCGCACCCGAGGACTGGGAGGGCGAGGTCTGGCTCTTCTCCGATGTTCGACAGACGACGATTGCCGACGACCTCGCCCGAGCACCGATCCGCGTGGCGAACCTTGCGCGTTCCGTTCCCTTGCGAACGCGCTGGGAATCGCAGGGAGTTCGAGTCGTCCCGGACGCGCCCCTTCAGCCGGGCCGATACGTTTTGGCGCTCCGTGGGGATGCTCCTTTCGTCGGGCCGTGGACCGAAGAGTTCGTCGTGGCAGAAAACGGCGGGGCGCGCCTCGAAAACACCTGGCCCCCAAGCGAGGCCACTGCTGTCCCGGCGGGCGTGTCGCGCCTCTACGTCCGCTTCGGCGGCGGAGTTCATGGAGAGCTTCAACTTCATGGACCAGGCGGTGGCGTTGGCTTCACCAGCGCCGCGACGTCATGTGAAGAATTCGGATGGCCGGCGGGAGACTGCCGGCGCCTCGACTTGGATGGCCCCCTGCAACGCGGCAGCCGATACACCTTCGACAGTCGTTCGATGACGGACCGCACCGGCCGCTCATTGACGCAACGCATGTCCTTCCACACCGTGACGCGAGCCAGCGCAGCCCTCGTTCCTGTGGTTTGTGAGGACGACGAGGTCGCCCTCTCGTGGGGATGCGCGCTCCTCGACGATGAGAGCCTGACGCTACGCGCTCGATTCGACGCCCCGATACGCGCGCGCCTCGAGTCGCCCTGGGAGACTGTGCGCACCGTATCCGTCCATGGAGAGCTCGCCGTCGAGCTTCGGCCGATTCCAGCTGACACAGAGTTCGGGATCGCTCTCCATCTCGTGGACCTCGCCGGCGACGAACGCTCCCTTGTGGCGATGCTCTCTACGCTCCCGCGACTCCCCGATGTGTTCATCAGCGAAGTCCGTTGCGACCCTTTTGGTCGCGAACCTCAGCAAGAATATGTGGAGCTCTTCAACGCAACGGATGAAGCCGTGGACCTGAGCGCTTGGCGGCTCAGCGATGCGGTAGACCGAGAAGGCGACGCGTTGAGCGGGAGTATCCCAAGCCGCGGTCGCTTGCTCGTGGTGGCGAGCGCCTTCGACCCCCTCGGCGCCGAAGACGTCCCGGTGCCCGCCGGGACGCCCTTGGTGCGAATTGGAACCTCGATCGCGTCGGGAGGCCTCAGCAACTCCGGGGAGCCACTATTTCTCCGCACCCCCGACGGCCAGCGAATCGCGAGTTTTCCGGCTCGCCCTTCACCGGGAGAGGGAGACTGCTGGCGAGCCGTGACGAACACACGCGCTCCAAACGTGGAACCCGGCCCATGTCGCCCCGGAAGCGAGTAAGCTGCGCGGGTGTCTGGGCAGAGCGACGTCTCCGTAGAAGTAACGGTGATAGAGGTGAGCTACAAAAGCGACGATGGGCGCTTCACTGTGGCGTCGGTTTTGGCGAATCAGAAGCCGGGTGCTGAGCCCTTTGTCGCCGTTGGAGATCTCGGCAACGTCGCCACCGGCGAAACACTCCGGCTCCTGGGTCGCTACTCCGAGCACGCGAAATACGGGCTGCGCTTTCGCATCACGACATTCGTCCCGATCATGCCGTCCACGACGGAGGGCATTCGACGCTACCTCGGCAGCGGCATGATTCCAGGCATCGGCAAGGGCCTCGCGGGGCGCCTCGTCGACGAGTTCGGCGCGGAGACCTTGGACGTTATCGCGACCAAGTCCGGACGACTCCGCGAGGTCGATGGCATCGGCAAACAGCGCGGGCTCGCCATCGCCGAAGCGGTCCGCTCGCGTCGGGACGAAGCCGAAACCATGGGTTTCCTGCACGCCGTGGGCCTCGGACCTGCCATGGCCCGACGCATCCTCAAGCGCTACGGCTCCGACGCTGCACGGCAGCTTCGTGACGACCCCTACATGGTCGCCGAGCAGGTGCGTGGCGTTGGTTTTCGAACCGCGGATAGGATCGGACAAGCCGTCGGCATCGCGAAAGACGACCCACGACGGGCAGCTGGCGCCGCGCTTCACGTGCTCGCGCGCGCGTCGGACCAGGGACACGTCTTTCTGCCGACTGATGCCCTCGTTTCAGAAAGTGAAAGCCTCGGCGTTCCACCGGATCGAGCCCGAGAAGCAGTGAACGCTCTGGAAAGGCGTGAGCTCGTCATCTGCGAAGACGCCGACGTCTACGCGCCGCCGCTCCACGCCGCCGAGGACGCCGTCTCGGCTCGCTTCGCTTGCCTCGCTCGGGAACGTAAGGCTGTCACCGGCAGTCAGGCACGTATCGACAATGCCCTGGGTGAAGATATCGACAGCCTCTCACCAGAACAGCTCGTCGCGGTACATGCTTCCGCAGACGCCGGTCTGATGGTGCTCACAGGTGGCCCCGGCACGGGAAAGACCACCACGGTAAAAGCTATCGTGGCGGCACAGCGCGCTCTTGAGCGACGAATCATGCTCTGCGCGCCGACGGGGCGCGCCGCAAAAAGGCTGACGGAGGCGACCGGCGCGGAAGCGAAGACGATTCACCGGCTGCTGGAGTGGAACCCAGGCATCGGCGGCTTCAAACGCGACGCGGACAACCCGCTCGAGGTGGACGTCGTGCTCGTGGACGAAGCCTCGATGCTGAACGTGATCCTGGCGCAATCTTTGTGCGCAGCCCTCGCAG
This sequence comes from Polyangiales bacterium, assembly GCA_045106895.1. Classification (GTDB taxonomy): domain Bacteria; phylum Myxococcota_A; class Polyangia; order Polyangiales; family Houyiibacteriaceae; genus JBCCRV01. The sequence goes on along the minus strand of JBGCFM010000150.1, from coordinate 13,927 downwards.
ATTCGACGCGACTCATCCTCGTTGGCGATGTCGACCAGCTGCCGCCAGTGGGTCCTGGCCAGGTCTTGCGCGAGGTAATTCGAAGTGAGCGCGCCAAGACCGTGCGCCTCGAAACCGTGTTTCGCCAAGCACAGAAAAGCGCCATCGTTCGCGGCGCCCACTCGATTCTCGGCGGTGGTCTTCCGGCGGTGTCGCCTCGCGAGGAGCGTGACGCGGACACCGAAGCGAGCGGCGAACTTTTCATGGTGCGCGCTGGTGATAGCGACACCATTCACCGGCAGCTTTTGAGCGTCATGGAACGCATTCCGAAACGCTATGGTTTCGACCCGCGTCGCGATGTGCAGGTGCTCGTTCCCATGCGTCGCGGGCCGCTCGGCACCGAGACGCTGAACGTGCTCTTGCAACAGGGCCTCAACCCACGCGCGGACAAGAGTCGCCCTGGCCTCCTTCAGCCCGGCGACAAAGTGATGCAGCTCCGCAACGATTACGAAAAAGAGGTCTACAATGGCGACCTTGGCACCGTTTCGAGGATTCAGGGTGGAATCACTTACGTGCGCATCGATGGGCGTGAGATTCAGTACAAGATCGACGAACTCGATGCCCTCAGCCTCGCGTACGCCAGCACCATTCATAAAGTCCAGGGCTCGGAGTTCCCCGCCGTCGTCATCGTGATGCACGGCGCGCATCACATGTTGCTCAACCGCGCTCTCCTCTACACAGCGGTGACGCGAGCAAAGAAGCTCGTGGTGCTTATCGGCGACCCAAACGCAATGCGTCGAGCGGCGCGAAACGACAGCCGACGCGAGACACACTGCAAGCTCGCCGAGCGTCTACGAGGGATGACGGCTTCCCCTGCGTCGGTCTAAGAATCGAAGGCCCCGAGGACGCCGTCGTGAAACGCTGGGCGAAACCCACGAATCTTCTCGTTGGCGCGGCTCGGGTGAACTCGGTTGGAGAGCAAGACCACGACGACGTCGCGTTCGGGATCGCACCAAATCGACGTACCGGTGAAGCCCAGGTGACCAAAGGCGTTTTCGCTCATGCGCTGACCGCCGCTGCTGCCCGTCTTGCTGCGCGTGTCCCAGCCCATACGCCAGGTAGAGCCGTCGCCGGGGTCTGAGAGGCTCGCGTTGAACTCAGCTTTCGGGACGAAGTTGGACGCCCCTTGATGAACATCCAGCATGGCCACGCCGAAGCGAGCGACGCTCTCCGCGGTGCCAAACAATCCGGCGTGGCCAGAGATACCGCCCAGCGCCGCACAATTTTCGTCGCCGACTTCTCCCCGGACGACGCGGCCGCGCCAGTCGCAGCGCTCTGTGGGTGCCGAGCGCTTGAGTGCCGACCCGTGCCCCGACTCGCCGGCGAAGAAGAGCGTGTCCTCAAGGTTGAGGGGCGAAGTCACCCACTCTCGAACCGCCTCGTTGAGTGGCGTCTTGTTGATCCGCGAGAGGAGTTCGCCGGCGATGATGTAGCCCAGGTCGGAGTACACACAGCGACGGGCTGCGCTGCTATTGCTCACGCGGCGTGATGCTTCCGAGACGATCCAGCGACGGGCCGCACCCGAGCCTGGTTCGTGGGGAACGTCGAGGTAGAAGCCTCCCCACGCCTCGAGCCCTGAGCGATGCGAAAGTAGAGTACGAAGACTCACCGTCTCCGCCGCACTCCCACGAAGGTCGCTGAGTGCGTGCCCAATGGGCTCGTCCAGGTCCATCGCCCCAGCCATCGCCATGCGAAGTGCCGTCACCGCGGTCACCGGTTTCGTCAGAGAAGCGAGGTCGTAGAACGTCTTTTCGTCGACGGCGTCGCCGCGCGGCGCGAGGAGCCCTCCCGTCGCGCTAAGGTAGACGCGCTCTTTGCCCTCGCGGTACGCGATGCATGCGCTGGCGCCGGGAAACACGTTCGTCGACGCTCCCGCATCGAGGAGACGAACCATCTCGCGCCGCATGCGGGCTGCCCTGCTCACCGCCGTCTACCCCCCATAATCCCCGCAACAAAAGTATCGCGGAGCGCATCGGTGTGTCCACGAGTGTTTCGCCGACCCGCAAATGCCTTGCGTACGCTCCTAGAAATGGGACGAAGGGCCTATGCGCAGCGATCTTCCCCGCCTCAGCGGACTTCGACCCATCGTCGGTCGAATCAAGGACATCCCAGAAGACTTCTGCGTGGATGAGGTCCCCTCCTATCTTCCATCCGGAAATGGAACACACCTTTTCGTTCGCATCGAGAAGCGTGGGCTCACCACACAGCAGGCGATGCGTGCCCTCTCGGAACACACCAAGTGTTCGACGAAGGCGATGGGCGCCGCGGGGCAGAAAGACAAAGTCGCCGTCACGACCCAGTGGATTTCTCTTGAAGGCGTGCAGCCGGAGACGTGCGCCAGCTTCGCGCATGATTCTCTACGAATCCTCGAGTGCGTTCCCAACGAGACAAAGCTCCGCACCGGACATCTGCGCGGCAACCGGTTTCGCGTTCGTGTTCGCGGCGCCGACGCAGACGATGTCGCGCAAGTTCTCGCGAAGGGGATGGCGCTGGATGAAGGCGTGCCCAACTACTTTGGGACACAACGGTTCGGTCGAGATGGAGACAACGCCGACCGCGCGAAGGCGTGGCTCGTGGACGGAGGTCGCCCGCCGCGTGATCGCTTCAAGAGGAAGCTCTACGTCTCAAGTCTTCAGTCCGCGGCGTTCAACGAGGTCCTCGCGCAGCGCGTCGAGAGCGGTCATGTGCACGCAGCGCTGGAAGGGGATGTCTTTCAGACACAACGACGCGGGATCTTCTCGGACCCCGACGCCGCCGCGAACGCGGAGCGGATGGCGTCATGGGAGATCAGCCCCACCGGACCGATGTTCGGTGGCGATATGCGCTGGGGTTCGGCGACCTGCGAAGAGATGGAGCGGAAGGTCGAAGCCGAATACGGATTCTGCGATGAGGTTTATGCCCGCATGGGCAAGCTCGGCCGCGGCACACGCCGCGTTCTTCGGATCCGGCCGCAAGAGCTGGCATTTGAAGCCGTAGAAGACGGCTTTTGGGTCACTTTTGAGCTCCCATCCGGTGCCTACGCCACCGTGGTTCTCCGAGAAATCCTCGCCGACGCACCTTCGAGTAAATGATTTTCATTTGCAGGAATAGAAATGAGGGGCCAATGTTGGTGAGATGGATGGCGTTTTGCGCCTGTCTTGCTAACGCCCTGACCCTAGAGACGACAGACCCACGGGCCATGCTAAAGGCCATTTCCCGAGTTTCCTCGGGCGCTTAAGGAGAGACCTTCGAGATGGATATTCAGGAACGGCTTACCGCTTTCGCCATGTTGGGCGCGGAGTGGGTCATGTGGCTTCTTATCGTGCTGTCTGTCGTGTGCGTCGCGATCATTCTCGAGCGTGCCTATTACTTCTTCTCATCGAAAGATGATGCGCGAGCGCTCCAGGCGGCGCTCCGCGCGAAGTTGAAGAAGGGTGACGCGGACGGCGCCGCCGCAGCGCTTAAGAAGTCGTCATCCTTCGAGGCGCGCGTAGCCCTCGCGGCACTTGAGATTGTCCCTTCGGGCCCAGCCGCCGTGGAAGAGCGGATCCGCGGCGAGCGAGTCGTGGCCAAAGCGGAGATGGAGCGAAACCTCGCGTTCCTCGGCACCGTCGGAAACAACGCACCCTTCGTCGGGCTGCTCGGTACGGTTATCGGAATCATTCAGGCATTCGCGGAGCTCAACGATAGCCAGGGCCAAGTCACCACAGGCCTGATGGCTACCGTCGGCGAAGCGCTCGTCGCCACCGCCATCGGCATCCTTGTCGCCCTCCCCGCCGTTGGCGCGTACAACTTCTACCAGCGCCTCATCAAGGGCCGCTTGGTCTGGGCCGACGCGCTCGGTTCCGATGTGCTCGTTCACCTTCGCTCTGAGAACAACGAGCCGGAGGAAGACTAGTGGCCGGTGGTGCCATGGGTGGGGACGACGACGACCTCATCTCTGATATCAACGTCACCCCGCTCGTTGATGTCGTCCTCGTGCTCCTGATCATCCTTATGGTCACCGCCACGGCAATCGTCAGTAAGACGATTCCGATGGAGCTGCCTTCGGCGGCGACGGCAGAGTCCCCCCCCGCAGCTCCGACGACACTCGGAATCTCCATCGACGAAGAGGGCACGCTCTTTCTGGATCGAGAAGAGGTCACCGAAGACCAACTCCGCGCTCGTGTGCGAGCTGCCCATGATGCGGACTCCGACGTGCGAGCCATCATCGCGGGCGACGGGAGGATCGCTTACGCACGAGTCGTCCGCATCATCGACATTCTACGGCAGCTGGAGGTCACAAAGTTCGCGATCAACGTGGCGGCTGAGGACCTCGAAGGAGACTGAGGCGAGTGGACTCGAAGAGCGACATGAACAACCCGTCCGAAACGACGGTGGGATCCGTCGGCCGAGACCGGACCACGCTCCTCCTGTCCATCGCCATCCTTCTCAGCGTCGGCCTTCACCTCGCAACGCTCTTCGGCCTCGATTTCGTCGACGTGCGGGTGAGCGCAGCTATTCCTCCGGAGCCAGCGGAGCTGGCCTTCATGGACATGGAGCCTCTCCCGGAGCCGGAGCTAGAGCCGGAGCCAGAGCCCGAGGTTGAAGAACCGGAGCCGGAGCCGGAGCCAGAACCTGAGGTCGAGCCCGAGCCGGAACCCGAGCCGCGCGAACGGCCAGTGCGTGAGATAGAGCCTGAGCCCGAAGAATCGGCGCCGGCGCCACTCAACGAAGACCCGCCGGAGCAAGAACCGGAGGAACTCACCGGTTTCACGCTCACCGGGGATGGCAGCTTCACCGTGGATGGCGGCAACGGACAAAGCCGAATGGACCCCATCGGGAACCAGCGGCCTCGCGGGCGCCCCGACGGCGAAGAAGGCGGAACGGGCACAGGCGGCATGGGTACCGGCATGGGGCCAACGGTCGTCCCGGTCCGAAACCTCTCGCGGCGACCAGAGCCTCCGTCCCAGCAATCCGTCGCCCGCTGCCTTGAGGAAAACTACCCACGCGGGGCTCGCCGGCAGGGCCTGTCCGGCGTGGCTTCCGTGCGAGCTCAGATCGGTCCAAGCGGTGGCGTCTCGAACCTCTCTGTTCGCTCCGAGAGCGTGTCCGGCGAGGGCTTTGGCCAAGCCTGCATTCGCTGTCTCCGGGGTCGTCCGTGGTCTCCGCCGCTCTCCAGAGGGGGTCAGCCCGTCAGCACACGGATCAGCTACACCTGTAACTTCGACGTGCGCCGCTAGCGAATTCGGCAGCCGCTGACGATGGTTGGGCGGCGATTTGGCGCTTTTTCCGCTCTCATCGGAGGTTTACGTTGAATCTCCCAGCGCTGGGGTGCGATGCTTTAGGCGTCTTATGCGTCAATTTTGCCGATGGTCCGCCGCGCTTCTCGCGGTTCTCTCCCTTTGTGGAGTCACGAGCGTCACCGAAGCGCAGGTGCCCGCGGACCGATTCAACACGCAGACCTTCGCCCCCGCCCCCGGTCCGTCGAACTACCTTCAAGTCGAAGGCGCCAACGTCGTCGGCAACAACGCCTTTGGAGCGGGCCTGACCCTCGACTACGCGAGCCGAACCTTCGTCCTCTACAACGCCGAGTGCACCGACGCGACGGAGACCAACTGCTCGGTGTCCGACGTCAACACCGAGCTTGTCTCCTACATCGCGCAGGCCAACCTCTACGCGTCCTTTGTATTCGCGAACCGTTTCCAGGTCGGGCTCAACATTCCCCTCCTCCTCAGCAACGGTGACGGCTTCGATCGCTTCATCCAAGGAGAAGCGGTCCAGGTTCCCGGCGGCACGCAGTTCGCCATGGGCGACCCCATGCTCAGCCTCAAGGCGCGCCTCTACGGCGAGGGCGAAGGCTTCTTCCTCGGCGCGACGATTTTCGGAACAGCCCCCGTCGCTCAACAAATGGGAGACGGGTTCCTCGGTGATGAGAGCCTCCGCGTTGGCGGTCACCTCATCGCCCAGTTCGTTCAGAACGGCTTCCACCTCAGCGTCAACCTCGGCGGATTCTACCGGCCGACACGTACCTTTCTCTCCACGCAAATTGGCTCGCAGCTCACGTATCGAGCGGCCGTCGGTTACGAGGTCACGCCCCTCGTCATGCTCTTCGCCGAGATCGATGGCGCCGCGGGCCTTTCTTCGGAGCTCGACGAGCACGCCCTCGAAGCACGGCTGGCAGCGCGCCTGCGCACAGGAGACTTCACCTTCACCCTCGCCGGCGGCGCGGGGCTGATTTCCGGCGTCGGCGTTCCTGGCTTCCGCGCCATTGGCGGTTTCGCCTACGCCCCGAATAGCGGTGACCGAGACGGTGACGGCGTCCTCGATGAAGACGACGCGTGCCCCACGGAAGCCGAAGACCGCGACGACTGGGAAGACAGCGATGGCTGTCCTGAGGCGGACAACGACCGCGACGGAATCCTCGATGGCGACGACCCATGCCCCATCGAAGCCGAAGACGCTGACGGCTTTGAAGATGAAGACGGCTGTCCCGACACGGACAACGACGGCGACGGCGTCCGCGACGGATTCGATACGTGCCCGAACGACGCCGAAGACATGGACGGCGACCGAGACGAAGATGGCTGCCCGGACAACGACACGGACCGCGACGGAATCGACGACGTCGACGACCGCTGTCCTGGTGAGCCCGAAGACGCCGACGGCTTCGGCGATGACGACGGCTGCCCCGAAGCGGACTTCGATGGCGACGGCATCGACGACGACATGGACGAATGCCCGGACCAAGCAGAGACGGCGAACGGGATTGAAGACACGGATGGTTGCCCCGAAGAAGACACCGACGGCGACGGCATCACGGACACCCAGGACCGCTGCCCGACGGAAGCGGAGACGCTCAACGGCGTCCGTGACGACGACGGTTGTCCCGACGGCGACCCACTGATTCGTCGCGACGGAAACCGCGTCATGCTCCTGCGGCAGATTGTCTTCGCGAACGCACGTGCACGCATTCGCGGTGAGCGCTCGCAGAATATTCTCAACGCGGTGGCCACCCTCCTCCACGCGAACCCTCAGTTCACACACGTCCGCGTGGAAGGGCACACCGACAACCAGGGAGCCGACGCGACGAACCTTCGCCTCTCCCAGCAGCGCGCGGAGGCCGTGGTCCGGGAGCTCGTCGAGCGCGGCATCGACCAGGCGCGGCTCCAGCCGGAGGGCCTTGGTTCCACCCGGCCTCTCGAGAGCAACAGCAGCGAAGAGGGACGTGCGGCGAACCGCCGAGTTGAGTTCCACATCGATGGCGGACCGGAATCGACTCCGGAGCCGGCCCCGGACGCTCCCGCCGCCGCGGAGTAGCTGCGGCTTTTTTGACCGAAGGCGCCCGCCACGCCCAACCTGAGGCATGCGCCTGCACCCAGCCATCCTCGGACCCCTCGCGGGCGGCCTCGTTCTCCTTCACAGCCTCGCCTCCTGGGGCTGCATACCCACGGACGAAAGCGTTCCCGGCGAGAGCATGGGCTCCCACCTGTGGGAGGGCACGCTAAGCGAGAACACCTGTGGACCGAGCGCGGTTCCGGCGGACAACCAAATCGAGATGCGAGTGCAGCTCCGCCAGGATGGCGCGATGGCCATATGGAGGCGGCCTGGATCGCCGTTGATGCTCGGTAGCGTTGAGTCGGATGACAGCTGGCGACTCAACTTCACCACGACGGTCAACGTCTATGAGTTCGATCCACTCACGGGACGTGGGCCGTGTTCCTTTGAACAGGTGGAGACGCTGCGTTTCGCTCCTGTCGAAGCTGACGAGGACGAAGACATCGACGAGGACACCAGCGAAGACGAGGGTGTTCGCTACCGCGGAACGTCCGTCACGCGCTGGTACCCTTCGCCCGGCACGGATTGTAGCGCGAGTCTCGCCGTCGTCGGCGGGCCCTTCTTCGACCTCCCTTGCGAGGTCGAGTACGCGATTCAAAGCACGCCCATCGACTCCATCTTCGCTGCCGAAGAGGACGATGACGACGAAACGGATGAGGAGAACGGACTCTAGACGTCTCCTGCCCTCCTACGTACGCTAGCTCACCTTCCGCATAGGCGTCTCGCCGGCGGGGAGCTCTTTGATGTAGACGTCGTGTTTGCTGTACGGGATTTCGAGCCCGGCTTTTTCGAACTCTTTGTAGATCATCGTGTGGAGGTCGTGGGTGACGTCCTCGCGGAGTCGCGGGTCTTGGATCCACACGTGAAGCGTGTGCGTGAGGCCAGACGCACCAAACTCCCGAAAACGAACCTGCGGCGCGGGTGACTTCAGCGTGTTCTTCGTCTTTGCACCCACGGCGGCGAGGGTTTTGTGGACCGCATCGATGTCCGCGCCATAGGCAGCGTCGACGCTCACGCTAATACGCTGCGCGATGGATGGACCGCCCGTCTCGTTGATGATCATGCCGTTGCCAATGATGCCGTTGGGAACGGTGATCTCGACGCCGTCCACCGTGAGCATGCGCGTGGAGCGAAGGCCGATGGACAGCACGCGGCCGCGAAGGTCGTTCTCGAGCACGATGACGTGACCGACCTGATACGGCGCATCGGCCACGATGAAGAGGCCGCTGAACAGATTCGCGAGCGTGTCTTTCGCCGCGAAACCTACCGCAATACCCAGGATGCCAGCGGACGCGAGCCAGGCCGTCAGGTCGATGCTCCATGCAAGGAAGACGAAGTAGACGGCGAGGCTCCAAACGACGACTTTGCCGAAGATGTCGAATACGGGGAGCGTGCGCGCCTGAATCAGGTCCTTCGTTTGAGCGCGTGAGCTCAAGACCTGAAGTAGAATCTTCGCGACCTTTAGGATCGCCTGCGCCCACACCAGAATCGCGACGGTCTGCAGCGCGGAGGTGATGTGGTGAATCGTCAGCGCGAGGAGCGGCAAACGGTGCACGGCGAAGTGAATCGAGAAGAGCACCACGCTCATGATAAGCGGACGCCGGAGCGCTTCGAGGGCCTTGTCGTCAGCGTCTGTGTCAGTTTTTGCCACGAGGGAGCCGAGCACCCGCGTGGTGACAAACGCGACGAGCCACGCCACGACGAAACCGGCGGCGATGATCGCGACGGCGAGGAGGTACGGGTTTTCGAGGTGTTCGAGGAAGGCTTCGAGGCGCTGCATGCGCGCACGATACCCTCCGGACTCAGCGCGACCAAGGCGTGCTAGCGTCAGTGATGGGCGACGAAATCGTAGGTGTCGACACCGCTGAAGAGCTCCGCAAGATCTTGGGCGAAGTCGCGCCTCGCGTGGCGGGCAAGGCGAAGCAAGCCCTCGGCCCCATCCACAAGGAGTGGATCGACGCATCGCCGCTCTACTTCATCTCAACGGTGAGCGCCGCGGGGCACGTGGACATCTCCCCCAAAGGGGACCCGTCGGGCTCAGTCCTGGTCTTGGACGACAAAACCATCGTCCTCCCGGAGCGTCCTGGGAACCGTCGCGCCGATGGATTTCACAACATCCTGGAGAACCCACGAGCGGGACTCATCTTCTTGCTCCCGGGCCGAGGCGACACGCTCCGCGTCAGCGGCTCCGCGCGCCTGGTGCAAGACGCGCCCTTCTTTGACCAGCTCGCGATTCGCGGACGTCGACCCGCCCTCGCGCTGATCGTCCACGTCGAATCGACGTTCTTCCACTGCTCCAAGGCGTTCCTGCGCTCCGACTTCTGGGATGCGAGCACTTGGACCCCGGACGTGATGCCGTCGCGCGCCAAGATCTCCAAGGCGCTAGAACGCACCGATGAACGCCTCGAGGACCTCGAGGCCTACTACGGCGATGCGTACCGGAAGAAGCTCTACGAGGACACCTGAGACGAGCTTACGTGGGCTCGGGGCTCATCGCGATGAGATGGTCGATGAGGGCCTGAGCCGCCGCGGAGCGTTCTCGGGCGATGGGGTACACGAACCAGCCCTTCGCGGACATGGGCAGGGCCCCGTGTAGAACTTCCACCAACGCGCCCCGGTCGAGGTCTTCTTGGCACGTCATTTTCAACAGCGGCGCGATGCCCATTCCGTCGAGTGCTGCAAGACGCGCCGTCGCAAGGCTATTGGCCCGAAGGCATAGATGAATATCGATTTTTCAGCGCTCAATTGGATGGCCGTGTTGGTGAGTGTGGTGGCGGCGTAGGTGGTCTCGACGGTCTGGTTCGTGGTGCTCTTCGGCGAGCCCTGGGCGAAAGAGTACGGGGCGAAGAACAAGAAGGAGCACACGCGAAGGCGGTTCCTCCCTACACCTGCGCCGTTCAGCTCCTGTGTACCGTGGTGCTGGTGCTGTCTTTGGCTGTGTTTCAGCAGCTATGCGGCGTCAACTCCGTGGGTGGCGCACTGGCCACGGCGCTTTTCGTCATCCTCGGCTTCAGCGTTTCTACGGGCCTGCCGGGCCAAGCGTTTCTGAAACGCTGGCGTGTTGCCGCCATCGCCTACGGAAGCCAGGCGGCGATGATCCTGGTGATCTCGCTGGTGCTCGGTATCTGGCGCTGACTCGCGACATTCTGGAGTTCGGGCAAATTTGGCGTAGAGGAACGTGAAGTCCCAGCGTCGACGGAATGACACGGTGTCGGCTCCTCGTGCTCCGAGGCGTCAGCGTGTCCGTCTGGCCGCCAGGCGATGCTCGAAACAACGTCGATTGTCTCCGGCACATAGATTGCTGACGTTCGAGTCATGAAGAAACGCATATCGCTCCTGGCTCCTCCCAAGCAATGTCCTTTGTGCGGAGTTCAGGTCCGAAGCACGTGCCCTCGCTGCGGGCTCTGGTGGCTGTTCAGAAGACACGTTGAACAGTTCGCGGTTTCCCGCGCGACCGAGTCCATCCTCTCATTGCGTCTAAGCTTGAGCCCACGAATCAGGGTGGTCTCGTTGATACTCCTGAGCGCCCTTCTCGTCTTCGGCGTTGGTGGCGCACTCGGAGGCGCGTACTCCTTGGCGCACGAACCGACCTCCGTCCTCGCCTGGCTCATGGCTCTCGTCGGTGTCGTCGTGGGCGGCCTTGTCGCCTTCGCCTGCTTCATGACACTCGTCACGCTGCTCTTGCAGGTGGCGGTCCCCGCGTTCGTCGAAGGAGACGGCTCTCACCTACGCGTGAGAACCTGGACCCCTCAACGAGGTCACGTCTGGGCGTTTCGGCGTACGGATGTCCTCATCCCGCGTGCTGAACTCACGGACGTTGGGTTCGTCGTCGGCCAAGACGGCGAACCCATGCTTTTCTTAGTGCACGTCTCCGGCCATTCGTTCGCCACGAGCTGGAGCGCAAACGAAAGAACGGTGACGGCCGTTGCCGCGCAGCTCTCGAACTGGATCGCGTATCGGCGTTAGAAAGCAGGTACCAAAGTGGTGGCGCCCCCGGGACGATTCGAACGTCCGACCTTACGCTTAGGAAGCGTCTGCTCTATCCAGCTGAGCTACGGGGGCGTGGGTGACGAGCTAGCACATACGGTGCCTTTCTCGCCAGGTGATCAGTACTTGATGAGCGAACGTACCGGGCTCTCGCCGAGCTTTTTGCGGCCATCCAAGAAGCCAAGCTCGATGACGAAGACGTAGCCTGCGAGGACTCCGCCGACTTGTTCGACGAGGCCGGCCGTGGCTGCCGCGGTGCCGCCGGTTGCGATGAGGTCGTCGACGACGAGCACGCGGGCTCCCTTCGAGAAGGCGTCCTCGTGCATCTCAAGGGTGTCCGTGCCGTACTCGAGCTCGTACTCTACTTTGACGCACTTGGCGGGGAGCTTGCCGGGCTTGCGAGCGGGCACGAAGGGCAGTCCGAGCTTCAGCGCCAGTGGGGTGCCGAAGATGAAACCGCGGGACTCCATGCCGACGATGACTTCCGCTTTGAGCTCTCGGGCGTGCTCGGCGAGGGCGTCGATGCACGCGCCGAAGGCCGTCGCGTCGGCGAGGAGCGGCGAGATGTCTTTGAACAGGATGCCAGGCTTCGGAAAGTCCGGGATGTCGCGGATAAACGGGGTGAGGTCGGTCATAAACTTAGCTCTCTAGGCTGCTTGCCCACTCGGCGAGGCCGATGTGGGACGCGCGGGTGGTGTCGATGGAGATAGGTGTGATGGAGGCGTAGCCACGGTCGACGGCGTCCGTGTCGCTTCCGCCGAGTTCGCCGTGCGTTGGAGCGCCGGGGCCGCCAATCCAGTAGTACTCGCGGCCGCGTGGGTCGTCGCGAACCTCAACTCCTTCGGCGTAGAGGCGTGGGCCGAGTCGTGTGGGGATTACGCCGGCGACGGGTCCTTCCGGGAAGTTCACGTTGAGCAGCGGAACCTGGTCCGTGGGCATGGTGAGCTCAAGCACGCGCTGGCAGATACGGGCGGCGACTTCTGCGTTCGCGTCGAACTCTCGGCGCGGAGCGAGGGAACTGAAGGCGATGGAGGGGACACCACGAAGCGCGCCTTCGCGGGCTGCGGCGACGGTTCCTGAGTAGTGGACGTCGCTGCCGAGGTTCGGCCCGTGGTTGATGCCGCTCGCGATGAGATCCGGTCGCCGCGGAAGAAGGTCTTTGCGGAAGAGCGCCACGTAGACGCAGTCGGCTGGGGTGCCATCGACGGAATGAACGTTCGGCTCGTGTACCTCATGGCGCAAGGGGTGGTGGAGCGAAATCGCGTGGCTCTTCGCGCTCTGCTCATAGCGGGGCGCGACGGTGACAACGTCCGCGAAACGAGCCAGAGCCGTACGCAGCGCAGTGCAGCCCGCGGCGTCGAAGCCGTCATCGTTGCTCACAAGAATCAGCGGTCGCTTGGTCACCCTGGGCGATAGCAGGCGCTGACGAGGCTCGCTAATCGGCAGACAAAGACCCGCAAAACGTAGCCCTTGGGGACGCCAAACTGGACCACCCCGGCGAAGCGAAACCGCGCAACCCTTGAGAATGACACGGAATCATGGTTCCATAGGGCCGTGAAGAAGAGGGGAATCTGGCGATGACGAAGGCCGAGATCATCGATGCTGTCTACGACAAGGTCAGTGGTATCTCCAAGAAGGAGGCCGCCGAAATTGTGGAGGCGGTTTTCGACACGATGAAAGATGTTCTCGCTGAGGGCGAGAAGATCAAGATCTCCGGCTTCGGCAACTTCGTTGTTCGGGAGAAGAAGGAACGGATCGGCAGGAACCCACAAACCGGTTCTCCGATTCCAATCAGCGCGCGGCGTGTGCTGACCTTCAAGCACTCCCAAGTTCTACGTGGCGCTCTCAACCCCGAACCGGTTGATGACGCGCCCGAGACGCCTGAGTCCTAGTACTCCATCTGCCGCGGCCACCACTCGCTGGTGATGACGATGGCTTAAATAAAAAACCCGAAATCCAAAACTGGATTCCGGGTCTGCGGTCGGAGCGACTGGATTCGAACCAGCGACCCCTACACCCCCAGTATAGTGCGCTACCAAGCTGCGCTACGCTCCGTCCTGTTTTGCTAGAACGACTTTCGCCGAACCGGCTGACCCTCTTCACGAATGAAGGGAGTCGGGGGACGCGAAAGATACATTTTTTCGCCCCCCTGGCAAGGAAAACTTGGGGCGTTTATCGGAGTTCGGCCTGAAGCTCTTTCGCTGCCGCTTTCACGAGCTTTGAATGCTCCTTGTCGACCTTCTTGTCCGTGAGAGTTCCTTCCGGATCACGGTAATGAATGTGGAAGGCGAGGCTTCGTTTCCCGTCTGGGAGCGTGTCTCCTTCGAAGACGTCAAAGAGCTCGACGGACTCGATAAGAGCCGACGTGGTTCGAAGCGTCTCCGCCACGTGTTCGGCGGGTCGCTCCTGATCGAGCAAGAGCGCGACGTCGCGGCTGACGAAGGGGAAACGAGGAATCGATGGTGCGAGGGGTGTTCCTCGAGCAACACGGACGGCGTCTAGTGCCTCCACCGAAAGCTCCGCATAGGTCGCGCGACGTCCGCCAAACTCCAGCGCGTCAGCCACATCCGGGTGCAACTCCCCCGCGAAACCAAGGGCCGTGTCC
>JBGCFM010000015.1:0-19928 GCA_045106895.1 Polyangiales bacterium | reverse complement strand
CAGGACTCAGGGGGGGTTACACAGATGCCTTCGGCGTCGCCGGTGCCGCAGCCCGTTGCGTACTCACAGAAATCGCCGCGGCTTGGGCAGACCGCACCGATGAACCCGCCACACGTGCCGTCTGGACCCGCGTCGAAGCCTGCATCGAAACCTGCGTCGGTGCCTGCATCGAACCCTGGGCCGACATCTCCGGCGGGGCCCGCGTCACCAGCGGGTCCACCGTCGTCGCCTGGGCCGGCGTCGCTTCCCGGCCCTGTGTCTTCTGTTCCGCCACCATCGGCGATGGAGCCGGCGTCCGTGGCGGGGCCGGTGTCTCCGCCGGCGTCGACGCTCGAGTCGTCGTCACCGCATCCAAGAGCCAAAGAACTCATCAGCCCTACCATCAGAAGTGTGCGCATGGCGCCAGAGTACCAGGTTTCATCCTCGACCGATGAGACTCGGGAACTTTCAGTTGCGTCCTGTGTCTGCATGCCATGCCGTATCGAAGTGACGAGGAAGCGTGGGTACGACGTAACGAGGAGGCCGAGGCGCGAGCGGCGAAGGCGGAAGCTGCGCTGGAAGAACTGACGGCGATGAAGGCGAACACACCGTGGCGACATGCGTGTGCGGCGTTGGTTCTTCTTTCGTTGGGCGCGGCCATCGGATGGTGCGCGGCGCCTCCGGAGCAACGGCCTGGGTCCTTTACGGCACTCTCAACTCAAGACCTCGCACTGCAGAGCCACGCTCGATACACGTGGAGAGCGATCCCTACAGAGACCACCATCCACGCAGCACGCGGCGAAGAGTGCACATTGAGCGTAGACGCGCGGGATATCCACGGTGTGGAGGGGCGGTCCGACCGTGAGATCGACGTTCGGCTTCTGTGTGGGGAGCGAAGAGTCCACAGCTCATCGCATTTCACCGTCGCCGGACGGCGCATCGGTGCTTGTGCCCTCCGAAGCGGCTACGACGCGTCGCTCTTCTGCTCGATTGGGGACCGCTCACCGCGCGGGAGCAATCACTTCTACGTTGACACCCGATCGGGTGTCCTGCGCATGAACCTCAACGGAGCGCCGGCGGCCTTCGAGCTGAGCGCCGCCAGTTACGACTACAGCCCGACTGCGGAGGGCAGCACGACGCCGTCGGCGCGAGGGCCGAGCTCCTTCGAGAGCAACGCTACGATCACCCACGTCTCTGGCATTCCAAGTGAGGGTCCCCTCGCTCGTCCGCGAATTCGCCCGGGCGCGGACTGTCGTGTGTTGGCTCGCTCTTCGAATGGTGCGCGCGAGAGTCGCTGTGAGGTGGAGGTCAACTGCGGCGGGACGCGCCTTGAGGCGAGCGGCGTCTGCGCCATCGATGAGGTTGGGCAGATCGAGCGCATCGTGGACCTGACCGTTTCTCAGCCAGAAGGTCAACGTGGCGATGAGAATGCTGCGCTTATCTTCGACGTAAAGGAACGCGAGCTTGTGCTGATGGAGGACAACGGACACGAGGCGTTCCTCGTGCAGCTCAGCCTTGAGTCGAGTCGCTCACGCGCTCGCTTTCTCTGAGGCATCAAAGCGCTATGCTGGGTCATGGCGAAGCAACGACTCGCGCCCGGACTGCAGCGCAACGAAGGCGTCGTGCGCTGCAAATGGCCCGCGCAGCACGAAGACTATGTTCGCTACCACGACGAAGAGTGGGGCGTCCCCGTCGACGACGAGCACCAGCTCTTTGAGAAGGTGTGCCTTGAGGGCTTTCAGGCGGGTCTCAGCTGGCTGACGATCCTGCGCAAACGTGAGAACTTTCGAAGAGCATTCGCGCACTTCGACTTCGAGCGCGTGGCTCGCTTCAACAAGCGCAGCGTGGAGCGGCTCCTCGGCGACGCTGGCATCGTGCGCCATCGCGGCAAGATCGAATCTACGATCAACAACGCGAAGCGCGCTTGTGATCTGCGCGATGAGTACGGCTCCCTCGGCGCGTTCTTCTGGTCTTACGAGCCCGCAGACAAGACCCGACCGAAGCGCCTAACGTTGAACGCGATGCGTAAGCTGACCCAGTCGCCGGAGTCTGTGGCGATGAGCAAGGAGCTCAAGAGGCGCGGCTGGTCTTTTGTCGGGCCCACGACGCTCTACGCGTTCATCCAGGCGATGGGCCTAGTGAACGACCACATCGACGGCTGCCACGCGCGGCCCCTCGTCGACGCAGCCAGGGCGGCGTTTGAACGTCCGCGTTGATGCGCGCTTACTCGCTCGTGTCATTTTCGCGGATGAGCTGAATGCCATCGTCTTTGAGCTCGACGCGGCGAGCGCGGTAGAGACCGCCCAGGGCCTTCTTGAATGCCTTCTTGCTGATCTGAAGGCGCGCTCGAATGTCCTCCGGCGGGCTCTTGTCGTGGAGGCCCAGAAAACCGTTTGGAGAAGCGACGAGGGCGTCCAGGATGACAAGCTGCGCGTCGTCGATGGCGGCAACGCCCGAGCGCTGGAGACGAATGTCCAACTTGTTGTCAGGACGGACGAGCTGAACGTACGCCGTCATCCTCTGGCCGATACGAAGCGGCTGAAACGCTTCATTCTTGTAGATGAGACCTGGGTGTTTTCCTTCGACGACGACCAACATGCCGATGCTATTTCGGTCGTAGACGAGCACCTCGACGCTTTGTCCTTCGGTGATTTCGGAGACGTCGTAGTCGAGGTAGTTCTTGAGCTGGCTCGTCGCTTTGACGCGCCCGGTCTTCTTGTCGAGGGTGACGGCGAAGACAAACTGGTCGCCGATCTCGAGCTTTCGAACCTGCTCATTGTGCGGCGCGAAGAGGTCCTTATCGAGTCCCCAGTCGAGGAACGCTCCGTGGGGCGCAACGTCGATCACAGAGAGAAACGCGAAGTCTCCGACGACGGCGGTGGGCTGCTGCGTCGTAGCGACGGGGCGGTCTTCGGAGTCCGTGTAGACGAAGACTTCGAGTTCTTCACCGATCCTTGTGTCCGCGTAGGCCAAGCTTCCGGGCAGAAGAACCTGGTCCTCGTGAGCTTCGCCGCCCAGGTAAAAGCCCTGAGCCTCTTCGCGGCGAACTTCGAGGGTGTTGTATTGACCGATTTCGTACGTCATAGCCGGTACTAGCATGGCCACGACGAGACTCTATGCGCTGCTCTGTCTGGCCATGGGCTGCACCTGCCAGCCGGGCTCTTCGCAGCCGGCGCCGGCCGCTGAAGAACCATCTTTCGCTGCTTCCGGGCTCGATGAGGGTCAAAGCGGGCCTTTTGTTTTTGCTCCGCTGAGCTCCCGCCCGGAAGACGTCCCCGCCCGATTCGGTGCTTCCCTGCCCACGACGCTGGAGAGTTGGCGCCGCTGGGGCGAAGAGTTTCCGCCGCGGGCTCACGTCGAGGACACGCTCTGTTGTTCGGAGAACATGCAGCAACGCTTCGCCACAGCGATAGCTGCCGTCCTTGAAGGCGGGGCTTCCATGGAAGAAGTCCTGAGGGTGCACGGCGCGATGCTTCGCTGGCTCGAGCCCGACGAGTGCGGCTGGCTCGGGGACTGGGCGGAGCGCCAAGAGACTCCCACCGCCGCGCGTTCTTTCTTCTGGATCGAGTTCGCTAGTTGCGCGCCGGCCGAGGATGAAGCGCGCTTTGCGCGAGAGGACATTCCCCCGCGTGCGGTGCTGGCGCGTTTCGCGGCGCTCATCCGCGAAGACCCAGGCCTTGAAGTGAGCCCCAGGCTCACCGAGACGCTTCGCCAGGTGCTGACGCAGGAGGTGCAAAGCGGAGACTTTCGCGTGACCAGTATCGGTGTATCGGCGCTCCTACGTTTTGGAGGAGGTGTCGACACGGCGCTTCGACTCCGGAACGAGTTTCCAGCGGCGGCTGAAGCCATCGACCCATTGTTTCGCAACGAGCGCAGTCCACGCGCGCGGCGGCTCTTCGACGAGCACTGCCGGCGCAGCCCAGAGGCGATTGAATGCCGGGCCGGCGGTCCCCGCTGGAGACACCAAGACCGGCTCCTTCCGGACCCGACAGATCCAACGCCTTCGCTCGCCGCCACGGTGCGGGCCTACGATTTCAACGCATTGGCCTACGTCCAAGCTCATCCGGCGGAGCGCGCCGAAGTTCGCGAGGAGCTCGCTGAATGCACTGGGGACACCACCTACGGCGAGTACCTCTGCCTGAGACGCCTCGCGCTCATCGATCGCGCCCTCGCCCGCGACCTCGCCGAGTCTTTCGATGCAGGGGACTTTCCTCCGATGCGCGCACTCCTCCAGACACTTCAACAACACGCGGACGCAGCGACGTTGGGCGCCCAGATGTTAGCGATGGGGCTCATCGCGGAGGCGCACGCGGAAGCGATCACTCCTCTTGAGCAACTCTTCGCGGACGGCCGAGCGCTGCAGTTCAATACGGAGACGGGGATCTACCCAAACGAGCATGATTCGCTGCTGCGGCGGCTTTCGGCCCTCGCGCCGAGCGTCCTGGAAGGGACTGTCTTTGCCGAAGAAGTAAGCGCGGACGTCGACGGACCTTATGAGCTGCTGGCCTGGCGCCGCGCTCAGCGATGGGCAGCGCACGCACGAAACCTGGGCGATCACTACGATGTGCAAGCCGTCGTAGGCACGCTCAACTCTCTGGCCCGCGCCGCCGAATCAAGTATTCGCTGGGTCGCCCTCGCCAGCGATGACGCAAACGCCGTCGTGGTCGCCGCGCCGGCGAATGTGCTGCGAAGCGCCATCGACGCGGGTCTCATCGAAGCCGCGGAGAGCGAGGCTCAAGCAGCGGATCACGGGTATGAGTCGAGCCGCCTGCCTCGCTCAAGTCCCACGCCTCCGACAGCACCATGACGTGCCGCGTTACGCCGGAACGCCACTACTGGAACCTCTACGTTGTGGCTATCTCCAGGAGACGCTGGATCGAGGGCTCCCGGCGAAACCCCTCTGGCTTGGGAGTGCCGACCACAGGAATAGTCAGAGGAATAGAACACTCTCAGCGATGCGTCGGGCCGTGTCTTCGGGCGACGCCTCAACGAAGCCAGGCCATCGATAGACGGCGACGCGAACCAAACGGTTCGGGAAAACGACGAACAAACGATCGAGGAGAATCTCGCTTTCGAGTCGGTCTCGCACCATCACAGCTTGCTGGCCACCGATGCTCATCCTTTCCGGGGGCGACGCTCGAGTCGCATCTTCCGGAGGAAGCGCGAGGCTCTCGATGGACGTAAGCTCTTGGTCTACCTCTGCAGGGCTGAGCGGGGGGCCGTCCACCGCCTGCGTGAACACACGAACCATCATGGTGTCTTCGACAGCGTTGCCCACGACGAGCTCGCGACTCTCATTGTCCGAGACTTGTTCCGTGTTCGCGAGAAGCGGCGAGGGCAGTTCGACGCTCAAGCCCAACCACTCGTTGTCCACGCGCTCGAAAACTGGGGCGGTGTCCAAGTTGAACGGGTTGCCTTGCGCGATGGCGACTCCCGTGAGCGAGACGAGCAACGCCATGGCTCCGAGACCCAGTGGCCACATGAACTTCGGAGCTGGGACCTGGGCAGGAACGCCTTCTTGGATGCTCTTGGGAACGCGTGGAACCGAGCGGCTCAGCGTTAAGAAGACCAACGCGCCGCACGCACCTCCAGCGAAGTGCGCCCAGGTGTCTATGCCGGCCTGGAACGAGAAAACGACGTTGAGACCGAGGTTGATCATCGCCGCCCGCTTCACGCCGGGGAGCATGAGTTCGGGCAATAGACCCGTTGGCTTGAAGGCCAGAACGGCGTGCGCTCCGAGAAGGCCCCACACGGCGCCGGATGCGCCAACGCTGAAGCTTGCGCCCAAGAAGAAGAGGCTACCGACGCTTCCAGCGAAGGCGGAGCACACGTACAGAACGAGGAAGCGTGGCGTGCCGAGGATTCGTTCGACGAAGATGCCGAGAATGATGAGTACGTACACGTTGAAGCCCACGTGCATCCAGTCCGCGTGGAGCAACGTGCAGCTGGCGAGACGCCAGAACTCGCCCGCTTCAAACACGCGCGGCGGGTAGAGCGCGCCCAGGCGAATGAACGTGGCGTTGACTTCCATGTGGCCAACGTAGAGCTGGAGCGCGAAGACCATCCCAATGAGCACAGCGATACCCCACGTCGCGTAGGGGCGCCGAGCTTTCAGCGTCGTCAGAAAGAGCCGAGCGATCTGGAGCGACTCGTTGTGTGCGGCCGGATCGGGTGGCGCCTGCACAGCGGGAGGCGGCAGCTTCACCTGCGGCGTTGATGAATCATCCACATGCCGGGAATACGCCTTGCCGGCGACTCGTTCAAGGAGGCGAGCGTGGTTGAAGTTTCTTGAAAACCGTCCAAATTGGGGCGCCGATGACGACGCGTGAGCCAGTTCCCTCTCCTATGCCGCCGGTGTTTCAGGAGCCTGAGAGCAACGAGCCCTATGGCCGCACGCTCCTCTCCTCCTCCGACGACGAATGCGAACTGCTGGCGATGCGCTGGAGGCCCGGCGCTCGATGTGCACCTCATGATCACGGAGAATCTTCCGGGACGATTCACCTCGTCGAAGGGCGTTTCGTGGAGCGGCGCTTTGCCTTCGAGGACGGCGCGCTCCGCGTTGTCGCAACGGAGACGCACGACGCGCCTGCGCTCTTGCATATTGAAGCCAACGTGATTCACGACATGGTAGCGCCGGAGGGCGGGTTGAGCCTTCACCGCTACCAGGCGGCGATCCACGGCATGCGCGTGTGGGATGTGAGCGGCGAGAAGGTCCTCGTCGTGAGCGATGAGTGCGGCGCATGGGTCCCATCGGATCCGGCGTTGATCTGCTCGTCCGTACCTTGGACAAAGACCCCATGAGCGCCATCACCTGGATCGGCTACACAACGAAGTACCGCGAAGGCGGAGCTGAGCTTGAGCGCGCCGCAAAGACGATGGCGAAACGACTCGAACGCGAAGGGCATCGCGTTCAGCTGGACCGCATCGAAACCAAGCGTGAGTTCGTCGACGCTGTTCAGTCTTGTGGGTCGATTCGCGCGCTGCACTTCGTGGGACACGCGGGCATGTACGGCCCAATGTTTCGCACCACCTCGATGCCGGAGCAGTTCAGCCCGCACGAGTGGCGAGAGCTCGACATCCCCTTCGCGCCCGGCGCCGAAGCGACGTTTCACGCTTGCCGAACCGGTCGCTGGTTTGCCGCCTTCTTCGCCCGCACCTTCGACGTGCCTTGTCACGGCTACCACTGGTACACGACCTTCTCCGCGAGCCCAGAGCGCTTCGTCCGCCCGAAGAGGGCCGGCGAGCTCTTCGTCATCGGCTGCAAAGGACGCAAATCCCACGGGCTGCGAGGCTCCGTCATCAAGTACTCGGGGTTTGCCACGGCCGAGCCCCTCAAGCGCTTCGATCCGCCGAGACAGCGCGACTCCGGCGGCAGCTACGACGAGGTCGCTGAACTCTACGCCGCTACCTTCGCGGACATTCGCGTGCGTGCCGATGAATGGCGCTTTCTTAGCGAGCACCTTCCCAAGACACACGTCGACGTCCTCGACATTGGCTGCGGTAACGGTGCGCTCCTTCGTCAGCTGAGCACTCGCCTGCGGAGCGGCGTTGGCGTCGACGCATCGGAGGGAATGATTCGCCTCGCGAAGAAAGACAGCGAAGACAACCCAAAGCTCCGCTTCGAGACCATTGAAGGTCCGAGGCTTCCCCTGGAAGATCAGAGCGTCGACGTTGTCACCTCGCTGCTTTCGTTTCGCTACCTCGATTGGGATCCGCTCATGAGCGAGGTGATGCGCGTGCTTCGGCCCGGCGGCCGCCTCCTCGTCGTCGACATGGTGACGGCGCCAGTGCGCACGCGTCAGGTTCCGGAGCTGCTGCTGACCAAAGCGAAGACCTGGTTCAACGACCGACGTCACCCGGCCTACCAGAAGGCGCGCGCGAAGCTCGTCGCGCACCCTGGTTGGCGCGAGATGCTCGCCTACAATCCGATCCGCGCTGAGCACGAGATGGTCTGGTACCTCGAGAGTCGCTTCCCGGGGCGAAAGGTCGAGCGCCTCAACCTGGGCCTCAGCGCCCGCGTCCTCGCCTTTGACTCGGGCCCCGTCCATGGCGACTGGGTCGCGCCTCAAAGCTACCCATGAGCTTGGCGGTGCTCGATTGGGGAATCGGCGGCGTGCCGACATGGAATGCAATTCGCGAGCAAGCCCCAAACCTGGACACCATCTACATCAGCGACAGCGGCTACGCGCCCTATGGGACGGTGCCAGCGCCACAGCTTGCCGATCGACTCCGGCGGCTGTCCAGCGCTCTCATGAAGCGCGGCGTGACGCAGGTTGCGGTGGCATGCAACGCCGCGAGTGTTGCACTCGAGCAGCTTCATGATCCCCCGTGTCCCATCGTGGGAATCATCGACGACGGAGTCGGCATCGCATTGGCCTCGGGAGCCCAGACCATCGCCGTTCTTGGCGGCGAGGGGACCATTGATGCCCGTGTGCACGAGCGAAGACTCCGTGCCGCCGGACGCGATGTGATCGCGCTGCCCGCGCAAACGCTCTCGGCGCACGTGGAAGCAGGCCGGCTCAACGGCGTGGTTGTGGAACGCGACGTCGAGGCGCTCGTTGTCGCCGCGGCGAAGTCCGACGCGATCCTTCTCGCCTGCACCCACTACCCAGCGCTCACGCCAGTCTTCCGCCAGTTCACCGAGGCTCCGCTCTTGGACCCGTGCGAGGCCTTTGCGCGCAGGGTCTGCCATGCAGCTGTGCAAAACGTGGGTCAGGGCCTGCATCATGCACTCACGAGCGGAGACGGCGAACGCACACGCGCGGCCGCCAAGCGGGCGTTTGGGATCGACCTTGGAAGCGTCGACACCTTGGCTCTCGTTCTGTAGGCGCCCGACTCAAAAGCACCAGATTCGACCTTATCTGCGCTCTTTTCGCCCTGCGATTGAAGAAAGTCCGGGGATTTGGGCGCCGCGCCTGCGGGACACGAACGCTCTCAGAAGTACCCCAAAGTCTCGCCAGGGAAGATCTTTGGCGCTAGGTCGTAGTCCGAACATGACTAGCTGGAGAACGCTATTCGGCGGGGGGCCCTGCTCCACGCTTTCCCCTGTTGTCGTCGTCGATCCCGGACGCAAAAACGTCTGGCGATTCGAGGTCCAAGAAGCCCTCGTCGGTCATCGATGGAACGGCTCCGCATGGGCGGCAGAATGGCGCGCCCCGGTGAAGTCCGTTCATCCTCAAGGTCTCTTCGCCTACTACGATCCCGACGTCGAAGAGGTCGTCGTGGGAACCGTCAACGAGGGCACCTCCAAGCTCACACTTCGGCGCCTCAGCGCGCCGCGCGACGCACAGGTCTTTGCGCTGCCGCAGCTTTCGGACTTCGCCGGCCTTCCGGGTCTCGAGCACGAAGGCGACCTGCGCCACGCCGTGGCCACGCACGTGCCCGAGTTCGGCGCGCTCTTTCACCTCACCCCCGTCGACGCCGCGGGCTTTACGTTTCGCATCGAAGGCGGCGCCCTCGCTCAAATGTGCCGTGGCCCCGAGCTGAGCAGCTTGGCCTTCGACGAGGAGCACGGGGTCATCGGCGCAGACGCGACGGACGCCGCGACGTTCTCCTTCAACGGAGAGTTCTGGGAGGACCTCGAATGCGCCGTGGCCTCCGGCGTCACGATCTTTCCGGGACAGGGCGCCGTCGCACTTCAGCAACACGACGAGCGCTTTGAGCTTGTCCGCGTTCCAAGCGGCGAGCCCCTCGGCGACGCCGGCGCCACCTCGTGCCGGGTCCTCGTGTCCCTCGCCGATGAGGACACACTCCTCGAAGACGCGGCGCTCCTCATGCTCGGTGGCGACCTCGCCTCGAGCCAGACCCACGTATGGCGCGCCGGCGTCGTCGAAGCGACCCCGGGCCTTCAAGGTTGCTCGCCTTCCCATGTCTTCGGCAGCCACCGCGGGGTCATCGCCAGTGACGCAGCCACGCGCGCACTCTATCGCCTCGACGGACGCACCTGGAACCTCATCAAGGCGCCTCTGCCCGACGGGCAGCTCATCGACGCGCTCACGATGAACGAAGATGGCGACGCCTTCACCATCACCCGCGACGGCGAGCTCTTTCTCTCGCCCGCCGGCGAGTCTCAGTGGACCACTTTCGCCACCATCAGCGACGACGACATGGACGAAGTCGAACCGGATGACGCGATGCACCTCGCCTGGGACGAACGCTCGTCGCGACTTGTTGTTCAGATCGCGACGTCTACGTGGACGCACGATGGAGAGACGCTGCGAACGCTCTCGTCGACGCTCCCGGCGCAGCCTACCAACTTGGTGGCCACGCCCGTCGGCGTCTACGCCCTCGTCGAAGGGCAGCTCTGGCTCTTCCGCGACGCGTGGTTCCGGGTCGACATGTACCCGGTCCCCGCGTCCGCGGCGGCGCTCCTCTTCGACGCTGCGCACGGCCTCCTCGCCGTCGGTCCGAACGCGAGCTTCTTCTTGACGGCCCACGGTTGGGAGCGCTTCGACGGCGGACCCGGCACGGAGGCCCTCTCCTTCGCCATGGACCGCACCACCGGCAGCCTCATGGGCTTCGGCGACTCCTTCGTAGTGACGCCGCCGATCTTCGTGCGCAGTATTCCGCCGAGCCACGTGCACCCTTTGCCGGTTCGAGGCCTAAACGTGGACGCAGCCATCGCGAGCGAGAGCAGCGTTCGCCGAACAGACGACTCAGACGACGCTGGTCACGTGCTCAGCGCGCACTGAAGACCCGGCGCCGCCCGCTTCATTTGCGGGCGAGAGCCTACTATCCGGTAGGCTCTCTACGTGACTCAACCCGCGCCCGCCCGACTGTCCGCCACTCAGCTTCTTGGCGGAGTCTGTGCCTTGGCGTCGCTGGTCCTCTGCTTCGCGCCGACGCTCGTCCAAGAGTTCGATCCCGCGCCGGACCTGTTCGAAGCCGTCGAACGTCACGTGCGCTGGGGTCTGGGCGTGAGCCTCGGTATGGTGCTCGTCGTCAAACCTTGGAAGCGGCCCTGGACCGTTGTCGTCGCGTGGGCCGCGTTTTGCCTCTCGGCTGGCTACCTCCTAGCGCGCTTCGTGGGACTCGCACTCGAAGGCGCAGACTCCAACAAGCAGTGGATGCTGGTCGGCGTCGAGGTCGCCCTGTGTGCCGTCGCGGCGTTGTGGATTCGACATCGACGCGACGCTCCGAACCGGCCTCCCAAAGCCTAAGCAGGCGAGCGACGCGCCTTACTTCAGCTCCGCCAAGAGCGCGTCGACGCTCTTCTTGGCGTCGCCGAAGAGCATCCGGTTGTTGTCTTTGAAGAAGAGCGGATTGCACCGGTTCGACGCCCTGGAGACGCCGAAGCGGGAGAGAGCACATCTGCTTCGGGCGAAGCGCGCCGTACCATGTATGATGGAGACATGAACTTCCGCCTTGTCGCTTTGACACTCCTCGTCGCCTGTTCCTGCGAGGAAGACCCCATGATGCTGGAATGCACCAATGACACGGACTGCGTGTTGGGCTCCCTATGTGTGGACAATATGTGTGTGGTGCCGATGGACGCGGCGATTCCCGACGCCGGCCCCCCAAGGACCGACGCCGGGCTCTGCCAAGAAGAGAACCTCTGTGGCGCGATGTGCTGCAACGACGGCGAAGAATGCGTCGACGGATTCCAGTGCCTGCCCATCTGCGAGACGACACGCTGCGGCGACAACGGCATCCTCTGCTGTGACGCCGGCGACATCTGCCTCGACGGAGTCGTCTGTGCGGCGGACTGCGCGCCGGAGGAGACCCTCTGTGGTGCGGACTCAAACCTCTGCTGCCCCGAAGGAGACGTCTGCGTCGCCGACGCTTGCATTACGCCGGGCATCGAGTGCGCCAACGACTTCGACTGCCGAGACCCTTCGCTCTACTGCGAACCGACGATTGGCAGCTGCCTGCCAACCGGCGCCGGCGGGGACATGTGCGAAGTTCGGCCGGAGTTCGAAGAGATCGCCGTCACCGAAGAATGGCACTTTGAAGGCGTGATGGTGGGCGGCTCGCTCTACAACCAGGTCATCAACTCCCCCGTCGTCGGCGATGTCTCCGGCGATGGCATCCCGGACGTCGTCGTGCCCTTCTACACGGGCACCAACTGGACGCTGCCGGTCATCGTAGGCCTCAGCGGCGACACGGGGGAGCCCCTCTTCACCATCGACCGCTCCGTCGCGCCGCCGGACAGTGAAGGAGTGGCCCTCGCCAACTTCGACGACGACGAAGCCCTCGAGTTCGTCTACCGCATCGACGGCGGCGGCATCCGCATGATGGATGGTGATGGCGTCACGGAGCTCGCCCGACGCGACGGCGACAACCTGCGCGGAAACATCGAGTTCGCGGACTTCAACCAAGACGGCACGCCTGACGTTGTCGTGGGTTGCCGCGTCTACGACGGTCGCGACATCACCAACCCGGCGATGGACATCATCGACGCTGGTTCCTGCCCCATGAGCGGCTGGGAGTCGCCGGTGGTCGCGGACCTCGACGGAGATGGCCAGGTTGAGCTTACGAATGGCAACATCGCCCTCAACCATGACGGCACCGAGCTATGGAATACGGAAGGCGGCGGCCTCGTCGCCATCGCCGACCTCGACGCAGACGGCACGCCGGAAGTCATCATCGTCGGCGCCGGCACCGTCAGCGTGAAGTCCGGTGCTACCGGAGCCATGCTCATTGGGCCTGGTGGCGCGTGGCACGACGCGGAGTTCGCGATCCCCGGTGGCGGTACCGGCGGCTCGCCCACGGTCGCGGACTTCGATGGCGACGGCCTCCCGGAGATCGCCACGGCAGGACGCGGCAACTACGTTGTCTACGACCCCGACTGTTTCGAGACGCCGATGCGCGAAGACGGCGAAGGCGGCGACGCTTGCGCCGGGACCGAGTTCATCCGCTGGCAGACCCCCACCCAAGACATCAGCTCGTCGGTGACGGGCTCCAGTGTCTTCGACTTCCAAGGCGACGGCATCGCCGAGGTCGTCTACAACGACGAGTGCTTCTTGCACATCTACGACGGGCGAGACGGCACGGAGCTCTTGATGGATCCTATCCCCAACAGCTCACGCACCGGCTTCGAGTACCCCATCGTCGTCGACGTGGACGCGGACGGAAACTCGGAGATCGTCGTCGTCGCCAACAACGACCAGGCCGTCATTCGAGACTTCTGCCCGGCGGCCTACTCGGAGACCTTCGGCGTGGAAATCGCAGACCTGCCGCCGGAGTACGCTGCGGGCACCGCCGGCGTCTTCGTCTACGGCGACGCCTTCGACAGCTGGGTGCCAACGCGGCCCATCTGGAATCAGTACAGCTACCACGTGACAAACACCTCCGACTTCGGTGAGGTGCCCGCCATGGAGGCGGACAACTGGACGACGCCAGGTTTGAACAACTACCGCCAGAACGTTCAGGGCGAAGGCATCTTCAACGCGCCGAACCTTCAGGCGGAGCTGGAAGCCGCAGGTGAGTGCTCCGCCGGCGCCATCCGCCTCTCCGCGATTGTGCGCAACCAAGGCAGCCGCGGCGTCCCGGCGGGCATCAGCGTGGAGTTCTGGCGAACCGACGTGGACCCCGAGGTTCTCATCGGTACGGCGGTGACCACTGGTCCCCTCCTTCCAGGTGGCCGCGAACGTGTGACCGTCACTGCGATGGACGTCCCCACCGACGTGGACCTGATGTTCGAGGTACGCATCGACCCTGCGGTGGCACCGGAAACCGGCGACGCCATCGAATGCGTGGAAGACGACAACTCGGCGGTGGCCACGGACATGTGCCCTGGGCTGCTTTAGTCACAGCTCGAGTGACATAGAGGTTGTGAGGGCGATCGACTTGAAGGATCGTCCTCCGCCTCCTATCGCCGCGTGAGACCTCACCGCTCATCGTTGTTGACGCCCGCTATGTGTCGCGTCGTCAAAGCGGCATTGGGCGGCACGTCCTGGCCATCGCGACGCGTCTTCCTACGTTACGGCCCGACTGGCGCTTTCGTTTCTGGACGCACCCAGAGGCCCCGCCTGAGCTTCGTGTCGATGCGCCCAACGTCGAGTACGAAGCCGTCGCCGTGCACCCGAACGGACCGCGCTCCTTGGCGCTTCCGCGCACGCTCGGCTCCTTGGAAGAGGCGTCGCTTTTCCATTCGCCGCACAACATCCTAGGCCTTGGCTTGCCCTGTCGCGCCGTCACGACAGTGCACGACCTGATGTGGCTTTCCCATCCCGAGTACTGCGAGTCGTCCCCCTGGCTCAGGCCCATTCGCACTCTGTTTTTCGGCGGAGGCATTCGCCACGCGCTCGCCCAGTCGCGTGTGGTCTTGACGGTCAGCGAAGCGTCCGCCGCCGATATTGTGCGGCGCTTCCCATCGCTCAAGGGCCGCATCGTGGTCTCCCCCAACGCCGCCGACGCGCGCTTTACGCCGAGGGCAGACCCGGACAGCGAGATCTCAACGCTCGTCGGCTTCGACGCGCCCTACTACCTCCTCGTTGGTCAAAACCAGCCGAGCAAAGGCCACCCCCTGGCGCTCCGGGCCTTCGCGGAGGCGGCGCCTAAAGACTCCCACCTCGTCTACCTTCAGCGCGTTCGTCCCGGAGGCGAGCTCAAGGCGCTGGCGGACGAACTTGGCGTTGGCGAGCGTGTGCACTTCATGCCGGAGACGAGCGAGGACGAGTACCTGCGCTTGCTCCAGTCCGCAAAGGCGCTGCTACAGCCGTCCTTGGCGGAGGGTTTCGGCATGCCCGCACTCGAGGCGCTCGCGTGCGGTACGCCTGTCATCGCCAGCGACATTGCGCCGCTCGTCGAAGTCCTCGGAGGCGCCGGACTGCACAGCAAAGCCGGCGACTGGCGCTCACTCGCGAACGCGATCCGAACCCTTGAGGACGACGACTCCGACTGGAAACGTCTCGGGCCCGAGCAAGCCGCACGCTTCTCCTGGGACCACGCCGCCGAGCAGGTCGCGCGTGCCTACGCGATGGCCCTCGCCTGAGATTTTGAGGTGCGAAGTGTGCTTCGCATTCACACTCAGCGTGCGAGCGGTGCGGCACTGAAAACCGGCCAGCCGGTTTTAAAGTACGAACGCCTAGCGTGCTGAGCACGGCCTTTGCTGGCCTGCTCCTTGCGAATGCGCATCGCATGAACCGAGCAGAACAACTCCTCCAATCCAACAACAACTACAACGACGCGCAACACCTCGTGGACGTCGAAGGCATGTCGACGCCGCGCGTGTGCAACTTCCTCAACCAGCTCGTCGCCTCCATGGACGAGGACGAGACGTATCTCGAGATCGGAACCTGGAAAGGCCTGACGCTCTGCTCCGCGGCGTACGGCAACGCAGGCAAGAAGCTTGTCGCCTGCGACAAGTTCCGCTTCTACGGACACCACACGGGCTGGGGCTTCAAAGCGAAGAGAGCGCTCCACGACAACCTCGCGCGCTACGCGCCGGAGAGCGCCGAGGTCACCTTTCACAACATGCCGTCGGAGAAGCTCTTCCGCGACAAGCTCGTTCCGTCCAACGTAGGCGTCTACTTCTACGATGGCGACCACACCTACCTTGGAACACGAAACCACATTGAGTGGGCGGAGAACCTGCTTGCCGATGAGTGCATTCTCCTCGTCGACGACTACAACGATCCAGAGATTCGTCGCGCCACCGAAGACGCCATCGACACGATGAACTTCAAAGCGACGTGGTCGAAGTACCTGCCCGGCGAGAACGGAAAGCAGGACGGCTGGTGGAATGGGCTTGGCGTCTTCGCGCTCAAGCGTTCATCGTAGAAGCATGGGGTACGACACGTACTTTGGCTGGGTTTGGCAGTGCTTGGGTTCGCCTCCAGCGCATCGGCGGAAGAAGCGGCGCCAATAGAGCAGCCCGCTTCGGAACAACCTGCTCCGGAACCGAACTCATCGGTCAAGTTCGACCGACTCAGCTTTCGCTTTTCTACTTTGCCACTCCAGCTGGAGTTCACCCAGTGGGGGATTCATAAGCGTAATCGGATCCTAACGCTGGACCTTTTCACAGCAGAAGTCGCGGCGGTATTCGGCGGCGGCTGGACGATCGAGTCGAGTGCCACCTTTATGTGGACCGAAGCTCCCGGCGGGAGCATCGCACTTCGTGGAGGCTACGCGTTCAACATGAGCGGTGGTGAAGAAGGTGCCCTCCGCTCCACCTACGCCGTTCCGCTGCTGGGGTATCGCTTCGCGGGTCGTCCAGAACAAGACGATGGGACCGACATCTATCAGCTGACGCACTCGGTCCAAGCTGGCCTCGCGTTCGACTTTTTCTTCGGTCGCGGCACAGCATTCACAATGCGCGTTTTCGGCGCCTACGAGTATGCGTTCCTAAGTCGAGCCCTTCTTGCGGAGCAATCACCCGATTCGTCACACGGTGCAATACGGAATCCTCATCGGATTCGGATTTCGACAGCTGGGGGATTAGGCCTTCTCGCCCAGTAGCTTGTTCTCCGTTGGCGCAGAACAAGCACTGTTGGACAGCCCTAGGCTCCCCCCCTATAGCTCCGCCCCATGCGCCGCTCAGCCTTACTCCCGCTCGCCTTGCTCCTAGCAATCGGCTGCGGTGACGACTCCACCGTCGACTCCGGTCGAGACGCGGCCTCGTCCGGTTCCGACAGCGCCGTCGCCGACAGCGCAACGGACGCGCCTCCCTTCGACGCTGCCCGCCCCGACGTCGGTTCGGGACGCGTGCCCGTCTTCGTCGCCATGGGCTGGGGCGGTCGGCACATCGCCAGCTGCGACATGGGACGTACTTGGATCAACGATACGTCCGTGTCCTCGGAGGACGACTGGCACCAAAGCTACACACCGAAGAGCCTCGCCTACCACGACGGCGTCTTCGTGCGCATGACGGGCTGGGGCTCCACCGGCAACGTACACACCAGCCGCGACGGCCTTACTTGGACGAGCGTGCAGTTCGCCGATCGCAGCGCGACCTCCGTGGGCTACGACGATCGCTGGCTGATCCTCTCGGACATCAGCATCTACGAGTCGAACGACGGCGTTGAGTGGGGAGTTCGCGAAGGAGCGCCCTTCTCTGACCTCAACCGTGATGGCGCTGTCTACCCGGGCATCTGGATCAGCGGCGCCGATGGCAACGTCGAGTTCAACCGAGGCGAAGGCTGGGAGAATCTCGCTAGCTGCAACGGCACCCGTCACGAGAGCATTGGCGTCAGCGGCGGCTTCGCGGCGAGCCCGGGCCGCGTGGTCTCTTTTGGGAGCGATGGAAGCACCTGCGCCGTGGACCGAAACACCGGCGCAGACCTCGGCGCTGGCAGCATCGGCGCGAACATCAGCGGCGTCGGCGCCTACGTGGGCGGCGAGTTCTGGGTGGGCTCCGGCGACCAACTCCACCGCTCCTCGGACGGCCTTTCTTGGACAAGCGAGACCCTCGCAAGCGGCGCACGCTTTGAGCTCGTCGCGGACTCCGGCGAAGGCACTATCGCAGCGGCGAGTCGCAACGGCGACGTCTTCTACTACAGCGACGACAACGGCGCGTCATGGCAACAAGCAGAAGCTCCTGAGGGGAACGACATCTACCGGATGGTCTTTGGTTGGGCCGAGCCTTCAGTTCAGTGTCCGGGCGAACGATGAGGTCTCTCTTCCAGCGCAGTTCGTTCCAGGCCGCGCTGTGTTTACGTGCGCTGTGTCTATGTGCGCTCTTCTTCGCTTGCTCCGGCGGCGAACGAACAGAGGCGTTCCCTCTTCTCCTCAACGACGATCTGCGCTCGCTGCTGCCAGCCAAAGTGACCGTCGCGACGCTCAACGAGCCCGTGCTTCGTGCGGACACGGTTCCGCTTCCAGGCGGCGGCTCGCTGCTCGTTCACATCACGACGACCACGTCCGATGAAGGCGGAGAGTTCATTCTGGAGGTGGAGATCCGCGTGGACGATGACGCGGGTTGGGGCATCCAGGCGGGCCGCTCCGGCGAGGTGCTCAACGTGGGAGAAAACGGTGGCCGCGCGATGCATATGGCGCAGCGCTATTCCATCATTTCCCAGCGAGACGCCGCCGTCGGCATCGAAACCCGCGAGAACACCATCGAGGTTGCCCACGGGGGCGTTCGCGTTCTCGACGAAGCCGCTCCCTGAGCTCGTCAGGCGCTATTTCTTGGGTGGGAAGCGCTCGCTCTCGCGCGCTTCGATGACCTCCGCACGCTTGAACGCGTCACGCGCGGAGAGCCGCGCCACGTAGTCCGCGATGGGCCCCTCTTTTTCAAAGGCGCCAAACATCACACCAAAACGCGCAGAAGCGCCGACGACGATGTCGGCGACGGAGAAACGCTCGCCGAGGAGCCACGGACCAGGCGTGATGCCGTCCGTGAGCATTCGCTCCATGTCAGCAAAACTGCCCCAAGCGACGGAGCTCGCGGGGACGTCCCACTTGAAGAACTTCTCGCCAAAAGCAGGCTCCGTCACGCTGCCGGCAAAGAACATCCAGCGAAGAAACGCGGGACGCGCGGCGTCGTCCAACTTGGGGGCAAGCTCGCTGCCCATCCGGTCGGCAAGGTAAAGTGCGATGGCGCCGGTTTCGGACACGGGCACATCGTCGTGGACCACAAGAGGCACTTTGCCCATGGGGTTTAGGGCCAAGTAGTCGTCCTTCTTGTGGCGGCCACTGGCAATCGCGAAGGACTCCAGCTCATACGGCTGACCGAGCTCTTCGAGGAGCCAAAGAGCGGTAAAGGCGCGCGTGCGAGGGGCGTAGTAGAGGCGTGTCGTCATGGGGGCGAAATCTATCACTCAGGTGAGACACTCTTTGGCGCGCGCACCGGCTTCTGAAGTGGCCACCTGGTTGGGCGGGGAGCGCTCAGAACATAGGGTTTGATGCCTCTTTTGGGGACATCGCCGAGGCATGAGTCTTGCTGTACTCGGCGCCATGTTCCTTCGTCTCGCTCTTGTTGTTGCCCTCACTGGCTGCGCCCTCTCCCCTGAAGGCCCGGAAGCCGCGGACACCGCCGCCACTCAGGCTCTTAGCGAGCGACAAGCCGAAGGCGTCCTCGCCCTCGTCAACGACGTCGAGACGGACTTTGAACTCCTCGACGTCGACGTCGCCCTCGACCGGCGCGCGGCCAGCAACATCATCGCGCGCCGAGACGGCCCCGACGCCGAAGCCGGCACCGACGACGACCGACCTTTTGAGAGCATCGACGCCCTCGACGCCGTCTCCTACGTAGGCCCGAGCGCCCTCCGGCGACTCGAAGAGTACGCGCAGGACTTCGGCTTCGTACCCACCGACGACAGCCCCCACGGCACCTACGACGGCGTCGCCTTCACCTACGGCGAAGCCGACGCAGTTCTTGCATTCGTCAATGCGGCGTCGAACGAAGGCCTGCGCGAAGGCGGCGTTCCTTCCCGCGCCGTCACCAGCATCCTCGCCGCGCGTCCCGTCGAGAGCATGGAGGTTCTCGCGAGCCTCTACTGGGTTGGCCCACGCACCCTCGAGACCCTTCGCGAAAACACGCGCTCGGGCGACATCGACTGCCGCACCACCGCAGACTGCCAGACCGGCTTTCGCTGCGAAGGTCGACCTTACGGACATGAGTTCGGAAAGTGCCGCGACACCACAAACTACCCGGGCTTCCAGGAAGACTGCGACGTGGACACCGACTGCAATACGAACCTCGTGTGCATCGCCGCCAGCGTCTACGGCCAGGGCTACTGCGCCGACGAGTGGATGCGTGACTCCTTTGAATCCAACGTCGCTCTGGCTCTGAGCCCTAGCGACGCGCCCATCGCTCTTCCCCTCGTCGTCTACGGCCAGGCTTCGGTCCCCGAGGACTTCGCCATCACCCTCGACATCGAGCACAGCGACCCTTCAAGCCTCTGGATCGCTCTTCAGCCTCCCACCGGCCAGGAGCCCGTCGTTCTTTGGGACCAGGCCGCGGGCGAGATTCCGGCGCGCTTCGTCGACCGCTCGCTCTACCGCGACGACTCCATCAACGGCGAGTACTTGCTGCTCATCGAAAGCCGCGGCGGGAACGGCGAAGG
>JBGCFM010000149.1:0-104898 GCA_045106895.1 Polyangiales bacterium | reverse complement strand
ACGCCATGCATTCCATTGCGGTACGGGTAGTCCGCGTTGTTGCCCCAGTGCGGCAGGCTCATGGCGTGACCAAGCTCGTGGTGGAGGATGCCCACTTGCTTTCCGTTGCCGACGCCGCCGAAGCCGCCGGCTTGGCCGCCGCTCGGAACCCCGTAGATGTTGACGTAGTAAAGACTGTGGCGACCACGACTGCCAGAAGCCGCACGCAGCGCGCCGTTCCAGACCGCCGCTGTGCTCTGCTCTCCGTCGTCCCACATCTCTCGCGTCAGGCGCGTTGGCGGCCGGTCGGAGCCGCAGTCCGGAGGAAGAACGACCTCCGGAAAGATCACCTCGGCGGAGCGTCGAACTTCAAGTCCGGTCACGGGCCAGTGATTGGCGATCTCCTCTTCCCAGCCGTCCGTGTAGTCCTCAGCGGCGTCTTCGTCGAAGAAGCGAATATCGATCATATTCATCACGACACGGCTTGGGGCTCCGATGTTGATATCCTCGAAGAGCACCGCGGTATCGCCCGCGGCGACTCCAATGGAGAGCCCTCGGCGAATCCATTCACCGGGGATGTTCACGGTGAAGCTGTCATCGAAGCTGTGTTCCACGAGGCCGGGGCGGGACTCCACCGATTCGGGCAGCGTGCTCGGGCCACTCATGCATAGCTCCATCGACTCGCCACCGATTCGCAGGATCGCGCGAAGGGGCGGTGCGGCTGGTGCGCCAGGAGCGACGACGTGCACTTTGAGGAGGGCATCCCGACCGGCGGTGAGCCGAAAGTATGGGTCGTCGGGTCTCTGGACGTGACTCTGTGCGAGGAAGACGGCGCGGATGGTCGCTCCCTCCGCCGCTGCGCC
Source organism: Polyangiales bacterium (assembly GCA_045106895.1). Classification (GTDB taxonomy): domain Bacteria; phylum Myxococcota_A; class Polyangia; order Polyangiales; family Houyiibacteriaceae; genus JBCCRV01. The sequence continues at coordinate 104,056 of JBGCFM010000149.1, read as the reverse complement.
GGCTGGACAGAGCTCTCCGTCGGTGGGGCGCGGGCCAAGCTCTTCGGGCGTTATCTGCGGTATGAGCGGTGCTTGCTGAAGCTCATCGCCACAGGAACCCAACAAGAGCGACAAAAGCGCGAGGCAAAGTCGCGTGATCCTTGAGGAGCGCGGGTGAGAGAAGGGGGCTTCGGGTCGTCGGTGTGTGATAGACAAATGATACCGGCGCACCCGTCATCGCGCATCACTCATTCATGTGTGAGCGTCGGACTCTTAGCGGGATGGTGGGCGCGTGTGTCCTGCGGGCACACACGCGAGGGCGCGCCCTTGGGGCGCACGGCAGGTTCCTTCAAGCGTCTCGCCGCGTCGACCGGTGAACGCGCAGAGCGTGCCGGCGTCTTGTCCATCACAGGCGTCGAGGGCTTCCTGTGGTGGGCCGCCCTCGGGGGGCTGTGCGACGCCCATGGGGGCTGCGCTGAAGGAGAGGGTGAGGGCGAGGAGGAGTGATCTGGTGGTCATGCATCTGTTCAAAGCAACTCCCGTGCCCGACGCAAAAGCCCTACGAATGCGCGTGCCTATCTACGCCGCAGTGCGGAACTCGCGGGTCGCGTGCGTGATCCGCCGCTCCACGGAGAATGGGCCATCAACGCGCCATCAACGCGCGGACGAGTCCTTGAACGCGCCGGCGTCCGTGCGTTTCGAGGGCGCCCGCCCACGCTTTGGGAATCGCCTCCACGCCGTAGGTCGCGCCGGCCAACGCGCCCGTCATTGCGCCAATGGAGTCCGTGTCCCCGCCTGCGCTCACCGCCTCCATGACGGCATCCTCAAAGGAACGATGCCGGCAGTGCGCCCAAATGGCGAGGGGCACCGACTCGATGGCGAACACGTCATGACCGAGACCGGCGATGGCTTCCTCAGGAGAATGGACCACCTGCAACTTCCGTAAGGGGGCGTTGAACGCTGTCCCGCCAGCCGCGAGCCGAAGCACTTCCAAGAGCTCCGTCGGCGTCACGCCCTGAAGGGCGACCCAGACTCCCAGAGCGACCAGCTCCGCTCCGGCCAAGGCCTCCTCGTGGGCATGAGTCGGGACCGCACTTCTTCGCGCCGCGGCGCGAAGCGTCGCCATGCTCGACTCGCGATGCAGCACCGCGACGGGTGCCATTCGGACCGCCGCGCCGTTCCCCCGTGAACCTTCAGGCCAGAGCGCCCGCGACGATAGCGCCCAAGACCCGGTCTCGCGCCAGACGCGAAACGCCGCGCGCGTGCCCTTGCCGTAACCGCGCGCGACCTCGTGGGAGGAGGCCATCGTTTCCATGATGTGCGCTTCGTCCACGGCGCCCAGTCGGGCGATGGAGTCGCCCACGGCGAGCATCATTTCTGCGTCGTCGCTGTACCCCCAAGCACGTGGGGCGATGACGCGGCGCTGAACCGCGGTGACCAAGCGAGGCCGGCTCGTGAGTGGAGTGCCTTCAAAAGGCCGTCCGAGCGCGTCCCCAAGCATCGTCCCCAGAAGAGCACCTTCCGCTCTGCTCTGCATGCTCGGCACTCCGGTATAACGAAGCGGTGAAAGCGCCTATTCCGCACTAGGCCGGCGCGTTCGCGACGATGCCAAGGTTGCGGGGGCTCGCCGCCGCGGGGAAGAGCGTTATGACATCCGTGCGCCATCCCGCCTCCTCCAGGTAGCGCGCGCGGTCGAGGACGATGGCCAGCTCAAGGGGACGAGAGAGCGCGTGACGCGGCAATGCGAAGCGCGCCACATGGGCGTGGGCGGCGATGGCTCGGGCTTCGGCGTCCGCAAGCTCCTGGGCCCTGGGCGCCGTCAGTCCTCGCGCCGCGAAGGCCGCCGGTGCGATGAACCCAAGACCGTGGCGCACTTGGCCCTTGCTGATGCCGTTGCCTTCGGCGCCTTGCTCGAGGAGCAGCCCGCGCGCTTCAAGGGCAAGACGCAAGGCAAAGCGCGTTCGTCGGCCCGCGCGCTTTTCATCCAGAGTCCCGCTGCCTTCGAAGGAGCGCGGCGAGAGGTTGGCCAGGCCAAGAGCGTGTCGCGGGATGCTAAATCCGTGGCCACGCGCTTGCTCACTGAGCGCGTCGCGGCGAGCGTCCGCCGTCTTTTGGTAGCAACAGCTCACGGCCAATACATGGGCGCCGGCGTCACGGGCGCGTGCGACGAGCGCATCCCCCAGGGCGCCACAAGGATGCAGGCCCGTCACGAGGTCGCGAATGGCAAGTTCGCCAGCAGGGTCCTCTTTGCTCGCGTCGCCGTGGACGAAACGCACTCGCTGGTTCGATTCGCCAGTATCGGGCGACGCGCTGAGACCGATGGCCCGCGCAATGCGTTCGTTGTCCCAGTCGACGCCGAGCGTTTCTTGGGGGCGCAGCGCGAGCGCGAGCGCCCGCGTTAGGTGTCCATGCCCGGAGCCGAGGTCGACGATACGCTCCACGCCCGCGAAGCGGCGAGCGGCGACGGTGCAGAGCGCGTGTAGCTGCGCTGATTTTCGCTTCTTGACGTGGCGTTTCGTCTTCGTCGCGACGACCTCTCCGGAGAACTCATATCGATTCACAATATCTGTCGCGCGTTGACCAAGAGCGCGAAGCGAGGCCGGCGCGCCCGCGCAGTTCGCAAGCCACCCGCACGGGTCGTGCTCCGCGGCGACGAGCTGAGCGTCCGACATCTCCGCGAGGAACTCACTCCACCCACGTTCGTCGGCCCACGCGGGTGGCGCGTCGTAATGCGGCCGCTCGGAAACGATGTCGCGGGACTCCACGAGGAGCGCGAGCGTCTCCTCTAAGTGGGTTGCGAGGGGGCTGGTCACCGGGAGTCGATGCCACGCCATCGCGCCCGAAGCGAGTGGTCCCCACCGGAAGAACACCCGGGCGGCTTGTTTGTGACGACAGAGCTGATTCAAGCCATCGCCAACGAGCGTTCATAGATCGTTTCGTCGGCATAGCCGCACGTTCACACCAGACCCCTTTGGTGCTGACGCGATAGGCCTACGGGGCTTCTCAAGCATTGCTTAACATGTTTGGCACGCTCTCTGCTACGACTGGGTCGTGCCCCGACGAACGGTGGCTGAGGAATGGAAGAGGAACAAGAATGAAGAACATCATGATGCTGGCAGCGACCTGCCTTATTTCCCTAAGCGGTTGCCTTGTTGACGTCGAGCCCTTCGACACGGGCCCTTTGCGCGGTCGTGGTGCCGAGACGCTCGACTGCACTCCCTTTGCCGTCGTAACCGTCGGGTGTGGCGCGCTGGGACTCGGCGCGTGCGATGGCGACCCCATCCTTACGGTTTGCGACGGCAGTCTTGTAAACGAGCTGGATTGCGGTGAGAGTGGCTTTAGTCGCTTGGGTAGCAACGACGACAGTGTCGGCCGATGTCCTGGACTCGATGTCGAATGTCCTGCATCCGGCTTGATCGCTGTTCGCCCCACCGCATTTGGCTCGTCGGCGGCCACGTGTGATTGGGAAGCAGTCGAGTAAGCAAATACAAGAATAGCCGCGGATAGCCACGGACTCACAGCCGGTTGTCCGGTGTGCGTGTCCGTTGGCTCTGGCTCCTGCTTCCCCTGCTAAGCACCGGGAAAAAGCGGAGCCAGCAGCCTACCCACTTTGTCGAACCAAGCAGTGACTCTACACGGATGGCGGGAGGCGTCGCAGCGCTCTGTGAATCACCCGCATGCCATCGACCGCGTGGTCGCCCCAGTGACATTCGAAGTGGAACTTCCAGCTCCAAATGGCATCCAGGCGCCTCCTTGCCTGCCAGTGGAGAAGCCCCCGTTTAATGTCCGAGTACACATCGAGGACATCATCGGAAAGTGTGCTCGCGACGCGTTCCTCATCTTCGTAGGGATCAAACACCTCCCAGTAGAGCTCCGCGTCGCCGAAGCCTGGCCAGGACTCGGGAACCGCGACGGCCGGCTCCGTTTCGTCGGCGTCCGGCTCCACCTCCGGCAGCTCGAGCGCCGCGGCGTAGAGCGCGCTTAGATGTCTCGCCGCGTCACGAAAGCGCTCGGCCAGTGACTCCTTTCCGCTGTCTTCGACGAAGCGGCAAAAGCAATGGCTGGCCTCGGCGAAGTGAAGAGCGGGGATCGCCATTTCCGGCGCGACGCGCACGAGTGCCGCCTGCACGTCGAGGGTTTGTATCGAAACGCTCAGCGAGCCGGTTTGCTCGCGCAGCTGCGCTTGTTTCTTCGCGGCATCTTCGCCGGCGACCACACGACACGAGGCACCGTATCGTCGTGCCTCCTTCGCGACGCAAATACCTCGGCCCTGTTCGACGGGGATCACGATGAACTCGCCCGATTCCAGGTTGCGCTCCATCAGGCTCTTTGCCTCCGCGAGGCCGACGCCGAGTTCACGTCGAAGCAGCTTCACGAGGCTGATCCGATTCTGGTTCTCAGCCCAGAGCCCCAGAACGACAACGCTTTCTTCGCTCCTCTCTACGCCCCTTTTCATGGGGAGTGACTACCTTCACACCTCACCGCGGGCAAGGCTGGCCTCCCTTCGAACTCCCGCTAGACTTTGCCTCGATGACATCAAAACCCGTGAACATTCAGTACTTTTCCGACGTGCTCTGCGCCTGGGCGTACGTAGGTCAGGCCCGCCTGAACGAGCTCGAGAGCCACTTCGGCACCCAAGTCGTCACGGACAGCCACTTCATGAACGTCTTCGGCGACGCGCGAGGCAAGCTCCACGCCGGCTGGAAGGAGCGCGGCGGCTTGGCCGGGTATGCTGCCCACGTCCGAAGTGTCGTCGCGCGCTTTGAGCACGTGAGCATTCACGCCGACACCTGGGAGAAGGTGGCGCCAAACTCCTCCCTCGGCGCCCATATCTTTCTCGCCGCCGTGAAGCTCCATGATGCGGAGATGTTTCGGAAGGCCGCTTGGGCTTTGCGCTTGGCGTTCTTTCGCGACGCCATCGACATCTCCTCACGGAAAGCGCAGCTGGAAGTCGCCGAGAGCATCGGACTCTCCGTGCCCAAGATCGAAGAGCTGCTCTACAACGGGAAGGCCCACGCGGAGCTTTCCCGCGGCTCGAATCTCGCAAAGCACTACGGCGTGACCGTTAGCCCGACCTTCGTCTTCAACGAGGGGCGCCAGCGCCTCAACGGCAACGTGGGCTATCGCGTCGTCGAAGCGAACGTCACAGAACTCTTGCGAGAGCCGGAAGAAGGTCACACCTGGTGCTGACTCGGACGAGCGGCCGCTGGCTCCACATTAGGCGATTTGCCGCAGCTGCGAAGTGCTGTTGAAAAGAACCGGCTGAACCGTCGTGATCTCGATGACCACGCTGCCGCTTGGAGCGCCCTCAAGCGAAGTGTGGGCTGCGGTGATGTCTTCCAGGGGATAGCGCTCGCTGACCACCGCGCGAATTCGTCCTTCCTCGACGAGCCTGCAGACCTCATCGAGGGTGTCGGCGTCGCCGAGAGCGACGCCGGTGATGGCCCGGGGCCCGCCACGGAGGGCGGTCGTGGCCATTTCGAAGAGAACCCGAACGGTCATGTAGAGACTGAGGTAGCGACCCGCAGAGCTAAGGGCCGCGCGGAAGGAGCGGAAGTGGTTGCCTTCCGTGGTGTCGAAGATGACGTCCCAGTGTTCGCCGCTCTTGGTGAAGTCGTCCTCTCGGTAGTTGATGTACGCATCGGCGCCAAGGGAGCGCACAAGGTCTTCGTTGCGACTCGCCACCGCCGTCACATGAGCGCCGAGGTGCTTGGCCATTTGCACCGCGATTCTGCCGATGCCGCCGGAGGCGCCCACGACGAGGACACGCTCGCCGGGTTGGACCTTCGCCAGGTCCCGGAGAAACACAAGGGAGGTCACGCCGCCATAGGGGAGGGCGGCGGCTTCGATGTAGCTGGTGTTCGCGGGCATCTTGGCAATGGGCTCGTCGGCTGACACCGCTAGGTATTCCGCGTAGGCACCACGCATCACGCTGCCAAACACGTCGTCTCCGACTTCGAGACGCGTCACCTTCGCGCCGACGGCGACGACGCGCCCCGCGAAGCTCGTACCGCCTACGCGATTGCGCGGCGCCCACACACCAAACATGAGCCGACCGAACACGGCCGAGAGTCCTGGGAAGTCTGCGGCGCGAAGCCGGCGGTCGCCTTGGGTGACGTCGGAGGCGAAGACCTGAACCAAGACCTCCTTCGCTCCTATTTCTGGGGTGGGCACGTCGCTGACGCGAAGGACGCTGGGATCACCGTATTGGTCGTTGATGGCTGCACGCATGAGGAAGTCTCCGTTCGTTGTTAACGAAGACCAGCATGTCCATGCGTTTTAGCATCGACAATGGCGATGTATTGCACATGTGGTATGCGATAATGTATGGATGGCCTCAAAGACGACTTCGATTGGAATCGGGCACGAGCGTTCTTGGCGACGGCCGATGCAGGCTCGTTCTCGGGAGCGGCCCGTCTCCTCGGCACCACCCAACCCACCGTGGGCCGCCAAGTGGCGGCCCTTGAAGACGAACTGGATGTCGTGCTCTTCGAGCGCCACGGTCGCGGCTTGAGCCTGACGGCCACGGGGCTCGAGTTGGTGGAGCCGCTGCGCGCGATGAAAGACGCCGCGGAGCGTTTCTCTCGGGTGGCGATGGGCCAGTCTCTCTCCCTCGATGGCCCTATCCGCATCAGCGCCGCCGAAGTCGACGCGGCGTATGTGTTGCCACCCATCGTGGCCGAAGTCCGCGCGCTTCATCCAGGCATCACCATCGAGATCGTCGCGACGAACCAAGTGAGCGACCTCGGCCGGCGCGAGGCAGACATCGCCATTCGAAGCTTTCGGCCCACGGACGAGAACCTCGTCGCGCGCAAAGTGAACGACGACATCGCGTATCTCTACGCCACGCCCGCCTATCTCGAATCCATCGGCAACCCATCCGACCTCGAAGGACTCTCCGGCGCGGAGTTCGTCGACTTCGACGAGAGCCGCGTGTTCATGAAGGGTCTCAACGCCATGGGTCTCAGCCTCACGGCGGGGAACTTTCCGTGGCTATGCGCAAATCAACAAGTGCAGTGGGCCCTCATCACCCAAGGGTCTGGCATTGGCGTGATGGTGAAGCAGGTCGGCGATGCAGATGAACGCGTCGAACGTGTGATGCCGGACCTCATCAACTTTCCGATGGCCACCTGGCTCACCAGTCACCGCGAGGTGCGAACGAGCCGTCGCGTCCGCGTCGTCTTCGACATTCTCGCAGAACGTCTGAGCGCGACGGGCCAAGAATAGGCTCTTCTCTCTGGGGCCGTGTGTCGCCAGCGGGGGCTAGCCGAGTTGCCGTTCCGCCGGTCTTTTCTCACGCTTCTCCCTGGATCGTGTTGGAACGAGCCTTGCTCTAGTCCTGGCCATGAAACGACTTGTCACGCTTCTTATCGTGCTTAGCGCTTGTGCCGGTGAAGACGCTGGCACCGAACCCATCGATGAGTGCGCGACGTGTGGCGGTCCAAAGGCGGATGGTCGGGTGCCCGAAGCGGGCTCCTGCGAGGCGGAGATCGCCGTCGACGTGGCCAACGAAGCGACGCTGGAAGAGCTCGATTTCGCTGCGGGGCTTCACAGTACAGCGGCGGAAGGCATCGAGGCCCTCAGGCCTTTCCGCGACATGGCTCAGCTCGATGCCGTGCCTTACGTCGGCGTGGTCGCCCTGGAGAAGCTCGTCGCCTACGGGCAGGCCGAGGGTTACGTCTGTGACGACAGCTTGGTGCCGCCGGTGACCCCACCTTCGCCACCGGTCTCGGACCAGTGCTTGGACGATGATGCGGTCCTTTGGGCCGCCAACGAAGCGAGTCTCAGTGACCTAGACGACTCCGCTGGCCTCGACGCGCGCGCGGCGCGTAACCTCGTCGGCGGACGTCCGTTTCAGAGCCTCGCGGAGGTCGACGCCGTCTCCTACGTGGGCCTCTCGGCGCTGGGAAAGCTGGAGGCTTTCGGGACCGCGAACGGTAGCTGCGTGCCGACCAACCCACCAACGCCCACGGGCCTGGCGATTATCTCGGACCTCGACAAGACCGTGGTTCCGCCGAGCAACCCAGACCTCGGCGAGGCGCCATACCCAGGTGTCGTGACGCTCTATGAGATCTTGTCCGGCGGACTCGCCGGTACGGACCGCTTGAACTACGTGACGGCTCGCACCCCGGAGCGCGTCATCGACATGCCGGACTACCTAGAGTCGCACGGCTTGCCCACAGGTCCCATCGACACAGGAATCTCCGGAGTGCCTTGGCTCGCCCAGGCAGAAAAAGTTCGGGACGCGTCCCGAATTCTCGACGCAAACCCAGGCCGCTCCTACGTGCTCTTCGGTGACACCAGCCATCGCGATCCCGAGGTGTACCGAGAGATGCGCGTCCTCTACCCCGATCGTATCCAAGCGGGCCTCATTCACATGGTCAATCAGACCGTCAGCGATCACCGCCTCGTCGGACTGCACCTCTTCCACCACTACGCGGAGGCCGCCGCCATCTTGGCGGGACTTGAGATCATCACAGTGGCCGAGGCCCATGACGTTTATGACGCAGCGATCGCCGAAGGCCTTGTGCTCAGTGACGCGGAGTTCGACGCGCTTCTGAGGAACAACGGACTCTAACCCCAGTGTTCGATTGGGTGTACCCAACTGGGCGGCTCCTTCCGCTCATGGCCGCGTTGCGACTCTTCGAAAGGTCGGGGACCTTCCTTCATCGCCGCGCCTTGCCATGAACGAAATCGCTCGCCCATTTGAGCACACGCCCATTTGAGCACACCCAGTCGAGAACACTGGGGTTAGATGCCGCTTTCGGCCCGCTTCGTCGTCCAGAGAAACAAGAAGCTCCCCTTGAGAGCCTTCGGCGAAGACGTCGGGGACCGACATCGGGCAACACAGCGCTCGGAAGCGACAAAAAAAAGCCCCTGACCCGAAATGGGTCAGAGGCTCTTTTCTTGCCGACTGGAAAAGCCAGGAGTCGACGTGTGAACTGGGCGTCCCCACCGAGGTTTGAACTCGGGTTGCCGGCGTGAAAAGCCGGAGTCCTGGGCCACTAGACGATAGGGACAAGTTGGACCGGAGTCCGTGCATGGCGAACCATGCGAAGAATCATCAACACAATATCTTAAGTTTAAGTCGTTATAAAAGCGAAGAATCTGGGTAGGCCGTACAGGGCTCGAACCTGTGACCGTCGGGTTAAAAGCCCACTGCTCTGCCAACTGAGCTAACGGCCCACATACCGGCTGCTGCTCGGCCGGGCCCGATGTAGCGATTTTGCGGCAAGGCGTCAAGCTAAGATGTTCACGATAGCGTTACTTTTTTCATCGTCGGCTCCGCTGATGTCACGAACCCGTCTCTCCGAGAGGCCAGGGTGGCCAGTCGAGCGGCCACCCTGGGAACGAGACGTCACGCTTTTGACGTCGGAATCTTCACGCTTTGACTAAAGTTGGGCATAAAACGCCCGAATACATGTTGGCATAACCCTTGCTTAGTAATTATCGCAGAAACCCCAGAACCTTTGACTCCGACAAGCGTCTCTTCATCATGCAAATGCATCGCGAACCCACTTCCATCATCGTTGCCGAGTACGGCGCGGATGGCAGTGCGTGGGCCACTCGCTTCGCCGTCGGCACGCCGTCGGTCCTGAGCCTGGCCCAGGCCAGTGACGAATCCGCCATGGACTTCGCTCAGCGTGTGCGCACCGTCGTCGCGTCCTTTGTCGCGGGTGGTGGGAACATTTGCCGCGGCGTTTTGGTCGGCGGGGGTGGCACCGGTGCGGACCTGCTCTCGGCCCGCTCCCTCGCTATTCGCGCGCTTGTGACGCCCATGGCTGGCAACGGAGAAGGCACCGTTGTCCTCGACGCCGCTGGTCCAGACCGCTTTAGCATGATGGCGCTGGCCACCACCGTGACCAGTCAAATCTCCGGTACAGGCGTGACGGTTACTGCGACATCGAGTCGCGTCGCTGACGTCGCTTGAGCCCCGGACTGCGCAAAACGCTTTCGAATTAGAAAAACCCCGCTGCAGATCTGCAACGGGGTTTCTTGTTTCGGTGAGCTACTCCGCGGGAGCGAGCTCTGCTTCGATCTGCGCCAAGACATCGTCGTAGTTCTCAGCGGTGATGGCTTCCGCCATCTCTTCTTCGAAGTCTTCGGCGATCGGCAGCTCTGCCTCGCTCGGCGCAGCTTCCGCAACTTCCTCAGGTGCTTCCGTCGACTCGGCTTCGGCTTCCGCCGTCTCGGCTTCCGCTTCGGCTTCTGTTGGTTCCTCCGTCACAGGTTCTTCCGCTGGCTCTTCACCGCCGCAAGCGGTCAACCCCAGGCCCATGAGGCTCATCAATGCGATTCGAAGTACATTCTTCATGGTGTCACCTCCACGGCCACGTCTGCGTTATGAACGGCTGTCAGCTGAAGAAGCTGTCGCTCGTGCCGATCATCTTCACGGGTGATCGCTACCTGAATTCGAGCCACAGCTTCTTCGTTCGAAGCTTCCGTAGCCAAGTCACTCACTCGCTCCAGGCGAGCCATCCGGCGCGCATGGTTGGTCAGCTCCGCTCGGATTGGAGCTTCGAGTTCCTCGATGCTACCGAGACCGATGTTCTCCTTCACTTTCGCCCAGCGCTCGGCGCGGCGTGCACGACGGCGTTCGGCTCGCTCTTCGGCACTCTCTTCGCGACGCTCCCGGCGTGCTTCGCGACGTGCCTGACGACGGGTCTGACGAGCTTCGCGTCGCGCTTCGCGGGCCTCCTCGGTCTCGTTCCGTGCGCGTGCGTTTGCTCGGCGCGCTGTGCGGTTGGCCATGTTGGCTTCCCGGCGTGCTTCGCGTGCTTCCATGCCCAGGGCACGTGCTTCCATGCGGGCTGCGCCGCGTTCTTCACCACGCTCCATCATTCGCGCGTCCATGCGGGCTTCGCGTGCTTCCATGGCAGCCTCGCGAGCGTCCATTCGGAGCCCCGCGGCGTTCATGCCAGCTTCACGTGCTTCCATGCGAGCAGCTCGGGCTTCCATGCGAGCTTCGCCCACGCCCATTCCCATCATTTGCGCCTGGGTCGTTGTGCTCACTGCCAGCATACAAGCGCAGGCGAGCCATATTCGTTTGTTCATCATGTGGTCCTTTCGTGCCCCGGCGGCACCGTATCACGTCATCGATCGAAGGACGCGCAGGGTGAACTGCGGCCGCAGATAGAATCCGCGTGGCCCCGTCCAAGCGATCTGGCCAAGGTCATCCATGGTTTTTCCGCGCACCTGGCTGTCTGCGGCTTTGGGTCTGACCTGTAGGTACGTCCCGAGACGACCATTCACGTCGGCGTGGGCGCCGTCGAGGACGAGATGAGCGATGCGCTCGTAGTCCGCCCGTAGGACAGCTCGCTCCTCCTCGGTGGGTGACCACAAGAGCGCGCGACCGACCCGGCGGTCCCTGAGTGGAATCGCCGGATCTGCTTGGATCGGTACCCACAGCACACGGACCAGCTTCTTGGCGACGAAGCTGTCCTCGTAGTCGACCTCCGTCAGCGTCATCAAGGGGAGCGAGGCGACGAAGGTGCTCTCCTTGGGTTTCCCATCCGCGCCGACGGGAAGAGTCTTCAACTCGACGCCAATCTCCAGAAAGTCAGGTTCGCTTCGGCTCCCCGCGCTCGCGCCGAGGGCTTTCTCCATGAGCTGGCCCACGAGTCCCTTGGCCCGCGCTTGGGATTCCGGCAGCGGCACGTTCAGACGCGCAGCGATTTCGCCGAGGGTACGGCCGGTGAGGTGGCGGGCTCGTTCGACGAGCTCTTCTTCGGTGCGCGGAGGAAGCACGTCGCCATTCAATCGCTTTGGACGAGGTTTCGCAAACACTCGCTGTCCGCTAGCGTCGCGACATGAGCAAGTTCGCCCCAGCCCTCGGTCCCACTCGTTCGTTCATTTCGACCCTCGTCGCAGAGAGCTACGACGAGGAGCTTCGCATCGGGGATGTCGTGGAGCTCGAAGACGAGAGCGGTCACACGCCGGAAGGAAAGGTCATTTCCCTCGGCGCGGAGACGAAGGTTCGTCTCCGCGATGGGCGCGTTGAGACGCTCGATGTGGACGCTGGGGAGTTCTACTTTGTGGACCGCCCAAGCCTCCGCGGCCTGTGGGAGACGTTCCTCCAGCGAGGGCGACCGGAAGGACTCGCGCTCCAAGAAGCTGTCGACGGCGCCCTGGTCGCAAAGCTGACAGCGGGCTTCGATGCGCTCATGAATGGCCGTGTGGACTACCACCCCGGGTCAGGGACCATCGTTCGCGACCTCGTTCATCCGTCGCTCTATCCGCACATCGACTCCGCGGCACAGAGCGGTGAGACTCCTACACTCGACCTCTGGAAGCGTCCCTACGAGGCATCGAAGTATCAGTGGTTGCCCACGGACTTTGTCGTGAGCGAGGAAGGCACGGTCGTCGTGGAAGGTGAGATCAACAATCTCCCGCGCAGCGAGAACGAGCTCATGTACGCAGCCCTCGCTGAGCTCTTTGAGCAGTTCGTGCCGCTCTTCGAGAGCGTGGCTGGGTATGCGGAGGGGCTGACGCTCCTCGACGACTCTTTGGAAGGAGAGCACGAGCTTCCAGAGCCACCCGCGAAACCCGTGGAGGCGAAGGTCGCTCCGCCACAGAATCTTAAGGGTCGTCGTCTCCAGGTCATCACCAAGATCATCGAATACAAACTCGAAGGGGATGAGAGCTTCGAAGGTGTTTGGCACGTGGAGGGGATGTCCCACGAGAACATCCTCGCGACGGGCGTCTACACCCTCGCGCGGGATGAGAACCTCGAAGGCGGCGCCCTTCGTTTTAAGCGCCCTTACACACAAGACGACGCCGGCGCGCTCTTCTGGAATGTGGCGCAATGCCGTCCGAAGGTCATCGAGGAGATGGTTGACGAGGCGCACATCCCGCTTGGTTCTATGGAGACCACGGACCAGCAGCTCTTTGTTTTTCCGAACTGCCACGTGCACAAGCTTTCGAAGATGAGCGTCGCGGGTGGGGGTACGGCGAGGCGCCGGGTCGTGGTCTTTTGGCTCGTTCATCCCGACCATAGGATCACAGGAATGGATGACGTTCCTCCGCCGCAGGAATCGATGACCTTCGAGGCCGCGTGCGTGGAGCGCCTCGCGTTGATGGAAGAACGTCGTCTGCATAAGCAGAGTCACAACGTCCGAAGCGTCTCGCTTTGCGAACACTGATCATTCGTGTGAGCACAACGAGCCATTCGAACATTCGAAACGAACGAACGAAAACCGTTTATTGATGCGCCTTGCGTAACGATGTCGGACGCTCACCGTAGATAGACCGCTTGAGGACGCCTGAATGCCGTCCGCTGACTTAACGGAGACAACATGACTCATTGGAAACGCTCACTCCTTCTCTTCGGTCTCATCGGCGCCCTTGGTGGCTGCGGTGATGACGACGTGTCCATGGATTCAGGCCCGTCGCCTGACGCCATCGTCGCCGACGCCGGCACGGGCGACGACGCCAGCACGGACGACGCCAGCACGGACGATGACGCCGGCACGGACGACGCCAGCACGGGCGACGACGCCGGTACGGAAGACGCAGGGCCGGAAGCAACACGCTTCGTTGTCCGCATCGAGAACATCTCCGGACCCGGGCCCATCGCAGGGCCTGTTTCGCCGGGCGTCGCCTTCGCATCCGCGGATGCCGACCCTTTGTTCACCGTCGATGAAGCCGACCGTGAACAAGGACTTGCAGCCATCGCTGAAGACGGGAACGCCGGGCCCCTCGGCGCCGTCACCGAGGGCAGCGTCGTCTTCAACACCGTCGAAGGTGGAGCGATGCCCGGTCCTGCTTTCCCCGGTGACGCCTACGAGTTCGAGGTTTCGGCTCTTCCCGGCGAAGCGCTTCATCTCGCGACCATGTTCGTGCAGTCTAACGACATCTTCATCGCCCCCGACGGAACAGGCATCCCGCTCTTTGACGACGCCGGCGCGCCTCTCGCCGAAACGGACGTGACAGAGAGTCTCTCCCTCTGGGACGTCGGTTCGGAAGCCAACGAAGCGCCCGGTTCCGGTCCGAATCAGGCGCCGCGCCAGAGCGCTGCCGACACGGGTCCCGGGGAGGGCGTCGTACGTGAGCACGTCGCGTCAACACACGCGCTCCCGACGGCTGCGAGCATCGTCCGTGTCGACGTCACCGAAGACGCCGGCACGTACAACATCTCGCTCAACAACATCTCGGGCGAAACGGGCACCTTCGTGACGCCCATCGCCAACGTGCCATGGGCGGTTCACGACGACTCGGTGAGCTTCTTTGCAGTCGGTGAACCTGCTTCCGCTGGAATCGAAGAAATGGCCGAAGACGGCTCGGGCGCGACGATGTCTGCTGCCCTCGCGGGCGCGGCGAATGTCGTCGAATCCGGCAACGCGAATATGGGCGCCGTGGTCGCAGGTGAGTCCATCGACTTCGACGTCACCCCGACCGCCGCTGGCTCCATCTTGAGCTTCGCGACGATGGTGGTTCAGACGAATGATGCGTTCCTGGCGCTCTCTCCTGCGGGCGTGGACCTCTTCGACGATGCAGGCATGCCTCGCTCCGCCGAAGACGTTCAGGCGCAGATTCGTCGTGAACTTGTCATCTGGGACGCAGGCACCGAAGCCGATCAGATCCCAGGAGCCGGTTCCAATCAGGCACCACGCCAGGCAGGCCCCAACACCGGTGACGCGGACCCAACGACGGGCGTCCGTCTCTACGACCGAAGCACCGGCGCGACCAACGCGCTGGCGGACCTCAGTGAGTTCGTGAATGTGACCGTTCTTGGCGACGCGGGCTCCTTCATCGTTGCCGTGGACACCGTTGGCGACGGCTTTCCAATCCTCACGCCGGTCGCTTGGGCGACGCACACGGCTGAAGTGTCTCTCTTCACGGATGGGGCTCCAGCTTCTGCCGGCATCGAAGCGCTCTCCGAAGATGGAAACGCCATGCCCCTTGCGATGTCCCTCGAAGGCCTCGCGGGCATTGGCACCTCGGGTGTCGAGGCGATTCCTAATGGCGCAGCTGGCGCGGGACCCGCAATGCCAGGCAACGGCTACACGTTCATCGTGACGCCGGATGCCGACCATCGCTTCCTGAGCCTCGCCACGATGCTTGTTCCTTCCAACGACCTCTTCTTGGCCTTCGGCCCCGAGGGCATCGCGCTCCTCGACGAAGCCGGCGCCTCGCGCAGTGACGTGGACATCGCCGCCGACATCGCTGCAGCGCTTGTCGCTTGGGATTCCGGCACAGAGCAGAACCAGTCCGGTGCGGCCGGTTCTGATCAGGCACCGCGTCAAGCTGGACCGAATACAGGGGAAGCCGAAGGAAACGGACTTGTTCGGCTCCTCCCCGACGGCGTCTGGTCGTACCCCGCCGTGAACGAGATCGTGCGAGTCACGGTTCGCCCCGCAGAGTAGAACACGCTCATTCAGAATGAGGTCAGGTCGCGCTTTGCGGTCTGGCCTTTTTCATTTGGCTCCGTTCCTCAACGCCGTCGTCGACGCGAGTTTCGGTTGAGGCAACCTTCTGCCTCGTCCTCTGCGGTGCACAGAATACGAATGTGCATGTGGTCCGCATGAGGCGACACGCGTGAGCCGCCGCCCGGCGGCATCATTTTTCGCGCGGCTTCCTGGAGGAGCTCCGGCGACGCGCCGTTGGCCTCCGCGTGTTCCAGGAGGAGCCGCTCCAGCGGCCCATAGATAAAGATGTATTGAACGTCGGCGAGCTCGGACTCGAGGGCGCTGCGGATGAAGAGCCAGTTGCGCTCCACATCGAAGCGGCCGCCATCTGACGCGCGTCCGTTTCGGCCAAAATCGACGTTGGGTTCACTGCGAGGTTCTCCGCCCTCGTCCAGAGCGTAGTAACGAATGTCGACGTCGCGTCCGCTCGTGTGCGAGCCGTGCCCGTGGATGCGTCCGCCTTCCGGAAGACTTAGGTCGCCGATGACGAGCAAGGAGCCGGGCGCTTCGGACTCCACACCAGCGACGGCTGCGAGAAGCATCGCGACCATCTCCTCGGTTCCGTAGCGGGCGGAGGGGTTGCCGCGAATGGTCTGAAAGCGAAAGCCAGCGCCACTGGCGGGCAGCGCCACGCCCGCGACGAGGTGACCTCGTTGCGGGGAGCCGACGGACGTGGATGGCGGAACCTCGGCGCTGGCGAGTAGTGAAATGGAGGCGATGCTCAGAGCGACAAAGGCGGCTGAGCGCCGCATCAGCGCATCTCCGCGACTTTGCCACCGAAGAGCCGTTCAAGGCTCGCGAGCAGGGCATCGCTGGGTTCGACGCACACGCCGGTCTCTTCGATGCATGCGGTCCAGCGTTCGTCGCTGTTGCTCATCTGAAGGCTCACAGGAACCGGCCCGGAGTACTTTTCGAGGGTTGTCTTGAGCGTGACGAGCTTGTCGTGGTCGAGGACGGAGACGTCGACCTTGATGTTGATGTACTTGGTCTTCTTTGCGAGGACTTCTTCAAGGGAGCTTGCACGCTGAAGGATGAGCTTGGGCTCCGGCGCGGCATCGGGGTCGGCGTCTTGTCCGCGGAACTCGTGTTTGACGGATGCCTCGAGAATGATCGGGTCACCGCTGCTCAGAACGGCGCGCAGGCGCTCGTCATTCTCGAGCTGGCGGGGTCGAACGATGACCTCCACGCGCCCGTAGGAGTCCTCGATCTCAAAGAACGCCATCGTCGCGCCGGCGCGGGTGCGTCGCTCTCGGTATCCTTCGACGGCGCCGCCGATGATCACCTTGAAACCGCGCTCCATCTCCATCGTGGCGATGCTCTCCGTCGTCGCGTTGCAGAAACGACGGAGCTCGGCGGTGTAGCGGTCGAGGGGGTGGCCGCTGACATAGAAGCCGAGCGTCTTCTTTTCGCGCTGAAGGAGTTCTTTGCTGTCCCAGGTGGAGATTCCGCTGGGGAACGTGCCGCCGACTTTTTGGTAGTCGTCCTCACCATCGTCGCTGCCCCCGAGCAGCCCGAAGAGATTTGTCTGACCGCTTGCCCGCTCTTGAGCCGAGCGTTTGCCGCGTTCGATGGCCGTCTCGACGGCGGCGACTGCTTGAGCGCGGTGCACCTCGTCGCCGCTATGAAGACGGTCGAAGGCGCCGCTTTGAACCAGCGCTTCGCAGACGTTCTTGTTTACTCGCCGGAGGTCGACGCGGTCACAGAAGTCAAAGAGGTCGATGAACGGTTCTTCGCTCTTCTTCTCGCCGGTGCCCGCTTGTCGCGCTTCGAAGATCGCGTCGAGCGCCGAGTGGCCTACGCCTTTGAGCGCGCCGAGGCCGAAGCGAATGGAGGGCGCCGTGGGGTCCGTGCATTCGCCATTCGCCGCGACCGGTCGCGAAGCGTGCCGACGCTCTTTGTGCCCCGCGTTGTCGTAGACGACGGTGAAGTCGACGGCGCTCTGGTTGACGTCCGGCGGCATGACGGTGATGCCCAACGCGCGGGACTCGGCGACGGTGCGCACGACCTTGTCAGACTTGTCTTTGTCGGCGCTCATCGTCGCGCAGCAGAACTCCGCCGGGAAGTGAGTCTTAAGGTAGGCGGTTTGGTACGTGATCAACGCGTAGGCCGCAGAGTGCGACTTGTTGAAGCCGTAACCTGCGAAGAAGGCGATGAGATCGAAGACCTCTTCGGCCTTCTCCGCCGTGTGCCCGAGCTTGCCGGCACCTTCGATGAAGATCTTTTTCTGCTTCTCCATCTCGGAAGCTTTTTTCTTACCCATCGCGCGTCGGAGAATGTCCGCGCCGCCGAGGCTGTAGCCGCCCATGACGCGGGCGATCAGCATGACCTGTTCCTGGTAGACGATGACGCCGCGGGTGTCGCGGAGGATCGGCTCGAGGCATGGGTCGGGGAACTCGACCTTTTGACGCCCGTGCTTTCGATGCACGAAGTCTGTATGCATGTCCGCGCCCATCGGACCCGGCCGGTAGAGCGCGACGGCGGCGACGATGTCCTCGAAGCAGTCCGGTTTCAGCATCTTGAAGAGCGACTGCATGCCCTGGCCTTCCAGCTGGAAGACGTTCGTCGTCTCGCCGGATTGAAGCAGCGCGTAGGTCGCAGGGTCGTCGAGGGGAATCCCATCCAGGTCGAAGGGCTCGTCCGGCATGTCCGGGCGCCGTTGGATGAGCTTCACGGCGATGTCCAAGACCGTGAGGGTCTTCAGACCGAGGAAGTCGAACTTGACCAGCCCCGCGGCCTCCACATCGTCCTTGTGGTACTGCGTGACGATGACGTCTTCTTCCGGGCAGAAGACGGGGACGGTGTCCCAGATGGGTCCTTCGCTGATGACGACGCCGGCGGCGTGCATGCCCGCGTGGCGCGTCAGGTTTTCAATCTGCTGCGCTGTGTCGAGGAGCTCGTGGATCTCCGGCTCGTTGTCGTAGATGGTCTTAAGTCGCGCTTCCATTTTGAGCGCTTCGGGAATCGTGGCGCTCTTACCGGGTCCAAGCTCGGGGATGAGCGCTGCGATTCGGCCGGCGTCGACGGGCGGCAAGCCCATCACGCGACCCATGTCGCGGACGACGCTCTTGCTCTTAAGCTGATGGAACGTGGCGATCTGTCCGACACTGTGGCGGCCATAGTGGTTGCGCACGTACTCGATGACCTGATCGCGCTTGCTCATGCAGAAGTCGATGTCGAAGTCGGGCATCGACACGCGTTCTGGGTTCAAGAAACGTTCGAAGAGCAGGCCGTAGGGCAGAGGGTCAATGTTCGTGATGCGGAGCGAGAAAGCGACGAGGGAACCTGCGCCGGAGCCTCGTCCTGGCCCGACGGGGACGTCGTTGTCTCGTGCCCACTTGATGAAGTCCCAGACGATGAGGAAGTAGCCCGGGAAGCCCATCGAGCAGATCACATCGAGCTCGACCTTGAGCCGCGCTTGGTACTCTTCGACGTTGGGCTCGATGCCTTGCTTTCGCATCTCGTCGTAGCGCTGCTCGAGGCCGGTCTGGCTCACCTCGCGGAGGTAGTCGTCTTCGCTTTGTGTCTCCGGGACCGGAAAACGCGGAAGCTTTGGCGGGCTGAGGGGGCTCGCCTTACCGGCGCAGCGCTCGGCGATGACGAGGGTGTTTCGAAGCGCGTCGGGCCGGTCGGGAAAGAGCTCCGCCATCGCTGCGGCGTCTTTGAGATACATCTCCGCGGAGTTGTGGTGCATCGCCTCCATCTCGTGGAGCGTTCGACCGCGGCCGATGCACTGAAGAGCGAGCTGCGACTTCGCGAGGTCGCGCGTGAGGAAGTGCGTGCAGTTCGTGGCGACGACGGGAATGTTCCGCGCGTCGGCGAGCTGCGTGAGCAAGGTGTTGAGTGGCCGGTTCTCCGGGAACCCATGGTCTTCGAGTTCGACGTAGAGGCTCTCGCCGTAGATCTCATGAAGCCGAGCGAGACCCTTTTCGCCAGCCTCGGGGCCCTGCATGAGAATCTGTTGTGGCAGCCAGCCGCCGAGACACGCGGTGAGCGCGACTACGCCCTCGCGGTGCTGGTCGAGGAGCTCGAAGTCGATGCGGGGGACCCCTGTCTTGTTCCCGTCGACCCAGCCAAGACTCACCAAACGAACGATGTTCTGGTAGCCCTCTTGGCTTTCGGCGAGGAGCACGATGTGACCCGCTTCGGGCGCGCGCTCGTCTTTGTGGTCGCCGCTGGTGACGGAAACCTCCGCACCGAGGATCGGTTTGACGTTCGTGCCCTGACAGGCGTGGTGCAGCTGCACAGCGCCGTACATATTGGCGCGATCCGTCAGGGCGACGGCGGGCATACCAAGACTCTCACACGTCTTCACGAGCTCGTTGATGCGGACGGCTCCGTCCAGCATCGTAAACTCGGAATGCACATGCAGGTGGACGAACGATTCCGTCTCGCCTTCGCTCATCCGCCCAACCTAGTCGATCGCTAAGCCGCGATCGAGGCTGACTTCGAAAGTCCGGCTTCCGCTGGCGAGTGCTCGGAGTTCATTCATGGATCGCCTGAGCTTCTTTCTTTAAGGGAACTTTTCGGAAGTTTCCTCGCCGCCGCGGGCGGCTCACCTTCAAACTCAGCGTTCCTTGCAAGAACCAAAACACCATGCTAACCCGCTCGACCTCGACCTCGGCGCGTGCCAGGGCGAGATTCAGGAGATTCCGATGAAGCAGTCCCCCCTCGCCGCCGTGAAGGCGCGATTCGATATCAGCGAACAAGACCCAACCCTGGCCCGCAAGGCTGGAAAAGAGAAGCTTGTCGCCGCAGTGAAGGCCCTCACGACCGACGGTCTGTGGATCGACCGCTTGAACGAGAACACCGGCCTTGAGCTGATCTCGAACAAGAAGCTCCTTCACCTCCACGACGTGCTCACCGCCGTTCAGGAGTTTGGCGGCCGCGACGCTGTCATCAAGGCCATCGTGGAGGCCGAAGGTCGCAAGGACGAAGGCTACGCCGCTCGTTTCGCGGAGTTCCCAACGCCTAAGCTCTGGGATCACTACGGTGCCTCCAAGAAGGCCGCCAAGCGCGCCAACTGAGGCGTTTTCTCGTAGTCTTCGGGCTGCGGAATGAGCGATCACACGTGAAGAAGAGAACGGAGTCGTCCAACGGCTCCGTTTTTCGCGTTTTATTGCGCGATTTCGGGCGTGTTGGCTCTTGATCCGCGTCCCTCGAGTCAACACACCCGTTCAGTCGAACTTTCTCCTATAATGAGTGTCTACCTTTGAAGGAACGATGAGCGCCGCCGAACCCACCGCCGATCAGCTTGATGAGGGACTTATCCCCGAGGGCTCCCCGCGGCTTGTGGACGGCGTCGACCCCGAACTCGTCGCGCTGCCTCAGCCCGCTCAGGGGCGCCGGGTCCTCACTTTGGTGCTCATGGCGATGACCGTCGTCGCCTGTTTGATCCTCGTTCGCGCTCTTACCCCCGATCTTCGCTACTTCATGAGCGACGCGTCGGTCCTGGAGCTCGGCGAGATCACCGCGCTGGAACCCGCCGCCACGCCAGACGAGCGATACGTTCACATCGACGGAAGCCCGATGGCCTCCCAGACGATCCGATACGATCGCGCTGGAGGACGTTTCGCGCTGACCCGGCTCGTGGGTTCGGAAAATGTCTACATTGAAATCCCAGAAGCAGAGGGCGATTTTGCTGCGATCACCGCGGCTCGCCGGGAGTTCAGTGGTCGCCTGACAACATTCCGCGCCCTCGGCTCTCGATACGAGCCACTGCGCAAGCACCTCGAAAACCACATGGGCGCTCGCGTCCCTCGAGACGCTCGCGTCGTGCTGGCAGATCGCGAGCCGGGCTCGGCGTGGTGGACGTTGCTGGCGTCGGTGCTCTGCGTCTTTTTTGTGCTGCTCAACCTCGTGCTCATCGTGCGCTGGTTCCGGCCGCTGAAGAAGAGCGGCGCCGCTGCCTAAGGGCCAGCGTCCCGGTCGCGTTAGAGCAGGTTGAGCCACCACTCGAAGAGCTGTTCGCCAAAGAAGAGCCACTCGAGTGCGGCGAGCGCCAGGAAAGGCCCAAACGGAATCTTCGGAAGCGTGCGTGGCGCCTCTTCAGGCCCCGCAGCGCTCGCGTCGGTGCTCTCGTCTTCGCCTTCACTCTGTTCCGCGCGCCGGCCGTTCAGGTAGTAGATGGCCATCATGCTCAGGCCGAGGGTCGTGCTGATGGCGGCCATCGTCGGCGCGAGCTCGGGAGGAAGGTGCATCAACGACGCGACAGAGAGACCTCCGAAGAAGAGGAGCAAGGTGACGAAACGTTTGGTGGTTAGGCCTGCGGCGGGCTCTTCCAACTGCGCCGGGGCCTCCAGCGGCACGGACTTTTTCAAGAGCTTCGTCGCTTCTCCGCTTCCATCGAGGCAGGCCGCGCTCGCCTGGGAGGCTTCGACGTGAGGGCCAGGGTCGTCCGCAAACTCATCGCCGACGATGAGATCTTTGCGAAGCACGAATGCGCCCACGACCGCCACGATTCCTTGGATGCAGCCGCCGAGGAGCGCGAAGACAATGCCTTTCCATCCGCAGAAGGCGCCGATCATGAGGAGGAGTTTGCTGTCCCCTTCGCCCATGCCGCGTCGGCCGAAGAGTCGCTCGTAGCCCCACACGAAGGTGATCTGAATGATCAGGTAGCCGGCGCCGGCGCCGATGGCCATGTCCATGGCGTCGACGTCGCGGAAGCTCACGCTGACGAGGCCAAGCGCTGCGCCGGGGAGGGTGACCTCGTCCGGGATCATGGTGTGTTCGAGGTCGATGAAGGTCGCGACGAGCAAACCGCCGACAAAGAAGAAGAGAACCAGCGCCTCAAGGAGCGGCTGAAGAAGTTCGACGGCTCCCGCGTCGACGACGAAACGCTCCATGAGCGCCAGGCATAGGACGCCGCCGAGGAGCTCCACCATCAGGTAGCGACCGGTGAGTTTAGTGCCGCAGCACGCCGCGCGACCGCGCTGCATCGCGTAGGCGACGAGGGGCAGGTTGCGGTACCAAGGGACCGGAGTGTTGCAGGAGGGGCAGTGGCTGGGCGGGTTGACCACGCTCATGCCGAGGGGCCAGCGGTAGATGGCCACGTTGAAGAAGCTGCCCCAAAGCGCGCCGAAAACGAATGCGAGGCTTCGAAGAAGCGCAGGCGGTAGGTCGGTCACGAGCATGGCGGGGATAGTAGCGATTCACATCGAACAAGTCCTCTTCGTGACCTATTCCCGCGCGGCTTTCAATGAGGGGCCTACCGTGCCGGAGCCACGTGGGGCCGTTCGGCCATGAAGAGTGCCGCTTCGACGAACGTACGCCATTCCGGCGGTGCGTCGTCGCCCCACGCCATGATTCCAGCGAGGCGGGTCTGGGTTTGATGCTCGAGCCCACGTTGGCTCTCACCCGCGAGGAGCTGCTCAGGCTGGGACCGGTACGCGTTCATGTCGAGGCTGGTGAGGTCGAGGGAGCCCCCAAGGGTGGCGTACGCCTGCGCTGCTCGCGCGCGAAGCGCCACGTCGTCCATCGCCCAGCTCAGCCCCCAGGCGACGACCGCCGCGTTCGCGCGCTGAAACGGTTGGTTGGAGCGTGCCAGAGCTTCGCGCCAGCTCTCCGGCGCGCCCAAAGAGCCCGCGCCGAGGGCGAGTTCGTCGCCCATCGTTGCCACGGAGAGCCGCGAGAGATCGCCAGCATCGAAGGTGCCGCTCTGCCGGTCCCAAGCCGTGTGACCGGCCTCCCAAGCGCTCTGGCCCTGCCGTTCGATGGCGTTGTAGAAGTCGTACATGCCGCCATCCGAGGGCAGGTCCATGGCTTCGGCGAAGCGTCCCAAAAGCCGGAGCGTTCGTGCACGACGGGAGGAGAGGTTCGCTTCGTTGTTTTGCTGGAGCTGGCTGGCGCGTCCGTAGTAGCGAAGGGCGACGTCAAAGTGGTGGTCGCGGAACGCTTGGTCGCCGGCCATCAACTGCACCCACGGATCCGAGTTCGTGTTCGCGAGGGTGATGATCTGTGCGTCCCGTGCGCAGAACGAAGCCTCGACGGCGGCTTGCCCTGTCGGCGAAGAGACCGCCATCGCGGCGTTGCAGAAGTCGGCCTCCTCGTCGGCGCTCATCAACGAGAGGACCATCATGAGGAGACGCGGCGTGGGCTGAGCTTCGTAGAGGGCGTTCGCATGAGCGCTGCGTTCAGTTTCAGGGAGCGCGTAGATCCAATAGAGATAGTTCGGGGAGCTTGGGGGGTCCCATTGCAGGTGTGCCGCGGCCATCTCTTGGGCCACTTCCTGGGGGAACGCCGAGAAGAGCTGAATCGGATTGTCCATCGCTTCAAACACCGAGGTCGACGTTCCAGAACCGCTACTGGACATGCTCCGCGGTGGATCGCGGAAGACATGTCGCGCGTCGGCATCCAAAAAACGCCCATGCTCAAACTGGGTGTCTCGCTCAGTGGCAGTTCCATACACCGCCCACCAACGCGCGAAGCCGGTGGCGCCGGCGACGTTGTAAACGGGATCGGACATCCCGCTAATGTCCGGGGAGACGAAGGTCTCGATGAGCTCCCCGCCGAGGGTGCTCGTCGCGATCTCAAGGGCATCGCCGGCGACCTCAATCTGCTGCTGGCGACCCGGAAAGACCTCGATGCTCTCATCTTCGCCCGCGACGCTCACCATCACGGGGACGCCGAGGCCGTTGTGCACCCAGAGCTCCATCTTTGACGTGAGAAACCCAGCGAAAAACGCTGGCGCGAGGACAGCGCCTGCGACGACGAAGCGCATGAGGCCGCCGGCAAAGCCCTGGGCTACCTGGAAACGGTCCCACCAGCCGAGTCGCTCTTGGCGCTTGAGCTCGTCGCCGTAACAGAACGTGTCGTAGCTCTTGGGAACGCTCGCTGCAGCGGGCGCGTCTCCCGGGTCACTGTCTTTTCGAAGGCTGCTGAGGAGCAGCTCCTCGGTCTCGATGAGGACGTCCAGCGTATTGGATGTAAGAGCGTGCAGCGACGAGAGGTATGGCGACCACCACGTCGAGGCGATGCCGATCCAGTCGTGGGCGAAGTCATTGCGCAGCGGCGCCTGAAGGTGGAGTTCGGGACCGATGAGCGCTTCCCAAGAAATGCCATCCTTGGTGAGCCGTAGTCTCACCGGATCACACAGGAGCACGCTTGTTCGCTGTGTGAAGATCTTTCGAAGAGTCTGTGCGAGGCGCGCGCCATCGACTTCGAGGCGACGAAACTCGGAGTTCGATACGTGGCCGTCGGCAAAGACGATGTTCAACACGTGCTCGAAATAGGTAACGACGTCGACGAGCTGGGCCGCGCTGTGTTCGGCGTAGCGGAGGAGATCGAGGAGACCCTGGAGGTGCTTCTCCCAGGTGCTCCAGTCTTCACCGGCGGGGCGTTGCGCGTCGACGCCGCGCGCGATGCGCATCGCGATGCCTCGTGCGCGACGGAAGCGCTCTCCAAGGGAGGCGCGGTTTGCTTCAACCTCCGTGCGAACGGAATCCACGGCGCTCTCCAGGTCCTTTCGACGCAGCTGCTCTCCTCGATGGACGATGATGCCGCCGGGCGCCTTCAGGAAACCGATACGAAGGCCCTCGAGGTTGGCGAGCTCTTCGTTGAGCGAGAAGTATTCTTCGACTTCGTCCGCGACGTCCGGCGAGAACGTTCGCTCAAACGCAGTGAGGAGCTGGTCCTTGTCGAGTGCTCCGGCGGGTTCTGCGCAAAGCGGGGCGTCCCGTTTGATCGCTCGCGTCAGCTGCATGGTTGTGTAGAGGCCCTGATACCTGCGGTCGAGGGAGGGCCGATCGAAGAACTCGTCGACGCGCGCCAAGCTCTCGTCGAGGGGCACGAACACCTTCTCCGGTACGTTGTGTGGTGGGCTCGACCCGGGAGGGCCAGTGAGTACCAACTCGATGAAGTGTCGCGTGACGCGACGTCGAACCTTGTCGGCGTCGCGAAACACAGCCCAGGCGCTGCGCGCGTCGAGGTTGGATTTGAAGTAGGTCGCTTTGCAGTTCTCTTCGCGGTCCTTGTTGGAAGGGTGCGTGGACCACATTCGGGGCGTATCTGCGATCGTGCGGGCGAAGACCCGGTGCGTCGCCGCGTCACGCTCCGGACGCTCGGGCGTGGCGCCGTGCGTGGCGAGGGCGTGGACCTCACGGTAGCGCTCCACAAAACGGGTTTGCACGGCAAAGAGGTCTTCCGACATGCGGCCGCGGCGGGCGTCGTTGGCGACGAAGTTCGCGGCTTCGCCCCATCCACGGTCGGCGGCGTGCAGCCTATGCAGCGCGTGGACGAGGCTATCGCTGCCGCTGACGCGCACAGACACGAGGTCCGCTTGGAACTCCATTTGCCGAGACAAGGCGCGACCTAGTAGCTCGACGAAGCGGAAGAATTGATCGACGACGGCGCGAAGGGCCCACACGAGCACTCGAAATATCCAGCCGATCCAAGCGATGCGGAAGTCCGTGTGCGAGAGCCCCTGAATGAAACGGTCGAAGATGTCGCGCCGCGCGATGAGGTCGGAAACGAACCCTCTGGCCAGGTAGACCCACTGGCCGACGCCCATC
Organism: Polyangiales bacterium; assembly: GCA_045106895.1. Lineage (GTDB taxonomy): Bacteria > Myxococcota_A > Polyangia > Polyangiales > Houyiibacteriaceae > JBCCRV01. The sequence goes on along the minus strand of JBGCFM010000149.1, from coordinate 78,165 downwards.
GAGCGTTGCGCGAAGTGACCGAACTCGTGTGCGATGACGGCCTTGAGTTCGTCGAGGGTGAGGCTGTTGATGAGACCAAGCCCAACGACAAGGTTCTTCTTCGTCGGGACCAGCAGGTTGATGAGTCCCACATCGAGGAAGACCGCTGCGTTCACGTCCGGCGAGAGATAGATCTTTGCGGGCAGCTTGGCGCCTGTCTCCTTCGCGACCTGGTGAACGAAGGCCACAAAGTCCGGCTCCTCTTCCGCGCTCAGCTCAAAAAGAGAGTCCCGCGACATCTTCTTTCGCGCGAACAAACCCTTGGCGAGAATCACGAACAGGAAAGCGGCGGGAATACCGATGAGGAAGGTGCGTTCGGGGTGTGAGGCAAAGCCCCGAACGGCGCGATACGCCACAAGGGCGAACCAGCCTGTGAGGCAGAAATAGAAGATGAAGAAGAGCGCGACGCCAACAACGGCGGCGGCCGTTTGACGCTTGTAGCGAGCCGATGGCGTGGCGAGGTCCGCCGGAATTCCAAACGGCGCAGGCGGATAAAGCTCTGAACTCATGCTCTCATTACGCTCCCCAGATTGAATTACCCCACGGAGCGGGTCGCATTCCCGTCTTTTTCATCTAAATGACCATGTAAATCGGGAGATCACGGCGGTGAACGAGAAAAACATCGAGCAAGAGATAAGGGCGGCTCTCAAGGGCGCGCGCCGCGTGGTCGTCAAAATCGGCTCTCGTTCCCTCGTTTCACAGCCGGGTCGCTTTGAGTCTCTCGCCAAACAGGTCGCCGAGCTCCGGGCCGACTGTGAGGGGCGCGCCATCGTGTTGGTGTCCTCCGGCGCCATCGCGATGGGCCGGGGGGTCTTGTCGATGAAGGAGCGGCCCACGGACCTGGCACAGCTCCAAGCGGCCTCGGCCATCGGCCAGTCGGCGCTGATGAATGCATACGGGGACGCGTTCGCGCCGCACAAGATCCCCGTCGCCCAAGTACTGCTTACGCACGCCGACCTCGCCGAGCGCGGCCGTTTTCTCAACGCTCGGCGAGCCCTCGAGGGAATCCTCTCCACGCCCGCCATTCCTATCATCAACGAGAACGACGCCGTCGCCGTCGACGAGATCCGCTTCGGTGACAACGACCAGCTCGCTGCGATGGTTTGTACGCTCATCGGCGCCGATGTACTGGTCCTTTTGAGCGACGTCGAAGGCGTCCGCGGCGAGGGCGGCAAGCGCATCTCAACGGTCACCCCGGACATGGATCTGAGTGACTACATCGAGGAGCCCACCGACGACGTGGGCTCCGGCGGAATGAGCAGCAAGGTCGAGGCGGCGCGACGCGGTACAAGGTCCGGTGCCGCCGCGTTCGTCGCTGATGCAAGCGATCCGCTTATCTTGGAGCGGCTTCTTGGCGGCGAAGATGTCGGCACGCTCTTCGTTCCCGGCGGCGCGAGCCTGCCTTCGCGCAAGGCGTGGATCGCCTTCACGCTAAGGGCGCGGGGGACTCTGCACATCGACGCGGGGGCACTCTCGGCGCTGCAAAGTGGAGCGAGCCTGCTGTCCGCGGGGCTTCGTCAGGTGGACGGGGAGTTCGTCGCAGGCGACGCCGTGGCGTTGGAGGGGCCGCAAGGGCTCATCGCACGCGGACTCGTTCGCCAAAACAGCGCTGAAGCGCGGGCTCTCGTCGGCGCCCAGGGTACGATCGTAGTCCACCGCGACGACCTTGTGATGCTCTGAGTCATCTGGCTCATTCCCCGTGGACCCTTGCGAAAATGGCGCTACCTTCAGCCCGTGAACGCCGAACTCTCAGCCAGCCAGAATCCAAGCGTGGGCTTCAGCGTGGAGGCCCTCGCGCGACGCGCGAAGTCCGCCGCGCGGGCTCTGGCGAAGGCGCCAAGTGCCCACAAAGACGCGGTTTTACTCCGCATTGGGGTGGGTCTGGAGGCCAAAAGCGCTGAGATCCTCTTGGCGAACGCCGAGGATGTAAGCGCCGCCGAGGCCGCGGGGCTCGCCCCGGCGATGGTCGATCGGCTCCGCCTCGATGAGAAACGCCTCGCGGATGTCGTCGCGAGCGTGCGCCAGGTCGCCCACCTCAACGACCCCGTTGGCGCCGTCGAGCAGCGTCGTCGCTTGCCGAACGGACTCGACGTGGCGCGAATGCGCGTGCCCATTGGTCTGATCGGAATCGTGTACGAGTCGCGGCCCAACGTCACCATCGACGCCGCTGCGCTGTGCATCAAGAGCGGAAACGCGGTCCTGCTCCGTGGCGGAAAAGAGGCCTTCCGAACGAACACCGTTCTGTCCAGCGTTCTCGCCGACGCCCTGGAGCAAGAAGGCTTCGGTGCGGAGTGCGCGTGCCTGCTACCGACGACGGACCGGAGCGCAACGCTCGAGATGATCCAGCTCGACGGCGTCCTCGACCTCGTGATTCCGCGAGGCGGAGAAGGCTTGATTCGTTTCGTGGCCGAGAACGCTCGAGTCCCCGTGATCCGTCACTACAAGGGCGTCTGTCATGTGTACGTCGACGCCGCGGCGAAGCTGGACCAAGCGCTCTCCATCGTCGTCAACGGCAAGGCCCAGCGGCCAAGCGCGTGCAACTCTACGGAGACCGTGCTCGTCGATGGGCTCATCGCGCCGCTCTTCTTGCCGATGCTCGATGCGGCGATGAAAGCAGCGAACGTGCAACTTCACGTGGACGACGAGGCGGCGAAGTGGCTGCCGGACGCCTCCGTCGATGCCGACTTTGATCGCGAGTACCTCGCCCTCGACCTCAACGTCGCCATCGTCCAGGGCATCGACGGAGCACTCGACCACGTCGCCCGCCACGGCAGCCTTCATAGCGAGTCCATCGTGAGCGAAGACAGCGTCGCGTGCGAGCGATGGCTTCACGAAGTCGATGCGGGCGTAGTCTTGGTCAACGCGAGCACACGTTTCAACGACGGTGGCCAGCTCGGTCTTGGCGCTGAGATGGGCATTTCCACAACGAAACTGCACGCTTACGGTCCTATGGGGCTTGAAGAACTTTGCGCGCTCAAGTGGGTCGTTCGCGGAAAAGGCCAGGTTCGCGCCTAAGCGCGGAGACCACGAAGCCCGCCGGCTTGCATCGTGATCCAGCGGAGGTGATGCTCCGCGAGAAGCCACGGCGATGCCGTCGGCACCAGAGTTTGAACGTGAGCCGCCTGCTGCGGCGAGGAAACTTCCCCGAGGTTTCCTCAAAGAAAGAAAAGAACAGGAATCTGAGTGAGCGAAACGTCCGATAAAATCCGAGAGAAGCTGGCCACCCCACGCCCCGCACGACGCGACGCCGACGGGGCGAAAGCCTTGGCTCTTCACGTCGCCGCTGCCGGCATGGACAAGAAGGCGCTTCAGGTCGAGATCATCGATGTGCGCGGCAAGGTCGATTACACCGACTTCGTCGTCATCATGAGTGGCCGAAGCGAACGCCAGGTCGCGGCTATCGCCAAGGGTGTGCAGACCACAATGAAGGTCGACCACGGCGAGGCCTGCTTCGGTGTGGAAGGGTTGCCCCAAGGCCAGTGGGTCCTAATGGACTACTCCGACGTCATCGTGCACATCTTTCATGAAGACACGCGCGGCTACTACGACCTGGAGTCCCTTTGGATCGACGCGGCGCGCGTTGAGGTCGACGTCTAGGAAAAGTCCGCGGGCGTGCAGGTTCACCTCATCGCCGTTGGCAAGATCAAAAAGCACGGCCTGCGGGATGCGCTCGATGACTACTTCGGGCGCATCGGACGCTACGGGCGCTTTCGGGAAGTGGAGCTGCGCGATGGGGACGAAGCCACCGTGGAGGCTCGTTTTCGCAAGGCGATTCCCGACCGGAGTCGTGTCGTTGCCCTTGAAGTCCTCGGCAAAGCCTACACGTCGGAGAAACTCGCAAAGTTCGTGGGGCGCTGTGAGAACGACGGCGTTCAATCCATCGTGTTTCTTATCGGCGGTAGCTACGGCTTGCCCAAGGCCATCTCCGACGAGGCGGACCTCAAGCTCTCGCTCTCCGCGATGACGCTTCCACATCGCCTCGCGCGCCTATTTCTCGCGGAGCAGGTGTACCGCGCGTTCACGATTCTGCGGAACGAACCCTACAACCACTAGCGCGGCTCACTCAAGGACGCCCGCAAGCGCCATGACACGAACCCGCGATGCTCCGGCGCGGTAGAGCGCCCCTGTTGCTGCGCGCATGGTGGCGCCAGTGGTACGGACATCATCGACAAGAAGCACACGCCGGTGCGTGTCGTCTCTTCGCGCTTTGAACGCACCGCGCACATTCATGTCGCGGGCGGCTCGTGGGAGCGAGGCTTGCACCTGGGTGTCACGAATACGCGCGAGACGTCGTGTGTCGAGAGGGACGCCCAACGACTCGGCGAGGGGCTCGGCCAGGAGGGCGACCCAATCGATCCGCCGCTTTCGTAGACGTCGAGCATGGACCGGCATGGGAATGACGACGTCCACGTGCCCCGCGTGGTCCTGTCCTTGAGGTACCCACAGCGCGGCCAGCGGGGCCACAAGATCCACCCGTGCCTCGTACTTCAGGCGGCGAATTGCGTCCGCCAGAGGCCCGCCGTATTCGAAGCACGCTGGTCCCTCGCATGGCTCAAGGAGTGGCGCGCAGGCGGCGCAGAAACTCAGCGTGTCCTCCCCGAGCAGGACGTCACACCCCGGGCAATGCCGAGGGGCGACCAGATCGACGAAACCGCGCGCGATGTTTTTCCACATGCGCGCCTCTTCGGCGCAAGGGCTTGGGAGTTGTTTGGACTAGTGCTTGATTCAGACTAGTGCTTGAGCTGGCCGTTCGGCACTTCGCTGACGGGCAAGATCGGTGCCCAACGAAGCTCCGCAAGAAGATCGTCTTCAATGCGATGGCCGTTGGCGCTGAACCAAAGTGCGTTCTCTTCCGCCGCATCGCGTCGCTCGGCGATGAAGAGGATGCCGTGACCCGTACGGTCGTAGCCGAGCTGAACGATGGCGTCCTTGAGCCACTTACCGCCGCCTTCAAAGTTCAGCGTCTTGGGCAACGTGTAGTAGCCCTCCGTGCGAAGCGGCTTGAGGGTCTTTGACCAAACTTCGTCCGTCAGGGGGACGACGGGGTCGCGCCAGAACCATCGGTTCTTTTCGTTGTAGTGGGGGTGAACCACAAATGGACCGTCGTCGCGTGTGCCTACAAAGACGAGCATGTCTTTGCCGATCGCGTCGGGCTTGAGTGGGTGCGCGAGGGTCGTTCGATAGAGTCCGGAGGAAATCGCCATGAAGAGGACTTGGCACGAGCGAGGTCTATAGGCCAGCCTCGGAGGGTGAGGCGTCTTCTGAGTCTGAGCTTCTTCGTCGCGGCCTGCGCTGGCCAGAGCGCGTTGAACCCGGCGGCGGAGATTCACGGAGGCATGGACCCAAGCGACGCCGTGGATAGCGCTCTTGCGTCGTTTCAAGCCCAGGGCTTTGTCCTCGACACGCGAGAAGATGCCGAGGGCTTCGCCGCGTTTGGGGCTCACCACCCGGACGGGCGTACCGTGGTGCGCGTGGCGAGCGAGCGCGGCTGGGTTCTCGCCGTGACAGCGCCCTCGGAAGCCCATTCACGTTCGTGGGTGCGCCTCGCTCCCGGCACCCTTGATTCTGACGGAAACGGCCACCTCGAGCTCCTCGTGACGGCGCCGGACGTGGTACGCGGCGTCACTTGCGCGTCGATGGTGGAGGTGGTGGACGGCGGCGCCGTGGAACGTCACGTCGACTTCGCGGCGTACGGCGGAGAAGGGTGCCTCGTTGGGCGGGCGACGGAAGGGCCGCCGCGACTTGTCGCTCAGCTCTTCTATCCGGACTTGAGCCGCGGTGTGGTCCCTCAAATACGAGTGACGCTTGGGCGAGGTCTGCGGGTGGAGCAGGCCGTCAGCATCGCTCCCGCCGGGGGCGATGTCCCGGCTCTGCTTTGGGCCCGAGCGGTGGAGGCGGCGGCGACTCGCTTTGTCCTCGGCGAAGATGTGGCGGTCCAGATTCAAGCGTTCGAGGACTTGTGCGAGTGCGACACGCTCCCGGGGGAGTGCGCGGCCATGCGAGCACACATCGAAGCAGGCTGGGCCGCTGACGCCGCGGAGTAGGGCGCCAGATTCGCCTCGCCGCCGCGCGCGTGCTATTTCGTGCGACCCGCGATTCCGTGCGGCTCGCCCTGCATTTGCGGCGACGAAGAGGACCAAGACGTGGCAAAGAAGAGAGTCGAAAAAGGCGTTGAGGGCATGGACATGCTCGTCTGCCGAAACCCGAAAGCTGCGATGCAGTACGAGATCGAGGAGCGCCTTGAGGCGGGCATGGTCCTCAAGGGTTCGGAGGTGAAGAGCCTGCGAAACCGCCGCGGTGAGCTCGACGGGGCCTTTGCTCAAGTCCACCAAAACGAGATTTGGCTGCAGAAGATGCACATCGCTCCGTACGAGCAGGGAGGGCCGCACTTCAATCACGAGCCGAAGCGAGCGCGAAAGCTCTTGCTCCACCGCCGCGAGATCGAGCGAATTCGAGGCCGGCTCACGGCGAAGGGCTTCACCCTTGTACCGCTGCAGGTCTACTTCAAAGGCGGCCACGCGAAGGTGCAGCTGGGGCTCGCGAAGGGCCGCAAGGTCAAAGACAACCGTGAGGCCATCAAACGTTCCGTCGACCTCAAAGAAGCGCGCGATGCCGTGGAGCAGTACAAACGATGAGCGAGCCCATCACACTTCCCGTCAAAGTCGGCACGGCGGCCGGTTTGCTCCACGAGCACGTCAAAGACCGGCTTCGCCTGACCCTCGATGAACCTTTCGCGCCGGGGACGCCGCTCAAGGTGGAGGTCGCCGGCATGAGCATCGATGCAAAGAGTCTCGGCTCGCGAAAAGTGGGCGAGCACTTCGCTCTCGAGGTGTCGCTTCGAACGTTTACGAAACACAACCGGCGCAAGCTGACTCGGCTTCTCGCTGGCGAAGCACTCTAAGTCGGCGTAGCCGGAGGGCTCCGATGTCCGATGAACTCGGGTCATGAGGACCCCTTGGCTTCGTCACGGAATCGCTGGAACTTCATGGGAGACTTGTTCGATGAACTGTTTGGGTCGAATTGCCTCGTCGTTCCTCTTGATACTCGCCCTGACTATCGGTTGTGAGTCTCCGCCGCGAACACTCTTCGCGACCCACGTCTCGCCAGACGAGTCTCATCAACTTCTCGTCTACGCCGGCGAGGCGTTCGGCTTTGGGAGTCAGGAGATCTGTCTCTTCTCGCGAAACGTGGCGCGAGACGAAGAACAAGAGCTCTTGTGCACCCGGCTGCACAACGACGGAGCGAACCTTCGGGCCAGCAATGTTCAGGTGGCGTGGGTGGACGGCGACACCGTTGAGGTTGTTCTGAGCGGCGAAGAGCAATCGCCAGTGACCTCGCGCTTCGCGTATCGGTTTTGAGCGCGTTTACTCGTTCTGAATGAGCTCGGTGAGCGTCGCCAATACAGGGGGGTAGAGGGAAGCGAGCTCTGCAAAGCGCTCGCGTGGCAAGCGGAGGAGCATGGCATCTGTCACGCACTCCACCGTGTCCTCTGAAGGTTCGTGCACGAGGAGCGAGCGCTGCCCGACGATGCCGCCGGGGCCAAGGAGATCATCGCTGACGGCGAGCTGGCCGATGAGGACGATGTACACGCCGTCGCTGCGCTTTCCTTTTTCAAGGAGCTGAGTGCCAAAGCTGGCGCTGCGAAGCTCAAAGAGGCGAGAGAGCTGTTGCCGTGACTCGGCGTCGAAGGCTGCAAACATCGGGGATGTCTGGAGGAAGTTGGCGACGAGGCGACGGCTGAGAAGCTCTTCGAGGACGTGGCCGACCTCCGGGTGTGCTTTGACGGTCTCATCGAGCGTCGACTTCGAGATGCGAAGCGCCGTCAGCGGCGTCATGGCGCAGACGTCGGCGCGCCGTGTCACGTCGTCGAGGAGACAGCTGGTGCCGACGACGTCGCCTTCTTGAATGCGCACAGGTTGGTCACGAAACCTTGCCAGGACCTGGGCCTCTCCTTCGCAGATAATGTAGAGGGCGTCGGCGGGCTCATCGATGCGGATGAGCAGGTCATCTTCTTGCAGCTCAACGAGGGTGCACTCGATGAGAAGTCGGGACACGGCTTCGGCGGGGATCTCGGCGAAGAGGGGCATCGCGGGGAGTCGCGCCAGGTCTTCTGACTTTCGTCGCCGAGGCTCTTTTCCGACGTCGTGAGGGTCGTCGGCGATGGAGGGAGCCATGGGCGGTGGCGGGTCGCTGAGGCCTAGGCCACGCAGGTCGAGTTCGACGGAGTCAGCGACGTCCGCGAAACGAACCTCGTCGTCGGCGCTATCCGTCGGAACAAGGGGGAGCGCACGTTCTTTCAGTGGCGCGCGCTCTCCGCGCTCCTGTCGATGGATTGCCTTCGCAGGCTCGACGTCCACTCGATCGAGCACGGCCTCCCGTGCTGGATCCAGCCGGACGATGAGCTTCGCGAGGGCGGCGGCACGGGCAACGAAACCAAGGGCCGAGTACCGCTCGACGGCGATGGTGTAGGCGGTGCAGGCGGCCGCGTCGTGGCCGATACGTCGGTACAGGTCCCCTTTCCTGTGCGGCCAACGAGGCTCCGTCTCTTCGAGAACATCGAGCTCATCGTAGAGCCCGAGTGCAACATCAAACTCCTTCGCATGCAGTGCTGCGTTGAGAGCCTCTCGCTTGGTGGCGACCAGATCGGCGGACATGGGCGGACGATAGCAAACGGGCCCCTGGGCGCGACAGTGCTGTGACGCTATGCTCCCCCCAGTCCGGTGCTTGCCATTCGCTTCATCCGAGCCTCTTGGCTCTTTGGGTCCATATTTGTGGCCTATAGTTGGCACTTTTTGCTCGCAAAGGTCTTCCGTCTTTGGCAGTCGGACGCCGAAGGAAAATTGATTCCCCACGACCCCCCGTGGATTCGGGCGCGAAAAGAACGTGTCGACGCCCACCAGGCGAAGCGCTTGCTTAGAGGAATCCTCGAGCTTCGAGGCGTGTACATCAAAATGGGTCAGGTGCTCTCCATCATGGGCGGCTTCCTGCCCGTGGCGTACGCGAAGGAGCTCGAGTCGCTTCAGGACGCTGTCCCGCCTCGGCCCTTCGATGAGTTTCTGCCGCTCTTTCGAAACACCCTGAATGCGGACCCCGACGACCTCTTCGCTTCGTTTGAGCGCAAGCCCGTCGCCGCTGCCTCTCTCGGACAAGTCCATGTTGCGCGCGGTCACAAGGGAGAGAAGTACGCGGTCAAGATGATCTACCCGGGTATTCGCCGCGAGATTCGTGTCGACATGCGGGTCGTGGGTTTGTCCATGCGAGTGTACAAACGCTTTGTACCGATTCAGGGCATCGAGCGTGTCCATGAAGCGCTGGTGGACCTGTTGCGACGCGAGACGGACTATGTGCACGAAGCGGAGTGCATGGGACGCATGGCCGCGAACTTTGAAGGACGCGAGGGCGTCGCGTTCCCGGAAGTCATCGAGCACCTGAGCGGAAAAGACGTGCTCACCATGACCTTCATGGAGGGCGAGAAGATCACGCGCTTCGACCGCTACGCGTCGCTGGGAATCGAGCGCCGCAAGGTCGCCGTTCGACTTGTCGAGAGCTTCTACGAGCAACTCTTCATGCACCGTTTCTTTCATGCGGACCCGCATCCGGGGAACTTCTTGGTTCGCGAGAACAATGAACTCGTCATCTTGGACTTTGGCGCCATCTGCGAGGTCGAAGAGAAGATGATCCTCGGCCTCCTCGATGTGCTTCGGGGGTTCTTCGAGGGGCGCGACGACCTCGTTCTTTCCGGCATCGAGGACATCGGTTTCATGGCGCCGGATGGCGACCGCGCGCTCCTGGAGCAGACCGTCAAGACGTACTTCCGGAAGCTCCTCAAGGTCGAACGAACGGCCGGCGCGCTCATGCGGGCAACCCAGCAGGAGCTCGAAGAGCTCGCGGACCCGGAAATGGAGCGCCGAGAGCTGCGAGAGCTGATGAAGTCCGTGAACTACCCGGACGGCTGGTTCTACGTGGAGCGCGCCAGCGTGCTCATGTTCTGGCTCGTTGGGCAGATCGACCCGGACCTCGACACCTTGCAGATTGGGATGCCCTACTTGCTTCCGCTCATGGCGCAGCGCATCGCGGAGGACGCTGCCCCCAAAAGCGCGGCGCTTTCGTCCGCGACGACGTGAACACCGACACCCTCGTTGAGCTGTCGCATGCGGCCTTTGTTGTGGAAGGCGCCCAGGAAGATCTCGTTGAACTCTGGCATGCCGTCCGCAAGTTTGAGCGCGAGGCCGCCCGCGATGAAGAGCGTGCTTGGCCGGAACACGAGGGCGAGGTCGCCGCTTGCGCTGCCAAAGAGGGAAACGAACTTCGCGAGTGTCTTGCGCGCCGCTTCGTCGCCGGCGCCCGCGGCTTCGCTTATCGCAGGGCCCCCACGCTCCTTCACCTCTTCCCGTAGCGATGCCGTTGTGCCGCAGACGTCGGCGTAGTGCTCAAAGATGAGCGGAAGACCGCCCCCGCTGACGAGGCGCTCGGCCGATGCGCGACCAAATCGTTGCGTCGCTCGTCGCCACAATTCCACCTCGTCGTCGTCTCGAGGGCTGAACCCAACGTGACCGCCTTCGCTGGCGTGCACCTCTCCGTGAGCCTCGTACGCAACCCCGAGTCCCGTGCCGGCGCCGACGAATACTCGAGACGATGAGTGCGCCTCGCCACTTGGTGCTTGCACCGTCTTCCAGTGTGGTTTCACCAGGTCGACGCCGTACGCTAACGCGGCGAGGTCGTTGACCAGAGACACGGAGCGGAGCCCAAAGCGCGTCGCGAGGGCGGACGCATCCACGACCCAAGGCAGGTTCGTCGTCTCCACACGACCATGGATGACGGGACCGGCGACGCCGAAGCCTGCTCCGCCGAGGCCTGGATCATCGTCTCCCACGAACGCGTCGAGGGCGCCGTCGAGGGCGTCGTAGTCGGCGCTGCTATACGTGTTCTGTTTGAGCAAGCGCGGGGCGCCATCGTTCCACTCAACCAGGGCAAGGCGGGTGCTCGTGCCCCCAATATCGCCGCAAAGGACTTTCATCGAATGGAGCGTAGCAGGCTCGGCGGAGCGCTTTGGGTCGCACGCCACAGAAATGCCACATCTTGCCATCGTCTCTCCTCGAAGGCGCGGTGGGGGCGCCTTGCTCGGCTGCCAAACCGTTAGACATGAAACACCTAGTGGGTATTGGCGTCGTGTGGCTCGGCTGCGCGTTCTGTTGGATGGTTCTTGGCACGAGCCTCACTGTTCGCACGGATGAGAGCTGGTCTGCGAACAGCTACGAGCTTGAGGGGCTCTGGGGACCTGAAGCGACTCAACGTTTTCCAACGGCGCAGCGCACCGACGCGCCATCGGAGACTGTCGAATTTCTCGCTCCCGGGTTCACGCGTGCCAGCCCAATGGTGCCGACTGAAAGCCCACCGCCACGCCCCGAGTCACTTCGTCTTGTTGGAACCCAGGTGAGCGTTGAACTCGACCTGCAGCATCGACAGAAAGGGCTGCAGTGGTTCCCGGCCTACGACTTGAGCTTCCTCGGCGAGTACGAGTGGCTTCACGAAGCGCCGGACCGCGGCACGGTAGAGTTTGAGTTTCCCCTCTCGCAAGCCGGCGACAGCTTCGACGGCTTCGTCGTGACGCGAGATGGCGAGCCGGTTCGCGTGGAGACCCGGGACGGGGTCGCCCGTTGGTCCGCCGAGGTGGACGGCGCCGAGTCATTGCGCTTTCGCATCGCCTATCGCACGCGTGGCGTCACGAGCTGGACGTATCAGCTCATGACGGGCACCAGCGAAGTCGAGAACTTTCGTCTGGCGATGCACGTCAATGAGAGCGACATCGACTTTGGCTCGGGGTCACTTTCACCGACGGACCACGGCTCCGTCGCAGGCGGCTGGGAGGGCGAGTGGCGTTTCGACCACCTGATCTCAAACGACGCGATTCACGTGGTGATGCCTCAACGTCTCAACCCCGGACCCCTCGCAGGCAAGATCACGTTCTTCGCGCCGATCTCGCTTCTTTTCTTCTTCTTCGTCGTCGCCCTCGTCGCCCGCGCCCGTTTTCGAGAGCTGCATCCGATGCATTTCTTCTTCTTCGGGTGCTCGTTCTTCGCCTTCCACCTGCTCTTCGGGTACCTCGTGGATCACGTGCCGGTGGTCCCGTCCTTTGGCATCGCATCGCTGGTCAGCCTGTTTCTCACGGTTAGCTATGCGCGCCATTTCGTGGGCCTACGCTTTGCGATCCGGGTGATGGGCGGCGCCCAGTTCCTCTACTTGGTCCTCTTCTCCGCGTCGTTCTTCCTCGAGGGCTTCACGGGCTTGACGGTGACCATCGGCGCGATCGCGACGCTCTTTGTCATGATGCAGCTCACGGGAAGCACGGTGTGGGGAAAGAAGGACGAGGATGGGCCTGCTCCAGCGGCAAAAGCGCCGAGGGCGCCCATTCCGGCGAGCGCCGCGGGGGCAGGCGAAGACCGCGCCCCAATGTCGTTCTGAGCGCCCTGGTGTGCCGTCGGTCTAGGGGGTGAAGACCTCGCGGGTGACGGCACCTTCGGACACCTGGTCTGGGCTGAAGCGCAGCGGCACGGTCTCGTTGGCGAGCCAGTCTCGGGCGCGGTCGCTGAAGTGCTCGGATTCTGGGCGTCCGCTTTGCCCGCCCGGGATGGTGGTGTGGCCCTCGACATTGTCAGGACCGAGGGCGACGACGGTGCGCATCACCGGGCCGTTTCCATGCGTGAAGCGAGTGCCGCTGAAGCCTGGGTTTGCCGCATCGATGTCGTATTGGTCGCCGGGACGGGGGAACCACACCAGCGCTGCGCGTGGATCGTCTTCGGAGAGGTCCGGCGCCAAGGGCATTCGGTCGGTGGTGACATTGAAGTCGGCGAAGAAGCTAGCGAGGTCCGGGTCGTCGATGAAGTCTGCCAAGAGCGATTCGAAGCGAACTTGGTGACGCAGGCCCCAGAGCCACTGGCTCATGTCCTCGGTGCCGAAGCCGCCGCTGACGCCGTCTTCGTTCGGGGCGCCGGACAGGAACTCCAGGGCGCCGGCGAGGGCGTTGAGTCCCACCTCTTGGCTGCTTTCGACCTCGGCGGTGCGAATGTCATCGAAGAAAACGGACTCGCCCGTCGCAGGATTGAAGGAAGGCAACGAGAGCGGATTCCCATCGCCGCGGCCGGCGAGGAGATAGGCGAGGGAGCGGAGTTGCCAAGCGCCGCCGGGGCTTACGCCGCCGTTGATGCCTTCGTCGTTCCACACGCCCTGAAGCATCCGCGGGAACCACGCGGCGAAGATCATCGTCGCGACAGACTGACGTCGCGAGTCTTCGTCGCTGGTGTTGTAGAAGGAGTCGACGCCGGAGGGAGTTGGGTAGTCGTCGTTGCCCCACGCCATCATGCGTGTCTCCACCTCGGTGAACTCGGCGCTGCTCACGGCGTAGAGCGCAGCCATTCGTGCTTCGGGAGTCCCCGCTGCGGGGCTTCCCTCGGATGCCTCTCGTGCGGCGCGGATGACTTCCAGAAGCAAAGGCGCGAAGTCCTCGCCGAGGTTGCTGTGGTGGTCTCCTTGAATCGCCTGCATCTCCGCGATGGTGGCAGCGTCCGTGTCGATGGCGTTTTCAATGCGCTGCTCGATGCGCGAAGCACGGTAGCCCGGGTCCCACGGCCCGCCGAGGTAGTAAGGGTCGTTCCACGGGTTGTTGTCGACGGAGATAGACCCTGGGTCGTTGTTCGCGTTGAGCACATACTGCCGGTCCGGGTTGATGGCTTGTGGCCACTCCTCGAAGGGAACTGCGCATGCAGTGGGGCCGGCGGCGGCGGCGGCGGCCTCGTCGACGCGGCCTTGGGCGTCGAGGGGGATGTCCCACGCAGGGTATTGCGTGCCGTCGATGAGGAGCGATGGATCTGCACCCGCTTCGAAGCGACCGGTGCCCGCATCACGTGGCAAGTAGGTACGGCAGGGCATCGCGTGGTAGCCGGTGTAGAGAACGTTGCCGTCGCCGTCGGCGGCCGCGAAGTTCAGGCCAAAGCCGATGACGTTGCGCATGGCCTGTCGGAAGTCTTCTACGTTGTCCGCATCCTCAAAGCCCATGACGGCGCGGAGCAGGCTGCCGCCGGCGAAGGGTGCGTAATAGAAGCTCATCGCGGTGATCGTTCCGTCACCGTCTTCGTCGCCGGGAACGATCCAGTCGCCCATGACGTTGACCAAGACTTCGCCGTCGCCGACGACTTCGTCTTCGGTGGCGGCGCGCCCTTCGATGGCGGTGATCATGCGCCCATCGAAGGTTGTCCAGCGGCTGAGCGTGAGCGTCCGTTCCACGCTCTCGAGGAGCGCGACGCCACGCACGTCGTACACCTCTTCGACGCGGCTGAGGGGACGGTCTTCCCCCTGGAATACCGAAGATACAGGCATTCCATCGTCGTCCAGCTTGAGCTCTTCGCTGTACCAGTCGGTCACGTCTGTGACGAAGTTTGTTCCGCCCCAAGCGACGCGACCGTTGGTTCCAGTGGCGATGCCGGGTGTGCCGATGAGGGTGACACCGGCCACGGTGATGGGGTCTTCGTCGCCCATCAGCTCCGTGTCCATTCCGTACTCCCACATGAGCGAAGGGATGCTCAGCTGTAGGTGACCGTCTCCTGCCAGGAGCGCGCGACCGTCGGGCGTCGCCGAGCCCATGACCGCCCAGACGTTGGAGCCCCAACCTTCGAGGTCCTGGGGATGCAGGCGCTCGCGGTACTGCTGGAGGCGGGTGAGCAGTCGTCCAAGGGCATGACCCTCGACCTTGAGCGGCGGGATGGCCTGCGTGCCGGGAGGTCGAAGCGCAGTGATGGGTCGTCGCGCGATGGCGGTTCCATCGACGCCGAAACCTGCTGCGGAAGCCGTGGGACGAGGCGGAGCCCAGCGGTCGACGATATCCATGAGGCCCGCCATGCGCAAGTCACGATCCGGCGCGCTCGGGAAGTGCTCGTCGATGTCGGCGAGGGCCGCGGCGCGCCCCGGGCCCTTGGTCTCGAAGCCCGTCTGAAAGGTCATCGTAGCCACGAGCGCCATGACGTCGCGACGGGTCCAGTCACGGATCAAAGACTGGGCGCTGGGAGCGCCGATGAGGGCGAACACGAGTGAGTACTCACTTGGAGGCGGGAGGTCGCCGGCCCGTGCTGCCGTGGCGTATGCGTTGATGCCTTCGACGAAGGCGTCGACCTGGGCGCCTTCCTCTTCCGTGAGGGCATCGAGGTAGAGCTGCGTGAGTACGTCGCTGCCGGTCATGCGGCTCTGGATGTCGCTCGCTAGGCCTACGTCTCCGAGGAGCTCTGTGATGAGACCTTGGGAGAGGCGCGCGACGACGTCGAGCTGGAAGTACCGGTCCCGCGCGATGACGAAGCCAAGAACGCGCCGCGCGTCGAGATCATTCTCCGCGTACACGTGAGGGACGAATTGCTCGGTGCGCACGACGTGGGCCGCCGCCGTCAGCTCAGGGATGCGGAACTGGCCGTCGAGCTCCACCTCGGTGAAAGGCGCTGGGGGCGGCGGAGGGGGCGGCCCCGCATCAGATTCTGCATCCACCCCTACGTCGTCGGTGACCACCACCGCGTCCGGTCCGGCGTCTGAACCCGCGTCACCGGACGGGTTGGTGTCGTCACAGCCGTCACAAGCGACGATGAAAAGGAGCGAGGTGAGCGCCAGGAAAGTCCGCGCGTGGGAATAGGCCATGTGACACCTTACCCCGATGTGCGATTGCGGTCTGTCACGTTCTGAGCAAGCTCTTGGCGCCGCAGAGATTCCGGGGTAGAGCAGGGCGTGTCTCGGATCCTTGGCGTCGACCCCGGTAGGAAGCGAGTCGGCCTCGCCTTGAGCGATGACGCGGCGGGCACAGTCGCGCTCCCCCTTGGCGTGTTCGAAAGAACAGGGAATGACGAGAAAACCGCCGTAGACCTCACCGCGCACCTCGAACGGACACTCGAAGAAGGGAATGTGGTGGTAGATATCGTGATGGGGCTGCCGCTCCGGCTTGATGGCCGGGAGAGCACGGCATCGAAGCGCGTCCGTCGCTTCGGCACGGCCCTGTCGGCGAAGATGGGCGTTGAGGTGCACTACTGGGACGAGCGAATGTCGACTCTCGCCGCCGAAGGGGCCCTCCGCTCGATGGGGATGTCCTCCCGCAAGCAGCGGCACGTCGTCGATGCCACGGCGGCGACGATTCTTCTCCAGTCGTTCTTGGATGCGCGGGCGAATGGCTAAGAAGAAAAAGCGTCGTAAGAGCCAGCGGAAGGGCTCCACTCCGTTGCGGGCGCTTCGTATGGTCCTCGTCGTTGCGGTCTTCGCGGCGCTCGCGGCGATCGCATACCTTCTCATCGTGTACCCGGGTCGAGCCATGGACGGCCCCGGGCGTTCCTTTGAGTTTGAGATGAGCGGTAGCCTCGAGGAGGTGTCGGAGGGCCTCGCCGAAGAAAAGGTCATCGAATCCGCCTTCGTCTACGCCGCGTATCACCGCCTCGTCACCGGCAGCTCGCAGCTTCGTGACGGGCGGGTTCTGCTCGCACGGAACCTGTCGCCGGAAGAGATTGTCCGGCGTATCACCCACGGGCGAGGCCCGGTGCCGAGGCGCGTGGTGATCCCCGAAGGACAGACGCGCTTCGACATCGCGCGGCTCCTCGAAGAGCAGAGCATCTGCGGGGAGGCTGAGTTCCTCGTCGCCACCTCGGCGCCGCCCCCGAACGTGGAGGCGCCAAGTCGCGAAGGTTATCTATTCCCAGATACCTACGAGCTTCGCGAGGCCACCGACGCGGAAGACGTCGTGGGCCGACTCTACGCCAACTACACGACGCGCACCGAAGCTGTGTTTGAGCGACACGCAGGCGCCCTCGCATCGCTGGAGGAAGAACTCGGCATGGATCGCCACGACGTTCTCGTGCTGGCCAGCGTCGTGGAGCGTGAGGCCGGCGTCGCCGCCGAGAGGGCCATCATCGCCGGCGTGTTCCTAAATCGACTGCGCTCGGAGACCTTTCGTCCGCTTCATCGTCTCCAGGCCGATCCCACCGTCGCGTATGGATGCCTTGCGGAGCCGGAACGTGCGCCGTCGTGTGAAGGGTACGAAGGCCGGATCTCGCGGGCGATGCTGGGCGACAGCGCCAACCGCTACAACACCTACCGCCATGGAGAACTCCCGCCGGGGCCCATCGCAAACCCGGGCGCGGACGCGATAGAAGCGGTTCTTTCGCCCGCGCCTCACGACTACCTCTATTTCGTCGCTCGTGGGGGCGGCCGCCACGCGTTCGCCGCAGACCTGGACACGCACAATGCGAATGTAGAGCGCTACCTGCGCTGACTAAGGGGTTGCACAACGCGCGGCATCGCCGGAGGATGGTGCCATGAGAAAATGCCCCGGATGTCAGACGCCCATGAAAGTGATGAACGTTCATGGAACCGAAATCGACTCCTGTCCGAAGTGCGCTGGGGTGTTCCTTGATGCGGATGAAGGAAGCGTCATCAACGTCGATGCAGGCATGCTCTTTGGTTTCGGCGCCCGTCCCGCGGGGCAATCCACGCGAGTCTGTCCAGACCACGACAAGCCCATGACCACGTTTCGCGTGAAGACACCCGGCGGCGAAGATATCGAGATCGAGCGCAGTGCGTGTTGCGGCGGAATCTACCTCGACGCTGGCGAAGGATACGCGATGGCGCAGGCGCCTTCTTCACCTCTGAAGCCAACGGACCGGCCGGCCAAACTCGCATGTCCATCGTGCTCGGCGTCTTTGACGCTGCGGCAGTTTCATGAGGTGACCGTCGACGAATGCGTCGCATGTGCTTCGATGTTCCTCGGGCCCGGCGAAGCCGAACTCTCAAACATCGACACAGAGGCGCTCTTTGCCGAGGCGCCGTGGGCTGCGCCGAAGGAAGGGCCAAGCGAGCTTTCCTGTCCCGAGTGCGCACAGGACATGGACTTGTACAAGCCTGGTCTGCTCGGCACTTCCGTGGATGTACACTTCGCAAAGTGCTGCGGCGGAGTGTGGATGAAACGCGCCGAAGAGAACGCGGTTCGGGCGGCGTCTCGCTTTGCCATCGGCGAACGAGCCGATGCGCAGTACGCCGCCGGCGAAGAAGTTCAGCTTGGCAACGCCGTCCGAACGGAGAAGGAGAAGGAGGCGAGCCGTCAGGCGCGGGAGCGTCACCGGAGTGCCCAGGTCGCCCACTCACGAGAGCGGATGCTCCTCGCGACCATTCGCTCCTACCAGCGCTACTGACCACCGTGTCGCTCTTCGGAGATGGCCAGCTTGGGCTCTTTTCCGCGCGCCCCAGCGTCGATCCGCTGGCGGACCTTCGGGGGCTCGGGCGGGCAATCCCACCCGGCGTGCGATTTGGGACGTCCAGCTGGACCTTCGAGGGGTGGGCGGACCGCGTTTACCACCGTACGTACAAGAACAAGAAGGCGTTCGTTCAAGGCTCCCTTCGCGAGTACGCCGAGTACCCGCTCTTCCGAACCGTGGGCATCGACCGCAGCTATTACGCGCCCGTCGACGCGGAGACCCTCAACGCCTACGCAGCCATGCTGCCCGACGACTTCGTCTGCGTGTCCAAGGTCTGGTCGGAGATCACCACGCGCATCTTTCCACGGCACCACGCGCGGGCCGGACAGGTAAACCGAAAGTTCCTGGACCCAGACCTCTTTGCCAGCGTCTACGCTCCCTATCGCGAAGCCTTTGCCCCTCACGCTGGGCCGTTTGTGGTGGAGGTGCCCCCGAGCCCCGGACCGGTGAATGCGCGCGGCTTTGCCGACGCCGTCGCGCGCTTCTTGGGCGCCGCCCGAGATAAGGGTTACAGCCACGACTTTGCCTTTGAGCTGCGTGATGAACGGCTCTTTTCCGAACGCTACGCCGAGACCCTCCGCGCTCACGGCGCCTCTCATGTGTTCAACGCCTGGTCGCATATGCCCTCCATCGGGAAGCAGCTGGAGTGGATGGGCAGTCGCGTCGGGCCGGTGACCGTGGCGCGCCTCATGCTTCCGCGCGGCGGCTCCTACGCCACGATGAAGGAGGCCTACAAACCCTTCGACAAGATCGTGAAACCCCAGCCGCAGATGCGCGACGACGCTCTCCGTTTGATCCGTCTCGCCCTCGAATCCCAGAGCCCGGCGTTTGTCATCGTCAACAACAAGGCGGAGGGATGTTCACCCGCGAGCATCGAGGCCCTGGCGAGGGCCCTCGTCGCTTAGACTCCGCGAGGCCGCGCTACTCGCCCTTGAGAATACGCGCGACGGTGTTTCGGGAGACGCCAAGCGACGTCGCCGCCTGGGATTTGACGCCCTCGTGGCGCTCGACGCTCGCTTGAACATAGCGCTGCGATGCTTCGGCGAGGGTGAGGCCATGGGGCAGGCTCACGCCGTCCATAGGCCCACGGGCGTCCGTGGGTATGAGCGCGGCACGTTCTTCGGGGACAGAGTCGATGGTTCCGTCGCGCTCTAGGACCACGCGACTCTCGATCCAATGTTCGAGCTCGCGGACGTTCCCCGGCCAGGCGTAGGCGCGCAGTCCCACCATCGCGCGCTCGCTCAGGAGGGGGCGTGGGCGTCCGTAACGTCGTGCGTACTTGTCGGCGAAGTGTTGAGCGAGGTGGACGATGTCTTCGTCGCCGCGCTTTCGAAGCGGCGGCACGTTGAGCTCGACGACGCGGATGCGATAGTAAAGATCCTCACGAAAGAGACCGGCCTTTACACGCGCTTCGAGGTCCACATGCGTCGCGCAGCAAACCCGAACGTTGGCGCTGAGGGTTTCCCGTCCTCCGACGCGTTCAAAGGAGCGCTCCTGTAGAAAGCGGAGGAGTTGCGCTTGGTTACGAAGGGGAAGCTCGCCGACTTCATCAAGAAAGAGCGTGCCTTCGTTCGCTAACTCGACCTTTCCAAGGACGCGCCTCTCAGCGCCGGTAAACGAACCACGCTCGTGACCAAAGAGCTCGCTCGCCGCGAGCTCTCCGGGAATGGTCGTGCAGTCGACGGTGACAAAAGGGCCAGCGCTTCGCTGCGAGTTTACGTGAATCGCGCGGGCCAACATCGTCTTGCCGGTGCCGGTCTCGCCGCGGAGGAGCACGCTCGCGTCGGTCTCCGCGCAGAGCATGACGGTCTCGTACACGCCCTCCATCACCGCGCTTCGCCCTACGATGTGGTTGATTGGACCGCGCAGAACGACGCCCGGCGCCTCGTCGTCGTCGGCGCGCAGCGTCGTCAGCGCAAGGACCTGTTCAAACTGAACGGCCAGGGCAGTGAGGTACTTCGCGTCCTCGTCATCAAACTGACCATCGCGTTTGTTCAGCACCTGGACCACGCCCCGAATCGGCGCGCCTGCGTGGGCGCGAACCGGGGCGGCGAGAATGCTCTTTGTCTCAAAACCGGTGGATGCGTCGATGGAGCCGTCGAAGAGTTCGCTCTTGGCGACATCGTTGACGCAGAGCATCTCGCCGCTTTCTGCGACATGACCTGCGACCCCTTGACCGCGCGCGAGGCGCAGGCTGTCGTTACGTTCCGGCAACACCGCGACGCGGCTGACGAGGGAGCCGTCGCTTGCATCGACGAGCCAGAGCGTCGCGCGCTGTGCGTCCATCGCGCTGGCGAGGCGCTGTCCGGCGATGTCGAGGAGTGCGTCAATGCCGACTTCTCGGGTGAGGAGTGAGGCGAGATCGACGAGGAGGGAGAGGCGATGCATCGGCGCGCCGAGCATAGCATTGGGCCCGCCAGGACTCAGGCGGCGGCTCCCGTGACGAATTCTCCGTCGCGCCCGACGTCGAGGCACAAGCCTTCCCGCGCTGCGGTGGCGCGCTCGAAGAGGCCTTGAGCGCGCTCTTCGATGGCCATCACTCCTTCGTCATCGCGGGCGGGGTCGTGGTGAAAGAGCACGTAGCGCGAGACCTGCGCGGCGTGTGCGAGGGCGGCGCCGGCTTCAAAGGTGGAGTGTCCCCAACCGGTTCGCGCCGGGCCTTCGTCGCCGCAGTACTCCCCAGGCGTATACTGCGAGTCGTAGATGAGAACATCCGCGTTCATCGCGAGGCGTCGCAGCGTGGGGTCGACGCATCCGTAGTGTTCGGTGTCTGTCGCGTACACGACGCTCTTGCCTGCGTAGTTGAGCCTGTAGGCGAAGACCCCGCCGCCAGGGTGGTTGAGTTTTGCGCACTGAATCTCCACCCCGTCGTAGTTGATGGAGAGTCCGTGGCGCACCGTGCGCGATTCGATGCGGCATGGGAGCTCGTCGAAGAGCACGGGGAAGGTCGGGGGCTTCATCTGAAGAGAGAGCGCGTCTCGGACGCCGAGCTCTGGGGTGCCTCCGCCAAGGACACGGAGCCTGTGCGCTGAGGAATAGAGCGGAGCGTAGAAGGGGAAGCCCTGAATGTGGTCCCAATGCAAGTGACTTAGAAGCAACGTCGACTCCTCCGCCCCTTCCTTCGCGAGCGCCGCGCCGAGACCACGAATCCCGGTCCCCGAGTCGAGGATGAAACGCGCGTCGCCACATTGAACTTCCACGCAGCTCGTGTTGCCGCCTATCTGGCGTGTGCTTTCCCCCGGCACCGCGATGCTCCCGCGTACGCCCCAAAACCGAACCTGCATCTCACTCTTGTCTGTGCTCATTGACTCTCCTTCGTCTGTTGCGCGGAGATAGAGCACGAGGCGTGCCAGGGCAGAACCCGAGAGAAACGGTGGGTCGCGGGCGAAGGACTGCATCGATCGCGTGCAGAGCGCCCTAAAGTGAAGCAGCGTCCTTACTGAGTCTCGCCGCTCAGGTAGCCGTGCTCTTCGAGGTAGCTCAACACGCGAGAAGCCGACTCTTCCGGCGTGTCATCGCTGGTATCGATGCGCAGCTCCGGTGACTCGGGGGCTTCATACGGCGCGTCGATGCCGGTGAACCCTTTGATCTCTCCGGCCCGTGCTTTCTTGTAGAGCCCTTTGGGGTCTCGAACTTCGCACGTGGCGAGGTCCGCGGCGACGTGTACCTCGATGAAGTCGCCCTCGCCGAGGGTGCTTCGGACCTTGGCGCGATCGGCCCGGTAGGGAGAGATGAACGCAGAGATCACGAGGGTGCCGGAGTCGACGAAGAGCTTGGCCACTTCGCCGACGCGGCGGATGTTCTCCTGACGGTCCTCCGGAGCGAAGCCGAGATCGGCGCAGAGCCCATGGCGGACGTTGTCCCCGTCGAGTACGTAGACCTGAACTCCGCGGGCGTGAAGCGCCCCTTCGAGACGTGAGCCGAGTGTGCTTTTGCCGGAGCCGCTCAGCCCCGTTAGCCAAATTACGCCACCACGGTGTCCCCGGGCCTCTTCGCGATCGCTCCGGCGAACCTCGCCCTGATGCCACGTAATGTTCTCCGCCACGGGTTTTGTCCCAGTCATTTGACGACGATGGGGCCCAGAAGATCGATGCGCAAGCAGCTCCGAAGTACTTCATCACTTGCACGTCGCGAGTCTCGCCGAACGCTGCTATCTAGCTGTGATGGCTAAGCGGAAGCAGATGTGGGAGCGCCTCGGCGAAGACGTGGATGTGCTCATTGTGGGCGGAGGGATCACCGGAGCGGGCATCGCTCGGGATGCCGCCCGGCGCGGATACACGACCGCGTTGGTCGAGATGAACGACCTCGCCTACGGGACCTCATCACGGTCCAGTAAGCTTGTGCACGGCGGGCTTCGTTACCTCGAACACTATGAGTTCGGCATGGTCTTCGAGAGCGTCAGTGAACGCCGCATCCTGATGGACCTCGCGCCTCACCTCGTGAACCCATTGGCGTTTCTTTTCCCGGTCTACAAAGGCGCCCGTCAGAAGCGCTGGCTCATCAACGCCGGCATGTGGCTCTACGACGGCCTTTCACTCTTTCGTTCGCCAAAGATCCACAAGAACCTTGGACCCGGCGACGTCGCCGAACGCGAGCCCACACTGAAGCAAGAAGGCCTGACCGGCGCGCCGCTTTACTACGATTGCTCAACGGACGACGCGCGCCTCACCTTGGAGACGGCCATCGACGCGGCACACCAAGGCGCCGTGATCGCGACTGGCGCCAAGGTGGAGCGCTTTCTATTGGACGAGCGCGGTCGCGTCTGTGGCGCGGAGGTAAGTGACCACCTTGAGGGTGGCGAGAACAAGTCCATCCGTGCCGGCGTCGTCATCAACGCGACGGGGCCGTGGACCGACGCCGTCCGCGCGCTCAGCCCGGTGCCCGGTCAGGCGCCTCGGGACGTCCTGCGGCCGACGAAGGGCGTACACATCGTCGTCGATGCGGCGAAGCTTCCGGTCAAACACGCCGTGGTCTGTTTTCACCCCGAAGATGAACGCGTGCTCTTTGCGCTGCCTTGGGGCGACCGCGCCTATGTTGGCACCACAGACACGGACTATACCGGCGCTCCGGGTGACGTGGCCGCGACGGCGGAGGACGTCGAGTACCTCATCGACGCCGCGAACTATCATTTTCCACAGCACCAACTGAAGAAGAGCGACGTCATCGCGACGTGGGCCGGCCTCCGACCTTTGGTTGCGCCCGCTGGGGACGGCGTCGACGAGTCCGCCGTCAGTCGTGAACATGAGATCCTGGTTGGACGAAACGGTCTTCTCACCATCGCCGGCGGCAAGCTGACGACGTACCGCCGGATGTCCGCGGAGGTCGTCGACCGCGCGGAACAGCTTCTCCGCTTGAGTGGCAGAAGGAAGAAGAGCAAGCCCGCCCGCACGGAGCATGACCCGCTGCCCGGCGGTCAAGGGTGGCCCGACGATGACGACCACGAGAAGGTCGCCGCAAGCGTCGAAAAAGCCGCGGGAGGTCACCTCGACGCGCGCTGCGCGCGGCACCTGGCCGACACCTACGGAATGCGGGCGATCCCTCTGGCGGAGACCATCGCCGCCGACGCCAGCTTGGCGACGCCTCTCGTCGAAGGCCGCGTCGAGGTTCGCGCTCAGGTCGAGTGGGCGGTGAACGAAGAGTTCGCGGCCACGGTCAGCGACATCATGATTCGCCGGACACAGCTCTTCTACCGTGACGAGGATCAGGGGCTCGGGGCGGCGGAGGCCGTCGGGCAGCAGCTCGCGGAGCTCCTTGGCTGGGACGAAGATACAACAATCGCGATGGTTCAAGCTTATCGCGCCGACGTCGCACGCTCACGCCAATGGCAGAACTAGAGGCCACCTGGATCATTGGAGCGGGGCACTCCGGCTCGACGCTCTTGGGCATGATGCTCGGAGCGCACTCACGGGTGTTCTACGCCGGGGAGGCAAAGAAGTCTGTGTTCCTCGGCGACCCCACGAAGCCGAAGCGCAAGCGCGAGTGCAAACTCTGCGGGCCCACGTGCAAAGTCTGGGGGGAGCTCGACGGAATCAACGCGGACGCCCTCTATCGTCGCCTGCGCGAGCGAACCGGCGCGGCTTTGATCGTGGACTCGACGAAGAACCTCACGTGGGTTCAGGCGCGCGTCAGCGAGTCGCGTGGGGCGTTGGTTTTTCTGACGCGCGATGGCCGAGCCGTCGTGAACTCTCGCCTTCGAAAGTACCCCGAGCTCAGCATTGAGACTCAAGTGAACGACTGGCTGACGCAGGTGAGCGCATGTGAGGCCTTCTTTGAAGCCTTCGAGGGACCCAAAATCCGCGTGGCTTACGAGGACCTGGCGCAGCAGCCGGAGGCGACTCTTCGGGCCATCGCCGCAACGCTGGGAATCGAGTACGACGACGACATGTTGCGATTCGAGGAGAGTGAGCAGCACCCGCTGGGCGGCAACAATGGGACCCAGTCACTTCTCGTGAATGCAGCGACGTCACCCGAAGTTGGTTCTCGGCACGGGGACTACTACCGCGATCACCCAGGGGGGGTCGTTCTGGATTTACGCTGGCGTCAAGAGATGAAGCCCGACGCGCTCGACGTGTTCAACGCCATCGTGGGCGTGAACAACGCCGACTACGCGTTCGACGAGAAGATGGAGAGCTCATCATGAGTAGGCGCGTGGAGCTTGTATTTCGCAGCGTGGGTGAGCGCACGAGCGCCTTGGCCTTGGAGCTTGCCAAGGAGCACATTCGCCCGCAGCGCGTTCACGTTATCGAAAACGTGAAGCCTTTCTCGGCCGCCGTGGGCCAGATGCTTCAGATTGAGCACGACTGCGACGTCGTCGTTCACATGGACGCGGATTGCCTCATCTTTGAGGATATGCGGCCCTTCCTCGACTGGAACACGGCGCCCTACGTCGACTCCTACGTGTGGGACCGTTTTCGAGGACGCATTCACTGCGGCGTGCACATCACCCGCATCGATGTGGTCAATGAGATGAAGCGGGTCCCGCCTCCCACGGACGACCACGCCTACGTTCTGCGTCCCGAGTCACGCCTGCGAAACTTTGCGCTCCAGAAGTTCGCAGGCGGAAAACGTTTTAAGGGTTTTCGCATCCTGCATGATCACCACCAGAGTTTTGCGTCGATTTGGGAGAAATACGCACTTCGGGAACTTCGAAGCCGAACCGAGAAACAGCGCGCTCGCCTCGAAGGAGCGATGGCGCGCTGGGATGAATCTGGGGACTATCGTGTGGCGCGTCACGCCGTCGAGTACACGCGCAAACACGTGGCGGTTCACACGTCCACCGAAGTGGTGGCGGAGTACATCCGGCGTTTGCCTGTGCTCGCAAGCGAGCAGTTGGCGAAGCTGGACTTGCCTCTTCAAGCGCCGCTTACGCGGGATGAGGCCGAGGCGACGGCCTCCAGGATCCCGACGGTCCAACCACACAAAGTCTTCGGACTAGGACTCTCCCGAACCGGGACGCGAAGTCTGACGGCGGCGCTCCACGTGCTCGGATTCGACACGCTTCACTACCCGACTGACGAACAGACGTTGCGTGACCTGGAGCGGGGCGATGGTCGTTTCGATTTCCTCGACCACTTTGATGGCCTCACGGACATCACAGCGTCGCCCTACTACGCGCAGCTCGACGCCCAGTACCCCGGTAGCAAGTTCGTCCTCACCACGCGCCCCATAGAGTCGTGGCTCCGCTCGGCGAAGAACCATTGGAGCGGCCGTCCTGCGCACAACGACCCAACCAAGGGGGACGTCCACCTTGGTATCCGCCGCCTGCTACGGGCCTCGACCTATGGCTGCTACGACTTCGAGCCGAAACGTTTTGCGTGGGTTCACGAGGAGCACGTCCGACGTGTGCGAGAGCACTTCGCCGGGCGCGATGACTTCCTCGAGTTGCCCGTAACGAGCGGAGCAGGGTGGGAGCCACTCTGTGACTTCCTCGGCGTGCCCATTCCGAGCGAGCCGTTCCCGCACAGAGGCGGAGTGATCTCCAAGCGCCTCGCCCAGCTCGAAGTGGGCGACTAGTGTCCCGCGCACGCGTGCCGGTCGCTCGGCGGATGGCCAAGGAGATCTGGCGGGCCAGTCCACGGCTGACGTTGGGTCTGCTCTTCGCGACGGCGGCGTCCGGGGTCTTGCCCGCGCTCGTCGCTTGGCTCGGGAAGCGCATCATCGACGCCGTCGAGAGCGCTCAGCGCGCGGATGCTCTGTCGAGCACACTCCTGCAGGCGGAAGAGAACGCCCTGTTCTTTTTGGTCATTGAAGCCTGCGCCATGCTTGGGCTTCTCTTGGCCACGCGCACGCAGCATGTGACGCGCCACCTTGTTGGCCTCCGCGTTGCGGAGCGTATTCGGGAACGCATCATTGGCGAGGCGACACGGCTCTCCTTGGCGCGCATGGAAGAGCCGGAGACGCATGACCGCATTGAGCTCGCGCGACGCCAAGCGGCGACGCGGCCGGGGCTCTTCATGCAGCACAGTCTTGGCACAATGCGCGGCGCCATCGTCGTCGTCGCCTCGGCGCTGCTGCTGATGCAGGTGAGCCCGTGGGCGATTGTGGTGGTTCTCTTGGCAAACGTCCCCGCTTTTGTGGCTCAGGTGCGTTTCGCGAGACGCCTCCATGACCTCGCCGCCGAACAGGTCGTCCGTCGACGCGAACTCGGCTACCTCGAGAACGTGTTGACACGTGAAGGGTTCGCGAAGGAAGTCCGCGTTCTCGGGTTCGCCCCCGCTCTCCGCGCGCGCTTCGTGGCCATGAGCGATGAAATCTACCGAGCGGAAGCGCACCTCGCCAAGCGTGAAGGACTCTCCACCGGCGCCTGGCTAGGTCTCGGGACCGTCGCTGTCTACGGCGCCTACCTGGTCACGGTGCAGCAGGCCGTCGCCGGCGAGGTGAGCCTAGGCGTGATGTCGATGGCCCTCGTCGTGTTCCGACAGGCCCAGAACGCGACTCAGACCTTGCTGACGGACATCGCCGGCGTGGTGCATGACCGACTCTACCTAGCCGACCTCCTCGAGGTGCTTCCGGAAGCAACGGCCGAGCCTAGCGTTGACGCTGCGGTGGTGCAGCGTCTGTCGATGCCGCCGCGAAGCGAAGAGGCAGGGCTACGTTTCGAAGGCGTGACCTATCGCTACCCGGGGACGCAAGACGCGGCGCTGGACGACGTCTCCTTCCAGGTCGGCGCGGGGCAGGTTCTTGGACTCGTGGGACACAACGGTTCGGGCAAGTCCACGCTCCTGAAGCTCGCGCTAGGCCTCCTTGAGCCCGACGAGGGACACGTGCTCCTCGACGGCGTTGACCTGCAGGATTGGCCCCCGGAGCTGCTGGCGGAACGGCGCGCGGCGACTTTTCAGGACTTCGCGCGTTTCAAACTCACCATCGATGAAGGCATCGGGCTCGGGGACACGGACAAGAGCGTGGAGCAACGCCACGAAGCGGCGACGCGCGCAGGTGCTCACGGGTTCATCGAAGCCTTGGATGCTGGGTACGAGACACGCTTGGGGCGTTCTTTTCCGGGCGGCGTCGACCTCAGTGGTGGCCAATGGCAGAAGCTCGCCATCGCGCGTGCCTTTCTTCGCACGCAGGCCAGCCTCGTCGTGCTTGATGAACCGACGGCGGCGCTCGATCCAGAGGCGGAGCAGGCACTCTTCGACGAGGTCGAGTCGCTCCGTGGCCGGTGCGTTACGCTCATCGCGGCTCACCGGCTCTCGGCGCTTCGCGACGCCGACGAAATTCTCCTGCTCGAAGGCGGAAAGATCACCGAGCGAGGCGACCACGCAGCGCTCATCGCCGAAGATGGCCGTTACGCCGAACTCTTCGGCATGCAGGCTGAGTCTTATCGAGAGCTAGACGCGTAGCGGCGAAGGGAGCGGACGCGTTAGCCGATCATTCCCGGGAGACGGAATCGCAAGCGCAATGTTTCGCTCTCCGCCGTCACATCGCCGAGCATCAGCGTGTCGATGACCATCGCGCTGGCTCCCTTTCGAATCGCTTCGCGCACGGAAGGCACGCTGCGCAGGTCCACGCGAAAGAGGCCCGGACCATCTCGGTCGACGATGGCGTCTCCGTTGCCGTCCCATGGGCCCAAAACCATGGCCCAGAGTGAGCCGGCGATGAGGCTCGCGAGGGTGCCCACGACGGCGCGCGCGCCCCGATGGGACGCGCACTCTTCAGGGGCGACGCGGAAGATCATCTCCTTCGCCCCGCGTGGTGCAAAGCGAATAGCCTCGACGGAAATCTCGCAGCTCAGCGGCTCGTAGTCTTCGAAGCTTGCTTGAATCTGAAGCGCGCCGCGACGTGCCGTGACGGACATCTCCGTCACACCGGCGGTTTGCGAGATGGCTTTCGTCAGCTCCGGTTCGCTTAGCGTCGCGCCTTGGGTCGTCAGTTCGCGGAGGGCTTTTCGAGCGTTCGCCACGGGGGCCACATCGTCCAAGCGTGATTTCGCGGAATCGAGTCCGCTTTTGACGAGGCTCTTGAGGTAGTCGAGGTTCATGCGCTCTGCTCAGATTTCTTGGGGCCGTTCTTTAGCGCGCTCACTTCAATGGCGACCTTGCGCATGCGTTCTACGTCGAGGGGGGAGACGCGTCGTCCCTCTGCGCGGGCGAAGACGCCTTCGCGAACGATGCGTGCGGGGAACTCACCAAAGAAGGCCCGAAGGACCTCCGTGGGTTTCGCGGTGCCAGCGGCGGCCATGTCTGTGGTGAAGCGAAGCGAGAGGAAGTCTCCGACGAGACCCGCGGCGCGGAGCGTCTCGAGGCCTTCGCCGACGTCGCAGTCGAGGAGCGCGCGGGAGACGTCGATGTTCCGCTTGATGCCTTTTCGCTCACGGACGGCGGTGAGCTGGCCCGTAAGCTTCTCGGCGACGAATGCGCGAAGCGCCTCTTCGCTTCCGAGACCTCGCTCTGCGAGAGCTTTCACCGGTAGCGCTGCGACCCAAACGCTCTCATTGAGGATGCGTCCAAGCGCTCGGTCGCCGTCTTCGAGGACCACGGCTCCGAAGACCTCGATGCCTTCGAATGCGGCCTCGCGAAGCTTCGGCAAGAGCGCTTCAAT
The DNA here is from genome assembly GCA_045106895.1 of Polyangiales bacterium. Classification (GTDB taxonomy): domain Bacteria; phylum Myxococcota_A; class Polyangia; order Polyangiales; family Houyiibacteriaceae; genus JBCCRV01. The sequence continues at coordinate 48,820 of JBGCFM010000149.1, read as the reverse complement.
GTCCCCATCGAAGTCGTCGCGGCGGATCTTTACGTCGACGTACTCGCCGGTGCTGCTGATGCCGAGGCTCAACGCGGGGGAGAACATCATTTGAGCACGTGGGTGGTACCCCTCGGACCAGAACATGGGTAAGCCAACGCGCCTGAACCAACGAGGAAAGAGTCGGACGAGGTCGAGGTGCGAGCTGAAGGCGATGCGGCCGACCTTGGAGAAGCCGATTCGAAGGCGCTGAGTCGGTCCTTGTTCCACACGTCCCTTGGGCGTCTGGGCGAGGTCATCGGCGATACGTTCCGCTTCTGTGTCACCCGCTTCGAGGCGCGCGAGGGATGGCGCGATGCGCGGCTCTTTGGCGCCGAGTCGGTCGAGGGAGATCAACCGGTCGTTGCGCATCTTACCCATGTCACACGCGACGCCGCAGTCGTAGCAAACTAGACGTTTGGTGTCCGCGCTTGCGTCCTGCAAGTTCGTGTGGTGCACGAAGGTGCCGGCGACCTTTCCACAGGGCGGGCTGAGACGGTTCTTCAGCGCCTTTCGGTACTCCTTGGCGAGGAACCCTTCCTCGAGGCCGACATCGATATGGTCCCAAGGCAGACGTGCGCTGACGGGGAGGGTGCCAAGCATCGCGTGGGGGTCGAGGCCCGCGTCGGCGAAGGCTTCCTCCCAAGCCTCAAGGTTGAGGCGCTCTTGCCATGAGTCGAAACGTGCGCCGCGTCGCCAGGCGCCTTCAATGACGTCCGTGAGCCGATGGTCGCCTCGAGCCAGAACTGCTTCGAGCCAGCTCCCCGTCGAATCGTGAACACGAAGGGAGACCTTTGACATTCGTGTCTCGCGGCGGAGGAGGCCCTGTTTACGAACGATCTCTTCGTGAGGGTCCATCGCGCACCACTGAAAAGGCGTGTGCGGCTTGGGCACATGGCTGCTGACGCTCACGGTGACCTTCGCGTCCCGACGTTTGCGAGTGCGGTGGGCGACGGCCAGGGCGCGAGCGCCGGTCTGCGCGATGCCGATGACGTCCTCGTCCTCCTCCGTGGGGAGCCCGATCATGAAGTAGAGCTTCATCTTCTTCCAGCCACGCGAGAACACGCGCTCGGCGGTCTCCATAAGCTGTTCTTCGGTGACGTTCTTATTGACCACGTCCCGCATGCGCTGGGTGCCGGCTTCCGGCGCGAAAGTCAGTCCTCCGGCGCGCTGGGTCTTCATATCGTCGAGGACCGCTTCGCTTAACCCGTAGGCCCGGAGCGACGAGACGCTGACGTTGACACGCTCGCCTTTGAGCGCCTGCATCACGTCATGAACGAGGGGCTCGATGGCAGAGTAGTCCGCCGTCGATAGACTCGTCAGCGAGGCTTCGTCGTAGCCGCCTTCTTTGACGGCACGCACGATGGTGTCGACGATGGCCTTTGGGTCTCGCTCGCGCACAGGCCGGTAGATCATCCCGGCCTGGCAGAAACGGCAGCCTTCCGTGCAGCCGCGCGCGACCTCGATGGAGACGCGGTCAAAGATCGTCTCGGTGGCTGCGACGGGACCATCGTGGGGGAAGTCGAACTTCTTTAGGTCGCGAACGATGGCGCGTTCCACAGGGTAGGGCGCGTCCGTGCCTTCCTGCGGCTTCTCCACGACGTAGAGCTGCGTGTCCTCGTCGAGGACCGTCTCGTAGAGGCTCGGCACGTAGAAGCCGCCGAGCTGTGCGATAGCGATGAGACGCTCACGGCGTGGAACGCCCGCATCTCGAAGTTGCGCCCAAGCGAGCATGAGCTCGGCGGTTTTTTCCTCGCCATCACCGATGAGGAAGACGTCGATGAAGCCGGAGAGCGGCTGTGCGTGTGTTGCGACGGGTCCTCCGCAAACGACGAGGGGATCGCTCTCGTCGCGGTCGGCGCTTCGAAGGGGGATGCCGCCCAAGTCGAGCATGGTGAGAACGTTTGAGTAGGTGAGCTCAAACTGCAGGGAGAAACCGACGATGTCGAAATCGGACAGCGGCCTCCAGCTCTCGAGGCTACGCAGCGGCTGCTCGTTCTCCCGGAGCTTCTCTTCCATGTCCCCCCATGGCGCGTAAGCCCGTTCGGCGAGGAGTTTTTCGTGACCGTTCACGATGCCGTAGAGAATCTTAAAGCCGAGGTGGCTCATGCCGATCTCGTAGAGGTCGGGGAACGCGAGGCAGAGGCGACACGACACGCTGTCCCAGTCCTTACGCTTTTCTCCATGCTCGCCGCCGATGTACTGGGCGGGCTTCTTCACTTGGTGGAGGAAGTCGGCGTAGGGGTGATTTCGAACGTCCATTGGCTGCACAGTGTTCGCTGAGTTGGGCGCCGGCGCAATCACGGCTTAAACGACAAAACGCCCCGCCAAGGCGGAGCGTTTTGAGCGACGTCTTTTCGTCCAGGTCGCCGCCGCGAGGCGGGTCTGGGCGGAATAGAACTTAGAAGTAGTAGAGGATTCGAACAGCGCCGGTCAGGTCGTCGGCGATGGTGCGAAGGCTCAGGCTCGTGCTCGTGAGGTCGACGATGCGGCCGGCGTTCGCGAGGGACACGTCGTTTGCCATCGTGGTCGACTGGTAGCGAAGACCGAGGCCAATGTTGGCCTGGAGCGCAAGGTTCGGAACGCCCCAGAAGCCGAACTGAAGCTCGCCGCCGATCTTAAGACCGACATCGAGAGCGATGCTGGAGATACCAAGGTCCAAAGCGTCCGCGGCTTCGTTTCCGATGGTCTCCGGCGTGTAGATCGTGGCCTGTCCGTACTGGAAGCCGATTTCTGGCGTGATGAGGATGTTGAAGTGCTCGTACGTCTTCAGCGCGACGGGCAGTCCGAAGTGCAAACGAATGCCGAAGCCGCCATCGATTCCGCCGGTTCGCGCTTCAGGTCCGCAGTTGCCGGAAAGAGGGTCGATCTGGCAGTTGTTGAACTGCTTCTCGCCGATGATGCCGAGACCGAGGCCGATGTCGAGACCGATGGACTCGCTGACCCAGTATCGAACGCCGATGGCGGGCATGCGGAGTCGGATAGCGTCGTTGGTCGCGCTCTCAGGCATAAGCGTGAGGCTGTCGAGTCCGAAGAAGCTAACGCCGAAGCTGACCTGCGAGTGGTCCGTGGTGCCGGCGGGTGCGTCCTGGTCTGGGGTCTCTTCGGCTGGGCCGCCCTGTCCTGGAGGGCGTTCGCCGTTCTGACCGTTGAACCAGCCCTGCTGCTGCTGCTGCTGCTGCTGCTGCTGTGGCTGCTGCGCTGGAGCCTGCTGCCATCCGTTGGCCGGTGGCTGCTGGGCCGGTGGCTGCTGCTGCTGTGGAGGCTGCTGCTGCTGCTGCTGCTGCTGTGGAGGCTGCTGAGCAGGTGGCTGCTCCGCGGGAGGAGGCGTCCATTGTCCGGTGTCGCCCGACTCTGGGTCCCACTGTGCGTGAGCGCTCGTTCCAACAAGCAGCGACGCGACAACTGCGGCCCTAAGCCAACCGATATTCTTTCCGTTCATGTCCCTAATCCTCCAAAGCGCGACAAAAGGTGGGGTCGCGCCCCTTCTACGTTATTTCTTACCGAAGCTTCCACGCGGCAACCCATTTTGGCTCGGCGGAATTCCGACTAACGTCAGCGCCATAGCAGGATGCTCCGTGGGCTCAACGCAATTTCGCCGACGAACCAAGCAAAAGCGCTGACTTTTGCCGATTTTGATCCCGAAGAGGCTCAGGTCTGGTTGCGTTGGGCGATGAGGCCAACGCCCGCCGCGAGGGCGAGGGCGACGATGAGAACCGACCCATGGCCAATCAGCAGGTGCCCCATGGTGGGTTCAAGGTGACACCGCCCAGCGAGAAAGGCGTTGGCGCCGAGGCCTGCGCCCACGGAGCCCGCGAAGGGCGCGAAGCCCAGCGGCTGTCGCCGAAAGAGTCGAGCGGTCCCCAGCAGGACCAAGGCGATGGCCATGCCAGGGATGAAGCACTTCACATGATGGGCGAAGGGCATCTGGCCGCGAGGGGCGAGAGTTGCGACAACGACGGCGGTCGCGAGGGCGATAACGGGGAGCGCCCAAATAAGCCAGCGCGGCGGCGGCGCCTCATGGGCAGGTTTTAGGGCGAGCCAAAAGCTGCCTCCCGCGATGACTAGGAACGCCGCGATGACCCAGGTGTCACCGAACCCGCCGACGACAGCCAAGGCACCGATGACCCCCAAGATGACGAGCAGCGCCATCCGCCGAAGGGGCGTCGGCTTCTCGCGAATCTGCGTGAGGACGCCTTTGTTGTCTTCGATCTGCTGCCGCGTCGACGCGCGCATCGACGCGAGGAGTTCGTCCGATGGCCCCATCAGAGAGGCGAGGTTCTCGCCTCCGCCTGCGCTTGGGTCATTCTGTTCGTCAGAAACCGGCATGGATTCGTGGGCACTATGCCACGCGATGCAAAAGGTTTCGTGCAAATGCGTCTTTCTTTGAACGAACTTCGCAAAGTTCGCCTCGCCTCCGTGACCAGCTCACCCTCAAAGGCGTCTTTCCGACGAGGAACTTCCCCCGCATCGTCGGCTCACGGCCCACCTGGATGGACACGTCTCAAAAGCGTATGGTCCCGGAAATGTCCGGACTGACCCCAGCGGAGAGCGCCAGTCTCGACGCCGCTTCCCGGCGCGATGGCGAAATTAGCGGCTCTCGCCGCCGCACCCACGGGGTCGTGCATACCCCCGTCGCGCTGTGCCGGTATGTCGTACAACGCCTACATCTTAGGCTTCAGTCGGCGGGGCTCCCGAAAGGACTTCGCACCCCGCGGCTGACGGTCATCGATCCTGCATGCGGAACCGGCGCCTTCTTTGCGTCGCTTCTTCGATTTGTCGATGACCCGAAGCATCTCACCCTTCGGGGCATCGACCTGGACCCGGCGGCGCTCTCGTCGGCGCGGGCCGCTCTCGGACGTCCAGCGGGCGTTCACCTCGACTGGATCCACGCAGATGCCCTCGCGCTTCCTCACCTCGCCGAGGTCGACGGGCCCTTGGCCATCATTGGCAATCCGCCGTGGGCGAGTCGCACCGCCTCGAAGGTGAGCGCGTCGGAAGCGCACCTTGAGGCGTTTCGGCGGGACGTGAACGGAGTGCGACTCGAGGAGCGAAAGCTCGGCGTCCTCAGCGACTCCTACGTACGCTTCTTTGCGTGGGCCCACGCCGCCTTCGAGCACCGACCGGGGGCCTTTGCGTTTGTGTCCAACGCCTCCTTCTTGGACGGCCCTGTACACCGCGGGATGCGAGGCGCGCTTCTTCGACGCTTCCCCTCTATCGAACTGACGGACCTTGGTGGCAGCAGCCTCGTCGCTCGCGCCCGAGGGGTGGAGGACGACAACGTGTTCGGCGTACGCCCCGGCGTCGTCGTCGCCGTCGGCGCCCGTCCCATGCACGCGGTCAAGGCGCAGGTGACCTACGCGCGGGTACTCGGAACCAAGGACGACAAGCTTCGATCCCTCGCGGAAGCCGAGCCCTCCTTCTCCGCACTTCCTTCGCTGCCCCCGAGCCATCTCTTCGTGCCGACGGAAGGCGCCGAGTTCCCCGCGCATTGGCAATCCATCGATACGCTGATTCCTTTCCATCGCGAGGGCGTGCAAACGAATCGTGACGCGGTCCTCGTTGACGCTAGCCGCGAGACGCTCCTCAGTCGCATGCAGTCGTTTGCGATGGGCCTCCGCCTTCCGCTCCTGGAGGTGCTCGAGAAGAAGAGCGCGCATTACGATCCTGAGGCCGCCCGCCGCCTCGTGCTCGCGGCCCTCAACGACGACCCAGCGGGGACGACCTGGATTCGGCCTATCGAGTACCGGCCTTACGACACACGCTACTTCGTCTCCCTCTCCAAGGTCTGTCATCGGCCACGCGCAGCTCTTCAGCGTGCCATCGACGCGTCCAGCTTTTCCCTGGTAACGGTGCGGAAGGATCGGGGCGGGCGCCCGTGGAACCATGTCTTCGCGACGACGACGATCATCGACAACTGCCTCCTCTCCGCGCGTTCAAGCTGTCGCGCCCGCGCATTTCCGACGCATGGACCGGGCGGCGACGCGAACCTCAGCGAGCTCGGTCGGCGATGGGCCAAGGATATTTCGGGGGACGAGAGCCCCGAAGCGCTCCTCGAGTACGCATTCGCGTGGTGGCTCTCGCCGACCTACCAGCGGCACTTCGCGGGCGTCCTTCGTCATGACTACCCGAGGCTTCCGCCACCTGGGAAAAACGCGAAATCGCAGCGAGAAGCGGGGAAACGCGCCCTGGAGACGATGTTGAAACGGGAGCGGATGGAAAGCGCGGGTTTCGTAGGCCACTGGAATGTGACCGGGCCAACGGAAATGCACGCCGCCGAGGCCCTCTGTGACGATCACGTAAATGCTTCGAATCAGGGGTTATTTTCATCGTGAGTCGTTGACCGAGGCGGTCCCATACTCGACACTAGGCCCATGCCTAGGGGTTTAACTACCCAGCTTCGTCGAGCTCCGACCCGCTATCGCCCCATCAAGCGTTTGGCCGTCGGCGGTATGGCGGAGGTGTGGACGGCGGAGGCCATCCTCGAAGATGGCACACGTCACGAGGTCGCCATCAAACGTGTGCTGCCCGAGATGGGCGCGCCTATGTATCGAGCGATGTTTGAGGACGAGGCGCGTCTCGGGATGTTGCTTCGTCACCCCAACATCGTGCGTGTCTATGACGCGCGGGACGTTGGCGGCACGTACATCATGGTGATGGAGCTCGTTGACGGAGACTCACTCAAAGGCTTCCTCGACCCGGCACACGAGCGCGGCGCATTCATGCCGCTGGCAGCGGCTCTCTACATCGGTCGCGAGCTTGCGCGTGCACTCGAGTATTGCCACACGGCCAAGGACGCGAGCGGTGAGTCGATGAACATCATCCATCGCGATGTCTCTCCGCACAACTTGCTGCTCGGCCGCGACGGAAGCGTGAAGCTCACGGACTTTGGTCTCGCGGAAGCGAACGTCGTCACCGACCGCGAGATGATGGGCGGAAAGCTCGGCTACTTGGCGCCGGAGATCGTAAGCCGCGGCGAGATGGGACCGGGCACGGATGTGTTCGCCCTCGGGATCGTTCTTTGGGAAATGCTCGCGGGACGACCGCTCTTCCTGGGAGACAACGACAAGGCGACGGTTCAGAACGTAGCTCGCTGCGAGATCCCGTCGCTTCACGACTTTAACCCGGGCGTGCCGGCAAGCGTAGACATGCTTCTTTCGCGCGTGCTCGTGGCGGACCCAGCGCAGCGTCTCAGCGCCAGCATCATCGCAGGTGCACTCGACCGCGCGCTCGAAGGCACATCGGTGGGTCCGAAAGATGTGTCGCTCATGGTTGGCATGCACCTGGCGAAAAAACGCCGCGTGGAAAAGACCGACATCATGGCGTCGATTGGTCTCGCCATGTTGGAGCAGGAGCTGCAGGAGTTTGCGGCCCAGGCCGGAGGCGACGCGCCCCTCGACCCGAACGAGTTCGCGAGCGAGTCGGAGTCCGAAGTTGGGAACAGCGGATTGCGTGTTCGTCCGCTGCACGAACTCGACGACTAGGCCCTCTCCACGCTACTCGTAGGCAAGTCCCAAGGTTTTCGGGGCAGCGTGGGTCTACTCTCCGGCCACTCACGAGCTACCCGATGGAGTCCTGCCCATGCTCCAACTGATCATCTTCTGTTTCCTCTCGGGTCTCTTTGGCCCTCGTGGCTGCGACGAGACCCCAGAGCCGCCCGGCAGCGACTGTTAGTTCGAACACGTGCACCGAAGAGCCCACGCCCGCACCTGCGCTCGAGGAGCCAGAGCCTGTCGTCGCGCCGGAGCCCGTTGTTGCACCTGAGCCTGTCGTCGCGCCAGAGCCCATCGTCGCGCCAGGAGGCGACTGCTCCAGCTCAAACACTTGCCCTGGGGATCAGCTCCCCGAAGCGGACGAGCGTTTTGATGAAACGCCGCCGCCGGCGCCTTCTGAAGTGAATCCCTAGACCTCCTGAAGGCGTCCGTGCTGGCTGCGGAAGAGCTCTGCGCTGATGGCGTGGGGGGCCCGCGCCGCCAGATCACCCGCGCGCGTACGGAGAAGCCGGCGACCTTCGCCCGTGTCCGGCGCCGCCAGGAGCGTGTCTCGGTGCGGCGCGGCGAGAACAAAGGTCTCTCCGAGGTGCGCCTGAAGAACGTCCGCGAGGCTAGGCAAGAGTATTCGAGCGGAGTCGAGCCCATCGCCGGTGCGCGCAACGACGAGGGGGCCATGCTCGACGTCGAGGGCCGCGAAGCGCGCGCCCGCAGACTGCCGCGCTAGGTTCGCCAGCGCGACGGCGTAGGCGTCTTCTTCCCAGGAGGCGACTTCATCCTGTCGGATGTATCGCGCCCGCGTCTCAAAGCGTGCTTGAAGCGCGACCAGGAGCTGATGGCCAAGGGGCCAAGTCGCCAGCTCGCCGCGTCCGGTCTCTTTCAGTTCCAGCGCGAAGGCTTCGGTGACGAGGCGCGGGACGAGCTGCGGACCGAGCTGCTCCCAGGTGTTGTCTTCCCCGTCAACGCTGTTTCCCGGCAGCATTGAGACGAGCTTGGATACGGCTTGTACAAGGGCGTCCGGGGATTGATCGCGGGTGGTCTCGGCGGCGCGGCTCAGGTTGACCTCGATGCCGTCGTCGGTGACCACCTCCAGGTCGAAGCGCTCCCGGAGCCGGCGCGGCGTGGACGCTGCGGCGAGGGCGTCGGCGAAGGCAGCGACGACGCGAGACGTCGGACCCACGCCCCGTGCTTCGTCTTCCGCGAACCGAAGACGCTCCGCAAGTTCACGGCGCGGTTCATCGGCATCCAGGGAAGCGTCGATGGCGCCGAAAGGATCGAAGCTGCCATGCGCGCCGAGGAGGACTCTGTGATCGGTGCCTCTCCGCGCGTGTCTCCCTGCACGCGCCGTCACGAGCACCATCCCCAAGAACGCCCCTCCACCTTCGACGAAGCGCTCGTCGTCGCTGGGGGGCGCGTCATCGTCGTGGGCAAAGTCGTCCAGATGGCCCGAGAGCCAGGCGACGGCGGCGGCGGCGGGGGCAGGCTCCCCGCCGCGCCACTGAACGAAGGCGTCCGCGGCATCGCAGAGTGGGCCGCCCCGTGGGTCTCGCCACCATGCGCTCATGTGCGGGTGTCCCGCAGTACTTCGCGTGCGATGAGCACGCGCTGAATGTCGCTTGTGCCCTCGTAGATACGGAGCGCCCGAACCTCCTCGTAGAGTCGCGCGACGATGTGTTCGCTTTGCACGCCACGACCGCCGTGGAGCTGCACCGCGGAGTCGATGATCTTCTGTGCGGACTCCGTCGCGACGAGTTTGGCCATGCTGCCCATACGTGTGCTCGCAGGGCGATCGGCGCCGCCATCCAGCGCCATCGCCGAACGGTAAACCAGTAGACGGCTGCTCTCTAGGAGGCACGCCATGTCGCCGATGCGTCCCCGAACAGCGTCGAGCTCCGCGAGAGGAGCCCCGAACTGCCGGCGCGACTTTACGTGAGCGACGCTCTCATCGAGGGCTCGTTGAGCGAAGCCCAGCGCCGCGCCGCCGACGCTGGTCCGAAAACGTCCTAGCGTCGCCAAGGCGAGTCCGAGGCCGCGTCCTTCTTCGCCGACCAGATGATCTGCAGGAAGACGAGCGCCCTCGAGGCGAAGCGTCCCAATCGGATGGCCGCCGAGCACTTGAGTGGCTTCCGTGCTTACCCCTACGTGCTTTCCAGGCACCAAGAACGCGCTCAGGGCTCGCGAGGCGGGGCCCTCGTCGCTCGTTCGAGCGAACACAACGAACATGTCGGCGACGGGAGCGTTCGAGATGAAGACCTTCTCGCCGCTGAGCACCCACTCGTCCCCATCGCGGTGGGCGCGGGTGGAGATTCCGTTGAGGTCGCTGCCTGCTTCGGCTTCTGTCAGCGCAAAAGCCGCGACGGCCTCGCCGGCGACGACTTTTGGAAGCCACGCGTCAGCCATGGAGCCACCGGCGTGCGTGAGCGGGTAACTACCGAGCCCCTGCATCGCGAAGGCGAGCTCGACCAAAGGAGACGCGTGGCCAAGGCGTTCGCGCACCAGGCACAGGGAACGTACGGAGAGCGCGTCGTAGGCACCTCCGTACTCTTTGCTCGTGACAAAGCGAAGCAGTCCGCGCCCGCCCATCAAGCGAACCATCGCGACGAGGGCGTCGCCGGCGGAGCGACCGTCTTCGAGGGCGAGCGCTTCCGCGGCGAGGGAGTCTGCGGCGCCCCAGACCTCGGAGAGCATTTCCGCATCCACGAAGGGCGCGAACTGAAAGTAGTCGGGCAGGGGGGTCGGCATGATCAAGCGAACTTCGGTGGTCGTTTGCCGGTGTAGGCGTCATGGGCTTCGCGGAAGTCTGTGTGCGCCATGCAGATGGCTTGCGCTTGGGCCTCGGCTTCGATGGCCGTCGTGAAGTCGCAGTGGCCTTCGTACTCGAGCATCTTCTTCGTCATCGCGTGGGCGAAGGCGGGCCCCTTGGCTAGCTTCGTCGCGAAGGCATGGGCTTCGCTCTGCAAGGCCTCGGCGTCGACGATTCGGTTGATAAGTCCGATACGATGAGCCTCTTCCGCGTTGATAAAGTCACCTCCGTAGAGCAACTCGCTCGCGCGGCCCAGTCCTACGATGCGCGGCAGGAGGTAGGCGGCACCCATGTCCGCGCCGGACAAACCGACCTGCGGGAAGAGGTAGGCCATCCGCAGATCGGGGGCGGCATAACGAATATCGCACGCGGCCGCGATGACGGCTCCGGCCCCGCAGCAGACGCCGTGAAGCGCGGCGATGACGGGTGGGCGTGTGGTGCGAATGGCGTGAACCAGGGCGCCCGTCATTCGGGTGAACTCGACGAGACCGGCCATATCGCGATCGAAGAGCTGGGCGATAATGTCGCTAACGTCGCCTCCGCTGCAGAACCCACGTGGGCCTTCGCCGTTGAGAACGACGCTACGAACTTCAGGTTCGTTCTCTTTGAGGTGGCGGAAGAGATCGCGGAGTTCCCCGTAGACCTCGAAGGTGAGGGCGTTGATGCGTTTTGGGCGACTCAACGTCACCGTGAGCACACCGTCCGGGCTCAGCTCTGTCTTGAAGCTTTTCGTTTCGATCATTGAACTTCCTTTGCTGGGATCACAGCCGTCGCTTCGATTTCAACAAGCGCGCCCTCTTCGAGGAGGTCTTTGACCTCGACGAGGGACATCGCGGGGTAGTGCCTGCCCATGTGCCGTTTGTGAATGGCGCCCAGCTCTTTGAGGACGGCGAGGTATGCCTTCTTGTCCGTGACATAGACGGTCATGCGGCCCACGGAGGTGGCCTCGGCGCCAGCTTCGCGAACGACGGACATCACATTCGCCAATGCCTGGTCGTACTGGGCCGCGAAGGCAGTGGAGACGAGCTTGCACTCCGCGTCCCAGCCGATCTGCCCTGCGACAAAGAGCAGCTGGCCGGCGGGATAGGCGAGTCCATTGGAGTAGCCACGCGCCTTGGCGAGGTCTGGGGGCTGGATGATTTGCGGCATGGCGAGAAGATACTTCCTTTCGCCGCTAATTCACGCGCTGTCCTGATCGCACTTTGCGTGTTAGGAAACGCCGATGGCCAAAGGCAAGAAGAGCAAGAAAAAGCCCAAAAAGGCAAAGCGCGTCGAATCCAAGCTGAAGGAGGTGTCTGCGGACGTCGACGAGGCGGCGGAACCCGATGAGCCGGTTGAAGCCGAGCCCGCCGTGAGCGCGGCCAAGCCCGCCGAAGCGAAGAAGCCCGTGGCGAAGGAGAAGAAGCCTGAGCCGGAGCCCGAAGCGGCGCCCGAAAAGCCAGCAAAGCCCGTCGCGAAGCGACTTACGCGGGAGGAGCGACGCGCCAAGCGCAAGGCGGCCGCGAGCGCGGAAGGCAGCGACATCGATCCCGTCGAAGATGCTGGCTCTGGAGGAGCCCTGATCTTCCTCGGCGTGATCTTCTCACTGCTCATCCTCGCCATCATCGTGGCGATGGTCACACGCTGACCACCCGCGCACTGTCACAAGACACACGTTAGCCAGCTCGCTTCAAGGGCGAGCTAGTGAAGCGTGTGTTCTTTGCCTTCGTGTTGAACCGTCGGGACTTCGGTCTCCCGCGTATCCAAGAAGAGCGCCATCGGCGTGTCTTCACGGATTTTCGCCTCGATGCGTGCGATCGCTGCGTTGTCCGCGCGTTCGCGCATCGCCATCTCGCCGAGACGTCGCTTGTGCACCTTGCGGCGTTTTCGCCACGCCAAGAACAGAAGAATCGCGGCGAGGGCCCAGAACGTCGAACCGCCGACGATGAGCGGCAACGTCTGCACTTTGCCGTTCAGGTACTCGCGCCAGTCACGTTCGAGCTGGCCTGGCGTGAGCGCGTACGCATCACTGAGCGCGCTGGTGAACCCGTCGCCTTCGCCAAGCTCGTCGATGAGACGAACGAAGCGCCGCGAGTCACCGTCTCCAGAACGCAGGAAGTTCACGACATCGGCGGACTGCGCGTAGGCGAGGTTCACTTCGTAGGGGCGCGAGGGGAAGTTCCCGGCGAGCTGATCGAGGGGCATCAGGCTACCGGAGCGGTGTCCTTGCCAGAGGGACTTGATGCGCTCGAAGCTCTGCTCGCCGGCGTGGACGACGGCGACTCCCTCGACGAACCAGCGCGGCATGGCGTGTCCGCGTGCAGCACGCCGAAGAGCCACATGGCTCAGCTCGTGGACGAAGACCGTCTCTAGGTCCGGCGCCTCCCAGGTGTCGGGTGCGATGGCGGACAACAAGATGAGCCCGTGGTGCGTGTAGGCGACACCTGTCGCGTAGGCCGGCGGCGGGGCGAAGCGCGGGGCGAGCTCTCGCATCTCTTCCGGGTTTCGAGCGATGCGAACCTCAAGAGTCTCATCAAGTTCAATGCCAAAGTCCTCTTCGAGCATCGCCCAGGTTGTTGCCCGTTCGTTCTGGAGAGTCCGCGCCAGACTCTGGGCGCCACGCGGAAAGCTCCATCGGACATCGCCAACCTGTTCGGTGACAAAACCTTCCGGCGGTGGCGGGAGTTCGAAACGCCCCTCGCGAGGGGCGGCCTCCGCCACCTCATCCGCCGGGGCTGCATCAAGGGCCACGCTTTCATCGCCCGGCGAGGTCGGCCCCTGCTCCGGCGGAGTCATCGCGTCGAGGGTCCAGGCGGAGGCGGCTGCGAGGAGAGCAACGAAGATCAGCGGCGTTCGAAAACGCAGGAACCAGGCCCACACACCTTTCTGCCTCTTGTTCGTCATTGCTATTCAGCGCTGCCTGGCCGGAAGCGTAGCACTGGTGGTGGGGCCTCGTCATCGCTGCCCGCGCCAACGACGAGCCAGACGATGGCTCCCGCAAGCAGGACGGCGGCGACCATGTAGGGCCAGTTTTTCCTAAAAAACGCACGAACCGGAGGGAGTTCCTCGTCTGCGTCGACTTCCGCTTCGGCCTCTTCGGCGGCCTCAGCAACGAGGGCAGGGGCGGTCAGGGCACGCGCGGCGGCGGCACGCGTGGCACTCGCAATGTAGGGGACATCATCCGGGCTGGCGGGCACCGCCTGGTAGAATGACCGTGCCGTGAGGTCGTAGACCCGCAAAGTAGGGGCCCGACGCGCGACGAGGACGAGCGTGTCCGCCCCGCTGGCGCGCCCAATTCGCTCCAGGGCGTCGGAGCGTGCGCCGGCATCGTCACTGAGCGACAGGGTGCGGCGGGCGCCACGAAGAGGTCCAAGTCCATCCTCGTCTGTTCCACCGCCGAGGAGCGCTTCGCGAATGGCGTCGTCGTGAACGCTCGTGAGGCCCGCGTCATGAAGTGCTTGGCTAAGGTCCGATGCACGCGTTTGAAGGACGGCGTCGGCGTCACCAACGATCACGAGGGCGAACTTGGCGCGCGCCGCGGGCTCGTCCACATCGGGCACGTCGGGTGCAGCGTCTGCGCTGCCTTCGGCCGTGACGTTTGTCTCGGCGACGGTGTTCTCGGCGTCGACCTCAGCACTGACCTCGGGGTCGACCTCAGCACTGACCTCGGTCTCCCCGTCTTGGGCAAAGGCTTGAGTGCTGACCAAGAGGAGGGCGCACGCCAGCAAGGCGCGTCTCACAACGCGGCTCGCTTGTGGTCACCACGGACGAGCCAGATCTGCACGAGGCTCAAGCCGTGGGGCGGTGCGGTGGGTCCACCCATGGAACGGCCACCGTCCGCGGCGAGCATCGCGTCGATCACCTCCGGCTGGAGTCGCTGACGACCTACATCGGCGAGGGTCCCGGCGAAGATTCGGATCATATTCTTCATGAAGCCATCTCCCACGATTTCGAAGGCCAGCTGATCGGCCTGTCCGCCGTAGGATTCGATCACGTCGACTCGCTCCATCGTTCGCTCGGTGTGCTCACGTCCGTCGTCATAAGCACGGAAGGCTTGAAAGTCATGGTGCCCCACCAGTTTTGCTGCCGCGGCCTTCATCGCCGGCACATCCAGGTAGTCCGCCACACAGGCCCGGCGCTCTCGGCCCTGATCTCGCCGGGCGATACGCGGCCCATATTGCCAAGCCTGGCGTCGGGTCAGGGGGTCGCGAAACTCGCCAACGGCGATTCGGTAGCGGTAGAGCTTCTTGTCGGCGTCAAAACGGGGGTTGTAGAGCCGGTGGCATGTCGTCGCTTCCGTGACGACGATGTCGTGGGGAAGGACCCCGTTGAGCCCGATCCTCAGACCACTGGATGGGATCTGGCGTTCACAAGCGAACTGAACGACCTGACCTTGGGCATGGACGCCGGCGTCCGTGCGGCTGGCGCCACGAATGCGTCCGGCGCGAAGCCCGAGGGCTGCCACGCCTTTCTCAAGCTCACCCTGGACGGTGCGCAGGCCATGTCCCTGGAACTGCCACCCATGAAAGTCCGTTCCGTCGTAGGCGATGCGGAGGCGCACCCCAAAAGGAAACTCGGGGGCTTCTTTCGACACAGCGTTCTTTCGCTCGAGCGAACTAGAAGGTCATGCCGAGGCCGACGAGCCACGACAGGCTGGTGCCGACGGGGAGATTGCTCGACGCTGTGGAGCCGAAGAGTTCGGCGAAGAGGAAGGTGTGGTTGATGCCCCACTCTTCGTCGAGGGAGCGTGCTCGCGTCGGTCGAATGAAGTCGAGCTCAAGGGCGAGCTGAGCGGACCACTTGAGTCCGAGGGACACGCCGCTGGCTTCGTCGTTGGCGCCAGAGTTGATGTCGTACACCACAGCATCAAGGCCGATCTTGCCTGTGAGCAGAAGCGGAATCGAGAGCTCGCGGGCGAGCACATCGATGCGCAAGACAGCCATCACTCCGATGGGCCAGATCCGCATCTCCGTCTCTTCGTCCGCGCGCTCCGTGCACGCCACGTCAATGCAAGCGCCGTTCGAATGAAGGGACCAGCCCGCGTTCACACCGACTCCGACGCGACCCACGTATGGAATGCGGAGCGGGAGCACGTCGAGTTCGAGCCGAAGCGCAGGCCCAAAGTCTGACCCGAACACACGATCGAAGGCATCGTTGCCGACGTCCGGTCGGTACTGGCCGACGCCGAGCTCAAAGGCGAACATCTCTTGTGACTCGTTCGGCCGCCGATACTCGTCCGAGTACTGCGCCTCGGCGCTGGAGTGAACGGAGCCCAAAGCGAGGAGGGCGAGGGCTAGGGAGAGGAAACGGTTCATCGTCGACGAGTCCAGAGAAATGCCACAAGCATGAAGAGGAGAGGAGCGCCGGAGCCGGACCCGCCGGAGCCCGGGGCGGCTACAGAGCAGCCCGCTTCGTCGCAGTCGGCGCCGCCCATGTCGTTGAACACCTCGCAGAAGCCGGTGACGGCGACGCGCGTGACGCAGACCTCGTCGGAGGGCTCGCTTCGGTTTCCGGCGAGGTCAACGGAGACCACGTAGACGCCACGGGACTGGCCTTGTTCGAGGTTGAGGGCTGTCGCTGGGTTGAAAGTTTCGCTGTCGGTACGCTGCGCCGTTGTCGCGAATGGCGTGGCGTCATCGTCGGGAGGACCGCTTTCACACTCGCCGCCATCGATGAGCTCGAAGGACGCGTCTTCATCGTTGATCAGCTCCCAGCTAACCGTGGCTTGGGAGTCACCGCTCACCGCGGCTGAGCTGATCTCAGGCGCGTCGGGGGCGACGCCATCAAACTCGATGGTGACGGTGCCGAAGCCCTCTACGGCCGCGCGGTCTTCGTTCGTCGTGGTGTAAAGCGCGTACACCGTGACCTGGTTCTCGTTCGACGTGCAGGTTGTCGGAAACGCCGCCGTCAAATCCTGGATGCTGATCTCGAAGGAGTTGATGCCAGTGTCCGCGTGACCGATGTACTCGCAGCCGCCGTCTACTTCGTCACGCTCTTCGGCGGTGCTGCAGTTGAGGTTCACGCCATACCAGAGGTCGACCTCGTCGGTCCCCATGAGGGTAGTGACGGTGGCGATGACCGGGGTCGTCGACTCGCATTCAGCGATCCCGACGCGGGCGATATCCGAGGACGAAACGCTCTCGCCGCCGATGTCGGTGACGCTTAGAACATCCTGCGCCGCAGCGGTGCTGGTGAGCAGGAAAAGGACTGTGCAGATGGAGATTCGGTTCATGGTGGGGCGTCTCTATGCGGCCTTAGCAAACCGCAGGGATATCGCTAGCAAAGGTCGGACCATACGCCAATACAGCCGTTTTTTGCCCTTTTCACAGTTTGGAGACGTTCACAAAGGTCAATGTGTCAGCGGCGCCGTGGCGTGGCGCGCCGAATTGACAAGCTGTCCAACGGGCGATGGGCTTCACGGGGCAAAAACCCATCAGTGCGCGGACTCTTGGAGAAGCAGCTCCGCGATTTGAACCGCGTTCGTCGCCGCGCCTTTGCGAAGGTTGTCCGAGACCACCCAGAGCTGAACGCCGCCAGGGTTGCCGATGTCGTCCCGAATACGACCCACGTAGGTCCAGTCGGAGCCCGTGGCGTCGATCGCCTGGGGATAGATACCTGCGCCGAAATCGTCGACGACCTTCACCCCGGGGGCGTTCTCGAGGAGCGTCCGCGCTGTGGCGGCGTCCAGGCCCTTCTCCGTCTCCACCGTGAGCGCTTCGCTGTGGGAATGAAGAACGGGGACGCGTACGGCGGTGGGCGAGACACGAATCGTCTCATCGCCGAGGATCTTCCGAGTCTCGAAGACCATCTTCAGCTCCTCCTCCTGATAGCCGCTCTCCACATCCGGGGTCCAATGCATCAGCAGGTTGCCAGCGAGCTGTCCCTTGAACGTCGAAGGATCACACGTCTCGCCTCGGGTGAACTGGCCAAGTTGCGCCTCGAACGCCTTTGAAGCTTGCGCGCCAGCTCCGCTGATCGCCTGATAGGTCGCGACGACAACGCGCGTTACCTGAGCGGCGTCGTGGAGTGGCTTGAGGGCCACGACCATTTGAATCGTCGAGCAGTTCGGGTTGGCGATGATTCCTTTCGGGCGAACCTTCGCCGCCGCGGCGTTCACCTCCGGGACCACGAGGGGCACGTTCTCGTCACGTCGCCACGCGGATGAGTTGTCGATGACGATGGCGCCGCGCTCGGCGGCGACTGGGGCCCACTCTTTGGAGGTCCCGCCACCCGCGGAGAAGAGCGCGATGTCTACGCCGTCGAAGACCTCCGGGGCGATGGCCTTCACGACGTGATCTTCGCCCCGAAAAGAGAGAGTCTTTCCCGCCGAGCGCGGGGAGGCGACGAGGATGAGGGAGTCGAGGGGGAAATCCCGCTCATCGAGTACCTGGAGCATTTGTTGTCCGACGGCACCGGTGGCTCCGACCACGGCAACTCTTGGCTTGGTGAGTGTCATCCCACGTAGCTTGGCCGGGCCTCGCAAACGGTCAAGGTGCGGCTCTGGCGGGTCGCGTGTATACGCTCAGGGCCTCGGCACGACACAGCGACTGGACGCTGCTCCAAAGCGAGAACGTATGCACACCTATTTCAGACTCGGCCACGTAGCCCTCGTCTCCTCCCTTGGCCTCCTTCTTTCGTTTCACGCGGCCGCCCAGGACACCTCAGAAGCGGACGCCACGCCGGCCCCTTCGGCGCCTGCCCAGGCCGCCGAAAGTGACATCGACCTCTTCGGCGGAGTGACTCAGCCTGGGGGACTCACCGCGGATGCCGCTGCGGAGCGCGCCATCGAGTCCGCTCCCTCCATGGCGCGCGCTCAAGCCGCCGTCGCCGTGGCTGAGGCGGGCGCACGCCGGACCTGGCAGGCCCTCTTTCCGCAGCTTGAGGTGAGCGCGCGCTACACACGTCTCAGCCAGATCTCGCAGCCGGACTTTGGCGGAGCTCTCATCTCGCCGGAACAAGCCGCCATGGCCGGGCCCGTCATCGCCGCCGTCGACGACCCCGAAGCCCGAGCACTCTGGACAAATCTTTTCGACGGACTCTCGAGCAGCGAAGGGTTCAGCTTCCCGGTTCTGTTGAATCAGTATGCTCTTCGCGCATCGGTGACGTACCCGGTCTCGGACCTCTTCTTCTCGATCCTTCCGGCGTACCGCGCGCAGGAAAGCGCCGTCGAAGCGCAGCAGGCGCAGATCGACGTGGAAGCTCGACAGGTCGCACTCCGCGCACGTGAGACGTTCTTCGAGGTGGCCCGCGCCCGCGCGTCGGCATTCGTCGCCCAACAGGCGGTGATTCAGGTTCAGGCCAATCGCGAGCGCGTGAACACTCTCGTGCAGGGGGGCGTCGTGCCGCGCGTCGATCTGCTTCGCGTCGACGCACTCGCGGCTCAGGCGCAGGTCGGCGTCGCCCAGGCGAACGCTGGCGTCGCCGTCACCGAGCAGGCGCTTCGGGTGTTGCTGCACATGCCGATGGAGCAGACGCTGACCATCGGCCAGAACCTTCAGCAGCCACCTCCTGCCATTACTCAATCCCTCAACGAGCTCACGGAACGGGCCCTCGAGGACCGCGTCGAAATCGCGGCACTTCGTCGTGCCATCGACGCGCGTAAGGGCGCCATTCGCGCGGAGTTGGGCCGTCGCTACCCGCAGCTCCTCTTGCAGGCGAATGTGGACTACGCCAACCCCAACCAGCGCATCATCCCGAGTCGTCAGGAGTTCGACGCGACGTGGGATATCAGCGTCATCCTCCGCTGGTCCCCCAACGAGTTTGGCGCTGCACGAAGCCGCGTGACAGAAGCGCGAGCGATGCTCGTTCAGATGGAGACGGACATCGACGCCATCCGCGACGGCGTCCGAATGGAGATCGCGCAGGCGGCGGCGCAGTTTGAGTCGAGTCGCGCGGTGCTCGTGGCGGCGGAGGCAGGCGTCGAAGCTGCCGAGGAGCAGCGCAGGGTTCGCGTCGCGCAGCTCAACGCAGGCACCGTGGTGGCGGCGGACCTAACGGACGCAGAGACGGACCTCACCCGGGCACGTTTGTCGCTCGTGAACGCCACCATCGACCTTCATCTCCAGCACGCGCGTCTCCGTCGCGCCGCCGCCCTCGACTGAGCGATGAGCGTCCTCGTAGCCGCTGCCGTCGTTCGTCATCAGGGGAGAATCCTCCTCACGAAGAGACCGGCTGGGACCCATCTTGAGGGCCTGTGGGAGTTCCCCGGCGGCAAGGTCGAGGGCGACGAAGACCCGCGCGACGCGGTAGCCCGTGAATGCCGCGAAGAGTGCGCCATCGACCTTGAGGTCGGTGAGATCATCGACGTCATCTTTCATCAGTTCGAGACGAAGAGCGTTCTCTTGCTCTTCTACGCCTGCACGCTTGTCCCCGGTGGCAAGGGTGAAGTGCAGCATCTCGGCGTGAGCGACCACGCCTGGGTTTTGCCCGAAGAACTCCATCAGTACCCCTTGCCGCCGGCGGATGCCCCGCTTCTCAAAAAGCTGACGTGAGCGCTCCGCAGACTCTCGTTCCTCGAATCACCGTGGACCTCGCCGCGCCACCCGCACAGCGATGGAACGAGCTCACGCCGTTTAAGGAACAAGCTCAGCGGATGTGCGCCAGCTATCTTCAGGACCTCGGGGGCGTGCACGAGTGGCGCTCCCTCGTTCAAAGCTACAGCGACGCGTTCATCTCTGAATCGTTGCTCGCTGAGACACACGCCATCGCGGAGCTCATCGAGCGGCCGCACGACGAAGTGATCATCTCGAACCTCTACTACGATGCGTTTCGGGCGCTGATGGGCTGCACCGCCGTCGCCTTAGAGCATCCCGAGGGGCCACTCCACGCGCGCAACCTCGACTGGTGGACGGAGCGAAACGAGCTCTCGAAGTTCACCCTCATCACCGACTTCATCAACGGCGCCGCGGGACCGTTTAGCACGGTGGGATGGCCGGGCTTCGTCGGTGCCTTTTCCGGGGTGGCGAAAGGGCGCTTCGCCATCACGCTCAACGCGGTCATCAGCGATGAGAAGCCACAGATCGCGCCGTCCATTGCGCTGACGCTCCGCGAGGTCTTCGAGACGGCTCCGAACTTCGACGCCGCCGTCGCGCTCCTTGAGTCGTCGACTCTCGCTTCGGACTGTCTCCTCCTCGTCACCGGCGTCCACCCGGGTCAGCGTGTGGTCATCGAACGAACCAGTACGCGCTCGGCGCAGCGCACGCAGATCGGCGGACCACTCGTCGTTACCAACGACTATCGAATGCTCGAGGACACCGGCACCGATGTTTCGATGAGCGAGCTGCACGCCAGCACCTGCACACGTTTCAACCGGGCGCTCTACCTCGCGAGCCGGGACACACCTTCTCCGGAGATGTGCCTTTCGTTGCTTCAGGACCCGAAGGTGAAGATGATGATCACCGTTCAGCAGATGGTGATGCAGGCATCGACGGGACTTCTTGAGGTCGTGCTGCCTTAGCCAAAACGAAGGAAGCGCGCAGATCCGAAGATTTGCACGCTTTCAAGTCGCTTCGCGAACGCGGGAGCTAGCTCGGCAAGTTCGCCGGGCCGCCGTCGACTTTGAGCCGTAGAGTCAGGCTCTCTCGTGGACCGCCTTCGCGTGCGATGGAGACCTTCGCGTCCGCGCCGAAGATCTTCTTTGCGACGCTTTCAACGGTGGGGGTAGCGGCGGCCAGACCCGCGTCGTCGTTTTTGATGTGAAGTCGGTCCGGAACGCGAACAAGGATCTCGTTGGCCGAGAAGACCGCGCTCGTGTCTTTGGTGAACTCGGCGCAGGCCTTGAGGGCGTGCCGAAAGGCGTCCTCGAGTCGTGCTTCGAAGCCACCTTCGAAGGCTCGCTTGCGAGAAAAGAGCATCCCCGGGCGCCCTTCGCCGTGGTCGTAGTACCAGTCGCTGGCGTGACCGACGAGAAGCACGCCCGGTCCGTCATGGACGTGGGAGTAGTCCGCGACGTCGACGAGCGTCGGGTCGTCGACGCGTTTGTCGCGGAGCCACGCGTGAAAGATGGGGATGACCGATTGAGCTTCAGGTGCGCCGCTGGCGACGAAGAACTTCACTTGGACGCGCTCTGCGTGGTCGAGGCTCATGACTTCACCGTGCTTTCCGTGCTCGCCTTCTTCTGATTCTGTGGCTGGGCAGCCGCGACGAGTCGCTCGTAGCAGCCGTGGGCGGCCTCCAGGAAGAGCCGTGCTTCATCGAGGGTCCGGTGTGCGAGTTCTTCGTCGTCGCTGGCGTAGCGCTTCGTCGAGTGAAGCTCGATGAGATAGGCCGCGAACTTCCCCTTGGCGAAGGGGTCCCAGAAGAGCTTAGTGTCGTTCAAGTGAGTCTTGAACTGACCCACGATGTCGTCGGCGTCGTCTCGCACTTCGGGTCCAAGGTGACGCACCAGGGCTTGCGCCGCGGTGAGCATGGACTTGAAGGCTAGCTCGCCGGCTTCTTTGTAGCGACCCGCGTCGTGATGGTCTTGGGCCTCGTTCTGCTCTTGTTCGGAAGTTTGAAGACCAAACTCCACGAAGGGCACGATCTCGCCCGCGCACTCGCCGATACCGAGATCACCGATGGTGTACTCGCGAGGGTCCCGCCAGTCGCTGTAGTAGCTTGGGTCCTCTTCGTAGCTCGGCGGCTTGGTGATGGGCTTGAGGAGCGTGCGAATCTCCTTCTTGCCGACGCGACGAACGAAGTCGTGGAAGGATTCGTTCTCTTCGCGTTCAGCCACGAACTTGTCGGTGATAAGCGTGATGGCCTGGGGGACGTTCTTCGAAGGAACGGCGGTGGTGACGAGGCCGTAGCTTCCTGCGTTGTTCTCCCACTGGCCGCCGACGATGACGTTGAAGTGGGGGACCTTGCGGCCGTTCACATTTCGGCTGACTCCAAGGAAGCCGAGGTCCGCGGCGTGGTGCTGGCTGCAGCTGTTGAAACAGCCGCTGGCTTTGATCTTGAGGCGCCGCACAGCGGGATCAAGGTCGTCTTGAATGACCGAGAGGCGCTTGCGCAGTTCGCCGGCCAAACCGCGACTGGCGCTGATGCCGAGCTTGCAGGTGTCCGTGCCGGGGCAGCTGGTGACGTCCATGATTTCGCCAGCGCCACTCTCGTGCAGGCCGAGGGGAATGAGCGCCTCGTAGAAGGCGAGGGCGTCGCTGCCGCTGAGCCACCGGAACGCGAGGTTCTGCTCGACGGTGCAGCGGATGGCGTCGCCGTTGTACTTCCGCGCCAGCTCCGCGAGGGCAAAACCCTGCGCTGAAGTGGCGTCGCCGAGGGGCAACATCACGGTGGCGACAAAGTAGCCGTCCTGGGCCTGAGGCCGCAGGTTGGTCTTCGCCCACTTGAGAAACCCTGGGGAACCTTCCGTCGGGAGAGCTCCGGCGGGACGAAGGGGGGTCTCGTCTGTGATGTGGAGGTTCTCAAGGAACGCCGTCCAACGTGGGTCCGTGCGGAGGAGTTTTCTCTCTTCGTCGACGAGACGAATGAACTCCTCGATGCCGGTCTTCTGAACCAGGAACTTGATGCGAGCGCGCGCGCGGCTCTGCTTCTCGCCGAGACGGGCGAAGACGCGACACACGGCCTGCGCCAGAGGGAGGAGCTCTTCTTCCGGGCAAAAGTCGCTGAGGACCTTCGCGATGACCGGGACGGCGCCAAGGCCTCCGCCGACGACGACCTGGAAGCCTCGCTTCCCGTCTTTCATCTTCGCGATGGCACCGAGGTCGTGGAAGGTCACGAGGCCGCACGCCTCTTCTTCGCAGCCGCTGAAGGCGATCTTGAACTTCCGCCCGAAGTCCTGCACGTCGGGATGCCCGAGCATGAAGAGGTGAGTCGCTTCGGCGTATGGGGTCACGTCGAACGATTCCGTCGAGCAGACGCCCGCGAACTGACACGCCGTCACGTTACGAACGCTATTTCCACAGGCTTCGCGGGTTGTGATGCCTTCCGCGGCCAGGCGGCGATGCATGTCGGGGCAATCCTCGATGTGCACGAAGTGCAGCTGGATGTCCTGACGCGTCGTGATGTGGAGGATGGAGTCTGAGTATTCTTCCGCGAGCTCTGCATGGAGCGCGAGCTGGTCGCAGGTGAGCTTTCCGTACGGAATCTTGATCCGCTGCATGCCTGGAGCGTCCCACGCGGTGTCGACGCCTTTGGTGACCCCCGCCGCGGGGAAGTTCAGCGGTTTCTGCCCGGTGCCATCGTTCCGCATTCCGTTGTCGTAGCGCTGGCCATAGGCACCGCGACGCAGGCGCGTCTCGGCGAAAATCTTGTCGTCGATCTTGCCGTCCTTCTTCAGGACGATCTGCCCTTCAAAGAGATCGATCTCTCGAGACAGCTCTTCGGGCATGTCGTCGGCAAGGGTGGTCTTCCAGGTAGGTTGGGTCATTGTTCTCCGCCGTGAGTCCGCGCAGTTTGGCGTCGCGGGATCTACATAGTCAAGCGATAGAGTCGGGAATAGCTCAATGCTCGCGAAAATGACGGTGTTGAACGTTTTCTGTACTTGAGTAAAAACATCGGGCTTGTTTTTACACAACAAGTTCTCTTGACTCAGGCCAAGTCCGGGGCTAGCTATGCGGCCGCTCGAAAGAGTGGTCCTTCGGGGATCGTCTAATGGCAGGACCCCAGTTTCTGGTTCTGGTTATCTAGGTTCGAATCCTAGTCCCCGAGCCGAGGTTGACGCCTCGACTTTTCTTATCTAAATAGTTTCCTACAAAGCACTTTGCCTCTATAGCAGTGTGCACCGGGCCCCATCGTCTAGCGGTTAGGACGTTGGCCTCTCACGCCGAAAACCGGGGTTCAAGTCCCCGTGGGGTCACCGGATAAAACCCCTCTCGCAAAAGCGAGAGGGGTTTTGCTTTTAAGTTCTCGCGTTGACGCGGGCGATTTCAGTGGGGGCGGATCGGCTAAGGCGCCCTCCGCTTAGGGCAGTCCGCGTGCTTTGTTCGTGGCAAAGCTGAGCTTTTCTGCCTTCCAGCCTTGATATTGCTGTGTCTTCGTGGTTGATCGGCGCCTTCGGGGGAGGTTTTGCTCCTGCCGGCGTAGGGTGGGGCAACTACCCCTTTGGAGGACTTTCGTTATGATGATTGGTGGAATCTTGTTGATACTCATTGCCTTGGGCGTGGGTGGCTTTGGCATCTGGCAGTGGCGCAAGCTGAAGATGATCGTCGACGCGCCGCTCGTGAAGACGGCCCAGGCAGCAACCGGAGCGAATGAAAAGGGCCTTGTCTCTGTAGAAGGCGCCATCGTCACTCCGGAACCCCTCATCGCACCGTGTTCGGGTCGCGCTTGCCTCTACTACGAGGTGACGACGTACCAGCGATGGCAGAAGCACGTCACGACCAACGGCAACTCCCGGAAGGTCTCCGGTAAGAACCAGGTCAAGAAGGACGAGATGGGCGCTCGCTTCTACATCGACGATGGCTCCGGCCCCGCGAAGGTCGACGCCAGCGAATGTAAGGTGAACGCCAAGCAGGAGAAGTCCTTCGAGCAGGAGGGCAATCACGCCGGTCACCTGACCTTCGGTCAGTACCAGGTCAACGTTCCTCCCTACGCCGGCGAAGGCTGGGGCACGGGAAGCGTTTGCATCGAGAAGATCGTTCCTGCGGACGGCAACGCCTACGTCGCTGGCCGACTCGAAGGCGACACCATCATGAAGAAGAAGAACGTCGGTGGACGTCTTCTCATCGCTCGTGAAGGCCTTGAAGCACTTCAGGGTTCCACGAAGACGAAGATGATGGGCGGCGGCATCGGTGGCGGTGTTCTTCTCATCGCTGGTATCGTCATGGCGCTTATGGGCGACTCCCCAGGAACTCCTGACGTCGCATCCATCGCTCCTGGCTTTGCGCCAGCACCGATGACCTTCTCCGGCGTTAGCGGTGGAATGACCGACGCTTCCACGCTCAGCCCCGGCTGCGCTGGCACCGTCACTGAGAACCCCGACGTCGTGTTCACGGCGACGGCGCCTTTCCCGCACCTTCGAATCGTCGCGAAGTCCTCCACGGACATCACGCTCGTCGTGCAGCATCCAAACGGCACCTTCGTCTGCAACGACGACTACGACGGTTACAATCCGATGGTCGAGGGCATGTACGGAGTGGGCGAGTACAAGATCTGGGTCGGAAGCTACAGCTCGGAAGAGCACGGAGTGTTCACCATCGGTCTGACCGAGGACGCGACGTTCATGCCTTCCGCTCTCTAAGCGTTCACCGCTCAACCTGAACGAAGCCGGCCGAAAGGTCGGCTTTTTTCGTTAAGCGACGGGAGTCCGGCCAGCGTGCTTCGAGATTTATCCCCAAAGGCTGAATATTCCGGGCATCTTGAAGTCGTGGACTCAGGGGGAGAGAGATGAAGCGAAACGTACAAATCTTAGTTCTGGCATTGCTCGGGGGCTGCATGGCGACCACGGACATTGACGGGGACGGCGTTGAAGACGGCAGTGATGCTTGTCCCAACACAGTGGCCGGCGAGCCCATCGATGCACGTGGGTGCTCGACGCTCGACGACGACCGTGACGGGGTGTTCAACGACATGGACGCGTGCGACAACACGCCACCAGGCGATATCGTCGACAGCCGCGGGTGCGAACCCGCCGACACGGACGGTGACGGGATCGACGACGAAGCGGACACCTGTCCGGGCACTGCCCCCGGCGAGTCGGTCAATGGGGCTGGCTGCTCGATTCTCGACGACGATGGTGACGGCGTTCTCAACGACATGGACCGCTGTGATGACACGCCCGCAGGCACGGTGGTCAACAGCCGCGGCTGCGAGCCCGTCGACACGGATGGTGACGGTGTCGACGACGAAGAGGACACCTGCCCCGGCACAGCCGCCGGCGACTCGGTGGATGCCGCTGGTTGCTCCACCCTCGACGACGATGGCGACGGCGTTCTCAACGACATGGACCAGTGCGTGTCCCAACCGGGCGATCTCGTCGATGGCACCGGGTGTCTCGTGGAAGAGCTCGTCGGAACGCTCAGCGGCGAGTGGCTCATCAACGGACTCGGCGCGACCCGGGCGAGCTGCGCCGCTGCGGGAATCGCCGAGGTGCGCTTCAACGTCGACGCTGCGGACGGCAGTGATTCCGGGAGCTGGACCTTTCCGTGCGACCAGGCGCTCTTCGACTCCCGTACCGCAAGCGACGAGCCAACCATCGTCTTCAACGTGGAGTACGACTCGTTTTGGGAAGCGCTTGGTCCAGGGGGCGCCGTCGTCGCGATGACAACTCCGCTCTTCCTTCAACTCGACAACCCTCCATTCCATGCCGTCGTTGCGACGCCGGACTTTGTCACGGGAAACCAACTCACGGTGCCCTTGGCCTGGGAGACTGACCTTTCAAGCGGCCAGTTCCGCAGCTGTGACGTTGCGATGGTCGACCGCAGCATCGATATCGAGGTCTACTTCGCGGGCGGCGCGATTGCGTTCGCAAGCATCAACGACGTCGCGTGCGGCAATGAGGTTATCATCGATGACCGTGATTTCCCCGAGTTCGGTCCTGGCTCCTACGACGTGGAGGTCTTCGGCTTCTCGCTGGACGGAACGACCTGGGAGGCGGTCTGTTCGTATGAGTATGACGGCGGCATCGCGACGGCGCCTGTCTGCAACGTCCCCGTCGTCTTCTGACGATTCTCCGCCCAGCACGCCGTGCTCTGCGTTGAGCTGCAGCTCGGCATCCACAGATGCCGTCGCTTTGCTCGCCTTGATCACGACGCGCTGGACGAAGAATCCGGGGAGGTGCGGGGATTCAGCCTGGCTCTGCCTTCGGCATTCGCTCTCCAATTTTCCGTGACGCCGCTGGCTGGGTGGTGCGGGGGTTCAGCCTGGCTCTGCCTTCGGCATTCGCTCTCCAATTTTCCGTCACGCCGCTGGCTGGGTGGTGCGGGGATTCAGCCTGGCTCTGCCTTCGGCATTCGCTCTTCGATTTTCCGTCACGCCTGCCAGCGGTGCGCTGGACTAGTTCAGCGAGTAGGGCATCGCGAGGGCGAAGGGCGCGACCTCCGCGTCGAAGCCGGTGCCGTCGGGGCGCTCCATTTGGTAGGTGCCGTGCATGACGCCGCGGGGCGTGGTGAGGATGGCGCCGCTGGCGTACTCGAAGGCCTGTCCGGGCTTGAGAAGAGGTTCCTCGCCGACGACGCCTGGTCCTTTGACCTCTTCGACCTCTCCGAGCTGGTCGGTGATGATCCAGTGGCGGGTTCTTAGCTGAACGGGCGTCGACGAGGACTCGTTCGCGATGCGCACCTGGTAGCCGAAAACGAAGCGGCCGGTCTGAGGGTTGCTTTGGCCCGGCAGGTACTCGCTCTTTACGGAGACACGGACGCCTTCGGTGATCGCGTCGGAGAATGTCTCGGCTTCGCTCATGGCCGAGAGCCTACGCGGAAGTGGAGCCGGACGGAAAAAGAAAAGGCCGCCCCGGAAGGACGGCCTCATCGTCGTACGCCGAGCCCTACGAAGGGGTGGAGGAATCCCAGGCGCCCTTGACGGCCTTGAAGGCGTCGATGCCCTTGGCCGAGAGGTTGAGCGCGCCAGCGCTCACGAGGCGCCCGTGCACGGACTTGGGGTCACGCTCCCATCCCTTTGGCAGGGAGAGGCGAGCGTTGAGAGGAACGCCGCCGAGGAGGCCTTGGTCCTCAAGTGTCCAGACGGCTTCCGCCGCGAGGAACTGACCCGCGACCTTACGGACCTCCGGGCTTAGGTGACTGGCGAGGGGAAAGACGTCATAGAGCGCGACGGTGTCTTCCGCCAAGTTGAGCGCCTTGCGAAGCGCGCCAAAAGGCGCTGGGGAAACGGAAAGCTCAACGAGGTCAAGGCCGGCAAGGTCCACGTCGGCGGAAGCGCTAAGGGCGCGCTCCATGGCGTCTCCGTGGCTGAGTGTGGCCGTCGCCGCGCGCGTGCCAGCGTCGACGAGGGCGGTCACGACGAGAAACGGGCGGTCCGTTGGAGGGTGGACGACAGGCTCAGGCTCCGGCTCGGCCGGAGCTGCTTCGGCTGGTTCCTCTGCGGCAGCCTCCGGAGCGGCTTCGGCGGGAGCGGCTTCGGCAGGAGCTGCTTCGGCTGTGGCCTCGGGCTGGGCGGCGGCGTCCGGCGTTGGGGCATCCGTTGTTTCAACAGCGGGCGCTTCGGGAGTTGGGGCGCTTTCAGCAGCGTCCGATGTCGTCGTCTCTTCACTCATGGGCGCGGACGCTAGCGCTGACAGCTCTTCCGCGCAATCACGTGTGAGAATCAGGGAGCGTACTTCGCCAGGCGTGTTATCTCCGCTGGCATATGGAAGTTACGCTTTTGAACCGCTCGGCATACACGATTCCCTCCAAGAAGAGGGTCGATGCCATCGTGTTCGACGGGGCCCGAGATATGCAGATTTGGCCTGGGCCGGGTCTCGAAGCGAAGCTTCGCGAGCATTATGGCGACAATCTTCAGCGAGCTCTCGACGCCGAGCTGAAGCAGGTTCCCGGGCGCCTCCTCGAGATCCCGTCGGTGACTCGCGTCCACCAAGGGCGACTCCACTGCAACTTCCTTCTGTGGGCGGCGACGCGGGAACCGGAGCCGGGGTCGACACGTTCGCCGGCGCCCAGCCTCAAAATGATCGAGCGGATCGTCCGCATGTCCCTTGAGTTTGCCTTGGGGCGGCACGTGAAGCGCATCGCCTTTCCAGCGCTCGGTGACGGCCCCGGCGCCGCGAGCATCGAGGACCGCCTCGTGACCATCGTGAAGACCGCTCAGGCGTTCTATGACGAAGCTTATGAGGCCGGTAACGCACTGGGCATCGAAGAGGTTGTCGTCTGCGTTCCAAGCGCTCCCGTGTTCCGGAACGTCCACAGCCGCGTGCGCAACATTGTGAAGGTCGGCGCCTTGCCGGCACCTCCCCCCAAAGAGAAGAAGCCGGTGCGGCGGCGAGCTGCCAGCGGCTCGTCTTCGAAAGCGAAGACGACGAAGGCGAAGAAGCCGACGGGGCTTTCGATGGCCGAAGCGAATCAGAACAGCGGCGCCGCGAAGTACAATATGCGCGCGACGTACGCTGAGAATGACTTCTTCACTCACCCGAAGTTTGGCATCGGCAAAGTCATCGGTCTGCCGGCCCAGGGCCAGATGGAGTGCTCCTTCGAGGATGGGTCTGTGCGCAAATTAGTCCACTCCCGTTGATTCTCCGGTGATTCTCCGCCCAGCACGCCGTGCTCCGCGTCACTCGGCGGCTCGGCATCCACAGATGCCCTCGCCGCCGGCTCCTTGATCACGACGCGCTGGACGAAGAATCCGGGGTGTTTCGGGGGAGTCCGCTTTCGCTCTGCGCTTCGCCTTGATCACCGCCGGCGCTCGATCTTGGCGGCGTCCGCTTGAAGGTTTGCGGAAAGCCGGTAGGAAGCCGGCCATGCGTCTTGAGATTCACCCCACTCACCCGGAACCTCGTAAGATTAAGCAGGTCGTCGACGGCCTAAAGCGAGGCGCGAGCATCGCTTATCCGACGGACACGGTGTACGGGATCGGCTGCGATATCTTCGCGAAGAAGACCATCGACAAAATCAAGCAGATGAAGCGCATGAAGAAGGACCAGCCCATGGCCTTCGTTTGCCCGGACCTGGGGGACATCGCGCGATACGCCGTCGTCGACGACCGCGCCTACCGCATCATGCGTCGCCTTCTGCCGGGGCCCTACACGTTCATTCTTCAGGCGACGCGAGAAGTCCCGAAGATCATGATGATGAAGCGAAAGACCGTCGGTATTCGTGTTCCTCACCATGAGATCGCCTTGGACATCGTGCGAGAGCTCGGCAACCCCATCGTGTCCACGTCGTGCACCTGGGAAGGCGAGCAGCTTAACGACCCCGACGTGATCCTGGAACGCTTCAAGCAAATCGACTTCGTCATCGACGCGGGCTGGGGCGCACTCGACCCCTCCACGATCATTGACCTGACAGGTCCGGTTCCGGAGCTTGTGCGCGAAGGCGCGGGTCCCGTTGAAGGTGTTCTCTAAGTCGTAGGGCGGCGACGCTGCCGTCCGCGCGTGTGCGCTGCAGAGTGGCGAGCCAGTCGTCCCAGGCGTCGTCGCCGAGGCTGACGAGAATGTCGGGGGCGGTATCTCGTTCGACGATAAAAAGCACGTGGTCGCCGAGGTCGCCCGCGATGCACGAACGCTCTACGAAGCACGCCAGCTGGCCTAGCGCGTAGCTGTGCTCCCTTGGCTCCGCCGGCGCGAAGGCGCGGTCGAATTGCTCCCAGCTACGTGCGAGCTCCACATACTGGGACGAGGGGACGGGTCGACGTTCGACGAAGGCGCCAGTGAGAAGCGCGCCTTCATGGTCGGGCTCAAGGCGCAGAGCGAAGGTGGCGCACAGCGCGTTGAATTGCTCCTCGGCGCTCGGGTGCCCACTCACGAAGAGCTGAGCGAGCGTGGGCATCAGCGCAGAATAAGAAAGGCGACCAAAACCAGGACCAGTACGACGAGCGCGCCGCCGGCGATGATCCATTTCATCATCCCGGAAGGCGCAGCGGGCGCAGGTGCCATCGCTGCGTTTGGCGCGGGGGTTGCGGCGGGTGCGGCGATTGGGCCGGTGCCGTCGGGAAGGGCGGCAAGCATCTCTCCCGCGTTCGCAAAGCGCTTCTCGGGAAGCTTTTCAAGACACCGCGCGACGTATTCATCGAGTCCAGGAGCGGGCTGCGAGAGGTACTCGCTGACGTTTGGCGGCGTTTCCATGAGCTGCGCCTTGAACATCTCGAGGCGGGTCTCTTTCATGAAGGGCCACTCGCCGGTCAGGATCTCGAAGAGAATGACGCCGGCGGCGTAGACATCGCTGCGGGCGTCGGTCTGTGCGCCGGTGCATTGCTCCGGAGACATATAAGCGGGGGTGCCGAAGACGGATCCCATCATCGTGAGCTTGTGACCCGCGCCCCAGCGTTCGTCGTCGGTGAACTTCACCAGGCCAAAGTCCAAGATGGTGACCTTCGGGTTTTCTTTGGTTCCGACGTGCACGTTCTCGCTCTTGAGGTCTCGATGCACGGCGCCTTGAGCGTGTGCGAAGGCGAGCCCCTCCAGAAGGTCGCGAAAAAGAGGGCGTGCTGCGGCAAGAGACAGGGTCCCTTGCTCTTCGAGCAGCTCATCGAGGGTTCCGCCTTCAAGCAGGTCCATGACAAGGTAGGGGCGGCCATCGACGAGGCCGAAGTCGTGGACTCCGAGAATATTGGGATGCGACAGGCCGAAGAGGGCCCGTGCCTCTCGCTCGAAGCGCTCACGAATCTCGGCGTCATCGCCGAGTTCCTCGAGGAGGACTTTGACCGCGACGGCGCTTTGGGTCTGCAGGTCCGTGGCGCGATAGACGGCGCCCATCCCGCCTTCACCGAGAAGGGACTCGAGGACGTAGCGGCCGTCGATGTGCGCACCGATCAAGTTCATGACCGTTGGACGGCCCGTGGGGTGCTCACTCATGCCATTCCAGTGTCGTCAGGGGCGAGGGACAATACAAGCGTCGCGGTGAAAGAGTTTCGCCCTAGCTCCGGAAGAAGAGCAGGGCCCGATCCATGATGCGATGAGCGAGGGCGTCCTTACCGAGCTGCCCTAGCGCGATCTCGTCGTCGGCGCCGACCAATGTGGCCACGTTCGTATCTTTGCCAAAGGCGTCGGACGCGTGATTCGCGACGATCAGGTCGACTTGCTTGCGCTGAAGCTTGGAGCGAGCGTTCTCGATAACGTTCTCTGTCTCCAGGGCGAAGCCCACGAGCACGGGGCGGCGTCCGCTGCGGCTGGTGCCCAGCTCCAGGAGGATGTCGGGGTTTCGCACGAGCTCCACGGTGGCGGGACCCTTGCTCTTCTTGATTTTTTGCTCCGCCCGGGACGCCGGTCGGTAGTCGGCGACGGCGGCTGCCATGAAGATGAGGTCTGCTTCTTCCCCCGTGACGGCGGCCTGCATTTCTCGCGCGGAGCGCACATCAACACGGCGGCAGTCGGCAGGGGTCGCGAGGTTCGTCGGACCGCTAACGAGAACGACTTCGGCGCCACGCGTCGCTGCGGCGCGCGCGAGCGCGTAGCCCATCTTGCCGGTGGACCGGTTTCCAAGAAAGCGAACGGGATCCAGGTCTTCGAGGGTTGGCCCCGCCGTGATGAGCACGCGGCGACCGGCGAAATCTCTTGGGGCCATGGCGCTGGCTACCCGGGCGACGATGTCTTCGGGCTCCGCCATGCGTCCATGACCTTCTTCGCCGCTGGCGAGGGGGCCGGACACGGGGCCGGCAAAGAGCACACCGTCACCTTCGAGGAGCGCAACGTTTCGCTGGGTCGCTGGAGAGCCCCACATCTGCGTGTGCATTGCCGGCGCGAATACCACTGGGCTCTTTCGACAGGCCAGCGTTGCCAAGACGACATCGTTGGCTTGGCCGCCGGCGGTCCGCGCCATGAGGTTCATGGTGGCGGGTGCGATGACGATGATATCTGCCCATGCAGCGAGCTCCACGTGGACCTCCCCGGCGTAATGAGGGTCCCAGAGGTCCGTTGCAGGAGAGTCGCCCGTGATACCTGCGAGCGTCATCGGTCCAACAAAGCGCGTCGCCGCCTCTGTCATCATGACTTTCACGCGGGCCCCTTGGCGCTGAAGCTCCCGCACAACACCAACGGCTTTGAAGGCCGCGATTCCACCACCCATGCCGACGAGGACGTTTTTTCCCTGGAGGGACATGGCGGGACTATAGGGCCGAGGCGCGAAAGGCTGAAATTTTGACCGAAAACGCGATGCGACGGAGTGTCGACGGATGCGCGTGTTTCGAGTCTTCGGTGTTTTGTCGGGTCTTTTGTCCTTCGGGCTCCTTCTCTCCTTCGTTCCTCCGGCGGCGGCGGACGAAAGTTCACGTCTCTTTGTGGGCGGAGTAGAGGTCGCGCCGGGGATGAGCGCAGCGGACCTCGCCGACGCCATCGAGGCGCGGCCCGTGAATGTTCGCTACTTCGAAGACTCGACGACAAAGACATGGGCCGAGCTGGGTGCGTCCGTAAACCGCACGCGTCTCGCGCGACTCCTCGAGGGAGAGACGCGGCAAGCCGAGGTTCGCGTCGCGGCACCCGTGGACATCGCCGCGGAGCGCGCCACGCCCTGGCTCCTGGCCCTCAAGCGAGATCACGACCGGCCCGCGTTGAGCGCACGCGTCGACCCCACAAGCGGCGAAGTCGTCGCGGAGCAGGAAGGCGTCGCTGTGGATGTTTGGGCGACGCTGGAGGCGCAGCGCCGCGCCCTCGCGAACGCGGAGTCGTTTGATGTCGTCGTCCAGCGCACGGGCGCCCACCGCCAGGCCACGGACTTCGAGGGGCTCTCCTTCGACACTCTCCTCGGGGAGTTCGAGACTCCGTATAACGGCAGCGGCGATGCCGCAGAGCGTACGCACAACCTTCGCGTCGCGGCGGCAAAGATCGACGGCGTGGTCCTCTTTCCCGGCGAGGAGTTCGACTACAACGAAATCGTCGGCGAGCGCTCGCTCGCGGAAGGCTTCCGGCCTGCCACAGTGATCGCCGGCGGCGAACTCGTCGACGGCGTCGGCGGCGGCGCCTGCCAGAACGCCGGCACGCTTCACGCGGCGGCGTTCTTCGCTGGCCTAGAAATCACGGAGCGACACCCCCATTCGCGGCCGAGCTCGTACATCAAGCTGGGGCTCGATGCCGCGGTTTCTTATCCGAACCTGAACTTCCGAATGCGCAACAACCGCGAGACCCCAGTGCTCGTACGCATGCGCATCGAGGGCGGCCGAGCCGTCGCACAGCTCTATGGCGATGCGCGTTATGCGCGCGTCCAGTTCGTCCGGCGCATCGATGAGTTCTTGCCCTTCGAAGAGCGAGTCATCGAAGACGACTCATACCCCACCGGCGTCCGGGTGCTGACGCAGCGAGGCGTCCCGGGGTTTGTTGTTTCGCGTTACCGCATCATCGAGGACGTACGCACCCGCGTAATGCGTCGCGAAACAAGCCAGGATCGCTACCCGCCAACGACGCAGACGTGGCGCGTCGGAACGGGCGGCGCCGCCCCAGACGGCTACGAGACGCCAAGCGGCGATACCCACCGCGAGTATACCGCCGACGAGTTCACCATTATGACCCAGGGAGCCGGCGTAGAAGGCACCACGACGACGCGTCGCGCGGGCCGTACGGGAAGCTACGGCTGGACCGTGGCTCAGGGCATGCCGCCCGCCAGCGTCGAATAGATCCTCGCCGTGGCGTGACGCGCAGAGCCGTGCGACGCTTGGTTGTGCGGCGTCTTCTTGAACTCGGCCTCCTCGTTACGCTCGTCGCCTGCGGGCCACCCGCGGATCCGCCTCCGCCTTTCGCAGAGTGGAGCGCGACGCACCCACGGCCCGAAGGGTTCGTTCTTCTCGGCGAGGACACGCGCGAGGCGGCGGACAACGGCTCGCTGACCCTCGCCTTCGAACTGCCCGAGGGCGCCACGAGCATTGAGATCAACGCTGCAACCCGCTCGGATCTTTACCTGCAGGTGACCTCGATACGCTCGCCAACGGGCGAGGTCCACGTGCCGCTGGAGGACGCCACGTTCAGCGACCCTCGCTCGTACGTGACGGAGGCGTTCCTCGAAGCGCATCAGGCGCAGAACCCGACGATTCCTCGTCGCGGAAGCGCAGGCTTTCGTTTCCCCAACGACGCCTTCACGACGCTCCAGCCGGGCGCGTGGTCCGTTACCGTTACCTCCTTCGACGTGGACCTCGTGCGAGACCCCGAGTTTCGTGTGCTCAGCGCGAGGCGTCAGCGGGTCTCTGACACTCTCCATGTGAAGGCCTTCGCGCGGACGGGGGCCATCGAGGAAGGCGTCATCGACCTTCATGTTCTTCTCGGTCCTGGTACCGGTTTTAGCGCTGCGACGGCGCCGTCGGACGAGGTGATGGCGAGCGCGCTCGCGGTGATCGACCGCGTCTATTCACGGCAGAACGTTCGCGTCCGAGACATCTTCTTCGAGGACGTCCCGAGCTTTCCTACGCGCGCTGCGCTCGTCCCGGAGACGTGCGACCCGAGCGAAGTGGTGCGCGATATTGCCGGACAAGCTTCGGTACGCCCCGGCTACATCCCCATCGCCATGATCGGTGGCTTCCTCTGTCAGGTGCGCTCTGCGGGGGGACAGATCACAAACCAAGGTCAAGGCATCGGCGGCTTCTCGCCAGGGATCCCGGGTGTGTTTTCCACGGAAGGCGAGGCCCTCGTCGTGTCCACGGAGCTCCTTCGGCGCTTCCCGGACATCTGGTCGGTGGTGTTGGCCCACGAGGTCGGTCACTTCCTCGGGCTCATGCACACGGTGCAGCTAGGGCTCAACCTCGATGACAATCTCGTCGATACCGAGGGGGACAACAACAACATCATGCACCCCGCCGCCTACGAGATCTTTGCGCCATTTTTGACGGACATGCAGGGAACGGTGATTCGCCAGAGCCCTTATGTGCAGCCGGTGACCCCTTGAGGAACTTTATGAAACGAACTCTTGTCTTCGTGCTCTTGGTGTTGGCGTGCGGCGACGACGAGTCGGGCATGCCCTCCTTTGAGGAGTGGAGCGCTGCGCGGCCTCTTCCGGATGGGTTTGTCCTTCTTGCGGAGGACACCCGCGAGCTCACGGAGACGGGGTCCATGACTCTGACGTTCGACGTGCCCGAGAGCGCCTCGAGCATCGAGATCGCGGCGGTGACCCTGCCAGAGTACGTCGTTCAGATCACCAGCATTCTTAGCCCCAGTGGCGAGCGCCACGTGCCGTTGCCCGACGGCATGTACAACTCACGCGAGGCGGTGTTGACGCGCGGTTTTCCCGAGTCCGCCATGGCCGACAACGTCACCTTCGCGCGCCTCGGCGACGCGTCGTTTCGATACCCGAACAACGCGAGCACAGAGCTGGAAGAGGGACGTTGGGAGATCACCCTCACGACCTTCGACGTCGAGATCATTTCCGGGCCAGGAGATTTTCGCACGTCACGCGCGCGCACGCCGGCGCCCATTCACGCCAAGCTATTTGGCCGGGTGGAGGCGGTGATGGAGGGCGCTCTTGATCTGCAGATTCTCCTCGGTCCCAACTCGGGCTTCGAGGCGGACACGGCCCTCGACAACAACGACCTGATGGGAGCGCTTGCGACCATCGACCAGATCTTTGCCCAGCAGAACGTGCGCGTTCGTGAGGTGATCGTTGAGGACATCCCAGGCCTGCCCGTGTCCGCCGCGCTCGCCCGCGACACCTGTGACCCCACGGCGGCGTTCCGCGACATCGGCCGCCACGTCGTGGTGAATCCCGGATATGTGCCCATCGTGATGCTCCGCGGGTTCTCGTGCTTGGTGGACCTCGGCGGCGGGCAGCGTCAGAACATCGGGGACGCCATCGGCGGGTTCGCACCGGGGATCCCCGGCGTGTTTGCGTCTCGCGGTGAGTCCGTGATCATCGGGACCTCGCTGCTGGAGGACTTTCCCGATGAGTGGACGCTCATCATGGCGCACGAGGTTGGTCACTTTTTGGGGTTGA
Source organism: Polyangiales bacterium (assembly GCA_045106895.1). Classification (GTDB taxonomy): domain Bacteria; phylum Myxococcota_A; class Polyangia; order Polyangiales; family Houyiibacteriaceae; genus JBCCRV01. The sequence goes on along the minus strand of JBGCFM010000149.1, from coordinate 12,089 downwards.
TGCACGTGACTCAGCCCGGCTTCGACCTGGACGACAACCTGGAAGATACGGACGATTCGGGCGCAAACCTGATGTTCCCTCTCGTGGACGAGATCACATCGGAGATGCTCACGCCGCAGCAGGGCATCGTCTTGCGACAAAGCCCCTACGTGCACCGGATTCGTTAGCTGACAGCTCCTCGGATGCGAACACGCGCACGCGGCCGAGAACAATCGCTAGAGCGTCACGCCGGGCGCGGGGAACTGGTCGCAGAGCGCTTTGACCTCCCCGGCGATTCGCTCGATGAGCGCATCATCCTCGGGCGCTTGGATCACGTCGGCGATCCACCCACCAACGGCCTTCATCTCGTCTGCTCCCATGCCGCGCGCCGCCATCGCTGGCGTCCCGATGCGGAGTCCGCTCGGGTCGAAGGGCTTGCGCGTGTCGAAGGGAACAGAGTTGTAGTTGCAAACGATGCCCGCGCGGTCGAGGGCCTGCGCTGCGACCTTGCCCGGGGTGCCGCGGCTCGTGAGATCACAGAGGATGAGGTGGTTGTCGGTGCCGCCGGTGACGAGGTTGATGTCGCGCGAGAGCAAGGTCTCTGCGAGGGCCTTTGCGCTGTCGACGACGCGATGTGCGTAGACCTTGAACTCGTCCGTGGCGGCGAGCTTTGCTGCGATGGCGATGCCCGCGGTGGTGCCGTTGTGGGGGCCGCCTTGGAGACCTGGGAACACAGCGCGATCGATGGCCTTCGCGTGCTTCTTGTCGCAGAGGATCATGCCGCCGCGTGGGCCGCGAAATGTCTTGTGTGTGGTGCTGGTGATCACCTCGGCGTGTCCGACGGGGCTGGAGTGAACGCCCGCGGCGACGAGCCCGGAGATGTGGGCGATGTCTGCGACGAGGACTGCGCCGACGTCTTCGGCGATTTGCCGGAAACGCGGGAAGTCGAGTTCGCGAGGGTAGGCCGTGGTGCCGCAGAAGAGGACCTTCGGTTTATGCTCCTTGGCGAGGCGGGCGACCTCGTCGTAGTCGATGCGGTGATCTTTCTCGCTGACGCCGTACTGCTTGGCGTCGAAGTACTTGCCGGAGATGCTGACCTTCCAGCCGTGCGTCAGGTGGCCGCCGCTGGGCAAGCCGAGGCCAAGGACCGGGTCGCCGGGCTTGCAGAACGCAAAGTACACGGCGAGGTTGGCGGGGCTGCCGGAGTAGGGCTGAACGTTCGCGTGCTCGCAGCCGAATACGGACTTGAGGCGCTCGATGGCGAGGAGCTCGACCTGGTCGATGAGCTGCTGGCCTTCGTAGTAGCGCTTTTTGGCGTACCCCTCGGAGTACTTGTTGTTGAGGACGCTTCCGCAGGCCTCCTGAACGGCGGGGTAGGCGTAGTTTTCGCTGGGAACGAGGCGTAGCTTCTCGTGCTGCCGCACGTTCTCCTGGGAGATAAGGGAAGCGATGTCCGCGTCGACGGTGGCGAGGGGAGAGTCGTTTTGAGCCATGACGCGTCCATACCACGAATCGGCTATGGTGCTCGGCATGCGCTTGTTGATGCTTGTTCTCTGTCTCGCGATGCTCGGCTGCTTTCGCACCATCGACAGTACGCCGAGTGGCCCGGGAGTACCGACGCCGGGTCCGACGCCCCGTCGCTTCGACGCCGGTCCGTTCACAGACTTGGGCCCTTGGGAGAGCGACAGCCCCGGTTTTCGAGACGCCGGATTCCCCGACGCGGGCTTCTTCGATGGCGCCGCGCCGGACGCCTGGGGATGCCCGCAGTGCGAAGTGGATTCAGACTGTCCCGAGCCCCCGCCGGGTGGATGTGCTCAGGCGCTTTGTGTGGCGGGGGTCTGCAACGTCGGCGCAGGAGACTGCGGCGTGGATGCCGCGTGTGACCAAGAGGGATTGTTCTGCACACCGGAGGCCCTTGAGCTGAGGACCACACTTCGGACGGACTACGAGCCCTTTGTGGAGTTTGATCGCGCCGTGCTTCGGGTGAATGACACCGTCGTTCACCAGGACGCAGAGCTCGCTGGTGATCCCCTTGAGGGAATCTTGCTCGGTCCCGTTCTCGTCGGCGTTCGGGACGAACTGCGCCTCGACGTGACGCTTTATCAAGGGTGCAACGAGCTCGTCTCGCGTAGCTTGGTGATCGCGCCGGATGGTTCCCCCTCCTCTCAAACGGTCATCATTACTCGTGAGTTGGGGCCCTGAGATTACAGACCTCTCCACCATCGCCCGTGACAACGGCGCTGCGGTGAACGATTTCGTCGACGCTTGCTTTCGCCAAGGGGGAATCTGGGGTGCAGGCCAAAGCTCCGACGGGATCGGTGAGCTACGCGTGTACGAAGCCGTGCCCGATAGCGCGCGGATAGCCGGCCGAATCTGGGAAATCGCGAAGCAAACCCAGCACGCTTTCTGGCTTAACCTGCGCGGCGAAGGGCGGATTCAATGGACTCTCTATGCGGAGCTGCGAGGCACGGAACGTCAGAAGCGTCACGCCTTCGACCTGCACACACGCGCCCAGGACATCGCCTGGGAGCATGAACTCGCGGGAGACGCGGCATTCTCAGACGGAGTCCTGCGTCCGCGTTCCTTGAGGTTCGGGCATGAAAGCTAGACGCGGAGCGCTGCACGGAGCACTCGTAGTGCTTGTGGTTGTCGCCGGGGCCATCACCGCCGTGGCGAGTGTCGAGCAAAGCGACACGCCGCCGGTCTTGTCGCGCCCACTCCCTGCCGAGTCGGCAGCACGGATGGGTCCTCTTTTGCTGGCAGGGTCGGGATCGAATCTTCCGCTCACTCGGCGCCTTGTGCAGGGGTGGATGGGTGCCGGCGGTGGCGAAGCGCAGGTCCTCGCGAGCATTGGAAGTGGAGGCGGTCTGCAGGCTCTTCGCGATGGGGTTATCGACATCGCGCTCGTGTCTCGGCCCTTGCGCGAGGAAGAAGAGCGCGGCGTGTCCGAGGAGCCCTATGCGCGCGCCGGCGTTGTGGTCGCCACGCGTCTGGAGCTTGGGGCCATGGACCTTCAAACGCTACGGGCTATCTACGCGGGCACGTACACTCAGACGCCGAGCGGTCAGCGCATCGTGCCGATTCTCCGTGAAGAAGGGGACTCGACCTTCGCTGCACTCTCGGCCCGTGACGCCGAATTCGGTGCAGCGATTCGCGAGGCTCAGCAGGAGGAGCGCTTTCGCAGCGTGTTTACGGACCAGTCCATGGAGCACGTGCTCAGCACGGTGGTTGGCTCCATTGGTTTGTTGGATCTGGGCTTCTTAGAGGCCCAGGCGACGGACGTTCGGAGCGTGCCCTTGGGGCCGGCGCCGACTCCTGCGCTTCTCGCTCGTGGAGCGTATCCCTACACGAAGGACTTACGCTTTGCGCTTCCGACGTCCCCGCGCGCGTCCGCGATTGAGTTTGTGAATTTTGTACGCGGGCCCGCGGGTCGGCGCATCATTGAGGAGGCGGAGTATATGCCCCTCAGCGACGCCGCCGGCGCTACGCGGGACGAGGTGGGCGACTGATGCCCACGCCGTCCAAGAAGTTTCGCGCGGCCCTCGCGGGACAGACCTTGCCGGTGTTGGCTCTTGTGGCGAGCATCACCATGCTCGGCGCGCCAGTCGCGTTCTACGTTGTCTCCGTCAGCGAGCTCGAACGTCAGGGCAACGTCTTCGCCCACGACCTCGCCGCGACGCTCCGCGTGGAGGCGCAGGCACGACCGGCGCTGTGGCGATACGACTCGTCGAAGATCCTCGAGCACCTCCGCGCGTTTCGTCTGCATGATCAGCTCCTCGAGATTCGGGTCTACGACGCTCGTGAGCGCCTCATCGCTGAACGCGAGAGCATTCATGAAGCGAGCGCTCAGGTGTGGACCTGGGCGCCTGTGGCGTCGGAGCGGGAGGAAGCGAACGGCAGCGTGTGGGTCTCGATGTCCCTCGACCGGGCCCGCTCTTCGGCGTTGCGCCTCCTCGCGCCTTTCATGGTCCTTGGGTTCTTCTTGTCGTGGCTTCTCTTCGTGCTGCCCCGGCGCGCGCTTCAGCACGCTGAGCGCGAAACGGATGACGCGTTTCGGCGCCTCCGCACCTCGGAGAAGAAGCTCTCGGAGCTGAACGAGTCGTTGGAAGACCAAGTCGAAGTTCAGGTGGAAGAGCTTCAGCGGGCCTACGACGAGCTTCGAAACCAGGAGTCTTACTTACGAAAGCTCGCCGCCGAGGCGACGAGCGCGCAGGTTGAAGAGCGCCGTGCCATCGGGAGAGATCTTCACGACGCGGCGGGTCAGGTGCTCACGGCGATACGTCTCAACCTCCAGCGCCTGGCGAACAAGCGGGACGACCCCGAGAAGGTTCAGGAGCTCACGCAGGTGACCTTGAAGCAGGTGGACGGAGTCATGGAAGAAGTACGGCGGACCCTCGCGGCGCTTGGCCCGGCGGTGGTCAGTGAGATTGGGCTTCGGCGCGCGCTGGCGAGGCACTGCGAAGACGTCGCGTCGTGGGCACCCTTTGCGCTCGTGAGTGAAATCTCAGAAGGAGAACGCGAGCTGCCTCCTGTTCCGGCTGCGGTGGAGACGGCCTGTTATCGCATCGCGCAAGAAGCACTGACCAACGTCGCGCGGCACGCAAAGGCGTCCGTGGCGCGAGTCTCGCTTCATCAAGACGACGCCGGAATTACGCTGCGCGTGCGGGACGACGGAGACGGCTTCACCGAGGCCGAAAGCGAGACGGGCATGGGGCTTCGGTCCATGCGCGAGCGCGCCGAGCTTCTGGGCGGTGGCGTCAAAATCGAGTCGGCGGACGGCGGAACCACCATCGAGGCTCACTTTCCGCTAGGTTAGTCGAAGCGTCTCGAAGCGGGGAGGGCGCCAGCAAATCAGTCTTCGGGTCAGAGGCCGTCGATCACTCGCGCTTTCTCGAAGGGGCTTCTATGTGGATTTTTATCAACGTGCGGAAGTGTTTTGCTGCGCTGTCTTCTCGCCTCGCTCAACGCAGCGCAGGCGTCCAAGTCGCGCGCTCTGTCTCCAAGGCCCGGAGGTCTTCGGTGCTCCTCGCGACGCTCTCCTTGACGCTCCTGGCGTGCTCCGCGTCCCGTCAGGTCACATCGGATGCTGCCATCGACGCGGGAGCGCGTGTCGACGTCGCGTTCGATAGCCCGTCGTTCGATAGCCCGTCGTTCGATGTGGCGATTCCCGACGCCGTTTCCATCGATGCCTCCGGCGCCGTCGACGCGGGAATGGACTGCCGCCTGGTCCTCGTCGACGAACAGGTCATCGATTGGCCCACGGCGGATTGCGGTTCGACGAACTACCCCGAGGTCGTCGCGATGGACGGCTCGTTCCAGCTACTCGTCACCGAAGAGCGGCAGTGCCGAGACCGTCCGTCGCTTCTTTTGTCGCGCGGCCTTCGTACCGAAGGAGGACGAATCGAGACCGGCGAAGAGCTCGTCATCGGTGCGGCGACGGGCCCAGGTCACATCGCGGCGGGCGACGGCGAGTTCGCCGTCTGTTCCGGGGAGAGCCTTCACGTTCAGGAGTCCGGCGGCGTCGTCGAGGCTACTCTTCACGAGAGGCTGAGGCCGGACTGTCCGGCCGTAGAGTGTCAGGGCCTCGTATCCGACGGCGCGGGATGGGGCGTGACGGGGCAATATTTCGACTGCGGTACACCCCAGGCACAGCTTGTACGTGTCGGGCCTCGCGGAGGACTCCGCGAAGCGCCGTTCACCGGGGGCTTGGGCTTCACGGCTCTCAGCCCAGCGGCCTACGGTTTTGCCGCGCTGAGCACGAGTGGTGGCGGCACGAGCTCATTCCACGCGTGGCCACGCTCAGCGCCGGCTCCCACCACGGTGTCCTTCGGACGCGTAGAAGAAGGGCCAAGCACGCTCGCTCCGTGGAACCCCGTGCCGGGGGCATGGGCGTTCGTTGGAGTGGACCGAAGGATGTCTATCAGCGTCGTCGTCTTCGGCGAAGATGGCCGCCGCCTGTTGGAGCGCACCTACGAAGGCGGGATCGGCGGCTATTTCTCCTCATCGATTCGTGCGGCGCCAACGCCTTACGGCCTCGCCATCGCCGTGGGCTACGCGTGGGGCGGCGGCAGAGTCGACACGGCGACGCGCTTCCTCGCCATCGACGCCAGCGGGGCCCTGCTCCACGATGAGCAGGCGCGGGACTTCGGTTCGGAGACGCTCGCGCCCATCGATGTCGCCGCCAACGGCCGGCAGGTCCTCGTCCATCGTAAGCTCCTCGTCTCGGACCCACAGGACCCCCAAACCTTCGTGTCGCTCTACGAGTGCGAGTGACTCCGTCCCCATTCATTCGCGTGAGTGGGATCATTTTCGAAACGAGGATCCAACGGAGCGCACTTTCCGCTACGTTGGCTCTGTGACCCCCATCCGCGTATTTCTTGTCGATGATCACACCCTCGTACGGGAAGGCATCCGCGCTCTCCTCGACGACTGCGACGGCATCGAAGTGGTGGGTCAGGCGAGCGACGGCCATGAGGCGCTTGAGGGCATCGGTGCCTGCTCGCCGAACGTGGTCCTCATGGACATGGCGATGCCGCGCCTCAATGGAATCGACGCGACGGAGCGGGTTCTCAAAGCGTTTCCAGACACCCAGGTGGTGGTCCTTTCGATGCATGCGAGCCGTGAGTATGTCTGCCCGGCGCTTCGAGCCGGTGCCCGCGGGTATCTCGTCAAAGGCGCGGGGCTTGCGGATTTGGAGCAAGCGGTTCGCTCCGTCGCCGCGGGCAAGGCCTTTGTGAGCCCGGATGCCGCGGCGGTGCTCGTCGATGAAGGCAACGAACTTCGCGGCGCGTCGCTCTCCACGCGGGAGCGCGAGGTGCTGCAGCTTGTTGCCGAGGGCCACTCGAGCCCAAAGATCTCGGGCACCTTGGGGATCAGCGTCAAGACCGTGGAAGGGCACCGGCAGCGGATCATGGCGAAGCTTGGCGCGACGAATGCTGCCACCGTGGTTCGCCACGCGATCCGTCTTGGGCTCATCGATCCAGAGGCGTAACGCCCGAATTGGCGCCGGAGCTTGATGGAGCAAGGGTTTCCCCCTGCTCAAAACAGGGGGTTCCCCTGATTGCCAAATATGTCGGGTACTTAGGACACTGAGCCCAGTTGTGAAGCAATGCGAAAGGGGCTGGGCGCTGCTGGCCCTTGTCACAGGTCTCGGGCTCGCGGGCCTTGGGCTTTGCGCGACGGCGTCCGCCCAAGACGCGGAGCCGCCCCCCGTCGACGAAGATTGGGGCGACGACGACGACTTTGAGTACGGCGCTCGCGCGGCGGTCGCACCGAACGACCATGAAGCGCAAGAGGACAGTCAGTCGCGCTCCGAGGTCTCGCGATCGCAGCTCGATGAGCGCCTCCCCCAATCGGCGCCGGAAGCGCTCGTGTATGAGCCCGGTGTCTCGATTCAACAGACCGCGCACGGGCAAGCGAGCCCCTTCGTACGAGCCCTCACCGGGCAGCAGGTTGTTCATCTCTTCGATGGCGTTCGCATGAACAACGGCGTCTACCGGCAGGGGCCGAACCAGTACTTTTTCTCCGTCGACTCTTTGACCTTGGAGCGCATGGAAGTCGTCCGCGGAAGTGCCTCGACACGCTACGGCTCCGACGCGCTGGGCGGCGCTATCCTCGCCCACTCCATCGCGCCAACGCTCGACCCCGACGCGGACGGCGTCACCTTTGGTGCCCGCGCGCTCGCCCGCTTCGGGTCCGCAGACCTCGCGATTGGCGGCCGCGCGGAGGTCGAAGCCCAACTCGGTCGACGTACGGCTGTGATCCTCGGCGGAGGCTATCGAGACGTGGGGCAGCTCCAGGCCGGCGGCGTCGTGGCCAACGAGGGGCGCCCGGAACCGCTCGTTCCGCGATTCGAAGAGGACGGCCGAACGCAGCGCGGCACGGGGTTTCGAGAGGCGACCTTCGACGGGCGTCTCGTTCATAAGATCACGGAGGACCTGACGTTTCGCGCGGCGCTCTTCGGCTACCGGCAGTTTGATGCGCCCCGCACGGATCAATGCCCGGCTCCTGAGGCGCCCGCCTCAGAGTGTCTGCGCATCGAGGAGCAGTTTCGCACCCTCGGCTACGTGGCGCTGCGTGGCGATGTCGGAGCGCTGCACGAGGTCGAACTCAACGCGTCCTGGCAGCGGCACGCGGAGAAGCGAGTGCGGGACCGGCCGCAGTCTTTCGTGCAGCATGAGTGGAACAACCGCGTCGACACCTTAGGCGTGAGTTTTCGTGCGGCGTCTCGTCGCTTTCAGGGTGCGCGTCCTTGGCGCATTCGCTTCGGCGCTGAGGCCTACAGCGACACCGTTCGCTCGGACGCTTCGCAGACGTTCACGGACTTGGAGCGGACGTTTGATCGCTCGCGCGGGCAGTACATCGACGGGTCCCGCTACGTTTCCCTCGGCGCGTTCACAGAGGTGGACCTCTCCATGGCGTCCTGGCTCTCCCTTCGCGCTGGCGCCCGCGCTGCGGTGGTCGGTGCACGCGCATCGGCGGACCCGGAGTCCGGGTCTTTGGCGGTGCGCGAGACTTGGTTCGCACCGGTTGCCCGCTTTGGCGCCGAGTTCCGCGTCGCCGAGCCGGCGTCGATTTTTGTGAACGTTGACCAGGGCTTTCGTGCGCCGAATCTCGACGACCTCACCTCGCGTCAACAGGTCGGGCCTGGGTTTCAGTTCGAGAACGCCGCGCTCACGCCGGAACGCTCCACTACCTTCGAGCTTGGCGGCGAGATCGACCACGAGTGGATCGAGCTAAGCGTATGGGGCTACGCCACGCTCCTTCGGGACGGCATCTTCCACGGCGTCCGCGAGGCCGGGGACTGCCCGCCGCAGACGCCGTCTTGTGGCGCATCACGGACCCAGTTTCAGCTCCTCAACGCCGACGCCCAGGCGGTCATTTTGGGCACCGAGGGTGGCGTGACGCTGAACCTGCCTGCGGACGTCACGCTTCGGGGGACGTATCAGTATGCGTGGTCCGAGGGACCGAATACCGGCGCTTCAAACGGGGCCGACGAGCGTGTCCCGCTGTCTCGCACTCCGCCTCCGGGGGGAACCTTTGAAGGGCGCTGGCTCCACGCCAAGAGCGGCGTCTATCTTGGTGCCGCTGTGCGCTGGGCCGCGGCTCAGCGACGCTTGGCGCCGAGCGATGAGGCAGACGCGCGAATTCCCATCGGCGGAACGCCGGGCTACGGACTCCTCGACCTTCGCGTCGGCTATCGGCACGACCATTTTCGCGCGCACCTCGTCTTCCAGAACGTTTTCGACGCCGCCTACCGCGTGCACGGCTCCTCCATCAACGGTCCCGGGCGAAGTGTTCGCCTGGCCCTCGGTACTGAGATCTAGAACTTATGAATACGAACAAAGCGCTCTTCTACTCTCTTCTGTGCGCGCTCCTCTTTGTGGGCTGCGGCGACGACTCGTCTGCGGACGCCGGCGCGGACAGTTCAATGAGCGACGTTTTCGTGGCGGACGCTGCACCTGACGCGACGGCGGACGGCGGCAGCTGCGTGCCCCGCGCCGAAGACCAGGCTCCTCCTGGACCCGGCGTGTGCGAAGCGTTGCCGACGGACTACGCAGTCTGCGCCGACGATATGTGGCCCGCCTGCGTATCGGACTCCGGGGAGTACGTTCGTGTCGAGGAAACCATCAGTACCATCGTCCGCGTCGGCGGGTTCGAGCGCATCGCCGACTTGCTCTTCGACGCGGGAAGCACGCCTTCTTCCGACGACTTCCTCGCGGCGCGCATGATCTACCAGGAAGACGAAGGTCTCGATTCCCGCGTGGTCCGCCGCTACGACCCGCACTTCGAGGTCCCCGACGGCACGGACTGCTCCGAAGAGCTGATCCCTGGCATGTTCATGGACTACTGCACGGGCCCCGCGCAGATTCAGCCCATCCTCCTCGATGCGCTCATGCGCGGATTCGAAGAGGAGAGCCCGCGCTTCCACGCCGGCCGTGTCGAAGGCGCGCTGCTCCGCTTCCTCTACGTCTCCACGTACAAAGAGGGCCTCACCTGCACCACGAAGGCGAAGGACTGCGACAGCGCCTACGCGTACTACACGGGCGGCGCCGAGGCGCGGGGCGGACTCGGCCTCGCCGGTCGAGTCGCCGCCGCGGACCCCGCCGCCCATGACCGCGCCTGGGATGGTCTACTCGCGCTGCGCTGCTGGCGTGACCTCGACGCCGAAGAGACGGCGACGAACCTCGAGCTCCGCGAGCGAGCGCGCGACCAATACGACCGGGCAATCCTCGACGGCGTCGCCGCCGTGGTGACGCAGCACCTCGTCGCTCTACGGGACACCACCGGCGAAGAGCAGGGCTACCACTTTGGCTTCTTCCAGGCCTTGGCGCCGGTTCTCGAGCGCGAGACGCGCGCGCGCATGCCGGCGCAGGCGGACCTCTTGGTCACCGAGCTTGGGCGCGACGACGCCGGTGCTGTAGACGCCGACGCCCTCATCGCGGCCCTCGGGATGGTCTTCGACTGCCCATGACAGGGAAGGGCGGCGCGCTCTCGGCGGGCTGGACGCCGATGCTGCGTTTCATCGAGCGTTGGTTCGACCCCGCTGAAGCCGTAGAAGCCGCAGCGGCTGAACGCGCGAGCGAGGATGCCTGTGATGCCGCCGAGGAACGCATGGGTCTGAGGATGCCCCTCGCCGTGAGGGAGTGGTGTCGGCTCTGTGCCCGCCATCCCGTGCTCGGCCGCGGCAACAACCGCGTCGTTCCCGCCGAGGAGCTCGCGGTGAGGGACGAGCGCGTCGACCTCTACATCGAGAACCAATGCGTTCTCACCTGGGGCGTCCGCCTCTCGGACTGGCACCATGACGACCCACCCGTCGTCGCGACGGAGACAAACGTAGGTTCACTCGGCGAGGTCAATAGAACGTGTTCTGACTTCTACTTTCAGATGACGCTGCATCAAGCTCATTGGGCGTCGCGAGCTGCGTTCGGCTACGGCGACGTGGCGAGCATTGTCGCAGAGCACTACCCGCGCCTCGACCTGCCGGTGTGGCCGTGGGCCGGCGCGAAGGAAGCGTTCACGCTCTACGGCGACGACGACACCGTGCTCAACCTCGACTACACAAACCATCTGCTCGTTTCTGCACGCACTTCGGACGCCTTCGAACGCGCAAAGCGGCTCTTCGAAGCGCATTGGGATCGCCTCGACTGAGCGCACCGAATCAACGCGGATCCTTGTTTTTCGGTGTCTCGTGATTTGCGTGCCCGCCGCGAAATGAACGAAGTGAAACTCTTTTCATGATTCGACGTTTTCTTTTTTGACAGCCATGAATTCACACGCTAAGAATCGGCTCGCTCTGAGGGGCAACCCACAGAGCGACTACCTGGAGCGGTAGTTAAGTTGGTTATAACGCCGGCCTGTCACGCCGGAGGCCGCGAGTTCGAGTCTCGTCCGTTCCGCCACCAAAGCCCCTGCATTTGCAGGGGCTTTTTTGGTTAAGGCCCTTGGTCGGATGCACGAGATAGCCCCGCTGAAGATCGCACGTTTGCAGGCGCAGTTTGACCTGCATGAGGCGAGCTGTTGCGTCGTCTTCCGCGATGCGCGCGGTGCACGCTGGAAGACGAAGTTCACGGGCGTTGCGTCCATCGAAGAAGCCATCGAGCTGGGCTTGAGCCTCCTCGAAGAACACCTCGAGAGCGCCGTGTTCAACGAGCACGCGACGCACGGCGGCATCTTCGTTTGGACGAGTACGGATCCAGAGACCTTGAACGGCCCTTTCTACTTTCCGCCGCTCTCCAGTCCGTAGGCACCGCTCACAAGCGTCGGCGTCATGCTAGGGTCCGCCGCATGTCGACGGCGGCGAATTTCGGGGACAAAACGGACGTGTATTTCTCCGTCGACGTCGAAACCCACGGGCCCATTCCGGGGCCCTACTCGCTGCTGAGCTTTGCCATCGGCCCGGCGGGTTCGATGAGCGACGGGCGTTTTCGTCGGGCCTCCGCCGATGCCGAATCGCTCTACGTGGAGCTGCAGCCCATCTCGGAGGAATTTGAGCCTGACGCCATGGCGGTGAACGGCCTCGACCGGGCGCGCCTTGTGCGGGAAGGGCTGGATCCGGCGGATGCGATGAGCCGCGCCAAAGACTGGACCATGGCTCACGCCGGGGAGGG
>JBGCFM010000148.1:0-4490 GCA_045106895.1 Polyangiales bacterium | reverse complement strand
CCGAGCCGCGCGCGTCATCATCGAGATGAACTACTACCCGACGCGTTTCCCCAAGCGCGTGTCCGTGTACGCGAAGGAGCACGCGCGGAGTCCACGCCTCGACCTGCCCTTCCCCGCCGCGCTCTTTGACGGCGTGACCTTCGTGGATGAGTAGACGTACGTATCAAAGGGCAGATATCGGCGCCCGTGACGTATAAAGAAGAGCTTGCGTGCTGCGATGGCACGCTTGAAAGCCAAGGCATTGATGAATTACGACGACGAGCAGAAGATCCGAGCCATGAGCGAGACCCAGCTTGCCGAAGAGCCGCGCACCGAGGAGGAGATCGAGTACTGGTTCTCCGTCTTGCCCAAACGCAAAAAGTGGAAGGCCGGGCAGACCAAGGAGTGGCGGGTGCGACTCGCGCAAGGAGGCGCGCCGGAGAACCGCGCGCTCTTGCTGAAACCGTTCATCGACAAGAAGCCGAGCCGCGTCGACTTCAACACGGCGCACGTCGCAGCGGTGCTCGGAACGCCGGAAGCCTTTGCCCTCGCCAAGTCGCGCAAAGCTGACTTCTCTGCCGTCTGGCTGAAGCGCAACAGCATGTGCATCGCGGCAGCGCTCGGCCACACTGAATTTATCAAGTGGATGTTCGACGACGGCTGCGCCTACGAGCTTGTTGAGACCTCGGGCAACTTTGCGGCGCGTCTCTCTCCGCTTCGCTTTGCGATCGCGGGGGGTCACAGCGACGTCGTGGAGCTGCTCAAGGAGCACGCGACTCCCGACGACCTCCGCGAGGCGCTTCGCGTCGGCAACCTCGACGCCCTCAAGGTCCTCAAGGAGCATAGCGACTTGCCGGACAGCTTTGTGTGCGCGGATGAAAAGACGACCCTTGAGGCCATTGCGATCCTTCCCGACGTATCTCCCTCCAGTTTTGTGTGCAACGGACCTTCCGGAGCGGACTTAGCCGCGGCCATCGTCGCAAAGCACCCAGCCATGGATGCCGGGGAGATCCTTCCGCACATGAGTCGAATGAACGTCGACGGTCTAAAAGCCCTCTTCGACGCGTGCGCAAAACTGGACAAAAAGGTCGTAAAGCACAGCGCGAAGACCACGCTCGCGAACGTGGCGATGGAGAGCAATCGCGTCGATGTGCTGCGTGCTCTCGTGGAACGAGGCTCCAAGCCCACCGGCATCAAAAAGGCACTGAAGAGCGACACTATCTATGAAGAGATGCGAACGTATCTCGGCGAACTGGACGCTCAATGAAGCGCGCCACGGGTCTGAACACAGGCCGCTGAACGCCGCTTTTTTTGCTCTCGTCAAGGACACGATATGTCGCGACTCTTTCCCCTCTTGCTGGCGCTTGTCGCTTTCGCCGCCGGCGCCTCCCTGCATCCGCCGGCGCGCGCTCAGAATCGTCCGCTGGAGCTGCCATCACGATGCAACACCGGCGACCTCGTGGTGGTGGAGCGCGGTCAGCTGACGTGCTTACCCCTGCCGCGTTGCGGAGAAGGAGAGTTTCTCTCGATGCAAAACCGAAGGCTGCAGTGCGTTGGTGGCTCGCAAACCGGCCGAGCCGTCCGCGGCCTCTTGCCGGAATGCCGTGAGGGCGACACGCTGGTCTCCGAAGGGTTTGGACGGTGGCGATGCTCCAGTACGTGAAAGGATGCATCGCACGCTCAATGCTCGCGGCGCTGGCGCTGACCTTGGGGTGCAGCGAAGGGTTCGTCGTGGGCGATCAAGACTCCGGAAGTGGCGATGCAGCGACCGACGCAGCGACCGACGCAGCGACCGACGCAACGGAGAGTGACGCTTCTGGACAAGATGCCGCCGGCGTAGACGCGGGCATTCCCACAGACCCCTGCGAGCCGCCAAACCCGTGCCGCGGCAGCTGCGAGCTGCCGTGGCTTCTGGCCACAGCACAAGACGCCGGCGGCTTGGCAACGCCAGACCGCTGCGGAGGTCACGTTTTTCGCTACTCCCTGGCGGAGACTCCCGCCTGCGCTTGCCCGAGCTACGGGCTCGGGCTGCAAGAGCTGCCGCAAACCGCTTCCTATATCCCGGGAGGCACTGTTCTCGTCGGAACTCAGCGGCGCGCTATTACCTTCGGCACGTCCAATACCGAGCGCAGCATCGAAGGGCTGATCGCTTTCGACTCGTTCATCGTCGAAGGGCAAACACTCGGCTCGGCCCCCATGGGGGTTCTCGTCGCAGGACGACCTGGCGCTTCGGTCTTTCGTCTCTTTGTATTTGGCGCAGACGGGAGCTTTGAGGCGCTCGATTCCACCATGACGGTCCCGAACGAGACAGCGACGCAAAACCCGGCCAACCGGCGGGGCTACCGAAGCGCGGACATTCGAAGCCCATCTCTCAACCTTCTTTTCTGGGAAGGGCGCGTCGACGGAGCAGCCCACATCAACACGGGCCAAGGTGGCGAGCTCGAGGCGTTCTACGCAGGCGGATTTCACCGAACGACGCTCGTCGACGACGAAGGCGTTCGCCATCTGGCGAACGAAAACCTGACCCTCGACAACGCCCCCTCGCGCGTCACTTGCAGAGCCGCTGAATACGACGACTGCGTGTACCGTGCCGCCGCGCCGGACCCCACCTCAACGAACCATGTATACGTATCCTGCTCGCAGCCGAGCAGCAGCGGAGAAGGGAGCGCCTCGCGAATCGCGCGCCTCGACGTGAGCGATGGCTCTTGCGTGGACCTCCTCCCTTTTGAACACTGGCCAGGCATCGGCGTGACGCATTTGAGCGTTGGCCTCGACGACTACTGGGCGCCCTAACGGATAGCCTCCCACGGAGCGGCTTGACGATCTGAGAGCTGCCGGGCAGTCTCCGCGCCATGTCTATGACGGATCTCGCCGCACGCCTTCAGTCCTCCGCCGCCGATGTGCGTAAGCACTCGGATCGCGTCCCTGATGTCGCCCTCGTTCTCGGAAGCGGCCTCGGCGCTTTCGCCGACACCCTCGAGAATAAGACGGCAATTCCATACACGGAGATCGCCGGCATGCCGATGTCCCACGTGCAGGGCCACGCCGGAAACCTCGTCCTCGGCGAAGCTGAAGGAAAGAGCTGCGTCGCCATGCAGGGCCGCGTTCACCTCTACGAGGGTCACCCCGTCGGTGACGTCGTCTTTGGCCTACGCCTGATGCTTCACCTCGGCGCCAAGACGGTGATCATCACGAACGCCGCCGGCGGCATCGGCGAAGAGCAGAACGTCGGCGACCTGATGCTCATTGAAGACCAGATCAACCTCACCTCGAAGAACCCACTCGTTGGCATCAACGACGACTCCCTCGGCCCGCGCTTCGTCGACATGACGCAGACCTTCGATCGCGGCCTCATGGAGCTTGCCGATGAAGGCGCCGCAGCGCTCGGCTTTGGACTCAAGCGCGGCACCTACGTCGGCGTCCTCGGACCAACCTACGAGACGCCGGCGGAGATTCGTTTCTTCCGCACCATCGACGGCCACGCCATCGGCATGAGCACCGTCAACGAGGTCGTCGCGGCGCGACACATGGGCGCGCGCATCCTGGGAATCTCCTGCATCACCAACAAGGCCGCGGGCCTGGGCGACGAAGAAGTGCTCACGCACGCCGAGGTGCAGGACAACGCCAAGGGCGCTCGCGAGAAGTTTGTGTCGCTTTTGGGCGCGACGCTTCGCCGGCTTTAGGCCCGAGAGGCGGGTTGCCCGCAAAAAATCGACTGCTATATAGTCGTCCATGAAGCTTCTCTGCTGTGTCTCGCTCCTTTTTGTCGTCGGTCTCGCTGGGTGCGGAGACGACGACGCAGGATGCGTCGAGGGCATGAGTATTACCTGCGCATGTACCGATGGAAGTTCGGGGGCCCAGGTGTGCCAGGCCGATGGTCGCTACGCCGCGTGCGTGTGCGGGGGCAGGCCCAGCGGGACGGACGCAGAGACGCCCTTCGACGCAGGCCCTGGGTTTGATGGCGGTTCTGGCAGTGGAGTCTCCTGCGAAAGCAGGGGGGCCAATTTCAACGGGCAAAGCTGCGGAGAGCGATTCGTCGCCTGCACCAACACGTTCACGTACGCCGTTCAATGCGACGGAACGAACTGTCGCTGCATCGAGAACGACATCGAGCAGGGGAGTTTCCCTGAGTCCAACTACTGCGGCGATATCAGCGACGCGTTCCGCACCAACCTTGCCACAACGAACTGCGGCTGGGATTGGACAACTCGCTAGCTCGCACCTCGCATCCGGATGCGAGGCCAACCAGTTCGCGTCCGTGGATGTGAGCAGGAGGAGAGCCGGGCGCAGCGCAGGCGAGAATTCGAACATCGTTGAACGGACTAGGCGTTCTGAGCGAGGTGGATAGGGACGAATCCGCTCAAACGGGCCTTAGATGTCCCGTTTCCGGGAGATCCGCCAAAAAGACGGGCTCCTTTTGCGGGACGGGTTAGGGTTCCGCGTGACCAAGAAGACTCTGCTGATCCAGGGCGGGACCCTCGTCACCATGGATGCCACGCGTCGCGTATTCC
>JBGCFM010000147.1:0-9885 GCA_045106895.1 Polyangiales bacterium | reverse complement strand
CTTCGCCCTCGACGTTTTCCTCGGGCACGCACCACCTTCGTCGCCCATCAGTTCGCCGCCGAGCAGTTTGTTTGGGCTCTTCGACGGCGTTAGGGGCCAAGTTCGTACCTTGACGCGGCCGTTTTTAATACCGAAGCTGGTGCGCGGCACGAAGCCGCAGGAATATCATGCCTAAACTAAACCAAATCCTCGCCATCGAATCTGGAACCCGCAAGCGAAGCGCCACGGAGGTCACCAAGCTCCATCGCGTGTCGACTACTCCGGCGCTCTTTGAGGGTCTCTCGCGCTCATATCGCCCCATCGCCGATGACGGTGTCCAGCTGCCGACGGAGACAAAGAAAGTCCAGGCAACGGCCGAAGAGCTGCTCAAGAAAACCTCCGCGCTCAAGACGGAGATTTGGGATCTCACGGCGACGAAGGATGCGACGAACCAGGTCGCAAAAGCCGACGTGGTGTTGCCCAACGGCACCACGCTCTTGGAGGCTGTCCCGGTGTCTACGCTCCTGATGTTGGAGAAAGAGATGAACGACATGGAGACGTTCATCAGCAAGCTGCCCACTCTGGACCCCTCCGAGGAGTGGGAGTTCGACGCTGCGCAGAATCAGTGGCGAAGCGCCGCCGTGGAGACCACGAAAACCAAGAAGATCCCGCGGAACCACGTGCGCGCCGAGGCGACGGAGAAGCACCCGGCCCAGGTGGACCTTTTCCACGAAGACGTCGTGGAAGGGTTCTGGAAGCGCGTGCGTTATAGCGGCGCCATGTCCGTCGACCGTCGCGAAGCGCTCTTGGATCGCGTCCGCGACTTCAAGAAGGCCGTCAAGTTCGCGCGAGAACAAGCGAACAGCGTCGAGGTCACGCCTCGTGCCCTCGGCGATATCGTTTTTGGCTACATCCTCGCCAAGTAAAGACTCTGAGGGGGCGGGAACGTTCCCTCTTTGAAGAGAACAAGATGAAACTCAGATCTTAATCTCAACCAGCTGGTTTTTGCAGGTTCGAATCCTGCCCTCCCCACCGAAACGCTTCCCTCGGAAGTGAGTTTCTCAAGCTACGGGGAGGTGGCGGAATTGGCAGACGCACCGGCGCTAACACATCAACCTATTCTCTAACCTAAACCAAAAAAATACTGCCTTTGTATCTCTAGTGGTTTCGCCAATTTGTCCAAAATAGAGGTTCGAATCCTCTCTACACCTCCGAGGTTTTCGTCATCGAAAATAGCCTCGCAAGAAAACTCGGGTGTGGTCGTCTAATGGAAAGACGTGGGCACTCAGACCCAGAGCGCAAACCTTAAACGCCGTTACGAAGAGACAGTCAGCAAGCGCAAGCCTGCAACAATAGAGGGGCGCCGCCGGATATGCGGCGCCCTTCGCTTAATTGTCAGGGCCGGCGACGTAGGCGATGAGTTCCGCGATGCCGCGCGTGTCGCTCTTCGCATGCTTGCGAACGAACTCGGCCACCGGCTCCGCCCCGCCCAAGATTCGTGCGTCCCAATCCGCGACGAAACGGTAGACCTTGTCCTCGTGGAGCAGGAGCCCTTCCACGCCTCCGCTGTTGGGCCCGGCGGTGAGCCACATCTTCGCGCCGGCGGCGATCAAGGCGCCATAGTCGAGCTCGCTCACGACCGCATCTTACACGTGTTGGAAGTCGCGCGAATCACGCCGGTTCAATACGTTGTGACGAGAACCCCTTGAACCCGCCCTGCGAGGAACACCTTGAGGCGACGTGACACGCGTCGTTGCTAACACGGTCTACGCTCAGGACGTGCTAAAAGTAGACCCGAGGTCTTCATGGCATTTGAACTAGAACAGCGGGAAGCACTGCACCTGCTCCAGGGGATCGAAAACGGCACGATGAACGCGAGCTCCGCGGCGCATCTCATCTCCGAGTCGGACCCTGCCCTCGTCTATCTCTTGCTCACTTGGCTGCGCGAGTATTACGGACGCAACCACCCCGCCGCCGAAGGCGTGCTCGGGCGTCTCGTGGAGCTCACAAGCAAACACTCGTCCGTCAAAGCGACCATGCGAGAAGGCAAAGCCGACCCCATCGTCGCCTGGTTCGAGGAGGCCCACGAGTATCGTTCCTTCAACGCCGAGGGGTTCGTGGCCCTCGTGGTTGAAAAGCTGGAGAGCTGAGGACCTAAATAGAGCGTACGTGATCCGGCATCAGCGATGGGCTATCGGCGGCAATGAGCCTGCCGCTCTTTAAGGGGCCGAGCCGCAAGAGCTTGCCCATGCCTCGATACCCCGAGGTCTGGCCGGGGTCGTTCTCCCAGCGCCCGCACCCGGCGACTGTGACGAGCTCACCGACCACGAGGGCGCTCTCCTGGTAACGAAAGTTGTGGTGGGTGGACCACCACTGCGAACCCACCCCGCGCTCGTCGAGGAGCGCCCGCAGCTCTTCAGGGATCTCCCGAAAGGAGCGCGTGTCGCCGGCGTCGAAGTCCGCGATTAAGGTGAGCTCTGAGCCTTCAATACGCGCTCGGCCTGTGTCGTCGATGAGGAGGAAGTCGGTGGACTCCGATTCGTCGGCCACCTGTTGCCAATTGGTCGTCTCGCCATCGGTATACTCCTTCTCGATGAGCAAGCGCCACGCCGCGCAGGTTCGTCTCCTCATTGGCGTGTGGAGGCTCCGGTCGCCGAGGAGCGCGAGTCGACCGGAGAGGCGAATATCCACGCCGGCTGGCGCATCTCCAATGCTCGCCCAAGGCGTCGTCACCAAGAGCTGTCTTGCCGCCTTGTCTTTGTTGAAGCCCATGAAGTAGGCGCCGGCGACGGCCACAAAGAGAAGGGAAGCAATGGTGGCGGCGGCGGCGGCGAACATGAAGGCGAACTCTCGCCCGCCTGTGGATGCCGCACAAGGTAGAAACGCGAGAGACGGCACCCCCTTGAACTACCCTGCGCTTAGTTCTCCGGCGGGGGTTTAATCCACGCTCCCCGAGAAACCGTGTGGGAGCTGCTCGTCGACCCAACAATGACGCCGCGATACTCGATGGAGGTCGCGCGCGTGGAAGGCCTATCGGGAGCTCAGCACCGGCGAAAACCGTGGAACAGCTGGCGAGGTGCTCTTGAGTGCACACGGTCCCCTTCGCCCGGAACCTCCTGCGAACAATCAATGGAATATCGCGCCTGCGGGCGGACGTCCCGGAGGCTCCTTCGAAGTGACCCCAGTCGATAGTTCTGGAGTCTTCTTCTTGGACTGAGAGGGGGACTAGCGCCCACGTGATGACCAGCGCCGCGGGCGTGTCGATGACCTCGCGCACCCGGCGACTAGATCAGCTGTGGTGGTTCGAGCGCGGACCGCTTCGTTGATCCTGGCACGTTGATCCTGGCAGCTCTTGCAGATTGGCGGGCGCTGTGAGAACGAAGAGGGTGCCTAGGCGAACTCTGCTCGTTTTACTGGTCTTGCTCATGGGTTGCTCCGGTGACGAGGAGACCTCGCCCGCGACGTCATCAGCGACGAACGCGCCGGTCGAAGCGACGAGTTCGGAGGTCGCGTCACCCACACCGAACGCCGAGGCGCCGTCGAGGGACGAAGCGCCGAACGAAGCGCCGAACGAAGCGCCAGCGGTGAACCCTACAGAGGCGCCTGCCCAAAACGGCGCGCCGCTCGTGCACTGGGGGCCGATCACCGTCGTGCTTGAAAGACTCGAGTCGCAGGGTGAAGACGACGTCGAGGGGCCCTCGATGATCTTGTCGGAGATCGCCGCGCAGCCAAAGCCGGACACCGCGCCGGATTGGTATATGTACCAACACGCCGGGCACATGGAGTTGCGAGTGATCCGAGAGGTCCCGGCGAACTTTGAAACGGCGCGGGTCTCTGGCGAGGGCGTAGACTGTGAGGCGCAGGTGGTGAGAGCGCTCGAGCTGCACGCGTATCACTCGCCGGAGTTTGGGCACGGGGGCGACGTGGAGCGGGCGTTCTTTGCGCTCGAGCTTCGAGGTTGTCCCGGCGGAACAGTTGGCGTGGCGGGAGTTTCCAGCATCCAGCGCTATTCTCTTCGGCGACAGGACTTGCCGGCGCCGGCCCCCCAAGCCCTCGTCGACTTGGTTGCCGAGTCCGACAACTTGAACGGCTGGGACCCACCTCTGGACGCCGCGGAGTTTCGTGTTCGCCGCTTCCCAGAACTCGGTTTCGACGTCGTCGCCGGTCACACGGCGTGGGTCGTCCGCGATGGAGTTGTCCTAAACGATCGCGGTGGTTCCGCCGATACGCTCTTCTCCGCCGGCCCCCTCGTGCTCTTCGCGATGAGCAGCACAAACGACGGCTGGCTCGCGAGCATCGACGACTTCATCCCAATGCCCGTCACCTGCACGGTCAGCGACGCGACAGGCACCCCGCTCAACGTTCGCGCGGCACCTCGTCGTGGCGCCGCGATCGTCGACGTGCGCGTCCCGTATGAGAACGGCGAGGATATCTCTGTGTATGAGACACGGGGCAACTGGCGTCGTATCAGCCAGACCAACGACCCAGAGGAGCGTTGGGTTCATGGGAGTGGTGTGCGCTGCCCTTAGTGTGCGATTCAGAATCGTAGAGGGGACCTGACTTGCCCTGCAGCCCGATGGCTGCGTTGCTCTTCCTCGAAATGTCGGGGTTTGAATCGCACACTACTCATTTCGTGGTTTTCGTGGGGGTCAGCGAGGGTAGTAGGCGGGGTCCCACATCCAGCGAAAGTCGTAGCTCCGTAGGTAATGGGCGAAGGCCAGCGCGAATCGGGGGGACTGCCTGCTCGTCGTCGCGAGGCAGTTCTCTCCTCCATTGCCCCCGCGGTCCGGCCTTCGAACATATCGATAGGTGACGCCTTGCTCGCTCTCGGCTTGGCGAATGAGCGCCCGCAGCTCGGACAAAGCAGCGGGGTCAGCGTCTTCGGAAGGCGTGACATGGATGGCGTCAGCGTCGATTTCCAAGAGCGCCAGCGACCTGCGCTCCTTCGATACACGCATCGTGGCTGGGAGCGCCATGTGGGGGAGGGGAGGCTCTTCGTCACATCGGCGCGGGGCGTTCGAGACAGTGCGAGGAGCGACGGCCTGGTCTTCCGTTTCCGGATCTTCCGCGGGCAAGACCACCTCGTTCGCGGTCTCAGGTTGAGGCTCTGCCCGGGTTGGCGCCTGGGCCTGCTCTGTCGTTTGAGTGCACCCCGAAGAGAGTGCGAGGAGGAGGAGTGTAAGAGGGAGGTTCGGACCCATCATGGCGCTGGAACACCGCCGCTGATGAAACCCTTGGGTCCCTTAAGGCGTGATGACCTACACGTTGATCTAAACGACACGGGTTGGTTTCGCAGGAAGCCAGCCGACACGTTCGCCGCGGGCTTGGGAGCGGTAGGCGCCGCAATGCACGCGGGTGTAGATGATGCGTTGGCTAGCGCCATGCTCGCCGTCGAGAATCCAACTCGGGTGAGTACCCGCGTAGAGGTGCGCGACGGTGAGCCGTTCATGGAGCTGCCACACTATTGCAAGGGTGATCGCGCCGAAGCCCGCCATCGCGAATCGAGACGCGTGAGGTCGCCATCCATCTGCGTAGTTGCACAACAAGATGAGGGTTCCACTCGTTAGCAGTGACACACGAATGAGGACCGATGGATCCCAGCGTGGCCGAATCCACCGCACTCCCCACATCACGAGAGCTGTCACGGCCCAAATGACGAAGCACGTGTCCGATGGTTTCGCCCTCGTGTGCGGTAGGTAAGCGAGCCAGAGGCCCACGGCGAACCAGCGCGCGTGCATCGTTCCTCGCGCCCCGGGCGGACCGAAGCAGCGAACCACGGCGCGCCACTTGGTCCGCAGGTTTTCAAACGTGGAGACACGGGCGTCAGCTGGCCAGTTGAATAGCGCGACGAAGGTCAGCGTGATGACGAGGTAAGCGCCGAGCCCAGACACGAACGCGACGTGCCAAACGAACACGCCGTACATCGAAAAGACGAAAGCGAGAAGCATCGACTCCGGGCGCGCGCCACGCTGTCGGCGCCAAAGAAGAACGCCCAGCGCGACGATCAGAGGTCGCACCGCGAGGGCAGGAGCCCAGATGAAGTACGGGCCGAGAAGCACGAGCCCGAAGGCGAGGCCTGCTTGCTGCGGGTTCGTCCGTGAGAGGTTCATGCGCGGAGTCCACAGCAACCGCCGTGCCGACGGGGCCTGACGCGTTCCCCCGGAGTAGAGCTTCGTATTCGTCTTCGCATGGGTGACGAAATGTCCGTCCATGCCCTGCTGCGGCGACGCGATGGCGAGCTTCCGTGAATAGCGCAGTCCACGCTGGCAACAGACGCGCCATGAGAACACGAACGAGACCTTTGCCGCTTCTGAGTCTTATCGGCCTGTGCGCCCTCGTGGGGTGCGGAGACGACACCACGACCGACGCCGGTGTCGATGGTTCGCTTCGAACGGATGCCGCTGCGGATTCGAGCGTACTGGACGCGGCGCCGCAGGACGTTGTCTCTACCGACGCTGGCCCGGGGGACCCCACATGCACGGAGGGTGCGAACGGGTTCGACTCACGACCGGAGGCATGTTCTGAGCGGGCGGACTGTTTCGACGACCTGGGATGCATCTCTGCTCTCTTCGCCATCAACGATCACGAGGGCTACTCGCCGTGCAGCGAGAGCATCCGCTTCAGCTCCGCGGACTCCGCCGCCGCGTGCGAGCTCCCACTCGAAGGGTTTGACGAGGTCCCAGAATCGCGCTGCGGGGAAGAAGAGTTCAGCGGCGAGGTCACCTTCTACTGCGCCGAGGGCGAGGACGTCGTGCTGATGGTGCATGACATGGACGCTCCGAGTACGTTCCTCGGCTACTACGTGTGGGCAGACAGCGGCTTTGCGTCCATGTCGAGTTTTGGTGGCGATGGCCGCATCGACCAAACGGACGGCGGCCGAAGCCGGACCATCGGCTACAGCACCATCGACACCGGCTCCGGCGGAATCGGCCCGAACTTCACTGCCACCGTGCACTTTACGACGGGCCTGATCCCTGGCCCGGAGTACATCACCGGCGGCTTCGAGGTGATGTTTGAAGGCGAAAGAGAAGACGAGTAGCTCGCTCGATGTTGAGCACCGTTGACTCGCTTAGAGCGGCGTGCCCGCGTAGCTACCCCAGCAGCGGAGAGCGCCGTCGGTTTGGACGCCGCATGTGTGCGCGTTGCCTGGGGCAATGGACACAAAGCGCGCGTCCGCCGGCGGTGAGGATTGCCCGTAGGCGTCGCCGCCCCAACAGCGCGCGACACCATCCGCATCGAGCGCGCAGGCGTGATCGCGGCCCGCAACGAACGAGACGAAGGGGCCGCCGGGAATGGGCTCCATGTCCACGATGCCCTCGAAATGAGACGGCTGATCGGCGCACTCGATGACGCCGTCGGGTCGCAATCCGCAGAATGTGTCACCGGTGGCTGCGATGGCCCGATAGCGAGTGTCGCCGCACGGCACGCTGGACCAGCTCGGTGCAGTCTCCCCCTCGTCCTCGTCCCGCACGCGACGCCGATGGTCGTTCTCCACGAGGGCGATGCACTCGCTGCTTTGGTCCGCTCGCAGGACTCGCACGTAGCCTGCGCTGACGGCGACACTTACGGCGCCGGCGACGCGGCTCACGTCGAGGTCTTGGGCGTTGCCGTCGAAGCAACGAAGTCCTCCGTCTAGCGTGACGCCGCAGCTGAGACTCTCCGCAAGGGCGATGGCAGTGAAGCGCTCGTCTTCGGTGGGCATCACGTTTGGGAGCGCGCCCCAACATTCAAGGCGGCCGCCGGCGCGGAGGCCGCAGTTGAAGTGGGGCCCCGCGGCGAGGGACTCGAATGGACCTTCGCGCGAAGTGGCCGCGCCGTCGTCGTCGTCGCCCCAACATGTCGCGTTTCCTTCGGCGTCGAGTGCGCAGCTGTGGAACGCGCCGGAGACGAGGGAGCGGAAGGTGCCAGGCGGTGGCTGCGCCTGACCCGAGTACGGTCGGCCCCAGCACGTCACACCACCGTCGAGGCGATGGCCGCAGCTGTGGTGTTCGCTCACGGCGATCTCATCGAAGGTGAGCTCCGCCGGAGGTTGCGCGCGGAGGCGACCCCAGCATTCGGCGTTCCCGCTGGAGCGAAGGGCGCAGACGTTTGTGCGGCCCACAAAGACACGCGAGAAAGGCCCTTCGGGTGCCGCTGGCGGTCGAGACATACGGTCAAAGCCAAAGCACGACGCCTCACCCTCGGCGCTTAGTGCGCACGCGCCCTGCGGCCCTCCGGCGATGTCCGTGAAGCTACCTGCGGGAGGAGCCCGGAGGCCGTATCCCGCGCACGCCAGACTTCCGTCCTCACGCTGCCCGCAAGTGGCGCTGCGGGCGACGGCGATATGGGTGAAGGCTTCCGCCGGTGGACCTTCCTCGCCGAAATGCGACATGCCCCAAGGAACGAGCGCGCCGTCTGCTCGAAGCCCCACGCCGTATGAGTCCGCCATGGCGATGGCGCGAAAGCGTCCTCCGGGAACGGCGGTGCGGCCGGAGTCATCGTTGCCCCAGCAAGCGATGGTCATGTCTTCGCGAAGACCACAGCTGACCCAGCCCTCCGCCATCACCGATACGAAGCGCCCGCTCGGCGCGTCGGTCTGCCCGTAGTCATTCCAGCCCCAACAGTGGACCGTCCCGTTTGAGCGCAGAGCGCAGTTGTGACGTTCGCCGACGGCGAGGGAAACGAAGGTGCCTTCCGGCGCCTCGGCCTGTCCGTAGAGATTGCCGCCCCAGCACGTCACCGCACCGTCGGGCTTGAGGCCGCAGACATGAGAGCGCCCGCTGCCGATGCGCGAGCGACGTTGGCGCGCGGCTTCACGGTCTGCCTCCAGCTCACTGTCCGGTCCAACGCGCTCCGGCGCGGTCGGTGTCGTCGGAGTCGCCGGGCTTTGTGTGGTGGAGGTGGTTGTTGTGCCGGTGCTGGTGGCACTGGATGACTCGTTGCTCGAGCCGCAGCCTAAGGCGAGCGTCGCAAGAGCAAGTGCCTGGGCGAACCTTCTCATCGGAGAGTGGTCACGAAAGAACCGGCGGCGGCGATCACGACGCGTCGCCGGCGTCATTGCCTGCGTCGCCCGCGTCACTGGAACCGGTGTCGCTGCCCGCGTCACTGGATTCGCCGGCATCGGTCTCGCCGGCATCGGTCTCGCCGGCATCGGCCTCGCCGGCATCGGCGGCTGCTATGTCCGCCGCGGCATCGGAAGGCGCCGGGCCGCTGTCTCCGACCGGCATGCAGAGGCCACTGACGCAGCGATTGCTCTCACAGTTCGCGTTCGTCACGCAGGAGTTCGAGGTGCCATCCGAGGAACAAGCCATGGCCAGAAGAGCGAGCAAAAAGAAGCGCATACGGCAGTCTACCAGTAGAGGGCCCTCGAACGGGCACGCTTCGACGAGCGACGTGATAGGTTGGCGCGATGTCGAGCGATGCGAGCGGGTCGTACCTGGACCGGCTCATGCGTCGCGAGTCTTTCGCGGCGCTGTGGCCGCTCTTCGCCAAGGCCCCGAAGCCCGCCAAGGAGATGAGCGAGAGCTTCTCCGCGCTGGTGCACCTTCGTCCTCATATGAACAGGCGCGCGCCTTTTCGTGTCATCCACGTCGGCGACGGCGCGCATGCACGAACGGCGGCGCTCTTCGCGCTAAAGACGAGCGCCGTCCAGAACATATCCGTGGACCCGCTCATCAACATCAAGCTGGTGGAAGACTGGCGCGACCGCTTCGGAATCGAGTGCTTCGAGTGGCGAAAGGCGCGCATCTTGGATGTGGTCGCGGAGCTCAACGCGTTGCCCCCGATGCCCACCTTCGTGACCTTCGTGCACGCACACGTGAACATGGATGCTGTCCTCGACGTGCTGCGCTGGGACGCCGCCTACACGCTCGCTTGTTGCATGCCCGGCAATCAGCTCACGAACGAACACGTGCCGCATTCGAGCGG
>JBGCFM010000146.1:0-8018 GCA_045106895.1 Polyangiales bacterium | reverse complement strand
CCCCAGGTCGAATGTGTGAGGGTTCGCCTGCCCTCAGCAGCCCGGCAACCTGCGAGTTGGGTTCCGACGTTACGTGCGGTGATTGCTCCGAAGGCTCATGCGACGGTGCAGGCGCTTGCACGCTCCCCGTTGACTGCAGTGCCGCCGGCGCCTGTACTGACGCTTGCGCGAGCGGCGAAGAGTGCGCGTGCGATGGCATGGGCGGCTGCGCGTGTGCCTCGACCTGAACGAACTATTTGCCGTCAGCGCCCGATGACCGCGCGTACGCCTGCGCCGTAGAAGGGCGCGTAGGAGAACACGGCGTCGGCGTTTCCTGGAACATCCAGGACGTCCACGCCTGCTTCACCATAGAGGACAAACTGCCGAACGATGCGGATCTGAAGGGAGCCTCCGAAGCGACCTCCTGTCCCGGTCACCGCCCCCGTGCGCTTGACGTAGCTCATTCGAATTCCGAGTGAAAGCGTGCCCCGATACGATGTGTCGAGGCGCAGTCCCGCGGTCCAGACATAGAACGGTTCGTCCGTGGCGATGGCCCGCGCGATGGAGCCTTCGAGGCTCAGGCCCGACCATCCGATGCTCAGCGATGCACGGAGTAGGTTGGAGGAGACATCCGCCATACCGCACGCGCAGTCGGGAGCCGCGATGGCGATGGGCGTAAGGTAGCGAATGCGAATGCTCTGCCAGCTCAGGTCGATGCCCATGTGGTAAGGAGACGGCTCCGTGTCCTCCGTCGGCACGTCCACCGCGGTCTC
Source organism: Polyangiales bacterium (assembly GCA_045106895.1). GTDB lineage: Bacteria > Myxococcota_A > Polyangia > Polyangiales > Houyiibacteriaceae > JBCCRV01. The sequence goes on along the minus strand of JBGCFM010000146.1, from coordinate 7,266 downwards.
TTGCGCCTCTTGCCTCTCGGACGGTTCCGCCGGGCTTGCGGAGAGAGGAACTGCAAAGGGGTCCGGTGCGGGGCTCGTCAGCGCCTCGGCGCCTTCTTGCGCGTGAGCCGACGAAGACCATCCAGATGCCAACCCACCAACGAGGAGAACGGTGAAGATGAGTGAGCGCGGTGGGAGAGACACAGTGTCTAAAGACGGCGCCTTGCCCTCAAATTGTAGACTCAGCGCTGACTTGCGGCGGAAAGAGCCGGTGGGTCACCAAGACGAGCGCTGCGCCCAAGCACCACCCCGCGAGGATGTCCGTCGGGTAATGAACGCCAAGGTAGGCCCGCGTGATCCCGATGGCGAAGGGAAAAAGAAGAAGCCAAAGCGTGCGCCGCAGGGGCACATCAGAACGGTACAAAACCAGAATCAAACCAAGCACGAGGGCCATCGACGCCTGGCTATGCCCACTCGGAAACGACAGCCCGCGAGGGCTCGTCAGAGCGTCGACGATGCTCGGACGTGGTCGGCTCACGAGGACCTTGAACAGTTCATTCACCAACGCCGAGCTCGCCCAAGCAATCGCGAGAAACGCGCCTTCACGACGATCTCGCCACGTGAAGAAGGCCACAAGGACGACGCAAACGGGGATCATGACGTAGTGCCCGCCGAGGTTGGTGAGAGCGATCACGAGGGAGGTCGCTCCCTCCGTACGAGCGAGTTCAAGTCCAAGGAGCACGCTGGCTTCGCCAAAATGCGGACCGGAATCAGAGATTATAGGCACGGCGATGCCCATCCCGCACAACGAAAGAGCCGCCAGTAGTGCTCGCACACAGTGAGCGTAGCTCGCGTCAGCCGAGTGAGACGAGCTTGCCGAAAGAAATTTCAGAATCCGGTTTGATACGGAGCTCACAATCGTTCATCGGTAGGCGGCGTAAGAAGCCTCCACTTCAGGACCTCCATGACTTTCTCTAAAAAAATCCTCCCATTTCTAGCCGCGCTCCTCATGGTTGCCTGCGGTGACGACGACTCCCGCTCCGACGCCGGACGCCCCACCGACACCGGCCCTGGCGCCGACTCTGCGGCGACGGACACGGGCCCTGGCACGGACGCGGGTCCTGGCACGGACGCGGGGCCTGGCATGGACGCCGGGCCTGGCATGGACGCAGGTCCCGGCATGGATGCGGGCCCTGGCTTTGACGGCGGCCCAGACTTCGACGGCGGCGCCGGCGAGAGCACGAACGCCCTCTGCGATGACGGCATCGACAACGACGACAACGGCTTCACCGACTGCGACGACTTCTCCTGCACGATGAACCCCGCCGTGACGATTTGCCCCGTTGAGAACAACGATGCGCTCTGCTCCGACGACATCGACAACGACGACAACGGCTTCACCGACTGCGACGACTTCGGCTGCTCCCGTAACCCCATGGTCACCGTCTGCGGCATGATGATGTCCGGTGAGAGCACCGACGAACTCTGCTCCGACGACATCGACAACGATGACAACGGCTTCACCGACTGCGACGACTTCGGCTGCTCCCGCAACCCTATGGTCACCGTCTGCGGCATGATGGGCGGCGGCGAGAGCACCGACGAGCTCTGCTCCGACGACATCGACAACGACGACAACGGCTTCACCGACTGCGACGACTTCGGCTGCTCCCGCAACCCCATGGTCACCGTCTGCGACTAGCCTCTTTCGGAGAACAAAGGCGGAAAAGGCGGGTCCATGCGGCCCGCCTTTCTCCTTTAAAGCCTGATACCTGACGAGGTCGGGCTCATGGGCACGACGTCGTGGCGTACGTGCACAGCGTCGAGTTGTTGGCCACAATGCCGTCGCTGTTGCATCCCCACTCGACGCCTACGCTTCGACCGGGGTTGACGTAACCCACCGTGCCGCTCACCCCGTTTTCGCGAGTGTCACCGTCGTAGACGAAGGCCATGTCTTCGCCTCCTTCGTAGAGCACCGCCTGCATCATCCAGTTCTCCGCGACCGGCCCGCCGAGGTGCCGGACGTCCCATTGAATGATGTTGCAGCCCCGCGACGCATCGAAATCGTGGCGCCTCGGACAGACCCCAAAGTACTGGTGGTAGAGTTCGTTGACGTAGAGGTCGTCGTGATAGACGAGGACACGTACGCCCTCGCCGGACAATCCTCCGCCGAGTCCGCAGCCGTTGCTGTAGTCCGACGATTGCGTGAGATCCGACGAGAAGTGCCCGTTGGAGTCGACGCGAATCGAGGGCATCGGGACGCCAAAGAACTCAAAGCCCGTTCCCCCGAGGAGGATGGTATCGATGGTGTCGTCACCGGAACCATGGGTCGTGCCCGTGCCGGAGATATCGAAGAATGAATGCACGCAGTTGGCAGGGTCCACCGTGCTGCTGAATGTCTCGTGCCCGGCGCTATCGGAGCCGACACACCCTTGAACGCTGGTGCAGTCTGGCGACGGGTCGCAGATGCCGCCGGCGCTTTCGCAGAGGGAGTTCGTAGGAACCGACGTCGCGAGTGACATTGGCTCGTTGCAGAACTCGATGGTGCAAGCGACGCCGTCGTCGGCGGGCGGAGGGGTGCCGGCTGCGCAGCTTCCCGCGACGCACGTCTCCACCCCTGTGCAAAAGAGCCCATCGTCGCAGTCAGCGTTGCTTGAACATGCGGGGATACAACCCATGCCTGCGCTGCAGGTGTCGCCGCCGGAGCAGCGACTGTCCTCGGGAAGTGCGCGACAGATATCGGCTCCTTCGTCGCAGATATCCAGTGTGCAGGCGACTCCATCGTTGCAGGCGATGGGCGTGCCTGCGACGCACGCGCCACGCACGCAGCTTTCAATGCCCGTGCAATGGAGGCCGTCATCGCAGTCGCTGTTGAGAACGCATTCCGGCGTGCAACCGCCGCCCATCTCGCAGGTCTCTCCAAGGGCACAGGCGCTGTCCTCGGTGAAGGAGAGGCACGAGTCGGTGGCCTCATCGCAGAGATCACGCGTGCACGCGACCTCGTCGTCGCAGTCCGGAGCGGTACCGGCGATGCAAGAGCCGCCGTCGCAGCTCTCTGCGCCGTTGCAGTGAAAACCATCATCGCACTGAGCGTTCGTTGTGCATTCGGGGATACAGCCCGTGGCGGCGTTGCAGGTCTCGTTCGCACCACAACCCATGTCTGCGGGAAAACTCCGGCACGATGAGCTCAGCTCGTCGCAAACATCCTCTGTGCACGGGATCGAATCATCGCAATCGGGCACAACGCCGGCGGTGCAGACGCCGTCCGAGCATGTTTCTGCGCCGTTGCAGAAGACTCCGTCTGTGCACTGGTCATCGCTGGTGCACTCGGAGCTGCAGCCCGAGGCGCTGCAGGTCTCGCCATCCGCGCATGCCGTGGAGTCGGCGAAACTTCGGCACGCGCCCATCTCGTCATCACAAATATCGGCAGTGCACGCGACCCCATCATCACAATCGGGCAGTGCGCCGGCGATGCACGCGCCGGCGCTACATTCCTCGGCGCCGTTGCAATACACACCGTCGTCGCATTCGTCGTTCGTCGTGCAGGACGATGGACCCACGTCGGGGGCATCTGTCCCGGCGTCACCTGTGTCGGCGGGGCCGGAGTCCAGCGTGGAGACGGTGTCGACGCCGCCATCAAAGAACACGACTGTGGCGTCCATTCGACTCGGCCCGCTTGGGCTGCACGCCGCTAGGAACAAGACCAGACCCGCAGAGCTCAGAAAACGATCCATTTGGACAGATTCGCATTCCTCCCCCATTCAGGCAATGGCGTGACCTAATACGAGTCGTTGTGCACGTTCACCGCTCGCCCGGATGGGTCAGCCATCTTCGAAAAAGCCTCATCCCAGGCGATGGCCACGGGCGTTGAGCAAGCCACGGACTTGCCTCCGGGAACCGTGCGGGCGGCGGCATCTCCCGGGAAGTGCTCCTCAAAGATGCGCCGGTAGAAGTAGCCCTCTTTCGTTGTGGGCGGGTTCACGGCGAAGCGCGACGCTGCGTCATGCAACTCCGCGTCGCTCACGTGTTCCTCCGCATGGGCCCTGAGGGAGTCGATCCAGCCGTAGCCGACGCCATCGGAGAACTGCTCCTTTTGCCGCTTGTAGATGCGCTCGGGCAACAGACCCTTGAAGGCTTCGCGCAGAATCTGCTTCTCCTGCATTCCGGCCTTCACCATCTTGGCCTCCGGGTTCGTTCGCATCGCGATGTCCATGAACTTCTTGTCCAAGAAGGGCACTCGCGCCTCGACGCCCCACGCCGCCATCGACTTGTTCGCCCGTAGGCAATCGTAGAGGTCGAGCGTCGCTAGCTTTCGAACCGTCTCTTCGTGGAAGTCACGCGCGCTCGGCGCTTTGTGGAAGTAGAGGTATCCACCGAAAATTTCGTCGGCGCCCTCGCCCGAGAGCACCATCTTGATGCCCATCGCTTTGATCTTTCGGGCGAGGAGATACATCGGTGTCGATGCTCGAATCGACGTCACGTCGTAGGTTTCAATGTGATAGATGACGTCGCGCAACGCGTCGATTCCGTCTTGAATCGTGTAGTGAAACGAGTGGTGCACGGTGCCGATGTGGTCAGCGACGTGCTGAGCGGCGTCCAAGTCCGGCGAACCTTCGAGGCCGATGGCAAAGGAGTGCAGCCTTGGCCACCACGCCCGGCCTTCGTCGTTCGTTTCGACGCGTCGCTCCGCATATTTCGCTGCGACAGCCGCGGTAATCGACGAGTCGAGCCCGCCGCTGAGCAAGACGCCGTAGGGGACATCGCTCATCAGGTGAGCATGGACGCTTTCGCTCAGCGCTTCGCACACTGCGTCGCTTGAAGCTTCGTTCTCCGCCACGGATTCGTAGTCGAACCAATCACGCGCCCAGTAGCGCACTGGGGCGTCGCCGGGCTCCGCCGAGTCGAAGTAGTGACCGGGCGGAAAGGGCTCGAGGGTCTCGCATACGCCTGCGAGTGCCTTCATCTCTGATGCCACGTAGAGCTGACCCTGCGCGTCACGGCCCCAGTAGAGCGGAATGATCCCTTGGTGGTCGCGGGCGATGACAAAGCGATCTTTGGTCTCGTCGTAGAGAACGAAGGCGAACATGCCTCGGAGCTTGTCCAAGAACGACGTCCCGTCTCTCTTGTAGAGCGCGAGGATTACCTCACAATCTGACGCGGTCTGAAACGCGAAATCCTCAAACTCCGCGCGCAGGTCTCGGTGGTTGTAGATCTCGCCATTCACCGCCAAGGCTGTGCCCGTGTCAGCATCGAGGAGAGGCTGAGCGCCCGTGTTCACGTCGACAATCGACAGCCGCTCATGTGCAAGAATCGCATGCTCGCTCACGTGCACGCCGGACCAGTCCGGGCCCCGGTGCCGCATGGTGGCGGAGAGCTTGATGGCCTGCGCACGCTGCTTGGATGCATCGGAGGGAATCTCGAGAATCGCGAAAATAGAACACATAGCCTAAGTCTCCAGGGGGCCGCCCTACTCTGCGACGTATGCAGAGAGAACTTGAGTCTTCAGCCTGAACGACTCTGGCCTGCGGCGCACGGCGGCGCTCATCGCAGCGACTCGAGGTGCTCGACGTAAGAGTTCACCGCCACCGTCGGCGTATTCGTGCTGGTGACGCAGCCCTCTCCGGCGTGAGGGCCGACGATAAAGGTCGACTCGGCGGGGACGCCGGCCGCTTCGTAGGCGCAAACGTCTGTGGTGGCGTTCCCGTACGCAGCGACAATCGTGTGCCCGCGCGCTTGGAGCTGACCCAAGAGCCGAGTTTTGAAACCACCCACGTTGGCGGGCAGCGATTCAAGAACGTCTTGGACCATCACGAGGGGCCCCGCGGGCAAGGCATGGTCTTCGAGCCAGCGGCGTGTGAGTCCGTCGTAGAGGTAGGGGCGGCCCGTGATGTAGATCGGCTGAACGCCAAGCTGGTCGTAGTAGTGGACCACACTGGCGGCGCCCTCGTAGGCTTCCGCGTCTTCCTCGAGGAGCATGTCGAGGGCGCCGACCCACTGAGCGCGGGTCAGCGGAGAGCCCGCCAGGTCGTAGATCTCGTCGCTGGTGGCGCCGACGTGATGAAGGACGATTCCATCGACGAGCTCAACGTCGGAGGTCGTGAGCGTCCCGTCCAAATCGAAGACCACGATCGGCGCCGAGGGCCGAATCACGTGGAGCCTCGCTTCGGTCTCCGAGAGATCACCGAGCACGACAAAGCGCACGCGGTAGCTGCCTTCTGCGAGACCGGCCGAATCGAACTCCGCGTGCACTCTCCCGTCGGTGTCCGTCAGGTGTTCGCCCACCGATGCCCATTCGCACTCCGCGGTCTCCACAAACACAGCGACGCGTTCACCTTCGAGGTCCGCGCTGGTGGGCCCGTAGGCGAACTTGGCTTCGAGGAGGGTCACCTCTCCAACGGCGGCGATGATGTCTACGCCGGCATGCACGGGCTCGCCCAAGAGTGTGATGCCGCGGCTCCGAAGGCTGTTTTCCCAACTGCGCTCGTCCGCGATGGGCAGACAGCGGTCCGCGGGTTCGGTCTCCGGAAGACAGGCAGCGAGGCCAATGAGCAGAAAGACGATGTGTTTCATGCAGGACGACTAAGCAGAGAGCGCGCCAACGGCTCTTCCTACTGGTTTTCGACCTGTTTTCTTACGTGATTCGCCGCACCCTGATGCTGCGTTGCCACAATAGTGACCGGCCGTTCACTTTTCATGGGGTGCGCGCTAGGCTGACGTATGTTTCGTCGAATCACTTGCCTCGCGCTCTTGTGTGCGTGTCACCCAGCGCCGTCCACAAACGCCGGTGTGGGCGCGCTCCCTGGTGTGATCAGCGGCGTCGTTGAAAACGCCTACACCGGAGAAGCCATCCCGGGAGCCGTGCTCCACGTACGAGAACACGGAGAGACCGTGGAGAGCGACCAGGCCGGTCGCTTTGTGCTCACGTCTATCCCCCCAGGAACACACCGAGTCATCGTGCAGGCCGCGGGCTTCCTCAGCGGCGCGCGCGAGAACGTCGTCGTCGAAGCGGACGGAGAGACGGCGATCACGATCCGAGTGTTTCCCGCGAACCCTACGCCGCACCAGGAACAGGAGTGGCTCCGAAGGCGCGACAACCTCGACGAGCCCACGACTGAAACGGAGACAACATCCGAAGCCGCCGCCCCCGACGAAGTCGGATCCATCACCCAAGCACTGGGCGGTCCCGAGCTTCCACAGACGATTCGAGTTTGGCGATCCCAGGGCACCGCCCTCGCACCTTCGAGGGCGAATGGATTCGCCGACCGGAGCTGCGAGGGCGATGTCCTG
>JBGCFM010000145.1:0-9826 GCA_045106895.1 Polyangiales bacterium | reverse complement strand
ACGCCGGACTTGGCCTCCCTCGCGGCGGCAGCGCTTGGCGCGGACAAGCTCATCTCCCTCGTCGAATGCGAGACGCCGACGGAGAGTGAACTCGGCCTCGAGCGCGCCCGCAACTGGCCCGCCGAGGGAGATCTTCGTCAGCATCTCGACGCCAGCGTGAAGGCCGTGACCCTCGGCGTCGAACGTGCGCATCTGGTCCATCGCAAGCTGGACAGCGCGCTCTTGCGTGAGCTCTTTACACGCGAGGGTGTCGGCACACTCATCGCGGCGGCGCCAACGGAGGCCGTCCGACCTGCGCGTGCGGGGGATGTTCCAGGTCTCCTCGCGCTCCTCGAACCTTTGGAAGCCGCGGGCCAGCTCGTAAACCGCCCGCGCCAGGTCCTTGAGCGCGACCTTGAAGGGTTCCTGGTCATCGCGCGTGATGAGAATATCCTCGCCTGCGCCGCCCTCCGTCAGTTTGAAGATGGCAGCGGCGAGCTGGAATGTCTCGCCGTCGGCGAAGAGTACCGAGCCGGCGGTCACGGGCGGACGATGGTGGCTGCCGTGGTTCAACGAGCGCGCGAGTGTAGAGTCAAACGACTCTTTGTACTGACGACGCAGTCCGCCCACTGGTTCGTGGAGCAAGGGTTTGAAGCGACGGACCCGAAAGCGCTCCCTGCTTCGCGCGGTGCCTACAACACAGAGCGAGGCTCGAAGGTGCTCGTTCGTCGCATCGACTGACACGTCGTGATGGCCCTCGGCGCCTTGCCCGTCGCTGCGTTGCCCGTCGCTGCCGAAAGGTGCCGGCCTTTCTTTCGCAGAGCTTATGCGCTATCCACGGCCCTTGCCGGACGCACTGCCCCGAAGACTACGCATCACCTGCGAAGTCAGCGCGAGAGCCTCAATGCCATTCTTCGTCTGGGGTGCGGCGGCGTTGTGCTGGGCAATCGTTAGCGCCGGCTTCATGGCGACCTCGGGTTCTGTTTCGGATGCGCCCGTTTTCGCACGCTACGGCATCGCCGTTCTTATGCTCTCGCTGGCCGGAGTGGTGCTGATCCGATGGGGCCGTAAGACGATTCAGATCGATTTAGGCATCGACGGGATCCGATCTCATGAGCGCTTTATCCCCTTCGAGAAGTTCTCAGCGGCCCGAGCTTTGGGAGCTGATGGACTTCATCAAACCTGCGTTGAGATCCGCTCGACTTGTGGGGATCCACTTAGGCTGTACGTGGAGGGCGACGGCCAAACTCTTGTCGATGAGATCCTTAAGCGACAAGGCGCCCATACGCGCTTGACCCGCCGTCGGCGGTCGCTTCGTCAAGATGGCTACCGAAACGTTCGCGTAGAAACCACGTCGGAGACCGTCGTTGAAGTGATGCGCAAGTCTGGAATGTCGGACGCAGAGCTGAAGGCCCATCTCGTCGACCTGCTTCGCTGAGAGAGCGCGCGAAGGTTGTGCGACGAGCTGCTGGCGTTGGCCGGTCGCATGTCACGCGCATGAGGACCAGGGGCAGCTCGGCGTACGCTTGGGGGCCCTACTTGTGCGGGGGAATCTGCACCACGACACACGTGATGTTGTCTTGGCTTCCAGCGGCGAAGGCGGCCTTGATGAGCGCGCTCGACGCATCCGCGGGCAACGGGTTGTCGACCATCAGCTCTTCGATTTCCGAATCGCTCATCACGTCCGTGAGGCCGTCGCTGCAGAGCAAGAAGCGGTCGCCTTCTTCGGTCTCTTCCACGAGGAGTTCAGGTTGAGTGTTCGCGTTCGCCGCGATGCAGCGCGTGACCATCGCTGAGAACTGTTCGGGGAGGCTCTCACCGAGCTCGTCGGCGCGCTCAGGGTCGAGCTCGTTCAAGAACGAGTGGTCGATGGTCAGGCAATCGATCTTGGCGTTGCGCAATCGATAGACGCGGCTGTCACCTACGTGGGCAACGAGGGCGAGGCGCTCGTGAATGAGAAGGGCGGCGAGTGTCGTGCCCATCTCGATGAGGTCCCCCGTGGCTTTGGCCTCGACCTCTTGTACGGCGCCGCGGATGGCGGAGCCCATTCGAACTTTGAGGACGTGGTCGTCGATCTCCGGGAGGGTGTCCCCAGACTCGAAGAAAGAGGTGAGGGCGTCGGCGGTGAGACGACTGGCGATTTCGCCACCTTCGTGACCCCCCATCCCGTCGGCGACGAGGTACAGCCCTAGGTCGTCCCGCACTCGAAAGGAGTCCTCATTATTGTCTCGTCGTCCAACAAAGGACTCACCGGCTGCGTCTATCACGAGTCCAACCTTTGCGAGCGCCGTGCCAGGTCAAAACGTAGGCTTAATGTACCAATTTCGAACGTATCGGGCTGGATGGGGATGTCCAGAGACCCCAAGTGGCCACGCGTCTGACCACCTAGCCTTCAACATGGCGGCAGGGCGCGGGGGTGAGCGCCGCGGATTGCGCTGGCTCGGCACCATGCAGGCTGCTAGCCACACGGATTGCCTCTGGGCGGACGAAATCATGGAAACAAAGGGCAATATCGACACATCGAATGAGGGACTCGAAGGAGCCACGGATCCAGAGCTGGTGGAGACCGTATCCCAAGAGGAGAAGGTGCTTTCTCGTGTCGCGCGCACCGTCGCTGCGAGAACCCGGACCCCTCGTCATCGCGGCCTCGACTACGACAAGGAGCTCCTCATGCTCCGCGACCAGATTCGAAACGCACGCATGGAGGACGTTCCGCCTCTCATCGAGGAGATGGAACGACTCGCCGGCGTCGCCGCGCGCCGTGCGAAGGTGACCGAGGGCGTCGTCGACCCGATGTCTCCGTACTTTGGGCGCCTCATTCTTGAAGAAGGCGAACGCAGGCGCGAGGTTCTCATCGGTCGCTCGACCTACCTCGACCCCAAAACTGGTGTTCGCATCGTCGACTGGCGTGACGCGCCGGTGAGCCGAATCTACTACCGCTACGAAGAAGGCGACGACTACGACGAGACGTTCGGCGGCCGAGAGGTCGAGGGCGAGGTCGTTCTGCGTCGCAGCCTTGGAATCTCCCTTGGGCGACTCACCCGCATCGCGACGCCGCAGGGCACGTTTTCGCGACGACTCAACGGAACGTGGAAACGCGCCGGAGCGAGCGCGACGCGACTTGCCGGTGGCCAAGGCATCGCCATGCGTCCGGAGAAGCACCAGGCGCCCGCAGGTAAGCTCGGCGTCAACTCTGAGGACCACGTCGAGGACAAGTCCCTTGGCGAGATCACGGCCCTCATCGACGCACGGCAGTTCGACCTGATCTCCCAGCCCACGAGTGGGCTCGTGGTCATTCAGGGCGGCGCAGGTAGCGGTAAGACCACCATCGGCCTTCACCGTCTCGCCTACCTGGTGTTCCAGAACAAGAAGCGTTTCCGAAACGACAATATGCTTGTTGTTGTCTTCAACGACGCGCTGGTTCGCTACATTTCCCGCGTCCTTCCTTCTCTCGGCGTGCCAGGCGTGCCGGTGATGACCTACGAGCGCTGGGCATCGAAGTTGCGCCGCTCGCACTTTCCAAACTTGCCGAAGGACTACGCCGAGAACACGCCCTCGGCGGCGACGAAGCTCAAGAAGCATCCACGGCTTCTCGCGCTCATCGACGCGGCGACGGACGTCATCACGAAGAACATCGACAAGGCCATCGTTGAGGTCGCCAAGCGTCTTGAGGGCGGCGGGCGAGCGCTCTCGAAGTGGCGTGAGTCTCCCAAGCGTGCTCCCGAGTACCGTCTGGAGACACTTCGCTCGTGGGTCCGTTCGAGCAGTGATTCACTCTCCCTCGACGTACGACACACCCTCGAACGCGAGATCGATAAGTGCGTCGCGCGCTGCCAAGACGTCGTGGGTCTTTGGGGCGAACTCTTGACCGACCGCTCACGCCTCGAGGCGGCTTTTCAAGGCGACAAGACCATGGGCGAGCGGGAGCTCGAATGGGCGCATTCGTGGTGCGCCCGGCAGATCCCGCTGGCCATCGCCGCCCGCGAAGGGCGCATGGAGGCTTTCCTCGACGGCGAGGCCAAGGAAGAAGACCGGGTACGTGGCGCCGATGGCGCGAGCGAAGAAGACCACGTCACGATGGACATCGAGGACGACGCGATTCTTCTGCGCTTGCACCAGCGTCTTCGTGGTCCCCTCATGCGCGGCAAACAACGCATCGAGTACGAGCACATCTTTGTCGACGAGACGCAGGACGTCAGCCCCGTGGAACTAGCCGTCGTCGTCAACACCGCCAGCGAGCGCCAGAGCATCACGTTGGCCGGCGATGTGGCTCAGAAGCTCTACATGGACAACGGTTTCACGAACTGGCAGCACGTCCTTCAGCAGCTGCAGCTCGACCACGTGAGCGTCGAGCCGTTGAAACTCAGCTACCGTTCGACACACGAGATCCTCGACTTCGCGACGGAAATTCTTGGTCCGCGCAAGAACGAGGTGACGGGTCAGGCCACGCGACATGGCGCGCCCGTCGAGTTTTTTGGGTTCGCTGGGACAGGCGAAGCGGTGGCGTTCCTGTCCGAAGCGCTCCGCGAGCTCGCCCGCGCAGAGCCGCTCGCTTCCGTGGCGATCATTTCGCGTACGCCCGAAGAAGCAGACATCTATCACAAGGGTCTGGTCCGCGCCGAGGTGCCCAACGCGCGCCGAATCGCCAACCAGGATTACCCGTTCCGTCCGGGCATCGACATCACGGATGTCCGTCAGGTCAAAGGCCTCGAGTTTGACTACGTCATCCTCGTCGAAGCCAACGCCTCCACGTACCTCGTGGATGACGAGTCTCGTCATCTTCTCCACATCGCGTCGACGCGCGCGGCGCATCAGCTCTGGGTCGTCTCCACGGCGACCCCCTCGCGTTTGATTCCGAAGGCGCTCGTCGAAGGGTGACGCTCTTTCCGTCGTTCCGTGACGAGTGGGTTCTCCATCAGGGCGGAGGCTTGCTCGTCCTCGACAAGCCCGCGCACGTTCCTGCTCAGGCACCCGATGGGCAGGACGATGACCTGCCTTCGCGCGCGAAGTCCCACCTTGGGCTCTCGTACCTCGGGGTTCACCAGCGACTCGACGCGGCGACGAGCGGAGTACTCGCGTATACGACGGCGCCGGAACGAAACCGTGACTTCGCCGAAGGCCTGAAGAGCGCCGAGAAGCGCTACGTCGCCTGCGTCGACTCTTTTCGCGGAAAGGGCGGCCGCTTGGAGCATTGGCTCGCACCTCGCTCGGGCGGCGGAAGTGTGGTGTCTACAAAGAACGACGCTCGCGCCAAGCGCGCTGTCACGCATGTCGAGGTGCTGAGGCGCCAGGGAGAGCGCGCGCTTCTTCGCTTGCGTATCGAGACCGGGCGCACTCATCAGATCCGAGTGCAGCTCGCCGAAGTGGGTTCTCCCATCGCCGGGGACACACTCTACGGAAGCAACCCAGCGACACCCGGGCGTTTGATGCTGCACGCCGAGTCGCTCCACGTCGAAGGACAGACTTTCACGTCACCGGTCCCTTCAAGCTTCGACACGTTCCTCGACGGCGGTGCGATGGACCTAGCGGAACTCGTTCGCGTCGCTGCGCAGCGGCGCTTCGCGCTGGCGAAGTCGCCGGACACGACAGCCTACCGTCTATTTCACGGGGAGGGAGAAGGGGCCCCGGGCGTAAGCGTGGACGTGTACGGCAAATACCTGCTTCTCCATCTACGGAGCGAAGAAGCGCACGCCCAGGAAACAGATATCGCCGAGGCTTTGCGGACGTTCTCGGCGGAGTTCGCCGGGCTCTACGTGAAGCGCCGTCCGAAGCAGGCGAACGAGAAGAGCGGTGACAAACGAGAGCTGGCCCCACCGGAACCGCTCTGGGGGGATGCCATCGGTGAGTTCGAGGTGCGCGAGAATGGGTTGGTCTACAACGTCGACCTGAGCCGAGGGCTCTCCACGGGCATCTTCTTGGACCAGCGCCGCGCGCGCGCCCGCGTTCGAAAAGACGCTTCGGGCGCGCGGGTCCTGAATCTCTTCGCGTACACCTGTCCGTTCGGCGTCGCGGCGGCGGCGGGCGGCGCTGGCGAAGTCATCAATGTGGACAGCTCGGCGACGGCCCTCGGCCGGGGTAAGACGAACTTCGAGCGCAATCACCTGAGCGGCCGGGTTCTCAAGAACGACGCCTTCGAGTACCTGGAGCGCTGCGTGCGAAAGGGAGAGCGCTTCGACTGGGTGTTGTGTGACCCGCCTACATACGCCACCGGCAAGAAGCGGCGGTGGAAATCCGGCGCGCAGTGGAAAGAGCTCGCGACACTCTGCGCGCGAGTCAGCGCACGAGGTGGACGTTTGCTCCTCAGCAGCAACGACTCGCGAATGAGCCAGTCGCGTTTTCGCCGCTACGTTCGCGAAGGCGTTGAAGGAGCGGGGCGGCGGCTCGTGGCGATGCGAGACGGCAAGGGCGACCGAGACTTTCCCGTCGCGCCGAGCGACGAGCCGTTACCGCGACGCCTCTGGTTAGTGCTCGACTAGGGCGACGTACCCTCTACCCGCTAGGGGCAGAAATTCTGGCAGCCGAAACCGTCCCCGCAACAGGTTTGCCCCGGTGGGCAGCTGGGGGTGTTGTTGCACACGCCGCCGGAGCAGACATTTGCCGCACATTCGGGCCCTGGACATGGATTGCCGTTCGTATTGATGGAACAGCCAACGGACTCCGTTGACGTCACATCCGAACAGGCGCCGCTCGAGCACTGGCGCTCTGTGACCGTTCGTGAACGGTTGCCGCTCGTACTGCAAAAGCCGCCGGTACTGCGACAGGAACCGTAAAGGCCGGTTGTCGTTGTGCCGCACATCACGCCGTCCGTGTCGCGGTTGCAGATCCCCGTTTGCGTGGTGTTGACGTTGTTGCACGTGCCGCTACCGCAGGTCGGAGTGGTGACGGTGCGAGTCTGCGCCGCAGACTCGTCGCAGGAGTTCGAGTAGCCGCAGCTCCCCCACGCGCCGTTCGACACGCTGCCGCAAACGACACCGTTGGTATTTCGCGAGCAGGCTTCGGACTGCGTGCTCATGGTCACGGTGCAGCTTCCGCCGCTGCAGCTTGGCGTGGACACTGTGCGCGTGCGCGTGCCCATGAGGTCACAGGCGTCGTCGAAGCCTCCGCATGCGCTCCAGTCACCCGTCGACGGTGAGCCACAGCCAGCGCCGTCCGTTGAACGCGTGCAGGCTCGGGACTCCATCGCGATGGACGCGCCGCATGTACCACTGTTGCAGGCGTAGCTTGTGACCGGGCGTGTTTGCGTGCCCGTTTCAGCGCAGGTGCTTCCAAAAGAGCATGCGGACCAGCTCCCGTTCTCCGAGGTCCCGCACACGCTCCCGTTCGTGTCGTTGCCTGCGAGCTCGCAGCTCGGCGCGCCTCCGGAACAGTCAACGGTGCCAACACGACAAAGGACGCCCGGGTCGCATGCGGCGCCGGGCGTGCACGAGTCCGAGCACACGCCGGAGCCGTCACAGAACCCAGCGGGGCAAGTGGTTCCCGTCGCTGCAAAAGCATCGATGGGACACGCGGGGCTCGTTCCATCACATGTCTCCGTGACGTCACAGACATCGCTGGCTTCTCGGCAAGCGCTTCCGGCCTCGACTCGTGCGTTCTCGGGACACTCCATGGAGACGCCATCGCAGGTCTCAGGGACGTCGCATTCTCCCTCGACCTCGCGGCAGGCTGTACCTTCCGTGGCGGGGCCAACCGCTTCACAGACAGGCTCGCCGGTGTCGCAGTTGAAGGCGCCAAGCTCGCAAGGGTTCCCGGTGTCGCACGCTGCGTCACAGACCGCCGGACCCGCATCCATCTGCGGACCCGCGTCGGTCCCGCCGTCTGTCTCTGGGCCGGCATCCTCGCCTGGTCCCGCATCGTCGCCCGGTGCATCTTCGCTGGCGCCATCGGGACGCTCACGGCTCGCGCACTCGCCGTTTACGCACATCTCGCCCGACGCACATTGGGCGTTTGTCAGGCAACCCGTGGCGTCGTCACCGCAAGCCCCCAAGGCAAGGGCGGCGAGGGTGACGAGAGGGAGGAGGGCGCGGAGGGGAAGGTTCACTCTTCTATGGTACGCCCGTTGGCGTCGGAACCAAAACTGAAGGGGTTTTTTGTGCCTGTTCGTTGTGTGAATTCGAACGAGTCGTTCTAAACGTTGCGTCAGTGCGAACGAAACTATTCGGCGCCTCGCTCCTACGAGTCAGTGAAACGCGCGGCAACGCGCACCACCTGGAGCTTTACATGATTCGCAAACTGACCCTTCTTAGCTGCCTCGGCGCCCTCGCTTGCGCCTCCGACCCCACCGGTTCGAGCCTCTCTCTCTCCTTTGAAGGTCTCCCAGAACTCGGCGCAGACTACGTCTACGAAGGATGGGTGATCATCGACGACGCTCCGGTGACCACCGGCCGTTTCACCGTCGCGGCTGACGGAAGCCACACTTCGCAATTTGATATCGAAGCGGAGTCGCCGGCGATGTTTGTGCTCACCATCGAGCCAGCCACGGGCGATGTTCCGGCCCCGTCGGATACACATGTCGTCGCCGGCGCCTTCAACGACGCGGGAATGGCGACGCTCAGCGTTGACCACCCAGCCGCCCTCAACGCGGACTTCACGACGGCTAGCGCTTCCTTCATCCTCGCGACTCCGAGCAACGAAAACGCGACGCCCAACCAAGGCATCTGGTTCCTCGATCCCACCGGTGATGCACCCGTCGCGACCCTGGACCTGCCGGAGCTCCCCGCGGGCTGGGCCTACGAAGGTTGGGTCGTCGGCGCTGACGGTCCTGTGAGCACCGGCACCTTCACGGACGTCGCTGCTGCGGACTCCGACGCAGGCGGCGCGACGGCAGGGCCTATGGCCACGCCTCCTTTCCCTGGCCAGGACTTCATCGACCCCGCCGTGGACCTCGCGACGGGCCACATGGCCGTCATCAGCATCGAGCCTTCGCCGGACGACAGCCCAGCACCATTCCAGCTCAAGCCCCTTGGCGGCGCCATCGGCGCGGACACAGCGCCGGCGCTTCAAAGCCTAGGCAACATCTTCGCCGGCAACACGATCAGCGGCAACGCAGTTCTTAACTAATTAACTAACTAACTCCTCCCTCTGTTCCCTCCCTGGGGCCCCGGCAATTCTGCCGGGGCCCCTTTCTATTTCGCGCGGCGTTACTTGTCTGCGCAAGTCTTGCGCACTCCCCAAAACAAAACGGGGCCGGACAAGCGTGTAGTATCCGGCGCGCCGTTTGCATTACCGTCCCGACATGAGCCAATACCAATTGCGAGCGCGTTTCGAGTCTTCCAAGCGTGCAACGGACGTCGCCGAGCGTTTGAACGACGCCCTTGAAGCCCACGCCAAGGAGTACGACGCTGCCTTCGATGAAGGGAACGAGTGTGGCAACGACGCGATGCGCGCGTTCGCCGGAGACGTTGGATTTGCTCTTGAAGAGCTAGCGCTGACTTGGGGCGACGACGGCTTATCGAACGACCTCCCAGAGGTCAGCACCCTTCATGAGACCCTGGTTTTCTATCACGGCTTTTCGAAAGGCGGGATTGGCCCAGAGCTGTCCAAGATGCTCACGGCCGCGGGGGCGGACGTGGAGGAATTTGAAGGGCCGCCGGTGCTCTTCGCGAGTCTTGAACCAAACTCGGCGCTGGTGGCGACGCTCACGGCGTTCTTCAGGCAAGCGGACGATGAAGAGGAGCTGAGCGAGTGGGGCCCCGCACCTTGGCAAGACGAGGACCACGAGGAGTACGAAGAAGACGGTGAGAGTACCGACGTCGCCTTCCATGTGGAGGGCGATGTCTGCGCCTTCGCCCTCCCGGTACAACCATGTTCTTTCGACTCGCTCAGTGCGTATTTGGCCGAGCACTCGAAG
>JBGCFM010000144.1:0-23617 GCA_045106895.1 Polyangiales bacterium | reverse complement strand
TGGTACATATTCATGCGCCGATCCGTGATGGCCCGCGTGCCGTAGTCGTTGTAGTTGCCGATGTGATTGAGGCGGCCGTCGCCTTCGCCGCGCATTAGGCGACTCCCAGCCGTCCACGAAACGTTGTTGATGACCTCGATGTCGCCGTCGTGGTTCGGCACGTTGGGGTAGCGATGGCTCTGGTTGTAGAAGAGGTTTCGAAGAACAGAGATGCCTCCCATGGTCACGCCTTCGCCACCCCCTATGATGCTGCCCTTGGATCCTTCGCCGAAGAGGCAACGCTGGACTGTGAGGTTCTCGACGGTGTCATCCTCCCCCTGCGTGTACCAGCTTGCCGTCTCGTCGTTGTCGAAGGCGAAAGAGCAGTGATCGAAGATCTGATTGGTGATGTCACCGACCGCCGTAAACGAGTCGTTGTCCCCGTCGATGCCGCCTCGAAAACGAATGTAGCGAAAGATGATGTTGTCGACATCGGCGAGGTAGACGCGCTGGCCGTCCACGGTGATGCCGCCGGCAGGAGCGGTCTGGCCCGCGACGGTCAGGTTGTCTGCGACGTCTGCAAGAATACTCTCGAGTAGGATCACGCCCGCGACGTCAAAGACGATGGTCCTCGGCTCGTCGAGGGCGAGCGCTTCGCGGAAACTCCCAGGTCCACTGTCCGCGAGTGTCGTCACGTGAACGACACGCCCGCCGCGTCCGCCGGTGACGTACGCGCCGGCACCAAAAGCCGACGGAAACGCCTTTAGCTCACCGCTTTGCTCTTCGCAGACGCCCGCAGTGCAGCTCTCGTCGCCATCGCACGTTCCGCAAGTGCCGCCGCAGCCGTCCATGCCGCACTCGCGCTCGCCACAAGCGGGGACACATTCTCCGCCGCAAACGCAGTAGTCCGAGATGTGCCCGGTCGCGCCACAGCCGAGCTCGGGGAGCGTGGTATTCGGCGTGCACATGCCCTCGTTGTCATCATACGCGGTGAGGCAGGGGAGACCGACGGAGGCACAGAACGCTTCGCACCCAGCGCTGTCTTCGAAGACGCCTTCGCAGGTGCTCGCGCTGGAAGCGCACAACGTCCACTCCGCTTGCTCGTCGATGGGCCCACAGTTCACGGCCGGGACATCCGGCGGGACCTCCGCGTCCAGCTCGGACGCGTCCAGGTCCGCGGCATCCAGACCCGCCGCATCCAAGACGGCAGCGTCGACGGCGTCGGGCGACGAAGCGTCGAGGACGCCGTCGTCGTCACCACAGGCGCTAAGAAGCCAAAGCGCGAGCAGACTGTATCGGAGTGATGAGGTCACGTTTCCTTCGTATCATATGGCCCGCAAGCCCGCCCCAACGAGTGTGGCGCGAGTCGGAATGGCACCCGACTATGACCCCGGCCCTTCGGAGGACCGCGTTGAAAGCGACGGCGAAGTCGCTACCCTCGCTTCATGAACAGACCACTGCACATGTCGGCCGGGTGCCTTTTGCTCAGCCTCTCGCTCAACCTCGGGTGCGGCACGGAGACAGAGGTGGAGGTGGTGCTCCCGGTGACGCCCATCGAGCTCGTCGCGGGCGCGTTCGAGACCGCAGAGGGGATCGTGTTCAACGGCGAAGGTCGTCTGTACGTAGTGGCGGACTCAGACGTCTGGGAGATCGACACGGACGGCACCCCGACGATGGTCGCCGACCTCGTGAGGCCGGTGGGTCTCGCAGCGCGAGGTGCGAGTGAGATCCTCGTCGGTGAGTTCGGCCCCCTCGCGTTCAACGTCGATGGTGAAAACACGGATGGGTCCGTCGTGAGCCTGACCCCCGCCGGCGAGGTGAGCACGGTGACGACGGGCATCGGCGACCCCAACTTCATCCACGTTCGCGCGGACGGAAGCCTCCTCGTGAGCGACGACTTCACGGACATCATCTACGCCGTCAGCCCGAGCGGAGAGCTCACGACGTTCCTCCAAGGGATCCAGTCGCCAAACGGCATCGTCGAATCCCTCGACGGGAGCGAACTCTACGTGGCCCAGACGTTCTCCCAGGTGGATCCTTCCTTTGTCTTCGACGACCGCGTCTGGCGCGTGCCCTTGAACCCCGAGGGCCCCGGCACCCCGGAGCTCCTCGCGAGCCTCGGCGGCTCGGGTGCTAACGATGGCGTCACCCTCGACGCCCTCGGCCGCCTCTACGTCGCAGCAAACGTCGACGGCGAAGTGTGGCGCATCGACCCCGCGACGAACGAGGTCGTCCTCGTCGCTGAAAACATGCCCTTCGTCGCGAGCCTCGCGTTCGGCGAAGGAGAGTTCAACCGGACTTCAATTTACGCCACACAGCTCTTTGGCGGAGTCGTCTGGGAACTCCCCGTTGGTGTCGCGGGCGCAGGTAGGGCTCGCTGAACACGCCTTCGGAGCGACCTCGGTTCAGTTGATCATAGGCGCGACGATTCGAACCCACACGGTCCGCTCGCTCTCGCACTGGACGCAGCGCGCTTTCACTTTCCGTAGCGAAACCCCGTCCACGGTGCTGGCGTCATGGGAGAGCGAACGAAGCGCACCCGCGCAGATGGCGCAGCCCAGGGCCGCCGCCCGTGACTCCACAATGGCCGCGCTACTCACCTCGAGGGGCCGTCCCGTGCTCCCACCTGGCTCGAGCGCCGCAAGCTCGAGTCGTTCAGCGACGAGCTTTCGAAGTCGTCTCTCTTGAACGCGGCGCAACGTCCGCGGTCGCGACTTCTTGGGAGACTTTCTCTTGGGCTTAGGCTTCTTGGCCACGAGTTCCTTCGGCGTTGTGGACCCGCGGGTCTACGGCTGGCGTTTCCATAAGCTAGTCGAGGGCGCGGATGCGCGCCAAGAGTCTCGATGCGGCCTTAGGGTCTTCGAGGGCCTCGCGAACTTGGGCTCTCTCTTCTTCGCTCAGAGCTTGCCCAGCGAGCCGTTCCAGGTGACGCATCACCCGAAGAAGCTCCGTTCGCGGAACCCGCGGCGGCCTCTTCTTGGGCGTCTTGGCGGCACGTTTTCTTCTTCCGGCGCGGCTCTGCGCTCGCGTCGTTGAACGCCGACTCTCCGCGCCGGAGCGTGCCGAGTCACCCTTCTCCACTTCCCAGTCCGGCGCTTGCGGCGCCTTCGCGCGCGGGTCTTTTGGCGCACGAAAACGGCCCGCAGGTCGCCGAGCGATGCGCAGCGGTCGTCCACTCTGAGTGGACGCAGCGTCGACGGGCAGCCACAGCGGCGCTCCATGCGCGTCTTGCAGAAGCGCTACGCACCAAAGATGGTCGGGGTCCGACACGGACCCTCCTTCTAGCACCCAGCCCGTCGCGATGGCCGCAGGGATGGCGGCGCGTCGCAAGAGTTCACACGCGAGGGCGTTCAGCTCGTAGCAGACCCCTGCGCCCAGATGTCTTTCGTCGCCGCCCACATGGAGTGCAGCGATGTGCGCGTTCGCGCGGCCGCGCGTGACGCGCGCCAGCCAACGGCCGAGACCTGCGTCTTCCAAGTAGCTCGGGTCATAGCGGTAGCGCTCGCGGATGAAGTCGCGAATCTGCAGCGCTCGCTCGAAAGGCGGGGCGTCACCATCCAGGTCGTGGAGAAAGTCATGAACCTCCTCGGGCAGCTCGTCGTCGGGAACCACAGACGCCAACGCGCCCTCTACGGGCGGCGCCAACGCGCGGCTGACGTCTGGGACACGCCCGAGTCCGACGCGCATGACCACCTTCGCGGGCACGTCGAGTCGGAGGAGGTGCTGACCAAAAGAGCCACGCTCAGGCGTTACGCTCACGCCATCGACGGTGACATCGTCCACTGTGCCGAACATAGGAACGGGGAGCACGACGCTCCCTCGCGGAAGCTGGCCCCGGAACACCACCAGACCACTCATCGCGCTCGGCGGCGGCGGAACAAGGGTGGCGATATCCCAGCTCTGACGCCGGCGATGGAAGTGGGTGGCGATGGTCTTCGGAGCGTAGAGCCAAGGCGCTGGCAGACGCGGCGGCGAGAGTGCGAAACCAAAATCCGGTTGAGTGCGCCGGCGCTCGAGCCAGCCCTCGCTTGAGCCCATCTGCGCACGAACTTTGGTCTCCGGACGGAACAGGCCTTCGTCGTTCCTTGGCTCCGTCGTCGCTTGCTGGACCTTCGGTTTCGGCTTTGCTTCCGGCGGCGCATCTCCACGAAAGAACCCACGAATGCGGTCGAAGACGCTCGTCGCGCGCGGCTTGGATTCGGCGCTCTGCTGGCGAAGACGTTTGGGCAACGACGCCCACTCTCGCGCATCCAGCCACGCGCTCATCGCGCTCCTCCGCGCAGGGTCACGCTCCAGGGCCGGCGCAAGAAGCTCCGGGGCCTCGATGGCCGCCGGGGTGAGCCAAAGAACGTCGTCGCGAACGAGCGCATCCACCTGCAGCGACACATCGACCTCCACCCATGTCTCGCCGAGCTTGAGAGCTCCACGAACCGAGAGCGGGTCGACGACGCGCACGCTTTGACCGACGCGGCCTCCTAGTGCGCGGGCAAGATCACCCCAGAGATGTTCGGCTTCGTTCTTGAGCGGCTGGGAGGGCCCGGCGACGAGCTCTTGTACTTGAAAATCGCACCACAGGTCGCGAGCGCCGGAGCGCGAGAGGAGCTCCCCGAGGACCTCGTCGCCTTCCGCGCTTGGGAGAAGTTCCGTCAGCTCCGCGAGGGCAGATTCGGGTAGCGCCTCTGCGAGCGCGCGCGGCGCGAAGGTGCGGACATCACCATCCGATATTCGCCCGAGCACAAGCGCGCCGTCGCGTCGCCCCGCGACGAGACAGCCTTGCGGGAGCCGAAGGCCCGCAGCGTCATTCGCTTCCGCCAGCGCCTCGAGGCAGCGCGGGAGAATCTCGTACAGCCCATGATCTTCGGGCTCCGTCGGGCGGGAGATCTCTTCAAGGAACGAAAGGACCATGGCCGCGTTTGGCCGAGCCGGGATGGAGAGCGCTCTGGACAGCAAAGGCAGACGCGCACCACCTGAGAAGTCACCGCGCCACGGTCCGAAGAGCGCCCGGGCGCCGTCGAGGGCCAACTCTGACGCCACGCGGAGCTCACCGGCGTCGTCTCGCATACGTAGCTTGTTCGCAAACGTGGCGCGCACGTCCGCGGCTGAGAAGCGCTTCGACGAGAGCCCGTCTTCAAGCCAGTCCAGGAGCTCGGGTGAAGCCGCCTCAAGGTGGACGAGCTCGGAGGCTTCCGAGAGCGTCAGGTCCGCCGCGCGTTTGAAGCCCAACGTCGGCGCCGCATTCTCGGGGAGACCCACGACAACCTCGTCCGCAGGAAAGCGCTCCGCGGAGTGCCCCAAGAGCGTCTGCGCGAGCTCATCTGGCCACAAGAGCGCACTGGCTCGCGCGAGCTCGCCCGCGCGATTCGGCACCCACGCGACCTCATCGAGGCCCCACGTGTGTCTTAGGCGCGGCAGCGACGTGGCGAGCCGCGCGACATAGCGGGCGAGAGCGCGGCGCGGCGCGGCACCTGGCTTGAGCCCGTCGCCGGCGAGGCATGAGCGCACGGTCTTGTCGCTCAGCCCCGCCGTTGCACCGCAAGCGACGAGGAGCGCCCGCGACGGTGCGTCCAGCTGTGTGAGGGCGATGCGACCGGGCGGATCCACGCAGAACTCATCGACGAGGTCGCCGTCAGCATCCACCAGGCGCGCGCGGCGCGGCTTGTCCCATTCGCCTTCTCGTAGCGGGACCCGCAGTCGCGCCCGTACCTTCGTGTGCGTCGCTCGCTCCGCCAGCGCCTCCGGGCTCAGGTCTCCGGCTCCAAGGGCGCTCGCGAGAAAAGCGATCAGCTCGGAAGCGCGCGCCGCGTCATCGGCCTCCGCCGCGGCGTCGAGCCCCGAGAGCACATGGTCGATAACGTTCCGCCGCTGGCGCCGGTCCAGCTCAAAGGTGCGAGCGAGCCAGCTTGCCAGGGCGCTCGGAACGTCTCGGGAGATTCCCCAGCTTAGGCCCAGCTCCGGAACCGACGCGTCTAGGACCAGGTCTTTTGGACAACGAAAGGTGCGCTTCTGCGAGGGGATGATGGCGGAGGAGGAGAGCGCAGCGAGGGCGTCCTCGTCCTCTTCGATGGCCTCGTAATTTTCCATCAGCCAGTCGAAGACCAGCGATGGGTCGTGAAGGAGCGGGTGGCCTTCCACGGGCAGCTCGTCCGGGCACTCCGAGTGGAGTACGCCCGTGACGCTTCGTATCGGGATCTCTTCGAGGCGCTCGTCTCGCCCTTCCTCCATGAGCAACATGCTCCATGCGTCATCGGCAAATCGCGCATCGATGGACAATGCGGAGAGCAGGGCCCGCGTGGCAGCACTCGCACTCGCCACTCGCTCCTTCGTAAGGACCGTGTCGTTGTCGAGGCTGAGCGGCCAGACGCTCGCGTCGATGCCTGCATGCACGGCGAGGCCATAGAGGCGAGCGAGAGCAGAGCGCGTGCGCCACGGCTCCGGCTGCTGGGCGAGGAGTTGCTCACCCACCAGGGAGCAGAGCATCTTCTCTGTGACGAGCTCCCCGATTGGGCGCAGCGACAAACCCAGCTGCCGAACGAGCGCTTCTTGGGAAGCGCCGACGAGGAATTTCTCAAGACCAAGCTGCTGCATCTCTTCTTCGTTCAAGAATGCAGACAGCTCTTCAGAGCTACAGAGCGCGGAGGCGGCGAGGGTCTCGCCGGCCGCGTTCTCGAAAATTGGAAAGCTCCGTAGAACATCACGGGCCTCTGCATCAAGGGCGTCTCCGTGGTCTTGGAGAGCGATGCGAACAGCCTCCGGCTCGCTGAGGAGCGCTTCATCGTCTTGCAGACATCGCACGAGATCGGCGGAGCTCGCCGGCGCCGGGCCAACGGCGTAGAGGAACTTGGCGAAGAGGAGCTCATCCTCGCCCGAGAGCAGTGGAACGCTCCCCGCATGAAGCAAAGAGCGAAGCGCGCCGGGGCGATGACACGCGTCTGGGCGAGACGCGGACCATGAGGCCAAGGGCCGTTGCGTGCCTTGAGCATCTCGGAAGATGGGAAGTTCGAGTGCGCGCTTCAGTTCCTTCGCAGCCAACGTGCTCGTTGCCTCGTTGAGGAGCGCCGCGAGGGTGTCCGGCGGTGTCGAAGCTGGAGGCCCATGAGTGAGCAGGTCACCGATGGCCGTGGCGGCATCCGAAGGCGCGATCTGTGTGGCGGAACCGAGCGCGACGGCGAGTGCCACAGAAGCGGGGTGGGCCACGAAGCGCCGGTCCATCGACCGGAAGAGCGCATCGACGACGTCCGAGCCGCCGGGGAGCCTCAGCGCAGCGACGCCCCGCCGTTTCTCCTCTTCGTCGAGCCACACGCGCGACGACAGGAGCCCTACTGCGTCACGCGAGGAGAGCCGATCCGCGTGCTCGCTAAGCCATGCCAGCGCAGGCGCCCATTCATCGTCCGCGACGGGCCACTCGTCCGCATTGGCGGCGAAGGCCGCCGCAACGTCGCTTGCACGGACCTCACGAGCGCCCGCACCCTGGACGAACGCCCCAGCGGGAGACGAGACCCAAGGCCATCCGGGGAGCAGATGGAGGAGCGCTTTGTCTGTCGGAATGAGGGCGCGGCCCGGGCCAACAAGCGGCCTGCGCGCGCCGTGTACATCACGGAATATGGCCGCGCCCAACAGCTCCCCTGCCAGGTCCCGAGACATGCTCCCCGACGCGCCGCCCAGGAGCTCCACCACCGCGCCGAGGCTCGCGTCGTCCCATTCGACTTCGCCAGCGCTCTTCGAACCGACGCGAGGCAGAAGTTTGGCGAGCTCGGCAAGACCGAACACGGGCACCCACGACGTGACGAGTCCGTCGAAGCGTTCGGCGAGTTCCGCGGCGACGAGGGGTACGCGCTTGGCAATAATCTCTCGAACGGAGGCCAGCGATGGATGCAAACGGAAGACGCCATCCGACAGCGCGCGGCGCGAACCATCGGAAGTTCGAAGTATCGCGTAGCCGGCGAAGGCGTGGAGCTGCGCCATCTCCAGTGTGGACATGGCGCGAAGAAGCGCGTCTTCGCGCGTGAGGAGCGCCGCGCCGAGGGCCTCATCACGCAGGTCCTCCAAGAGCGTCGTCGGCTCGAAGCGCGTAACACTCAGTCGTGCGCGCAAAGACGCGGGAAGCGAGCGAAGGAAGAGCTCGTCGACGAGCGGCCTGATGCCAGCGTAGAGCGCCGCCCACTCAGAGCGCGCCTCCATCGCATCCTCCGACGATCGAAGCAGGCCGGCGCCGTCCATCAAGAGCGGAATCGACACCAGTATTTCATCCGAAACCTTGGCCTCGCCGATGCTGACATGGACTGCGCTGTTCGGCTCTGCGCTCTCCGGCGCACGTTTATACCAACCCGGAGGCGGCTCCCCAGCGATGAGTGTTCGCTTCGAAAAATGGACAAGATCGACGTTCGTGAAAGGAGAGGCGCCGAGGGAGAGAGCGATCTCCTCTTCGCGCGCGCTCAGCGGCCCAAGAGCACGGTGGCGGTCTCCGAGGTCGACTCCGGCAAGGGGAACACAAAGCTCGGCACGAACGAGCCGAGCGGCCGCCGGAGCCACGAGTTCACCATCGGCGCCTACAAGACAAGGGTGCCGCTTGAGAGATTCTCTCAGCGCCTTTGCGAATGGCGCCGCCATAGGCGCGCGCTCCGATGGCGCCGAGAGAACAGGAAGCACGGCGTGCCCCGCGCGGACGAGCTTGATGACAAGGTCCGCGAAGGCGCGGCCCGCCGCCCGCAAGAGCTCATCGTTCCAGCTCGAATCGCGCTCAAGGCGCTCACGGTCCAGGGTAACGTCGAAGCGCGCGTGCACCATGCATCGGAGCCCCGTGTGCTGCGCCGTGGGAAGAAAGGCGTAGAGCGTGGAACCCTGCATCGGACGAGGTGCGCCGTCTTCTTCGATGGCGACGGCGACGAGGAGCGTGCACGCGTGGGAGCGCCCGGCTTCCCTCTCGCCCACGAAGGTAAAGTCCTCTCGCGCGCAGAGGTAGCGCCGCGTCTCGCCGGTGATGCGCCGAAGCGTCGCGACATCCTCATGCCACTCTTCCTCCCACGACCATGAGCTGTCCGTGTCGCTCGACACCGCGAGGGCCCTGACGTTCGGCAGTGTCAGAAGCGTCTCCGGCGGAATCGCCAGCGCTTTACGAAAGAGCGCCGAAACGTCAACACCGGACGCGTAGGGGAGGTCCAACACCGTCTCGCCGCTCAGCGAAGGGGGCCCGGTGACAGGGCCCTCGGAGAGAGAACGGGGGATCGACACGTGGGCGATCTCAAAATCGAAGATGCCCGAACGCACGCGCGGCCGCTCGCATATTTCGTACACGCTCTTGAAGCCAACACCGAAGAAGCCGATCTGGTCTTTTCTCTTTGTCGTTTGGCCGATGGAGAGCAGCCCCACGACGTCGTGGAAGGAGAAGAGCTTGCCGTCGTGCTTGATGGAGACGCTCTCGCTGCAGACCGAAGCTCGCCAACTCGAGGCCTCGGCGTCGTCGGCGTTTTGCAGGAGCTCAAAGAAGAAGTGACCCGGGTCCGCGTACACCCTTCGCGCGAGCAGCGACTCCGCGTTGGCCTGCGAGATGGACTTCGGTGCGTTCGCGAGCGCGTCTATCGCTTCGGAGAGCGCTTCGGTGACAAGCGGTCGCCAAGCCGTGTCTTGGGCGAGCCGCTGCAGCGTCGCGCCGCTGGCAAAGAGCAGAGAGCGCGCGTCGTAGGAGCCCTTCTCAATTCGCGTCGACGACGACTCCAGAAACTCCGCGTAGTCGCCGGGGAAACGCCGTCGTAGCCAACGCGTGAGCAAGGCGATGGCGCTGATCCGCGCGATGGGCCAAGTTCTCAGAGCGTTCATCACGAGCCCGCGAAGCACTTCCTGTGTCTGCTCGCCGGTGCCGGCGTCATGGAGAAGATACTGAAGAGCGGGGCCCGAGAGCGTCGCGCTCTGCGCCCAGAGTTCGTGCGTAAGGGCTTCGTTCATTCGGCCCGCCTCGGCGAGGACGCCGACGAGACGCGTGAGGGGTTCGGAGTCCGGCATGCCTCCAGCGGAACGCAGGAGACCGAGCGCCGCACTCTCATCGACGGAGGCGGCTTCTTGGATCCGCGCGAGGAGCGCACGAAACGGCAGCCGGTCGAAGGGGATTGTCACAGCCTCATTCCTCGACGAGTTAATACGTGCAGATGTCGGCGCCGCCGCCCATCACATAGCAGTTCATCGGCGCCGGGCAGGAGCCGCCGAAGGCGGGATCGCAGCTGCAGATGCGTGTGCTGTTGGAGCAGCTCCCGGTTGTCCCCGAACACTCGCCATGGAAGCCTGAGGTGCAGGTGCAGCTCGGAAGGCCGCCGCGCGATCCGCAGCTCTCCCCCGCTTCACAGGTGAGCCCGCATCCGCCGCAGTTCGAGGTATTCGTTGTGATGTTGATGCAGCTGCCGCCACAGCAGCGCTCGTTCGAGGTGCCGCACACGGCGTGCTCTTGCGATCCTCGGTTGCATCCTTCGCTCTCCGAAAACGCGACCACCTCGCAGGTTCCAGATCCGTCGCACAAGCGCTCGTCTCGTCTCCGCATGCGAAGTCCGTTCGTGGCGCAGGGCGCAAAGAAGCACTCACCAAAGGGAGTTCTCGTCGTCGCGCCGCATCTTGTTCCCGTCGTGTCACGGGAGCAGGCCTCGGACTCGTCTTGCTCGTCCACGGTGCACGCGCCGCTTACGCAAGACGGTGTGAAGCGGGTGCGAGTTCGCTGGGCGCTCCGGTCGCAGGTGCTCTGGTAGTCACACGAACCAAACGCGCCGACGGTGGGCGTGCCGCAATCGAGATCGTCCATACACGCCTCGCACAGACCTGTGCCCTCGTTGCAGAACATCGCGCACGGCGAGCCTTCGTGCACCGAACAGCTGCCTTCGCCGCAGGTATCCGCCCCGTTGCAAAAGAAGCCATCGTCGCAGCTTTCCGCGTTCGGTTCATGCCGACAGAAACCTTCGTCGCATGCGTCATCCGTGCACGGGTTGTCATCGTCACAGTCCACGGGATCACAAAGGAGCGGGCCGGTGTCCACGGGGACCATCACATCGGGTCCCGCGTCGGGACCACCATCCGGTCCCGCGTCAGGCATGTTGCCCCGGCACCCATCGATTGTGCAGACGGCGGCACCGTCGCAGCTGCCGTCGTCCAATCTCGTCAGGCATGCTCCGTCGAGGCAAACCATCATGCTGCACTGACTGATGGCCCCACCGGGGCACTCCGCGTCCGAGGTGCAGAGCTCACCGCAGAACTCGGGCGTCTCCGGCGTGCACGCGTCGTCGACGCACGTCCCTCCAAAGCAGACTTCGTCGGGCGCACAAACCGTTTCGTTGCATTCCCGCGCCAGCAGCGCCGTTAGACCATAATTTTCGCGCAGCGTGACGCGGATGGTCTGCGCCTGAAGCGTCGAGCCGTCGACACCGAGCGCTGCGACGCGAAGCAGATAGTCACCCGCGTCGAGCCCATCAATATCTGCAATGCGTACGCCCTCAAAGTAGTCGCGTCCGCCGAGTGTCAGGACTTCATCGCCCGAGATATAGCGGTCGCCTTGCCGAAGCTCGTAGCGCGTGCCGACCATCTCTCGTCCAGGCACGAGGTCCGTTTTCAAGTCGATGGACAGCTCCAGGCCAGGCTGCCCGCAGGCGCTGGAGAGAGTGGATACAAGGAAGACGAAGTGGAGGACATGAAGGCGGCGCACCGGCGCAGGGTATCCGGGCATTCTCGCCGACGCATTGAGTTTCGCCCGAGGCCGTGTTCTCAAGCGTGCGCGGAGCTTCGAGACGCGTTCATCGCTAAGGTTGGCAGCCCTGGGGGAGCGTGACGCTATCCGCATCGAGCATCGAGCGAACGGTGGAGAGCTCCGCGCTGCAAGGCACCCGGCCAGCGTCCGTCGCGGCGCTGGTTCGCGCCATCGCGCACATCAAGTTGATGGTGCCCGGATTGGAGGCCGCATCCGCGGCGTTGCAGCACGCCGTCAACGCGCGGCACTCCGGGGTGTCCGGTAGGCGGACCACACGGCCGTCACGGACGACTTGGAAACCCACACCCTCTCCCCCGTACGCGATGTCCGTCGTGGCTTGGCCGTACGCGAACTGATAGGCGCTCACGTCGTGGATCTCTCGCCCACTGCGCTGACCTTGCACCTCCCATACGAGCTCGGACAGCTCTTCGAAGGCAAGCTCATGGGGGATGAGGCCGTCGGGCTCCACGATTAGGTCCACGACGCGACGGACGCGCGCCGCCGGAGTGCCCGCGTCGTCACCCATAGTTCGAGCCCACGCCTGCCGAGCGCTGCGGAGCGATGCCGCGTCGGCCTCCGCGTCGATGCGAAGGTGAACACAGCGGGCGCCGGGCTCACGCTCCGTCGGGCATGCGATCTCTTCGACATATTGCAGTGTCGCGTTCGTCTCGACGAGGTTCATGCTGGCGGCAAAGTGCGCCGTCGAACGGAAGCGGAGCGACTGGGACTCGCCACAACGAAACTCGCGTCCATGCCAAACCGTGAGCAAGTGTGCCCAAGCGCTCCGCGCGTTGGTCAGCTGCCCTTCATCGGCGAAGGAGAGCGCTAAGCTCGCCGCCGAGGCCGGGGTGATGGCGCCGTTCTGCTCGGCGACGGCGACGGCGGCGCGTATGTCGGCGGGCCCTTCCACTCGCACCACGTTGCCCTCGGCGCCCAACACAACCGTCGTTCGTGCATCGGAGAAGGTAGGGATCAGGCCGTTGCTCCGCCCTCGCCCCCGTGCGCCGGCATCAAATCGAACCGCGACGTTTCCCGCATCGTGGACGACGCGCATCACATAGTCCGCCTCGGAGGTACCTTCGACGGGGTTTGAGCCATCGGGTGCTTGGCTCGCCGTTCGCTCCACGGACGACACACGCGCGCTGATGCCTTCAGGCCACGCAAAGCTCAGTCGGATAGGAGCACCCTCGCATGTCGTGGACACCGAAGGCGATACCGCCACAGGAGTCGTCGCTGCTGGCGCCGAACCACCACAAGCGACCGCGAGAATGAGAACAAGACCGAGGCACTGTCGCATCCCACAGCGTACCATCAGGACGGCACCAGGCGGACAGCAGATCCGAATAGGGCTCAAAACTCTACGGCAGGCAGTTCGCTCAATCGAGTGGCGGCAACGCCCAAGGCCCAAAGACCTCAACGTCGACGCCGCCTGAGTAATGAACCAGCGGATCGGCGCCGCGAAGTTTTGTGATGCCCGCGACGTCAACGAGCGACTCTGTCAGAGAACGCAGACGCGCTTCGTGCGCCACATAGGGCGGGTGGTGAACCTGTCCCTCGAACACTCGCTCGCCGCGTTTTGAAAAGAGCAGGTAACGCTCCAGTAGAAAGTACTCGAGCGTTCCGGGCTCCGATGCGCCTAGGGCGGCGCCGACTTCGAAGTCGACGGAGAGCTCTGCGCCAGATGCATCACGTCGGACAGACTCATACTGGATGCGCTGCCCATCTCGCGACGCGTGCATGTTGGCGTGGTGGTAGGGGAGTTTCCAGACCGCGCGCGCGACGCTCACGGCTAAACGACTCGATGCCTCAAGAGAGAAGAACCAGACTCCCGGCCGGCCATCGTAGACCACATACGTGCGGAGATTGGTCTCCAGAAAGTTCATCGCCGTAAAGCTCGGCATCCAGGCTGCTCGGATGTCGCGCATCAAGAAAGGCACGACGCCGACGTAGTAGCGACCACCGAAAGAATCGAGCTCCAGCTCCGGGGGCACGGCAGCGCGCAAAGACTCCTCATCCACGGGCCAGTGCACAAAGAGCAAGTCCCGCCAACGCTGGGTTCCTGCGTTTCGACCCGAGGGCCGCGTCGCCGGTGAGGCGCGGTCGATGCGGTCTACGGTGTCACTGGCCATCGCGCCGAGGGTAGCGGACATTGCGCGTAGCGGACATTCGTCGTGCGGCTAGCGGAACAAGACTACGCTCGCAGACTCGTGCTTCTTTCAGCGATTCGCTTTAGGACCTCCTGCGCGGCGTTTTGCTCATCGATGCGCTCATCGTGGTTTGACCTCTTCGTGAGCGCTCGGCCGTACATACGAAGGACGTTCCAGGTCAGCGAAGGCAGAAGTCGGGCGCGATTTCGCTCGAACGCTTTTTGGAGGCCGGTCTTGCACGCGTCTGTATTCATCGGGCGCGCCGCCGCGCCACGTGCGGTAAGCATCTCCAGCGCCCTCGCATGCTCGGCGCCCCGAGTGGCCAGATCTGTATCGGGAAAGCTCTGCCAAAGGTCGTTCGGCCCGGCTTCCGTGTAGATTCGCTCTCTCGACGTCAAGAGCTGCACCTCCGTATCGCGGGCGATGTCAAAGACCGACCAGTGGGACGCCATCAACGGTCCACAAAGACGACCAACCTGCACCACGACCGTCGCGTCTTCGTTGAACATGAATACCAGCAGCGCTTCCTTGTTGTAGTTCGAGCCGACGGGTCGAATCACCTCCCCCGAGCGCCGAAAGCCCATCTCCTCCAGCTCGCGGATCACCAATAGTAGTTCCTCGTCGAGCTGGCTTTCCGCGAGATCGACGAAGGTGAGTTTGCCGCCGTTGGCCTTCAGCGCACGCGCGCTGCTTGCCACCACCATCACGATTAGAACAACGGCGATGCCCAACGCCAAAACGATGAGTTGGACGGTGATGCTGAGGTCGGGGGCAGCGAGGCTAAGGACGCCTCCGATAGCGCCGAGGATCAAAGCCGGCAGGTAACGCACGCACGAACTTACCACGAGCGCCCAAGCGGATGTCGTCTCAGAGTGCGCCGCGAGGACGCCGCAGGAACCTCAGATCTCGTCGACGTCGACGCTGCGCGCGTAGTATCCGGTGTCCAGACGGTTCGTCGGAATGGCGTCGTCCTCGATGCGCATGCGAAGGGAGAACTCGCCCGTCGACGCCGGCCGCCAAGCCGTTTGCCATACCGTCCACATGGCGTTCATCGTCTGGGGAGGGCAGGTCTCAACGCGCTGCTGGTTAGGTCCGCCCCACCCAAGGATGAGTTCGTCCGTCGGCGTGGAGCCTCCCCAGAGAATGCCGTACACGCGGTAGACGATCTCGCCATCGACGCGCCACTTCTCAACGCGCACGGGCATCGCGGACTGGTCCATGATGGCGGGGAGAAAGTCCGCAGCGAGCGTGGCCTCGCGCGGCTGATGTGTTCGGCCGGCGAACTCGCGCATCTGGTCCGTCGCTGGCTCCGTGTCGTCGACGAAGCGCAGACTGTTGACCCACTTGATGCACGCGCAACCGTACCAACCGGGCACGTAGAGCCGCAGCGGCGAGCCGTGGTCGTTCGGCAAGGGCATGCCGTTCATCTCCGTCGCGAAGAAGGCCCCGGCGGCAGCGAGCTGGTCGAAGGTGAAAATCCATGCGGCGCCGGGTGTGGAATGGCCACCTGCCGAAGGCACGGAGTGATCGTCGAAGCCGCGCACCTCAACGGCCGTCGCCGCGGGGTCGATGGAGAGGCTGTCGAGAACTTCCATGACGGGGACACCGCCCCATCGCGCGGCGCTCATCAAACCGAACGAGGGTCCGCCGTTGCCGGAGCACTCGAGTACATGCAGTCCCATGTCGCGCACGCCCGTCACGAGGACGTCGTCGAGAGTGAGGGACGCAGCATCCGCTAGGCCCCCGACTTCGATCCTCCATGCAGCGGCGCGATCGAGGCGGTCGGGATCCAAAGTGCGAATGTAGAAGCGCTCATTGGACACAACGGGCTCTTCCGGCACGGAGGAGAGGTCGGTGTAGAGACGGCCGTCCCATCCTTGGCCGAGGCGAACCTCAAGCGTTCGCTCGTTGCCAACAAAGGGCACCACGCCGAGGAGCGTTCCGCCGGCAAAGGCGTCGTCGCACTGCGGCCCCGCGTCCGGCCCAGAATCCGGCTCTGCGGTGCTCGTATCCACTCCGGCGTCGAAGGGCGGTACATCCGGCCCCGCGCCGGCATCGAGAATGGGCAAAGGCTCCGGATCGGCGCAACCGACGAGCGCGGCGGCAGACGCACAAGCGGAGCAATGAAGGAAGTGGCGGCGCTGCATTATGCGGCGCGTATGACGCTGGCGCGGATCGGTTACAGCAATTGTGCGGTTTTCGCGCAAAATGCTATTTTTGTCCCGGTCTAGCGCACTACGAGGGCCTCCCGGCCTCCGCGCCGACCTCGGACGCTAGGGTTGCCGTGTGGCGCGCTGAATTTTCGCCCGAAACGCTTGTACTTCAGGTGACCGCAGCACCGCGTTGCACTCCTCCAGATGCTCCATCGCGTGGTCGATGATCAAACACTGCTGAGACGACGGCGGAAGACGAGCACACTCAGATTCGAACAACGCCTGGGGCGCGGGTGGCGGGACGTTGGGGTCCTGTGCTCGTACTGCTTCGACCATCTCTGCCCCCCTTCTGTACGCAACTTCGCACGGAGTCGGAACGTCAACCATTTCGGACAGCCGGCCTATCACGCAGCATGCCGCGTCATCGGGGTTGCCCTCGCTGTTCGCTTCGGCGCTCTCCACGGGTTCCTCGTCGCCACCACTTCGTTCGCTCACGACGACCTGCGGCGGAGTCTCCGGAGGAGAGCACGCGAACGCGACGGTGAGCACGAACAGAAAGCAACGCTTCGACGTTGAGGAGACTCGGAGGCACATATGACGGAGCCTATAGTGGCTCCCATCGACCAACAACGCCCGTCGGCGACTACACGCCGCACCGCCGCGACGACCTCAACTCAAGATACGCGTTCGAGCGAGTAGCTCCCGCGACGCGAGTCCAAGACGTTTCGATGTGCGCGTGACGAAACGAACTCTGGCTCGCTCGAGTATCGATTGGTACAACGCGAAGGCGATCCCAGCGACAACGATTCCAGGCGTTGCGGCGGCAACGACGAAGGAGTAGCGGCTCACGTACACCTCCCCATACGCCGTCAGCTCTCCAAAGCCGAACGCACCAAAGCGACCCTCGGCGTGAAAGTAAACGGCCGCGACGCCAAGAACGACTGAGAGAAGGATCGTTGGCAGGAGTGCCGCTAGACGAATA
Organism: Polyangiales bacterium; assembly: GCA_045106895.1. Taxonomy (GTDB): domain Bacteria; phylum Myxococcota_A; class Polyangia; order Polyangiales; family Houyiibacteriaceae; genus JBCCRV01. Next base: position 6,640 of record JBGCFM010000144.1, on the reverse strand, counting down.
CGAAGCGAAAGGCGACTCCACTCTTTCAGCGCTTCTGCTTCTCCGCCGTCGTCGCTCGCCTCCCGATATCCCATCGCTTTACATACCACGACGTGTGTCGTGAGGAGATGTGCTCTAGGGTGCGGCCCATGGAAAGCGACGCACCTAATCTCAGCAACACCGCCGACGCGCTTCGCGCCGTCGCGGACCTCATCGAAGCAGCGGAGCGCGCCGACGACGCAACACCACTCAAGCCGCGTGTTCCTCCGGCAGAGCTCGTGGCGCAGTTCGATGACCGCTTTCCCGACGAAGGGCTGAGCGATGCCGAGTGGATCGCGCTGATGGACGAAGTGATCAAGCTCTCCCCGGCGTCGACGGGGCGTGCTTACTTCAACCTGCTCTTCGGCAGCCGAATCCCCGCTGCTGTCGCTTCCGAAGCGCTCGTCGCGTTCCTCAACAACACCATGCACACGTACAAAGCCGCCGGCGTCCATGTGCACATCGAGTCACTGCTCATCAAGCGCCTCAACGAATGGGTCGGCTTTGAAGGCGGCGAAGGCGTGATGGTCCCGGGTGGCTCCGTGTCGATCCTGGTAGCGATGGCCATCGCCCGAAACAAGGCGTGTCCCCGGGCGCTTAGCCAAGGAAGCGATGGCCGAACGTATGTGGTGTACCGCTCCGCGGACGCACACTACTCCGTCGACCGCGCAGCGGGCATCCTGGGACTTGGCCGGGACAACGTACGCGCCATCGCGACAAAGGACGACGGCCGCATGGATGTGAGCGCGCTGCGAAGGGCGATGGAACGTGATGTCGCAGCGGGCGCGGTGCCCATCATGGTTCAGGCCACGTCGGGAACGACGGTGCGCGGCGCATTCGACGAGCTCCGGCCCATCTCCGCGCTCTGCGTTGAGTTCGGCGCCTGGATGCATGTGGACGCAGCCTATGGCGGCGCAACACTCGTGAGCGCGAAGCACCGACACCTCATGGACGGCGCTCATCTCGCGGACAGTCTCACGTGGGACTGCCACAAGCTCATGGGCGTACCCGTCGTGGCATCGTTCTACCTGAGCCGGCATGTCGGGCTTTTGGAAGAAGGCTTTGCCGCCGCGGCGCCCTACCTTCTCCAGGCCGACGGCAACGCATGGAACCCATCCGTGCGTTCCATGCAGACGGGACGACGCAACGACGCGCTCAAGGTCTGGGCCACGTTGCGCTACCACGGTCTCACAGAGACTGCCGCGCGGGTGGACAAGCTCTTTGAGATGGTCACCCACGCGCGACAGATCGTGCTCAGCGACGCTGACATGGAGCTATTCTGCGAGCCCCAATACGTGAACCTCTGCTTCTACGTAAAAGGAAAAAGTAGCGCACGCGTGTGCACCGAACTCGACCGACGCGGCCTCATGATGTGCAGCTATGGAAGCGTAGGCGCGAGTAAGCCAATCCGCCTCGCCCTCGTCAATCCAGACCTCAGCAACGAAGACGTCGACGGATTCTTTGCGGCAGTGCGTGAGGTAGCGGCGGGACTACCCGATGAGGCAGAGGACTTCGTTCCCTCAGCGTAACTACCAACCCGGGTCTGCGACGGCGGTGAGTGTGAGCATTCCTTCACTCACCACCGCGGTCCAGGATTCGGCGCGCCGCTCGCCTTCGCGCGTCTCGTACACAACTCCGATCTCTGCGCCCGGCGCCAAGGTCCAGGTGCCGGTGGCGGAGTAGTGCGCGTCGTTGGGAGCGAGCACCCCAATATCGGCGCTTCCATCGGCGCGAAAGGTGTAGGCCTGTCGAAAGCGTGAGGGCCCGAGGTCCTGGTCCGCGCTCACGAACACACGAGCGCTGTATCGACGGCCCCACCGGACGAGTCAAGCCTTGGGTGCAATGCGGATTTGCCCTCGCTTCTACGTGGCTCGCCGTGACTCCAAAAGGCTCGGAGGTTGACAGATGCGCTGCTTACCCCGAACGCTGTGCAAATGATCCGAAGCGCTGTCCTCGCCATTGCTCTCAGCGGCTGCTGCGCCGACACAGCGCAGCTATGTGCCGAGGAGTACGGCGCCGAGTGTGTGCAGGACGCCTTCGACTCGCAGCAAGCCTGCGGGAGCGCGGCGGCGAACGCCGAGGAGCTCGACTGCGCAGAGGAGTTCGAGGGCTATCTGGACTGTCTTCAGACGGCGAACGATTGCGGGAGCTGCGAGCTGACTCGGCTAGACTGGAACGAATGCGCCACCAACGTGTGCGCATACAGCTCGCGCATCGACCGCGGCTGCTTTGCCGACCGGCCCGACTGCGGTCCGGTGTTCGACGAAGGAAACACCCCTCCAAACTGCCTCGTCCTATGGCGCTCGTACATGCTCTGTCTCGCGAGAAGCAGCCCCGACGAAGGCACCTGCGACGACCAGTGCATCGACATCTTCATCGAGTTCTGGAGCTGTGACGCCGACGACTAGCCGGGTGTGACGAAAACAATGACGCAACGGTGACCCAACTGTGATGGGCTCGTGACGGTCGGCGACGAAGATAGCTCCTAGGTTGGAGTGATGCAGGATCTTCCCCTCACGGATTCCAAAGACTCGCCCGCTGCGCTGCGTCGTCAGGGTCTGGCTCAGAGCATTCCATTCTGGCTCTGCCATATCGCGGCTGTGGGAGCGCTCTTCGTCACCCAGAGCGCCGCCGCTTGGATCGTCTGCGGGCTGCTCTTCGTCATTCGAATGTTCGGCGTCACCGCCGGATACCATCGCTACTTCTCTCACCGCGCATTCAAGACAGGCCGCGTGATGCAGTTTCTCCTGGCCTGCTTGGCGCAGTCATCGTTGCAAAAAGGCGTGCTCTGGTGGGCGGCGCACCACCGGAACCATCACAAACACTCCGATGGCCCAGAAGACGTTCATTCGCCCGTTCAGGGCGGCTTCTGGCATTCCCACGTCGGCTGGATCGTGAGCGCCGAGCACAACGAGACGGACTACGCGCGGGTTCATGACTTCGCCAAGTACCCTGAGCTTCGCTTTCTGAACCGCTTCCACTATCTGCCGGGCGTCGTCTTGGCGCTGGTGTGCGGTCTGACCCTTGGACTCCCGGGCCTTCTCATCGGCTTCTTCGTCAGCACCGTACTTCTCTGGCACAGCACCTTTCTCATCAACTCCTTGGCGCACGTGTTTGGAAATCGCCGCTACGAGACACGTGATGACAGCCGCAACAACATCTGGCTTGCGCTGCTGACCCTCGGCGAGGGCTGGCACAACAACCACCACCGCTATCCGGCGGCGGCGCGCAACGGGTTCTTCTGGTGGGAGATCGACATGACCTATTACGGCCTCCTCGCGCTGAAGCGCCTGCGGCTGGTGTCGGACTTGCGCGGGGTCCCGGAGAAGATCCTCGCCGAAGGTCGCGTTGAACGCTCCGAGGCAAAGACCTCCGGACGACGCCACATTCCAAGAACGCTGAAGGCAACAAGCCGCGCCTCGGTCAGCTGAACGTTCGGTACCTTGGCGGGTCACTCGACTGACCTCATAGCTAGTCGATGTCGGCGAAGTGGAAGAAACGAGTCATGCGAGGGACGCTGGCTTTTCTGGCTCTTGGCCTCGTCGCCGCCCTCGGAGGCTACTGGTGGCTTCGCGTCCCCGTGATTCCTTCAAGCCTCCCCGATGCAAGAGCACGCTTCGTCCAGGTCATGAACGGAGACAGCCGGCTCGAGGAGGAGGCCATCTCGATGCTCGCCGGCGCCATCGATGCGCAACCGGATAGCGCCGAGGCGCAGCTCTGGTTCGGCCTCGCGAACCTGCACGCCTACCTACGGCTTCGCCAGCGCCCCTACGCCATCCGAGCCTCGATGGCGTTCGATAACGCCGTCGAGCTCGATGGCGAGGACACCAGCGCCGCCGGGTGGCGCGCATTTTTCAACTACCAGGCCGCCCGCTCACGGGGTCTCGACCTTGACGTTGCCCGCGACGAACTCATGAGCGCGAGCGAAAACGACCCGCGCTTCACGCCTTTCTTGGCGGCGGTGAGTCTGGCGCGAATGCCCCTCTCGTCCGGCTACCCCGAGAGAGTCCTCGCGCCGCTCCTGGCCATCGAAGACTGCGGTGACGGCACTTCGCACACGTGCCGAAACTCCGAACTAAATCCTCACGGCGCCGAGGGCTACCACGCCACTGTGGGCGACCTGAAGCTGCGCCTAGGAGACCTCGAAGGAGCCCGCATCTCCTACGCCCGCGCGCTGACGATGGAGAGCGCCGCAACCTGGCCCTACCGCGACGCCTTCGAGTCGTGGGTGCAGAGCGCGGAGTCCCGAGCCGCAAGCTTCGCCAGCGGAGGCGCCGGCGCGGAAGTAGAGACGCCGGTCTTCTTCGCCAGCGGCGAGCGCGCGTGCGCGAGCTGCCACGCCAACTGACACTGGGTTGATACGCTAGCGTGCGATTCAGAAAGGTAGACGGGAGATGACGCAGGACTGCAGTCCAAGGGCTAGACCCGCCCCACCGCATGGGACGAAGTGAAGGTCAGCATCGCGCCACCGGGCTCCTGAACGTCAAAGGACTTGTGAACGCCGCCGCTTCGAAGCGCCGTCGGTTCGAGTCCCTCGTTGATGAGCCCATCTCGAACGTCACGTACGTCTTCGACCATCAGGTCGAAGCTAGGATTCCTCGCTTCGGCGCCGCCCTTGCGAACCACCACGTGCGTTCCGCCGCGCAGTTCAGCGATGGCAAAGTTCTGCTGGGCCATCACGACGCGCGCGCCACGGGACGCGAGGAATCGAATGGTCGCCTCCACATCGCGCGACTCGAGAACCGCGTGACCGATGGCGAGCTTGGGGGTTTCGTTTGGCCCGATCATCGAAGGGCTCCTCGTTCCAGTGCTTTGCGGTGCAGCGTTCCTTTCAGGCTCCAATACGCTTTGATGCGAAGCATCGAGCGCTCGACCCCCCTCGCCAAGAGCGTCTCCTTGAGACGAACGAGGGTGGTCGCTTCGCCGGAAAGCCAGAGCACTCCTTTTCCACTTGGGATCTCCAACGCCTCAGCGAAGCGAACCAGTGCGTCGCCGCGCTCACGCCGTGCTTTGACCTCGAGGCCAAGGGACATCGCGCGGACAGCCGCGACGGAGTCCTCCTCCACTTCGAGGGCGCCAACACGGGGAATGTTCGCCGGCAATGCGCCGAGGAGAGCGTCAGCGGCGCCAACGGTTGTTTCGTCCCCAAAGAAACCCGCCCACTCCACGTCCTCAACAAACGGAAGGCTGCGCGCGGGCCCCCGAAAACGAACGGGGTCACGCGGCTGGAGTCGACGCAGCCAGTCGGAGCCGGGGCCGCCGCCATGGACGACGCCAAAGAAGCGCAGCTCCGACGCGCTGAGCATCGAAGGCGTGTAGCTCCGCATCGCGTTTCCTACATCTACCTTGATCTTGTCCCCGGGCTGAAACGCGCGTGCGGCGTCGCTTGTCTGTTCATCCGCCCGCGCAATGACCTCCACCAAGGTGGGCGAGTGCCTCCGCACTTCAACGGTTTCATAGTTGGGTCCAGGATGACTCCGGAGCCGCTTATTGTTCTTGAAAATCACATTCAATAACATGGACACAAAGCTGGAGTGCGCAAGGACCGGCCACGCCGGAGCCGTCCGCGGCGCACCTAAGCTCCTGTAAACAATAGGCTTATCGAGCTGTTCGCTCTTGCGAAACACCCGTTGCGGGGAGTGTTTGCGCGCTTAGTAGAGAAACGGAATCACGCGAAAGTGCGTCCGCTCGCAGTACTCATCCCAGAGCGGCCCGTACTTCTCGCGGCACTTTCGGTCATCGCGCCAGGCGCGCTGCAGCAGAAGGACGAGGAGCGTGAAGGGCAAGAAGTACGGCCACGCTGAGTCGAAGCCGGCGCACAAAGAGAAACTCAGGTAGACGCCAAGCTCGCCGGTGTAGTTGATTTTTCGGCCGATGCCCCACCAACCGCTAACCAGCAAACGGCCACCGAGGGCTTCCGCGGGTTTGCCCCAGATGTGCACGGACTTGTCTCGCTTGAACTTGTCCTTTTGCCAGTTGGCGCCGCGGAATACCCAGTGAAAGAGGAGGTGCAGCGCGACGAGACAGGCGACGCCGGCGATGGGCCAAGGCTCATGCACCCACTGCCCGCTTTCCGAAGGCGACCAGCCGCGCCCGAGGACCCACCAGCCCACCATGCTGTAGAGAAATGGTACGTACACCAGGTCGCCCCAAACAAGCATGAAGCCGAAGCGTTCGGCGATGATGTCCCACGTCGTGAGCATGAAGTCTTCGCGGATGTAGTGCGTGAAGATGTACGCCCAGACGAAGCCTTGGTAGAGCCACATCTCCGTCGTGACGGCGCCGTAGATTTCGTACTGGGCGAAGGGGAACGCCGCGTTGAGCACCACAAGGCCGATGAGGCTCGGGTGGTACATATGCATCTTGAGGTCGACGCCGGCGAAGGTCGGGTTGAGCTCCGCGCCGAGCCAAATGTCGAGGGCCGCCGCCTTGATTCGTGAGCCCTGTGGCTGAACCGAGCGTCCTTGAAGCAAGCGCCCCTCCCCCTTCGACCACGCGCTGCCCATCAAATACGCGGTGACCACCAGCGCCCAGATGTTCGCAACGACGAAGAGCGAAGGAAAGTGCGTGAGGAGAGGCCGCAGAGACCAATCACCAAAGAGCACCCCCGTTGCGAGGGCGG
>JBGCFM010000143.1:0-67562 GCA_045106895.1 Polyangiales bacterium | reverse complement strand
CACTTCGGCCCTGTCCATCGAAGGCGCGTGGAGGCACTCCGCGATGAGCTCAGGCTACAGCACTCGCAGGCAGAACACTAAGGCGCCGAAATCGAATCCACATCCGCGCAGGCCCCCGGCGCATCCACACCGTGAGGTGCCGTTAAAACGAGCTCAAAATGCCGAGGACAGCCATTTGCGGAACGACGACAAACGCCACGTCCATCGCCAACGGTATTCGTGAGCCAGGAAGGAAGCGTGACCGACCGGGGAGATGAGCACCCCTCGAAGTACCCACGATGCTGTGTTTGAACTCGTTCCCGCTACGACGGGGCAAACACGCGCATCACCTCGGCGAGGGGCGCGCGTGCGTCGGGGTCGTCTTTGAGGCAAGCATCCGCGGTTTCATGCCAGATGCTGGGCACATCCTTTAGGGGTTCGAGGACCTCATGAATGGTCACGCCGAGAGCGTAGATGTCCGCGCTCGGCGCCGCCACGCGTCCTGCACGCTGTTCGGCGGGGGCGTAGCGAAGCGTTCCTTCCCCCCCATGCGTCGCGGGACGTTCACCCACGGCCATCGCGATGCCAAAGTCCGTGAGCACCACCTGGTCGTCCGGCCGGACTAAGAGGTTCGAGGGTTTCACGTCCCGGTGTGCCACCGCGCCCGCATGTACGAAGTGCAGCGCCTCCGCCCCCGAGTGAATCCACTTCCGGGCACGTTCTACCGAGACACGTCCAGCGCTCAACTCTCCGCGTATCGCTCCGCCGGCGACCCACTCCATGGCGATAGCGCCCAGCTCGTAATCGATGTCAAAGATGCGCACGACGCCCGGATGCTCAAATGAAGCCGGAGTCCTCGCTTCGATGCCCAGGCGCTGGGCGTCCATCGGTCCGCGCCGGTGGTAGACCTTGAGCGCGACGCGTCGCCCCAAAGCGAGGTCCTGCGCCGCGAACACGGTGCCCGCGCCTCCGCGTCCGAGTTCTTTTTCGATACGATAACGACCGCGCGCCAAGGCGCCATCGGTGGCGAGGGTGGCCCCGGCCATGTCCTGTCTCGGCCCTTGTTCACCGCGCAGCCGCTCGGCGCGTTCTCGCGCCCGCGGGTAGTCAAGGTTACGCGCCAGAATACGCTCGTAGAGCGTCAGCGCCTGCTCCTTCTCGCCGCGGCGCTCCGCGATTTCTCCCGCGAGCAGCCATGCGCCGAGAGGCGCGTCCATGGACTCTCGAAATGAGAGCAGCGCGTTCCAGGCGCCTTCGTCTTCACCACGTGCGCTCAATCGTTCTGCCAAGCGGAGCCCCAAAAGCGGAAGTCCTCGGTGGCGCGCGATGATGTTTCGCGCCGCCTCGAGCGCTGCGAGCATCTTGTTTTGAGCGATGAGGCGCTCGAAGAGATCGATGGCACGGGTCTCGTCCACCTCCCCCTCGCCCCTGGCCATCGCCTGCAGCTCCATCAACGGGGATGGCGGCTCCGGTTTCTGCGGGGCCTCGGGCAGCTCCTGTGGCTCCTCTGACGTTTCTTCCTTCTCCTTCCGCGAGAAGAGCTTTCGCCAAAAACTCACTGAACCTCCACGCGAACGCCGTCGATCTCGATGACGTCCTCGACGAGGCAGACGATCGGGGCCGCGAGGTCAGCGCCCATCAGCTTCGTGGACATGCCGGTGCTCGTGAGAGTCGCCACCCCTGCGTTGAACGCCACGGACAGCGGCAACGAAGGATGAGTGAGTGTCCCAGTCCCCGCGATGACGCGAAGTCCACGGTCGAGCCCCTCGGAAACCTCCATATCGAGAAGTTCGCCGCGCCGGCTCACCGCCACCGTGACATCTTCGCCAAGACCTACGCTCACCGAGCCAGAAGCTCGCAGCGCCCCCGCGATTGGGATGCCGCCGACGAGGGTGCCGTTCCGGCTTCCCAGGTCCTCGACGACGATTTCCTCGTTCTCGAGCCGGACCTCCGCGTGCCGCCGCGACAGAGATGCACCACGAAGCGAGAGCGCCCCCTCCCGGCCCATCGCGACACGCGGCGAACCGACGAATAGGTATGTATGGTCCTCGGCGACGAGGCGCAGGGAGCCCTTCGGGGGCATCCTGCCGTCGAGGCGCGTCAGCATCTCACGGAGGGAAATATCGCCTGGGCTGAAGTCCAAAGCCGCCCTCAGGCTGGCCCGCGCCTCAAGCCGTGCCCCGGTCGCGAGGGCCATCTCGTATTCTCGAACCAAGCGCTGAACGCTGCGCTCCTCGTCCGCTTTCTCGTTTCGGCTATCGAGGAGAGCCTCAAGGCGCTCGACTTCGCCCCCCGCCTCGAGGCAGCGAGCCACGTCCTCGAGGCGCCCGAGGAGCTCGTACGCGCTCGCTGCGAGACCGAAACGCTCTTCGCCTTCGAGGAGTTCACCCGCTTCTTGGGCCCGGCGGCGATCTTCGAGCGTGCGGACGCCGTCGGCCTGAGACTGTTCGAGGAGCGCTTTGCCAATCTGGGCACGAACCTCTCCACAGCTGGGATCATCGGCCTCCAGGTGATGGAGAGCGTCGCGCAGCGCTCGCACGCGCTCGTCCGTCTCCAGGCTCCGCGCCGCCAGCACAAGAAGCACCCGAGCGGCTTCCGCCGGCATGTCCGCCTCAGCGTAGCCAGAGGCCGCTTTTCGGTACTCCCCAGCACCTTCAGCGCGCTTCGCCCGGCGGAATGCCGTATCGAATAGACGGCGAAAAAGACTCACCGCCCGAGGCTATCACGGCCCTCTGCGGGTTGTGCACTCCACAATGCCATCCTCTGGGGCGAGTCCTAGTGTATAGTTCCGGCCATGAGCAATCGCCTGGGGGAGCTGCTGGTTCGCAGCAAACGCATTAGCCTCGAACAGCTGCGCAAAGCACAGACCTCACAACGGAAAGACGGCGTCACGCTGGGCTACGCCCTCGCCAAGATGGGTGTCATTTCCGACCAAGAGATCACGGATTTCTTGAGTCAGCAGTATCGTGTTCAGTCCATCGACCTGAGCGAATACGAGATCGACCAGGCCGTCATCAAACTCGTCACGGCGGATGTGTGTGAAAAACACAATATCATCCCCGTGAGCCGTGCTGGCTCTTCCCTCATCGTGGCGATGGCGGACCCATCGAATCTGCACGCCATCGACGACATCAAGTTCCTTACGGGCTACAACGTGGAGCCCGTCGTCTCGTCGGAGGCGGCCATCGCCGCGGCCATCGAGCGCTCCTACTCCGCGCCGGAGATCTCCTACGACGAGATCATGGACGGCTTCGATGAGGACGAAATCGAAGTCGCGAGCGACGACGAAGACCTCATCGACCTCGAAGGAGCCGAAGGCGCTCCGATCATCCGGCTTTGCAACGCCATCCTCCTCAGCGCGATTCAGAAAGGCGCTTCGGACATCCACGTCGAGCCTTATGAAAAGAGCTTTCGCGTTCGTTTGCGCATTGATGGCGTCCTCCACGAGGAGATGCAGCTTCCGCCGAAGCAGAAGAACGCCCTCGCCTCACGTCTCAAGATCATGGCGAAGCTGGACATCGCCGAGCGCCGACTGCCTCAGGATGGTCGAATCAAGCTCAAGCTCGGCAAGGGCAAAGGCGAGATGGACTTTCGTGTCTCCGCGCTTCCTACGCTCTTCGGCGAGAAAATCGTCCTTCGACTCTTGGACAAGTCGAATCTCCAGCTCGACATGACGAAGCTGGGTTTCGACCAAGACGCCCTCGACTCCTTCAAAGAGCAGATTCATCAGCCCTACGGCATGGTTCTGGTCACGGGCCCAACGGGTTCGGGCAAGACGACGACGCTGTATTCAGCCATCTCCGAGCTCAACACCTCGGATACGAACATCAGCACCGCCGAAGACCCCGTTGAGTTCAACCTCAACGGCATCAACCAGGTGCAGGTCCAAGAAGCTATCGGTTTCAACTTCGCTGGCGCTCTACGCTCGTTCCTGCGTCAGGACCCTGACATCATCATGGTCGGCGAGATTCGCGACTTCGAGACGGCGGAAATCGCCGTCAAGGCCGCGCTTACGGGTCACCTTGTGCTCTCTACGCTCCACACGAATGACGCGCCGAGCACCGTCACCCGCCTGCTCAACATGGGCGTGGAGCCCTTCCTCGTCACCGCCAGCGTCAACCTCGTCGTCGCCCAGCGCCTCGCGCGTAAGATATGCTCTGACTGCAAGGTCGAAGTTCCCACGGAGCCCCAGGCGCTCTTGGACGTGGGCTTCCGCCAAGAAGACCTCCCGAACGTCAAGACCTACAAGGGCGCTGGCTGCCGAACCTGCAGCGACAGTGGGTACAAGGGCCGCGTCGCTCTGTACGAGGTCATGCCCTTCACGGACCGGCTCAAAGAAATGGTGCTGATGGGCTCCTCCACCGCAGAGCTCAAAGACGAGATGATCCGCGGCGGCGTCGACAGCCTTCGAATGGCGGGCCTGAAGAAAGTCAACGCCGGCACCACCACCATCGCGGAAATCGTCCGCGTGACCTCCGGCGACCGCTAGCCGACGCATCGAGAGTCATCCCGCTGCGCCTTCGGGCGCGCCGCTGGGAGCCTAGCGCCCGTGTGGGGACGCGGATCATTCGTGATCCCCTTGTGCTTGCGCGCGAACCCCACGGATCAAACATGATCCAACGCGCCATACTCGCGTTTGGATCACAAATGATCCCACGGGGATCATTCGTGATCCGCGTTGAGATCGTCCTGAGCCAGTGCGATCGGTATCAGGGGCGATAACACGCAGGTGAATTAGCGTGGATTTTCAAGGGGTTGTCAAACGATCGGAAAGCGCATTGAAGGATCGCGACGACGAAACACGATCGCCGTGTGAGTTTTCTCCAGCCACCCTTAACGAGTAATTACAAACACTTCCAAGGAACAAATAGCAACGTATGGCAACAAATGTGACACTACATCACCCGTCACCGATTGTCAGTTCAGACGCCTGCTGATAGATCGTCCCTCATGCGTATCAGCAACAGCTTCTCCGAAGGTGAAGTGCAGGTCCTTGAGTTCATCCTCCAGACCCTTCTCCGCGGCGGCACACCAAGCATGGCCACGCGCAACAAAGACTTCGCGTCTCTTTACCGGAAGGTCATCACGATGAAGACCCGCATGGAAAAGAAGAAGAAGGACAAAGAAGAGGCCGTGTCCTCCGTTGGCCTCATCGAGGGTGTTGAAGCACCCGAAGATGATGAAGGCATGGGACAGGTCGGCTGAGGGCTGTGCGCCCGCTCTCGACTCGTCGCTCTTGAGCGGCAAGGTCGTTGACGGGCGCCGAGCACTCCGTTAGTCCACTCCTCGTGCTGCGTCTGCGTGGTGGCTGGATCGCCGGTACCCCGGGAGCCCCTGGCTCTTTCGGGGATTTACTTGTGTCGTCGGACGGTGCTCAGCGCATCGCGAGCACGGCAGTCTCGCCCGACGCCGTCGACCTCAGCTGCGAAGGATGCTGGGTTACTCCCGGCTGGGTAGACCTGAGAAGTCACCTTCGTGAGCCCGGCGAAGAGCACAAGGAGACCATCGAAAGCGGTCTCAGCGCTGCAGCCGCCGGCGGCTATACAGCTGTCTGTGCCCTCCCCTCTACGCGGCCGGTTCATGATGTCCGCGCCGTGACCGAGCAGATGATGAGCCGGGCTTCCGGGTCCGGCGCCCGTCTCTGGCCCTTTGGCGCCATCACGAAGGGACTCCAAGGCCGCGAGCTCGCCGAGATGGCGGACATGAAGGCCGCCGGCATCGTGGGAGTCAGCGACGACTACGCCGCCATCGGAGACCTTGCTCTGTTGCGTCGGGCCATGGAATACGCCCGCACATTCGATCTGCTCATTGCGCTGCACTGCGACGCCGGTGGTCAAGTCCGAGGCGCCATGATGCACGATGGCGTCGTATCCACGGAGCTCGGGCTGCCTGGCTCTCCGGCTTCCGACGAGGTCTCCGCTGTCGCGACGGCGCTGGAGCTGGCCGCAGAGACCGGCGCGCGGGTGCATATCTCTCACGTGTCGAGTGGCCGGAGCGCCGCTCTCATTCGGCGCGCCAAAGCCGAGAAGATGCGCATCAGCGCCGACGTGTCACCTCACCATCTGACCTTCTGCGACGAGGCGCTTCGCGATTTCGACCCGCAATTCAAAGTCGTGCCTCCACTCCGCTCCAAGACGGATCGGGCACAGCTCCGCGAAGCCGTCAACGACGGGACCATCGACGCCATCGCGACAGACCACGCGCCTCACGCAGCCCTCGAGAAGTCGTGTGAGTTCGCAGGCGCCGGCTTCGGGGTCATCGGCCTGGAGCTGGCCGCCCCGGGTCTTTGCGCGCTTATCGAACGCGGTGAGCTCGAGCGAGAAGCGACTCTCCGAGCCGCAGGGGACGGCGCGGCGGCTCTTCTCGGCCAAAAGTCCGGTTTCGAACGAGGCGACGTGACCGTCATCGACCCCGACCACGACTGGACGGTGGCTCGAGCCACGCTCATGAGTAAGTCCGCCAATACGCCTTTCCTTGGGGAGAACGTACGCGGCGCAGCCCGCTTCACAATTGTTCGTGGCAAACTTATCCACCAGAGGAAAGAAACATGACCGAAGCCCATATTGTCTTGGCGGATGGCACTGTCTTTGAGGCCCGTGCCGTCGGTGCGCCCGGTATCGCCACCGGCGAAGTGGTGTTCACCACCGGCATGACTGGGTATGAAGAGGTCCTCTCGGATCCTTCGTATTGCGGTCAGCTCGTCACCATGACGGCACCGCAGATGGGAAACACCGGCGTCAACGGCGACGACCTCGAAGCGGAGAGACCTTTCCTGAGCGGCTTCATCGTCCATGAGATGTCTCGGATGACGAGCAACTGGCGTACAAAACAGAGCCTCCCAGACTACCTGAAGGATCGGGGCATCGTCGCCGTCGATGGCGTCGACACCCGCTCCCTAACCCGTCACATCCGCGACCACGGCGCGCAGATGGCTGCGATGGGAACCGGGTCCATTCCAGAGCTCCTCGAAGCCGCCAAAGCAGCGCCGCCCATGGAAGGTCTCGACCTGAGCGCCGTCGTCACGACCGAGGCGACCTACGAGTGGACCGACGGAAGCGATGAAGAGTGGCGTGTGCTGTCCAGCGAAGGACCACGCCCCCACGTGGTCGCCGTGGACTTCGGCGTAAAGCGGAACATTCTCCGCTCCCTCGTCGACGCCGGCTGCCGCGTCACTGTGGTTCCTTCGCGAACGTCGGCGGAGGACATCCTTGCCCTGAACCCTGACGGCGTTTTTCTCTCCAACGGTCCCGGCGACCCTGCGGCCGTCGACTATGGCGTTGAAACCGTTCGAGCACTCCTCGGCAAGAAGCCGATCTTTGGCATCTGCCTCGGCCACCAGCTGCTCTGCCTGGCCCTCGGAGGCACTACCTACAAGCTCAAATTTGGGCATCGAGGTCTCAACCAGCCGGTAAAGGAGCTCGCCACCGGGAGCATCGAGATCACGACCCAGAACCACGGGTTCGTGGCGGACATCGACTCCCTCAAGGGGGTCTGCGAACTCACCCACGTCCACCTGAACGACGGCACCTGCATGGGCATCCGACGCGATGAGGACCAGGCGTTCAGCGTTCAGTACCACCCCGAAGCGGCGGCTGGCCCCCACGACGCCCAGCACCTCTTTGGTCGCTTCGTTAGCGCCCTTCGTTGATCGCACTGCAGATGGGCGCCACCTGCGCCTGGCCCCAGCGTCGAGTATGCTGAGCGCGTGGCCCTCACTCCCAAGCTCGCCTGGATAGGGCCGCCCGCGCTGGCGATGGCTTTTTCCGCCTGCGCCGCCACCCAACAGAACCGCCCCAACGAATTCTACGCCGGGGCGCCCCAGCAGCTGCTCATCCTCAACGAGTCCGAAGAGGTCATCTGCTACGTCAAGACGCGAAACAGCCGGGGCGGAATGGACCGCCTGGATGTGGATGACGTTGTCGCCCCCGGCGAGGAACGAGCGTTCTCCATCCAGGGCACGCAACGCCTCGCCCTACTCGACTGCAATCGCCAGACAATCTTTTTGCGCCCCGACATTCAGTTCGACGAGGAAGGCAAGGTGCTCCGTTTCTACGCCAGGGAGTAGCGCGAGATCACTCGTCGTGTTCGGGCTCATGCTCATCCAAGGCGTGGCCGTCGCGCAGGAAAGTGAGCTCTCCCCAGCGGAGCTCCGCTTCACGACTCGCGTCGAGCGCGCCTTCGAAGCCAACCGGCCCGCGCGGGTGCGCCGTCTCTTCGATGGACCGTTTCAGCGCGAGCGGAGCCCGCTCCTGCTCGCGACGGCGGAGCGACTCCTCGTGACGTTCTCACGCACGGAGGACGCGGGCTTCGTGCTTCAGCATCTATCAGCCCCGGCAGACGCCCTTGAAGCACGCATCGTCGCTCGAGCCCAACTCGTGCTCGGCGACCTCAACGCCGCCGACGCGCTGCTCTCGCGGTGGGCCCAGCGCCAAGACCGAGCCGCAGCGGCGCTCCTCCGACAGCTGGCGAGCGCACGAGTTCGCCGTGGGGAGCTGGGGCACGCTCAGCGAGCCCTCGAGCTGGCTCGACGGATCCTGCCTCAGGACCGCACGACACTTCTCGAGCTCGCTTCAGTGCATCTCGCCCGCGGCTTACCCGGCCCCGCCGTGGCGCTTCTTCAGAGCCGCCTTCAGCTCGCCACCCACGACGTCGAAGCCCGTCGCCGCTTGGCCTTTGCGTTTCACGCCGCGGGCCGCGCCGACGACGCCATCGCGGAGCTCTTGAGACTCGGGGAGCCCCGAGACCTATGCTCGGCATCCCGTGTCGCTCTGGAGCACGGCGACGTCCCTCGCGCCGTCGCCCTCGCCCGGCGAGGGATCCAGGCGGCGGGTCAAACAGAGGAAGAAGCGCAAGCCCAGCGCGCGCTTGGGTTTGCCCTCGCGCGCTCAGGGCAACGCCAAGCGGCGGTTCGCGCGCTGCGTCGCGCCCTGACGCTCGATCCCTCGTCGGTGGAAGCGCGCACCCGACTCGGCGAACTCGACGAGTCGCCGGAAAGCGAGTCGGGTTCCTAGGCTTTTCGATCCTCCATCGCCCGAAGTCGGCCCTGCCCTTGGGCCTTCGCGCATCGAGCCCTATACTTGTTCCATGCGCGCCTTCTTTGTTGCCCTAGCGATGCTCCTTTTGACGAGTGCAGTGAACGCCCAAGAGGGAGCGTCCGGCCTGGGCGCGCCGCCAAACGCACACAACACACCTTCGCCGGCTGCCGTGGCGCCAGCCTCGGACGCAGAAACGCCGGAGCCGGACGCGACCCCGGACACTGAAGGTGAGCCCGCCACTCCGGCGGCCGGACTTGGCGACGTTCCTCCGCCACCCGCGCAACCCGCCGGCTACGGGAGCCTCCGCTACGAAGCCCCAGCCCCCGGCGTTGTCACCGGGGACTCGCCTGACCTACGCATCCCAAGCATGACGGCGACGCGTTTGCGCGCCCTCGACGGCTCTCTCCGAACTCTTGCGGCTCGGCGCGGCTCCATCGTCGACGGCATCCTGTCCATTACGTCCGGCGGCCTCTCCATTGGGCTCGGAGCCTTCGTGCATTCAAGCGACAAGCTCCTCGCATCGTACTTGTACCTCTGGGGCGCCGCCGGGATTACCCGCGGCATTATCGATCTAGCGCTCCGCTCCCGAGCGCCACGCCTCGCCATCGAGTTCTCTCATATGCCGATGGGCAGCCTGGAAGACGTCGAAACCCGCCTCGCGTTTGGCGAAAGCGCCCTTGAGCAGATCGCACGGCGCGCACGAATGTCCCGACTCCTCGATGCCTCGATCAGCGTTGTCACGGGCGCCCTCGTGCTCCCGGTCTACTTCATCCCGCGGGGCTTCGTCTTCGACAGCGCCTTCGACTACTTCGTCCTCATCGGTGCCGGCATCAGCGTGATCACGGGTGTCGTGGGCCTCGCGTCCCGCAGCGACGCAGAGCGGCGCTGGTCCGCCTATCGAGAGCTTCGCGACCGCCTCAACAGCGACGCGGCCACCGCCAATAGCCGTGTTCGTATCGTCGGCGCGGGCATTGGACCCACGCCCGATGGCCGCGGAGGAGCGGCCACCATCAGCGCTTCATTCTAACATTCCGCGGACCATTCAACACGTGTGAGCGAGGGCGTTGACGCGCTGGCGCCAAGGCGAGAAGATGCGCGCGTATGAACAAGGTTGTCGCTAGCGCCGCAGAGGCCATCCGAGACATGAAGGATGGCTCCACCCTTATGTCGGGAGGTTTCGGCTTGTCCGGAAACCCCGAAAATCTCATCCGCGCCCTTCGCGAACAGGGCACCAAGGACTTGGAGATTATCTCCAACAACTGTGGCACCACAGATATGGGGCTCGGGATCCTTCTGGCGAACGGCCAGGTCCGAAAAATGATCAGCTCCTACGTGGGCGAGAACTCTATCTTCGCCGAGAAATTCCTCAGCGGTGAGCTGGAGGTCGAGCTCAACCCGCAAGGCACCCTCGCCGAGCGAATTCGCGCAGGAGGCGCCGGCATCCCCGCGTTCTACACGCCGACTGGCGTCGGAACAAAAGTTGCCGAGGGCAAAGAGACACGCGAGTTCGGAGGACGGGAGTTCGTTCTGGAGACGGCGCTTCATGCCGACGTCGCCTTCGTCAAAGCCTACAAGGCCGACCGCTGGGGCAACCTTGTGTTTCGAAAGACGGCTCGGAATTTCAACCCCATCATGGCGCCCGCCGCCACGATCACGATCGCCGAGGTCGAAGAGCTCGTCGAAGTGGGCGAGCTGGACCCGGATCACATTCACACTCCCGGCATCTACGTGCAGCACGTCATCGTCGGAGAGCGCTTCGACAAACCCATCGAGCAACGGACCGTACGCACCCGAGAGGAGGCATCGTCATGAGCCTATCGCGCGACCAGATGGCGGCACGAATCGCCCAAGACCTCAAAGACGGCTACTTCGTGAACCTTGGTATTGGGATGCCGACGCTCATCGCCAACCACATCAAGCCTGGCATTGAGGTCGTTCTCCAGAGTGAGAACGGTCTTCTCGGCATCGGACCCTTCCCCTTTGAGGGCGAAGAAGACGCCGACCTCATCAACGCCGGGAAGCAGACCGTCACCACGATTCCGGGGTCCGTCTTCTTCGACAGCTCCGAGAGCTTCGCCATGATTCGCGGCGGCCACGTCGACATGTGCGTCCTCGGCGCCATGGAGGTCAGCGGCAGAGGCGACCTCGCGAACTGGATGATCCCGGGCAAGATGGTGAAGGGCATGGGCGGAGCCATGGATCTCGTCGCCGGCGCGCGGCGCGTGGTGGTCATGATGGACCACGTCACCAAGAAGGGCGGCATGAAGATCCTCAACGAGTGCGCTCTACCGCTCACAGGTCAGCGCTGCGTCCATCAAATCGTCACGGACCTGTGTGTCCTTGATGTCACCGATGGCGGCTTGGTCTTGAAGGAGCTCGCGCCAGGCGTGAGTGCCGCGGACGTCCAAGCGAAGACGGAGCCGAAGCTCCAGGTCGGCCCCGACGTCAAAGTGATGAACTTCGACTAGAGCCTGATTCACCACTTGAGCTGAGGGGCGAAGACGCGGTTCTCCCGCCCCCATGCGGCCGTGCGAAGCTATGAGCTGGGCTCTAGAGCTTCGGCTCTCGTTTGCGGAACACCGTAGCAAGCCATGGTTGCTCGCTACGCGGTCGACCGGGCGGTCGATAGTAATGCTCCAGCTCGGTGAAACCCGCAGCTTCGGCCAAGGCGCGCCAGCGCGCGTGGTCGTGATAGGCCCCGAAACGTCGCCCCTGCCAGCCCTCCATATTCTCGCCACGGGGGTTGGAGCAGAAGAGCGCTCCCTTCGGAGTGAGAGTCTCCCAGAGCTGGCCGAGAACGCGGGGGATCTCCTGCGAGGGCACATGAAAGAGACTCGCGTTCGCGAAGACACCCTCAAAACGTGCGGCCGGCAGCGCGAGCTGCAGGAAGTCCTGATGCCAGACCTCACAGCCCGAGTGTTTGCGCGCCATCTCGCAGAACCGAAGCGACCCGTCGAGGCCCACTGGCTCGTGACCGAGGTCTCGAAAAGCCATCAGATCCCGGCCCGGACCACAGCCGAGGTCGAGAATGCGAAGCGGAGCGAGACCCTCTAGGTGGCGTAGCAACGCGTCTCGGTTCTGCTGAACGTCATGGTCGCGCGTTCCACGCCAGAACTGCTCGGCGTTGTCGTCGTAGTGCGCCACGGTATCTGTGGTGACCTCGGAGAGCTGCTGTTTGGACAGAGGCATGCCCCGCAAGCTGTCACAGCATTTACGTAGAAGGGAAGATGTGTCTTCCTGCCCCCAGATGACGAGCCCAATGGACCCAGACCCGATCCCCTCCGAAGCCGAACTCCTCGCCGCCCTCAAAGAGCGCTTTGGCTTCTCGGAGTTTCGTCCAGGCCAGCAGGAAGCCATCACTTCGCTTTTCGAGGAGGGGCGGCTCCTCTGCATCCAGCCCACAGGACACGGCAAGTCCCTCACCTACCAGCTACCGGCAACGCTCCTCCCGGGCCTGACCATCGTAGTCTCGCCCCTCTTGGCGCTGATGCGGGACCAGATCCGTCACCTCGTCGAACGCTTCGATGTGAAGGCTGCGTCCATCAACTCGGACCAAGACGAGGCGGCGAACGACCTGGTGACAGAGCGCCTTCGCGCCGGCGACGTGCAGATTCTTTTCATATCTCCGGAGCGCCTGGACAACGTCATCACCTTGGAGTTCTTGCTGACCCTCGACGTCGCACTCCTCGTCGTTGACGAGGCGCACTGCGTGTCGACGTGGGGGCATGACTTTCGACCTTCCTACCGAAGGATTGTCGATGCCGTCGCAAGGTTCTCTGCCAAGCGAGCCAGCATGCGTGTGCTGGCGCTGACGGCCACCGCCGACGCACGCACAGAGGCCGATATCGCCGCCCTCCTCGGCTCCGGCGGACGCCCCCTCGTCGTGCAGCGCCAAGGCATGGACCGCCCGAACTTGGCTCTCGATGTCATGCCCGTCGATGGCTTGGCGCAGAAGCTGGAACAGCTCTGCCGCGTGCTCAGCAACGCGGAAGGCAGCGGCATCTTGTACTGCGCCACCCGTGACCAAACGGAGGTCGTGGCCGAATATGTGACGAGCCGCGGAATCCCCGTCACCGCCTATCATGCGGGACTCAATCCCGATCGTAAGCGAGCGCTCCAGGAAGCGTTCATCGCCGACGAGATTCCCGTCATCGCTGCCACCAATGCGCTGGGCATGGGCATCGACAAGCCGAACATCCGCTTCATCGTACACGTCGACCTTCCCGGCTCCATCACCGCCTACTACCAGGAAGTAGGCCGCGCTGGACGAGATGGTCACGCCGCCGCCGGAACCCTTCTCTTCGACGAACGAGACCGCAAAGTTCAGGACTACTTCATCGGGTCCGCGCAGCCGACGCTCGGCGACTTTCACACAGTGATGCGCAAGGTTCGCCAATCGGGCGAAGACCCGCCGTCTCTCTCGGCCATCAAAGCGCGCACTGGGCTGCACCCAACCCGAGTCGCCGTTGTGCTGGCAGAGCTGATTGAGCAGGGCTTCATCGTCAAGAAACGCTCCGGCAAGAAGCAGGTCTACGCCTCCGGAGGCGTCGAAGGAGAGCCGAACCTGACGCGCTACGAGCGTCAACTGCACGTGCGCACGCGGGAGCTGGAGTCGATGCTGAGGTACGCGCGGGGCGAATCCGACTGCCGAATGCAACGACTCCGCCAAGCGCTCGGCGACGACGACGCGAACATTTGCGGCCGCTGCGATCTTTGTGTTCCATCAGCACCACAGGCGCCCGCTGACACAAATGCGGCCGACGTTCAGGCTTGGCTCGAATCGAGGCCCGTACGTATCTCAGGTGCCAAGCGCCCTCTCTACTCCGACGGCTTCGCGCTCTTCGACGGTCCTATGAACGGGCCGGGGTTTCGCTCCTTCATGCGCGGGCGGGCAGGCGACAAGCCTCTTCCAGACTCGACCTTCGAGGCGCTTCAGCGCCATCTCCCGCAACTCGCCAAACTCGGTCCCTTTTCCGCCGTCGTCGCTGTGCCCTCACGTTCTTGGGCTCAACGCGACGCGACGGTGGAGTGGTTAGCAAGATCCCTCGGCTGCCCCGCCCTTCCGGACGTGCTTCGTTACGGGACAGCGCCCGAAGCCAGACAGGGCCAGCTTCTGAACAACGACCAGCGCCGCAACAACATCTCAGGGACCATCCACGGGGGCGCAGGCCTCGGCGACTCAACGGGAACGCTTCTCCTCATCGATGATTACATCGGCTCCGGCGCGACGCTCAAAGAAGCCGTGGGCGCCCTCCGCAAGAAGCTAAACCACAAAGGCACCATCGTCCCGCTCTGCATCGCGCGTGTACGTTGGCGCATCGGAAGCACCGGTATGCTCTGAGCCTGGCCCAAGTGCAGTGGCTAGCAGCTATGCGGGTCGCAGGACGTCGACCATCTGCACGTGGACAAGCAGAACTGCCATCCACTTCCGCCGCCGCTGGGCGTGCAGCATTGGTAGTTGTTGCCCGGCGGGCCGCCGGTGCCGGGCCGGATACGAAGGCAGCCTCCGGGCAAAGAGGGCGCACATGCAGCCCATGTACAACTCGACGTGCAGCGCTCCTCGCCGCACGCGTCTCCGTTCGCGCAGTCGCGGGTCGTGCCGGGCGTGCAGGTTCCTCCCGAGCAAGCGCTCCAGGCGCCGAAGCCGCCCCAGCGGCAATCGCTTCCGCAGGTGCGGGAGCGCGTTCGAGTGCCACAGCTCCCAGTGCACGACCCGGTCTCGGTGTCCGTCTCGCCCATCGTGCACTCACCGCCGCCGCCGCCCGAGCACGCGCCGTATCCGCTCCACGCGCCCCAGAAACCGCTCACGCAGGTGCGCGTACGCTCTTCCATGCCACCGCAGCTGCCACAGGCGCGGCTATCTCGTTCGATTTCACCCGCCGTGCATTCCGGCGGCGCCGCGCAATCCGTCCACTCTCCCCAGGTGCAGGAGGCGCCACACATTCGGACCTGTGGCGACCCATCTGCGCAAGCCCGGGTCTCGGAGGACCCCATCGGGCAAAGGCCCTCGCCGGAGCACGATCCGGAGTTTTCCCAGCGGCCGGCGGTGCATACTTGGTTTTGATCCCCGCACGCGCCACACGGAATCATCTGACTAGCGCCCTCGGTACACCCACACTCGGCTGAGCAAGCCCCCCAGAGTCCCTCGCTGCACATCTCGACGCCGTCGCCGCAATCTGTGGAACAGGTCCGGCTTCCCGTACGTCCGACTAGCGGGTTCGAGTCGTCGCAGTCGACCTCGACGGGAACGCCGTCTTCGTCAGCGTCCCCACCTGCGGAGATGCATTCGCCATCCACGCAGGTTTCATCCGCGCGGCAAGAAGGGTCACACCCAGTGGATGTGTCTAGGCGCGGGACATCTGTCCCAGAGGGCCCAGTGTCCGTTCGCTCCCCAGGGTTTGTCCCGCCAGAGGCGCAGGCAGTCGCAAATACGCACACGAGAATACAAGAACGAAACACGTTGCCAGGGTGCCATGCAAAAGGGTGAGGCGTCCAGGCGGTGACTAGCCCAGGAACACAAGCGCCAAAGGCACAACGACACCGAGAAACAGGAACACCACCGCCGTATAGCCGACGATTTCCTTCGCCTTGAGACCCATGATCGAGAGCAAAGGCAGGGCCCAGAACGGCTGGAGCATGTTGGTCCAGGCGTCTCCGTAGGAAAACGCCATCACCGCCGTCTCCGGCGCGACGCCCAGGCGTGAGGCTGCACCGAGGACCCATTCGCCCTGGATCGCCCATTGCCCTCCGCCTGAGGGGATAGCCAAGTTAGTCAGACCAGAGGACAGAAACGCGACCGGTGCGAAGGTCGTCGCGCTCGTTGAAGACACCATCCACGCGCTCAGGGCGCTGACCAGGCCCGCCGCCTTCATCATCCCCAGTATCCCAAAGTAGAACGGGAACTGCAGGATGATGGCGCCGGCGCCACGTGCACCATCCGCGATGGCGGCGACGTAGTGTTTGATGCTCCCTTGGAGGAGCAGCCCGGTGAAGAGGAAGAGAAAGTTCATCAAGTTGACGTCGAAGTTGCTCTCGCCGCTCATCCACGCCGTGACCACAGCAGCGAGACCGAGCGCGCCAGCCGCGTAGGCCACCCACATATCGCGCGCGCTAGTCGCGTCTCGCTCGTCCACATCGTCGGGCAAGTGCGACGGGGGCTGGTACTCCTCAAGCTCCTTTGGAACGAGCATCATCATCAGAAGGGGCAGGCCGACCATCAAGCCGCCCGTGACGACGAGGTTCAGCGTCCCAAAAAGAGTCCCGTTCACGGAGATCACACCCGCGACGTCTTCGGCAAAGTGGCCTGCTTCCGCCACTTTCAGGGGCGCCGAAGCGCTTAGCCCGCCGTGCCATACCGCCATGCCCGTGTAGGCCGCGGCGCCGAGGAGCGGGTAATGGATCCGCGTTCCGACTGCCTTCGCGTGGCGCCCGACTTCGCGTGCCAGGAAGGCGCCGACGATGGCACCAAGACCCCAATGAACCACGGCGGCTGCGCATGAGATGAACGTCACCAAAGCCGTGGCTTGAGCTGCGCTTTTCGGGATACGCGCGAGGCGTCGCACCGCACGCTGCACAGGAGGACTCAGGGCCAGCGCGTGGCCGGTGACCAAGACGAGGCACATCTGCAGGGCGAAGCCAAGGAGCGGTGGCGACGCGAACCCATCCATCCACGCGCCGATAACCTCCGTTCCGGAGAGCGTCGTTAGCGCCGCGCCCGCCACCAGCACGGTGATTCCCAGCGCCAATACAAACGGGTCCGGCAAGTAGCGCTCACCGAGCCGGCTCAGCGCCGCGCCGAGGCGTGCGATCATCGATCGAGCAGTCGATGAAGTTGGGACACCACCTCCGCAGGGTCGCTCCCAAGCTCGTGGGCATGGTTAGCGTGCGCCCCCTTGAACGAAAGCTCGTCCCGGTGATACGCCGCCTTCGAGTCGGTGAACTTGAGCCCGTGGGCCGTGGAGATCACCACGACGCGCTCCCCGTCTTTGATGGTCTTTCGCGCGACGAGCTTCTCCAAACACGCGAGGGCGACGCCCGTGTGTGGACAGTTGAACATCCCCGTGAGGTCCGCACGCGCGCTGGCGTCGGCGAGTTCCGCCTCTGTTGCCTGCTCCACTTCGCCGCGACACGCAAGCAACGCACGGACCGCCTTCGGAAGTGAAACGGGGTTGCCGATGCGAATCGCGGACGCGAGAGTCTCTTCGGCTTCGAGGGGAACAAAGTCCCTCTCTTCAAGGTCTCGGCCTTCTGCGACGGCCCGCTGATACGCACGGTAGAGCGGGTTGGCCTTGGCTGCTTGGCAACAGACAAGACGCGGCAAGCGGTCCACAAGCCCCATCTCCTTCATCTCGACAAAGCCCTTCGCGATGGCGGACACGTTGCCGAGGTTGCCGCCGGGTACCAGCACCCAATCTGGAACCTGCCAGTCGAACTGCTGCGCAATCTCCATGGCGATGGTCTTCTGGCCCTCGATTCTCAGGCTATTCATCGAGTTCGCGAGATAGATGCTGGGGTCCTCGGTGAGTGCCTGCACTACGCGCATGCAACCGTCGAAGTCCGTGTCGAGGGCACACACCTTCGCGCCGTTCGCGATGGGCTGCACGAGCTGCGCCGCGGTGACCTTCCCTTTGGGTAAGAGTACCAAAACTGGAATCCCGGCCGCGGCTCCATAGGCGGCCAGCGCAGCAGAGGTGTCACCGGTAGAGGCGCAGGCGACGGCGCGAATGTTCTTCCCGTCCGCGATCATCTGCTTCACTGACGAGACGAGCACGGTCATGCCCAAATCCTTGAACGAGCCAGTGTGGCTCGTGCCGCACTGCTTGACCCAGAGGTCACTCAATCCGAGATGCTCTTTGCCATAGCGCTCCGCCCAGAAGAGATTGGTATTTCCTTCGTAGAGCGAGACGACGTTCTCCGGCGCAACGTGAGGCTGAACCCACTCTTTCTTGCTCCAGACCCCACTTCCATAAGGCCACGCGCTTCGCCCAACCCGGCCGTCGATGAGCGTTCGCCACTCCTCGGGACTCCGATCCCTGAGCGCGTTCATGTCATGGACGACCTCCAGGAGCGCGCCGTCGCTGGAACGGTAGACGATGTCCGAGAGTGGGTAGCATTCCTCTGGGTCGCTGACGCTTTGAAACCACGCATGGAAAGACATGACTGCGAAGGTAGTCGCGACAAGGCGTATCCGCCAAGGACGGAGACGCAGCTTCTCGCACTTGTTTTGCGGCCCAACGCCGAGACTGCTAGCGCTAGAACATGCGCATCGCCAGACTCTTGCTCGTCCTCTCGCTCGGTTTTTCGGCATGCGCAGACCCGGAGTCACCACCGCCAGCTCCGCTGAACAACCGAAACCCGAGCAACTTCGGCAACAGCGTTGGTGCGCGCCGCGATTCTGGCCCCACCCCGGATGTGCCGTCCTTTGACGGTGCCATCGATGCGACGTCCCTCTCCGGCTGCGTTCCTATCGCCGAAGGCGATGTGCTCAACCGCGCCGTGGTTCGGCGGGGGAGCGAAGACATCGTTTTTCCAGTCCAGTCCGCGGCTGCGTTCTACAACGAAGTGCCGTGCAGCAGCGAGTCACGCGAGCTCATCTTCGCGCTCTACTCCAACCCCACCTGTGACCTACGAATCGCCCCCTACCTCGTCGTGCTCATCGACGCGCGAGACATCGGCGACGTGATTCCCGTCGGCGCGCCTTTGAGCGTGACCTTCAGCTCCGCCCTCGAGGTGTACTTCGTTGAGCCAGGTTCCCCCTCCTCCGTGGCGTTCCAAAACTGCGGGGACGCGGATGCAAGCATCAACTTCACCAGCCTCGAGGCGGCCGACGGTCAAGAGACCTTCGAGCTCTCCGGGAATCTCGTCAACTGCGTGAGCGGCGAAGCCGTGTTCATCGACGCAGCATTCTCCGTGCCCCTCGAACAACCCTTCGAATCAGCCTGCCTCTAGTCCGGCCATCGCCGACCTAGCTTTGCCCCCAGCGTCGGCGGGTCCACCAGCTCGCGCCGAGGAGCAGGACAAGCGCCGTCACAAGAAACGGGTTTGCAAAAACCGCGCGACGAACGCTGCCGCGAACGCTCCGCCGCGTTCGATCCAAGAGCGCAGGATCCGAAGGCAGGTCTCCCGGCTCCATGAGCTGTCCGCCTGATGCCTCGGCGATGCGGCCGAGGTAGTCGCGGCGAACGCGAACATCCGCAAGCTCGACGCCTCCGCCGTCCACCACGAAGGGTTCCTCTGCCAAGTCTCCATCTGGGCCATGCGCCACGAGGTGATACACGCCCGGCGACTGCGGCGCTTCCATCGAGAGCGAGAGCGCGTCTCCGGCGTCTAGCTCGACGCGACGGGACTCGACGACCTCATCGTCGAGACGAAGTTCCAGGGTGATCTCCTCATCACGAGGAAGAGACGCATAGCGCTCGTCCCGGAGCACGCCGCGGACTTCCATTCGGGCCCCCGGGCTGTATCGCTCTTGATCGCTCGTAAGACGCGCCGGTTCGAGGACTGGGTCCCGCGCAAGCCAGCGCAGCGTACGGTCCCAGAAGCGCGCATGGACTGACGCATCGCCCGTCTCCCCAGCGCTCGTCATGCCCCAGCGCCAAGAGCTATCGGCGGCAAACGCAATGACGCGCCCTTCCTCGACGCTCGCGCTCGCTAAGACCGGGGTGCCATCGCGCGGGTGGCGCAGGAGCACCTGGGCGTCTTCTTTGGCGGAGCGAAGTTGGTTGACGCCGGCGAGGGGCGCGAGGTTGGACCAAAGCGCGGCGTTCGCGCCTGCGTCGTCGACGAGACGGATCATCGGATGCTGGGCGAAGGCGTCTGCGATCTGTGGCGCAAAGTGCTCGCTTCGCACACCGCGTTCGGGTCGGCTGACATCGTCAAACTCGACCGGAAGTACACTGGCGAGAGGCGTGGCGGCGTACTTCCCAGAACCGAAGCTGCCAATTCCGCCGATCATGGCAAAGGACCCGCCGCGTTGCACGTAGCGAGCAATCCCCGGCAAGTACGACGCCATATCGTAGGGCTCAAAGTCGAAGTCTTGGAAAAAGATGACGTCGAAACTTCCGAGGTGCTCACGAAAGAGCTCGTCGGTGGGGAACGGAATCAGCGCAAGTTCGTCAGGGTCCGCGTTCGCCATGTCCGCCGTCGTCCGGAGGATAAAAAAGGAGATCAAGTCGATGCTCGGGTCGCGCTCCAGAAACGCACGCAAAAAACGCACGTCCCACGTGGGTCGCCCCGCAACGAGCAGCACGCGGAGGCGGTCCCGCATCACGCGAATCATCAGGTCGCGGGTGTTGTTCTCTGACACCGCCTCGTCGTCGCCGAGAGGAATCGCAACGCGGAACACATCCCGTCCGAGAGCGCGTGGAACCACAGAGAATACAACCTCGCCCTCCCCCAGCTCATCGACGTTCGCTACCCGCTCCTGAACGACGACGCCGTCGTGAATCAGCTGCACAGGAATGGTTCCGCGAGCACCGAGACGTCGCACGCGAACTCGAATAAGCGCCGGCTGCCGAAGAAAAGCGACGGGGTCGGCTTCCAAATCGGCAATCGCATCATCGCGAATCTCAGTCGGGCCCGCGGGAACCGTGATGATTCTCTGAGCGTCATCACCGTCCGCTACAAACTCGGCGCCGGTCTCCGCGCCATCGCTCACAAGGACGACGAGACCCACGTTTCCTTCCGCGCGAAGCGACCCAAGCGCATCTCCGATGCGGGAGTCGCCACCGTCGAACGCTAAGCTCTCCCCCGCCGTCACAGGGCTCATCTCCGCCGCCAAACGACGAACGTCCACGAACGATGAGCGCTCCCACCCTTCACGGAGCTCCGGAACAAAGGCTGCACGCGGCTCCCCATTCGCCGCGATGGACATGCTGCGCGAATCGTCGATGAGGAGCACAACACGCCCCTCGCTCTCATGTACCTGCGGGCCAGTTTGAGTGGGCTGAACAGCAACAAGCCACGCCACGAGGGCCGAGCCCCAGCGCAACAAGCGAAGCACGCGACGGCGGCTCGTGACGGTCACGCGCGCGAGCGCTTGGTGCTCCAAGATGCAGAGGACGAGAAGCGCGATGCCGAGGATCGTGGCGGTCCACGCCCCGCCGGGGACCCCGAATGAGTAGTTCATGGGGTACCGGCACGCCGTCGCATGATGTAAGGCGCGTGAACTTGGTCGTCTTTGTAGTCAAGACACAGCGCGTACATCACAACGTTGACACCGAAACGAATCGCCAATTCACGCTGCCGGTCCCCGCCCGGCGCCACGTTGAAGAGCCAGTTGCCCAGGTTGTCGCGCGCCCAAGCGCCGCCAAAATCGTGTCGCCCGTACGCGACAGCGACGCGCTCCTCGAGAACAACCGCCTCCAGCGAAGCCGGCCCCCGTCGACGCCCGACGGGACGGTCCACAAGATAGTAGGAGCGGTAGATCACGTGCCCGCTGCTGAGCGGCGCCAAGGGACTCGTCGGCAATGCACGTCTCAACGCCCGCCGGATCGAGGTATCGAATCCGTCGTTGCCATCGGGGGCGGCGTCATCGATCAATAGGAAGCCGCCGAACTGAAGGAAGCGCCTCAAGCCAACGATTTCAGCTTCGCTCAGTGGCGCGAAAGCCGCGTCCCCGCGCCAGTAGAGCAACGGGGACTGGAAAAGCTCCGCGGCATCCAAACGAATGGCGCGCGAGCGAAGCTCCGTGTCCACGCTCGTCCGTTGCCTCGTCTCCCACGCGAGACGCCTAGCGGCCTCCGGCGTATGTGGGTCCGTCGCGTTCCCGACCACGACGCAACGGATCTCCACCGCCGTCGCTTCACCGAATGCCCCTGCGGGCGCTGTGGGCGCGAGCGAGCCAAGGATAAGAGCTGCGACCCAATAGCGAGACACGGCGGCACCATAGCGGCTCTTCGGCCCTCGTCTATCACTCGACGCTTCGAGGGATGACGATATAGTGCGCCGTCTGATGATGAAGCTCCTTCCCCTCGCACTCGCACTCACATTCGTCGCCTGCGATGAAGAGCAGCCACCTGTCGTCGAAACCGTCAACGTGCCCAGCGCCGACGAAACTCCCGAAGCGACCAATGAGCCTCCGCCCCTTTTTACGCGGCGCCGCCCTCTGATGGGCACCATCTTCATCATCAACGTCGATGCCCCGCCCTCCGTCGCAGAGCCCGCTGTCAACGCGGCGCTTCAGGAGATCGAGCGGCTTGAAACGGTCCTGTCGGAGTGGCGCGAGGACTCAGAAATCTCCGCCGTCAATCGGAACGCCGGCGTCTCCCCCATCGTTGCCTCCGAAGAGGTGTTCACTGTCGTCAACGCCGGGGTCAACGTCTCCCAGTGGAGCGAAGGTGGCTTCGACCTCTCTTGGGCAGCGCTTCGGGGTCTCTACGACTTCCGGCCTGGCCAGCAACGCATTCCGCAGCGGCGTGAAGTTCGCGCCCGTCTGCCGCTCATCGACTACCAGCGCATCGAGATCGACGAAGAGACACGCTCCATCTTTCTCAAACGACGAAACATGGAGATTGGAACCGGCGGCATCGGCAAGGGATACGCGCTGGATCGCGCCGGCGAGATTTTGCGTGAGGCGGGCATTGAGAACTACATGCTCTTCGCCGGCGGACAGGTTCAGGTCAATGGACGCCGCCAGGACCGCGCGTGGCGTGTAGGCATCATGCATCCACGCGCCAACGAGACCTACTTCGGATTCCTCGAGGCTGAGAGCGGTTCTATCTCGACATCCGGCGACTACGAAAACGTCTATTTCGACGAAGACGGTCGGCGCTGGCATCACATCTTAGACCCGCGCACCGGCGAGCCCGTCGAACGCACCATGAGCGTCACGCTCGTCGCTCCGAGCGGCCTCTACGCGGACGCGCTGTCGACGGCGGCCTTCGTCCTCGGGCCTGAGCGTGCCGTGGAGATGATCGAGAGCCTGCCCTTCGAAGTGAAGGCCGTCATTGTCGGTAGCGACTGCGTTCTGCATCGCGTCGGTACCGAAGATGATCTCGTGATGCGCACCGAACTCGACGAGCAGGGTCGTCTCCCCGAGTGCGTGGGCGCGCAGTAGCGCTGAACGCCGAAGGCCCCACGCACCACCAGAGGCGCTAGGCCTTCAGGCTCTTGTCGCGCTCGCCAACATAAATCTGCGACGGGCGGAAGATGCGATTGCCCTCAAGCTGCTCCAGCTGATGGGCGAGCCATCCGGAGACGCGCGCGATGGCAAAGACGGGAGTGAACAGGTCCACTGGGATCTCCAGCTTCTCGTAGACAATGCCGCTGTAGAAGTCGACGTTGGGGTAGATGCCCTTCGCTCCGACGAGTGCTTCCATCGCTGTCTCCAGACGCGTGGCCACGTCGTAGATGGGCGTAGGACCGAGCTTTTCGAACATCTTCGTCGCCAAGCCCTGAAGGATCGTGGCGCGGGGGTCTTTCACTTTGTAGACGCGATGGCCGAAGCCCATGATCTTGTCTTTGTTCGCCAACCGTTCTTCGGCCCACTTCTGCACACCCTCCGCTGAGGTGTCTGGGATGGCACGAAGTGTCGCGAGAACACGCTCGTTTGCGCCGCCGTGAAGCGGGCCTGCGAGGCTTCCGATGGCCGACGCCACAGAGGCGAAGGGATCGGAGAGCGTGGAGGCGGTGACTCGCCCCGTGAACGTCGAAGCATTCATGGAGTGCTCTGCGTGTAGCGTGAGCGCGACGTCCACGACCTCCGCTGCGAGCTCATCGGGAGCTTCGCCCTCCAACATGTAGAGAAAGTTCGCCGCATGACCGAGGTCTGCCCGCGGTGCGACGGGATCCAGGCCTTGGCGAACCCGGTGCCAGCTTGTGACAATGGTCGGCAACTTCGCCACGAGGTGAATGGCGCAACGACGGCGGAACGCCTCATCCTTCACGTGATCACCCTGGAAGTGCATTCCCATCGCCGAAACGGCGACGGTCAACGCATCCATCGGATGACCATCCTTAGGAAGCGTCCGAAGAGTCGCGATCACACTCTCAGGCAGAGCACGAGCCTCGGCGAGTTCCGACTTAAAGGCCTTGAGGGCGTCGGCGCCGGGAAGCGCACCAAAGAGCAAGAGGTGAACGGTTTCCTCGAAAGAACAGCTCGCCGCCAGGTCCTGAATCGGAAATCCGCGGTACTGGAGGATGCCTTGGCTTCCATCGATGAAACAAACGCGGGATTGGGCGCAGGGAATGCCTGCAAGTCCGGGTACAAAATCAGGCTGGTTCGCCATATTTTCCTTTTCAGGGGGTTCGAGGCGGTGGATACCGCCAGAAAGTCGGCGGACACTACCAGGTCCGAACGGTCTTCTGCAATGTGAGCCCAGTTAATAAGTAGAAACGCAAAATCTGCGTATCGACTCCTTAGGGAATCTTCAGGAGCAGGCTCTGAATGACTCTGGGGCGAGTGTCCGCGAGAACAAGGTCCCAAGGCGCCGTTGTTTGCCTCGAAGTGCGGATCCCCGCTCGCGTCAGCCACACTCGGCAGGCGACATGGGCCCAGGATGCCACCCAATCCCCCAGAAGAACGCACTTTTTATCCGCGATGTGGGCGGCAATCTCAAGCGGGGCTCCGGTCAGCACGTCGTGCTTCAAAGGCTGATTACGTGCCTGGGACGACCACACCTCGCCTTCGGAAACCCGGTATATCGGGACGGAAACGCCGTCCAGGAACGCCCAGGTCGAAACTCCTGGGTCAGCGACGATGACGAGCGCACGCGGCAATGAGTGCGCCGGGGAGAAGACACGCTCAGCCTTCGATGCCGACTGACCCGCGATTGGCAACTTCATCCGTAGGATCCGTCGCTCGTTCCACCGCTCACGATCACGATGCCTGAGCTGGCCCCAAGGCGCGTGGCCCCGGCTTCGATCATCGCGTCCGCATCCGCAGCGCTTCGAACGCCGCCGGAGGCTTTGACGCCCATTTCGGGCCCAACAGTGGCCCTCATCGCTGCCACAGCTTCGACCGTCGCGCCCCCGGGGCCAAACCCGGTCGATGTCTTCACAAACCCCGCGCCGGCGTCTTTCGAGAGCTGACACCCACGCACCAGCTGAGCGTGGTCGAGGCGGGCGGACTCAAGAATGACCTTCACAACAGCATCTTCGGCAGCCTTTACGACGGCCTCAATCTCCCGAAACACAGCGTCTTCGTCGCCATCGATGAGGGCACCGAAAGCGATGACCATGTCGATCTCCGATGCGCCGTCGGACACGGCCTGGCGTGTTTCGGCCACTTTTGCCTGCAACGAGGAGTCCCCGTGGGGAAAACCGACCACGGAGCACACCCGCCCCAGTGTTCCCAGTCGTTTATGAGCACGGGCGACCCAACGACTCGCGACGCACGCCGTCGCGAAGCCGAATTCCACAACTTCGTCACAAAGTCGGTCGATCTGTTCCCCGGCCAAAGCGGGATTCAGAGCGGTGTGATCGATCAAAGAAGCGAGGTCTCCACGCACCAATTCAGCCATGGCGGGACCATAGCACTGGCAGAGAATCACAAAGAAGCGTGAACGTCCTATTTGGGAATCGAAACGGTGCTATTGTCCCGGCCGAATGGACGTAACCTGCGAACGCTGCTCCACCGAGTACGAGTTTGACGAGACTCTCGTTTCGGAACGCGGAACTACCGTCAAGTGCACGAACTGTGGGCACCTCTTTAAGGTGTACCGCAACGAAGGTGAAGGGGAACGACCTTGGATCCTGCGGCGCGGCGACGGCAGCGAGCAAACGCTCGCATCACTGCGTGAGCTTCAACAAGCGATCACCCAAGGTCAGGTTGAAGAAAACGATCGAATCTCCCGTTCCGGCGAAGCGTGGAAGCGGCTTGGTGACATCGCCGAACTCCGCACATTTTTTCAGGCTGCAAAGGCAGCGCGGAGTGCGACGCCTGCCCCGGCAGAGGGACGCAAACAAACCCTCTTCGGCGTCGGCACTGCGCCGGCACCAAGCCCCGCGAGAGTTGCCCCACCCAAACCGGCGCCGAAGTCTGCGCCGCCGAAGTCTGCGCCGCCGAAGTCTGCGCCGCCGAAGCCCGCCCCGCCTAAGTCGGCCCCCCCGAAACCCTCCCCCCCCAAGTCGGCGCCGCCGAAGCCCACGCCCCCGAAGCCAGCGCCTCCACAGCCGGCTCCGAAGGCTGCGCCCCCGCAACCCAAACCATCACGACCGGCGCCTCCAAAGCCCCGACCTCCGACGCCGACGGCGCCCTCCACTCCTCCGAGTCGACCGGCGAATGTCGCGCCTCGCATCGACGAAAGCGCCGCCACGCACGTCGCGCCTCAGCGAGCACCAAAGCTCTCGGACGCTCCACCCGCCGCCGCACCTGGACGAGCACCACGCCTGGATGAACCGGCTCCGCCGAAGGCCGCGCGCTCTGCACAGACGGCGTCCTTGTATGTCGACGAAGAATCCCCGGCCTTGCCCTCATCCGGCGGCGGCCGTCCGTTTCTTTGGGTCGCGCTCATTCTCCTCGTCGCCGGCGGCGTCACCGTCGGCCTACTGTGGGACCAAGTCGCTCCTCTCGTGGGCATGAGCCCCGATGACCCCGCCGCCGGGTTCCTTGAAGAAGGCGACACGGCGTTCAGCCTCGGCACCGTTGACGGGTATGATGACGCGATTCGCGCATATACCCGTGCCTCCGCTATCGCCCCCGAAGACCCAGCCGTCTACGCCGCGATCGCTCGCGCCGAAGTCTACTGGGCTCAGATGTTGGCGTTTCAGGCATCGGACATCGACGCGCGCCTCGCCGCGGCCCAAGCCACGGCGGAGGCCAACGAAGGCGAGAGCGAAGCTGCCGAAGAGGCGCCAAGCGACCCAGCACTCGCCGACGAAGCAACTCGAATTCGCGCCGAACTTCGCCGCCACGCAGAGCGTGGGCAAGAGAACGCGGAAATCGCCCTCGGCCTCAACGACGGTCACGGAGCGGCAGAAGTCGCCTTCGCCAGCGCGGCTCGCCTGCTGGGTGATGTCGACGCGGCTCAAACGCATATCGACCGTGCGCAAGAACGACTCCCGGAACGAACCCCAGACTTCCATCTTACTCGCGCCCTCCTCGCAGCGACGACCGGGACGATGAGCGACGCCCTCGACGGCGCGAACGCTGCCGTCGAAGCGGATGGCAGCTTGGTTCTCGCCAGGTTGACGCTTGCAAGGGCACACCTCTCAAACGGCAACGTCGAGAGCGCACGCGAACAAACACGGGCGCTGCTCGCCGATCAACCAGAGCACGCTGGCGCACTCGCGCTCAACTCCGCCATGGACAGCGGTGTCCCGCCAGCGGCGCCCATTGTCGCCGCCGGCGGTGACGAAGGCGAGACTCCAACGCCCGAGGCCCCCGTTGCCACGCAGACGCCTGAAAGCGAGACCGACGTCGAGACGCCTGAGACTCCGCGAGGTGAAACGAGTAGCGGCCGTTCCTCTTCGATGCGCTCGTCCACGGCCACGACCACGGCCGATGGGCCGCCGCCGGAAGGTCGCGACTACAGCTGGTACATCGGCCAGGGCGACTCCCTTATGGATCGCGGGAGAATTGGTCAGGCCCGCGAGTACTACCAAGCGGCGGTGGAAGTTCGACCGGGCGCCTCTGAGGCTCTCACAGGACTTGGATACGTTGAACTCGAGCGTCGCCGCTACGACTCCGCGGTTCGCTACTTTGGGCAGGCCAGACGCAACCACTACGGCGATGCGTTTATCGGTCTTGGCGAGGCGCTTCGACGAATGGGACGACGCGACGAAGCGGCGCAGGTCTACGAAGACTACCTCTCGAGCCGCCCCAACGGCCCCCAGGCAAATGTAGCCCGACGCCAACTTGAGGCCCTTCGGCCGACAGGTGGTGACGCGCCGGCACCGACGATGGACGAGCCCCCCGCCGAGCCGACGGAGGCTCCGCCAGCCGAAGATTCAACGATGGAAGCTGCGCCCCAAGAAGCATCTCCAGAGCCAGCCCCAGAGCCCGCGACGCCTGCTGAAGGCGATACGATTTGAGCTTCGCAAGAAGACTCGTGCCCGCACTCCTCTGCGGGCTCTTACTCTCATGCGGGAGTCGATCCGAGCGCACGCCACCGAGCGAGATTCGCGAGTTCGACTTCAGCATGCCGCCGTCGTCCGCCCCCGGCGCTTCACTCATGCAAGGCGTCACACCGTCGATTCACGGTGCTCTTGAAGCCCTCGATAGCGCGGCCGAAGACGAAGAATGCAAAGGCGTCTTCATTCGCGTTGGCGGATTCGGCGGAGCGTGGGGGAGACTCACCGACCTCGGCGATGGACTCGCCGCGATTCGCGAAGCGGGCAAAGCCGTGCACTGTCATTTCGACGCCACGGACAACGCTGGATACGCGTTGATGGCCGCGCACTGCGACCGAATCTCGATGACTCCCGCTGGCGTCGTCGACCTTGTCGGGCTTGCGTTCCAGGTGGTCTACCTGAAAGGGCTGCTGGAACACATCGGCGTTGAGGCAAACATTCTTCATGTTGGGCGCTTCAAGGGTGCCGGGGACATGTTTACCGAGGACACAATGCCCGCGACGGCGCAGGAGTCCCTCGGCTCGCTCCTTGATGATATCGACGCCGTCTTCGCGGAGGCTCTCCGCGCGCGGGAGCTGGACCACTCCGTCGTGGACGACGGTCCTTACACTTCCGTGCCCGCCCTCGAGCGAAACCTCGTTGATGACATCGTCGTCGCGAGAAGCGCCCGCTCCGCTCTCCGCGCGTCACTCTCGAACGCTGAAGTTCGGCGGGTCTTCCCACCTCAGAACGACCAGGAGTTCAGCCTCAGCGGCTTACTCCTCGGTGGCGAAGACGCGAGCGAAGCTCAGGCGGGTCGACGCATCGCCCTTGTGCACGTCGATGGCTCCATCGTGGACGGCACCCGCAGCCGTTCTGGCCAAGCGGTCTCTGGACCTTTTGTCGAAGCTCTCCATGAGTTCGCCGAGGATGACAACGTCGCCGCCATCGTTCTGCGAATCGACAGCCCCGGTGGCTCCGTTATCGCAAGCGACGTGATGTGGAACGCGGTCCGCGAGGCGCAAGCGGCGAAGCCCGTCATCGCATCGGTTGGAGATGTAGCGGCGAGCGGCGGTTACTATATCGCCTCCGCAGCAGACGTCATCTTCGCTCACCCCGGGTCCATCGTTGGGAGCATCGGCGTCGTCGGTGGGAAGATGAGCTTCGCGGGTCTCGCGGAGGAGATTGGTGTCCACCCCGAGACCCTGCGGCGCGGTCCAAACGCCAACTGGAGTTCCCCGCTCACCCCTTTCAGCGACTCCCAAGAGGTCGCCTTTCAACGGCTCCTGCGTAGCGCCTACTACCGATTCATTCGTCGCGTCGCGGCCGGCCGTGGCCGAACCCAAAGCGAAATCCTCGACGCCGCCGAAGGTCGCGTGATGAGCGGTCGACAGGGAATCGAACGTGGTCTCATCGACGAAGCAGGAGGCCTGCGCGCCGCCATCGCAGAGGCTCGAGTGCGCGCCGAGGACGAACAAGGAACCCTTCCCATCGAAGTATGGCCCGAAGCCCCCTCCCCTATCGCCGCTCTCGGTGAGGCACTCGGCGCCCGGGCGAACGAGGCGCGAGTCCCCGCCCTCGGCCCACTCCGCCCCCTCGCCGAAGAATGGATGTGGTTTCCTGCCCTCCTCGAGCAAGAATCGATATTGGCGGCGCTCCCTTTTGCCCTTCGAATTCAATGATTTCGGCGTGTTCGGCTCACTCTGGGTGAGTCCAGCGTCTTCCCTTTGCCTTTCGCCCCTGAAGTCCGCTTTTTTGCCTGTCTTTAATGTAGAGTTTGGCCGTCGTGCCTCTTGAGCCGAGCCCTACCGCCCGAGCCCTACTCGACTGTGCCCGCCGTGGCGCACTCAGCGCGGTGTCCGTCGGTGACAGCCGACTCACCTTCAACGGCGGTCGCCTCGTCGCGGTCCAAGGTGGCGACGCCGGACTCCTCGCTTTTCTTGTGCGTGCCGGAACTCTCACCCCACGCGACGCTCGTGAGTTCGACGTCGGCGAGGATGACGAAGTTCTCGCCGC
The DNA here is from genome assembly GCA_045106895.1 of Polyangiales bacterium. Lineage (GTDB taxonomy): Bacteria > Myxococcota_A > Polyangia > Polyangiales > Houyiibacteriaceae > JBCCRV01. The sequence goes on along the minus strand of JBGCFM010000143.1, from coordinate 37,542 downwards.
GCTCCGCGAACGTCTGGGCGGGAGTGTGTTGCGCCGCGCACGACGCGCCGCCTGGATCGACCGCCTCGTCGCCGTCCTAGATTCAGACAGCCCTCTTTCTCCCGCGCCCCTCGGCCCCGTCGCCACCACCCTCCAAGGCGAGGCCTTCATTCCAATCCTCCTCGACGCTCTCGCTCGCCGCGCGGGAAACCGAGATGCCGGGATGGTCGGCGCCCACGCCGAATTGGTGTTCGCCTGGCGCCTCGAAGAGAGCGAAGCAGACCTCTCGGAGGCTCGCCGTTGGCTCACCTACGACCCGCCGGAAGACGAGTCTCTGGCGCGTCTCCTTGTACGACACCCCGGCGCCGCCCCTCGTCTTGCGGCCCTCGCACGTGCCGGCTTTGCGATGTTCATCACCGCCGAAGAAGCGGCTGAGACCCCACGGAGCGAGCTGCCAAACCTTGGGCGCGCGAGCCTAGCCCCGGCGCGCCCCCCTCTTCGTCAGCTCACGCCGGGGGCCACGGTCCCGCCACCAAGCCTCGCGATTCACGACATCCAGCTCCCTTCGTTCGCCGACCAATCAGCCGCGCCCCTGGAAGACCCGCTCTTCGACATCGAATCGCGGATTACCTTCTTGGAGGCGATGAACGCGCCCGGCCCAGACCGCGCGGAGGCATGGGCCGCCGCCGGCGACGCGTGGCTTCAGATTCACGGAGCCCTCGACGAGGCGTGTCGCGCTTATCGCGAGGCAGCATCCGCAGACCCCACGGACATCACGGCTCTTCTTCAGTCCGCTCGGCTGTGCATCGCGACGGGCCAACGTGAACTAGCCCGCGCGTATGCTTCTTCCGCCACCGCCGTCGCCTCCGAGCAAACCGCGGGCGAATGCCGCCGCTTTGAAGCGAAACTGGCCCTCCAGTCTGGCGAGCGCGAACGTGCCGCCGACCTCTTGCGCGACCACCTTGAGCTCGACGGCGGAGACGCCGAGGTCTGGGCCTTCTTGGCCCTCGAAAGCGGCGACGCACAGCTCAGCGCGAAAGCCGAGACGATTCTGGGCGGCGGCGGTCTCAGCGGGGTCAACCTAGACAGCGAGCTCCGCAAAGCTGAGCTTTTGGTTCGGGGAGGTCAGCCCGAGTCTGCGATTCACCGCCTCCGAGAACACGCCGACACAGCAGACGACCTCGGCCTCGCTCGCGCGATGCGTCTGGAAGCCGCAGAGCACGCAGAGTTCATTCGACGCCCGGACCTGGCCTTCGCCCTTCTCTTCGACGCCTTTGTTCGAGACGCGTCTATTCAGGTCCTCTACGAGCCGCTCGCTCACGACGCGATGGAGGCCAGCGAGCCCGAGTTACGCGCCGTTCTCCTTGAACGCTTCGCAACGCTCACCAGCGGCTCCGTCGCATGCGATTGGTTCCTAAGAGCCGCCGAGGCCTTCGCCGCACTCCCGGGTCAAGGCCGGCTCTGGTCTCATGAGCTGACCACCCGCGCCCTCGAGGCGGACCCAAGCTCCGCGGACGCGCTTCAGGCGCTGACGATGAGCGCAGACGAATCCCGCGACGCGAATATCCTCGCCGACGGGCTTGAGCGTGCCGCCGTTCGTGCCGACGCCGCCGCCGCTGTTCCGCTCTTCGAGCGTCTCGCAGGCCTCGCCGAAGCTCGCTTGGGCAGTGTTCACCGCGCAGCGTGGGCCTGGCGTATGGTTCATGCTCGAACCGGTCGCGAAGACGCTGGACGAGAGGCACTTCGGCTCGGCGAGAAGGCGGCGGTGCGATCGAGCTTGCTGCGTCTCGCGGAAGAAGACCTAGACAGCGCCGACGATGCGACCCGGCCCGCCGCGGTTCGCCGGCTCGCCGCCATGCTCCGCGACCACCCTGAACATCGAAGTCGCGCCGCCGCTCTGTATCGCGAATACCTGAGCGGCCACCCCGATGACCGAAGCGCCGCGGAGGCGCTTAGACGACTGCTCGCTCTGAGTGGAGACCCGGAGGCCAGGGTCTCGTCTCTCCTCGACCAGCACGACCGCGTGTCCGTTTCGACAGACCGTGACCGGCTTCTCGACGAGCTGACTGGACTACTCGCGCTGCAGGGGCGCTGGTCGATGCTCACGCAGCGAGCCCAAGATTGGTGCACTCGCTCCCCGAGCAACCATGTCGCCATCGCTCGTTTCGAACTCGCCGCGCGACTCGTTGGCAATCCACGCGAACGTCGGGCAGCGCGAGACGCGCGTCTTCAGGCGCCGCAGCGAGCGACGCACGCGCCACTTTGGGTGGAGCGCGCGCGCGAGGGAACCGGCGGCGCTGCCGCTCTTGAGGACTTGGACCGAGCGCTAGCCATCGACCCACGTTGCGTTCCGGCGCTCATCGAGCGTGCTCTGCTGGAGTATGGCTCGCCCACCGAACAGTGGGAAAGAATCGAGGCAGCGCGAAACGTGGCGCCGACGGACGCCGTGCTCCTCGAACGAGCCATCGACATGAGTCGACAGCATCAGCCGGACGTCCTCGCCGAGCTGATGCGAACCGCCGAAGCGTCGCCGGACCGGGCACGGCAGCGACCGCCAGAACGGTTCGACGCGGCATGCGAGAGCGGAGATGTCGAGCGAGCGATGAACGCTCTCGATGCATGGCTGGCCTCCGTATCGCGACCGTCCGGCATGCGCATCGTCGCCGGCGCTCGTCTCATGGCTGAGACCCACCCGGACGATGCGGCGCGAATTCTGGTCCGAGCGACGGATCAGACCAGCGACCCGCGTCTCCTCTCCGCTGCCGACGAGTATGCGCGTGATGATGAAACGCGAGCCCTCATTCTCGAGCGACGAGTCATCTGGGACGATGACTTCGCCGACGCCCTTCGTGAACTCTCGGTGCTTCGGCGAAACGCACGTCGTACGCCCAGCGAAGCGCGCACGCTCCTCCGAGTCCTCGCTGACGACCCGAGCGACCAAAGAGCCCTGACGCGCCTTTCGGAGATTTACGGTGAGTGTGGGGAGTACGAACGGCTTTACGCCATCCACGCCCTCCAACGCAGCGCGAGCCGTGGCGCAGCGGAGCGGGAGCGAGCGAGCATCGCCATGGCGGTCATCGCCTTCCGGCACCTGCGCGAACCCGCACGCGCACGAAGTGCGATGGAAGACCTCGCAGCCGACCCGGCGAGCACCGAGACCGCCGCCGCGGTCCTCTCGAAGCTGGGTGATCACCGAAGCGCCATCGACCTCCTCGTTCGGCGCGCAGACGCCGCACGCCGTGAGCACCCCACCCTCGCGCAACGTTGGGTTGTGACCGGCGTAGCGATTGCGGAGACGCTGCTCTCCTCTCGGCCGGTTGCCATCGAAGTGGCAGGAGATGCGTTGAAGCGCGGGATCCGCGGAGCCGATTTGATGCTGCTCTTCGAACGACTCACGCTGCGGGAGAAGGACCGAGAGACCGCGATGGCGGTCTACGATCACCTGCGCAAAGTGGCGATGGGTCCCCACGGAAGACGAGGCACCACCTACCGTTGCGCGCGTTGGCTGGAACGGCTTGGCGACGAATCCGCCGCACTCCAGAGCTACCAAGCCGCGTTTCATGATGATCCAGGCGACGGAGTCATTCTCTCATCGATCGAACGACTCGCACGACGGTCTGGTCAGCTCGTGGTCTGGGCCGACGCCCTGCGTGCCCTCGCAGACCGTCAAACACACGTCGATCATCGCCTTCGCGTTGAACGTAGGCTCGTCGCCCTCTTAGACCTCGACATGGGCGACCCCAGTGCCGCCCTCGATCGACTCGCCGGCGTCTGGGAAGACACACAGAAGAGCGAACTCGTTCCAGAAATGAGAAAGCTGCTCAACAAGGTGGAGTCCCCCACGGAGCGCCAAGCATTCGTGGAACGCATTGTCGGCGGCCTGCGGGCTCGCATTGACTCGACGTGGAACTCCGATGACCAGGCGGCGACTCTAGGCACTTTGGCCGAGCTTCAATACCGTGAAGCGGAGTCTCCTGACGCCGCTGCGCAAACACTCCACGAGCTGAGTGCGCTCCTGGAAGAAGAAGAGGACATCCCTCCACGCTTTGGGGCAGACGGCTTCGCTCACTGCGCCGCCGCTGTGCTGGAAACCAGTCCCGAACTCGCGCGTGAGTACGCGGAGCGCGCGTTGGGTTATGACCACGAACACATTGGCGCCCGCGGTGTGGTCGAACGGCTTGGCGTGGCCCTTCCAGACCCGCCGAAAGAGCAGCCCCAACGTGACGACGCGATGTCCTTTGCGGACCTCGCTGACGAGTTGGATAGCGGGCCCGCGCACGCGGCCTACAGCGAAGACACCAACACCGAAGCGTTGGCCGAGAACGCCGAGAACGCAGTGGTCGAGGCGTCCGAAACTGATGCTGGCGAAGTGCACGCGAACGAGGCCGAAGTAGCCGTTCAGGCCGAAGCCGAACCAGAAGCCGAACCAGAAGCCGAACCAGAAGCCGAACCAGAAGCCGAACCAGAAGCCGAACCAGAAGCCGAAGAAGCCGAACCAGCAGCCGAAGAAGCCGAACCAGCAGCCGAAGAAGCCGAACCAGCAGCCGAAGAAGCCGAAGCACCCGAAGAAGCCGAAGCACCCGAAGAAGCCGAAGCACCCGAAGAAGCCGAACCAGCAGCCGAAGAAGCCGAAGCACCCGAAGAAGCCGAAGCACCCGAAGAAGCCGAAGAAGCCGAAGAAGCCGAAGAAGCCGAAGAAGCCGAAGAAGCCGAAGAAGCCGAAGAAGCCGAAGAAGCCGAAGAAGCCGAAGAAGCCGAAGAAGCCGAAGAAGCCGAAGAAGCGAGGGATGACGAACGTGATCAGCCGGAAACCCGGAGTGTTCCTGGCACACCGGAGTCGCGCTACGGGCGGGTCACCGGTGACACCAACGCCACCGATTCAGCGACGAACGAGCAAGCTTCGAATAGTCGTGGACTTGAACACACAGCCCCGGCATCCGCGAACCGCTGGCTACGCCCGCCGGAGCCACTCGACGGCGAAGGCGACCTTCGCGTCAAAGTTCAAAGTGGAGATCCCGACGCCGCGCTTGCCCTAGCCGAACTCCTCGCCGCCACGCCAGGACGCGAGCGTGAGTCCGTGGAAGTTCTCGTTGGCGCTCTCCGACGTACGCCTTGGTGCCGTGAGCTTCTTGCGCCTCTCGAGGATCACGCGGAACGCACCGACGCGCGCGCTGTGCTTCAAACGGTGCGTGAGCTGAACGCCTTCCTCAATGAAGAGCTCATCACGGTGAACCGCACTTGGCGCTCCGCGATCAAGCGCGGAGAAGCCGCGGAGCTTGTTCGCGACCACGGTCATCCCTTCTTGGACGCTCTCGGTCTTGTCTGGGCCGAGGCGGGTCTACTCTTTCGGGCCTCTCACGAAGACCTCGGCATCGTCGGTACCGAACGCGTCACGGCGCTAACACTCGGTCCCCTTGGGCACGCAGCGACCTATGTGTCCGCGGACATTCCTATCTTTCGAGGCCCGGGTGAAGGCGTGAAGCCCGCGCCAACATTGCCCCCAGCCATCGTGGCGGGCTCCGTTCTCGACCCAGACTCTCTTCCATTTCGCTTCGCCGCCGCGGCTGCGCTCTGCGCCAGTGAGCACATTTTGATCGCCAGCTTGGATGACACCCAGCTCAAGGTGGTCGTTGACGCCGTCTATGCGGCCTTTGGCCCAGCGAAGGCCGCGAACACGGTCAGCCACGAAGCGGCGATTCAAATGGGCGAGCTCTGGCGCACCATCCCGGCGCGACGGCAGACCACCTTACGCCGACTCGTGGGTTCCGAAGAACGTCCGGACATCGACCATCTTCGCGGCATCGTCTGGGAATGCGCAGGCCGAGCCGGTTACCTCGCCGATGGGCGAATCGCCGAGAGCCTGCATTTCGTGGGCATTCAACCAGCCGAGTACGAGGAGCACATGCAGCGTTCACCCGCTGGAGCAGCCATCGTACGGCTCGCGTTCTCAAACACGCTGATCACGGTGCGTTCCTAAGCGGAACGCACCGCGTCACTTACATGCAACCAGGCGTGCTTGGATCCAGGGAGACGTCGTCCTGTCCCGGATTGCAGGAGAGAATCGCGTCTTCACCTGTGGGAGGGCACCCAAAGAGACAGTCCGTGCAGATGGAGATCGGGAAGTCCCACTCGCCGGTGCGAATGTCGATCTGACCGTTGGTCATGCCTACGAGTCGAAGTGACGCGACGATCGTCGTGTCCACGGTACCGGATGCCATCAACGAGGCACCGTAGTCACGAGGCACGGCAACAATCGAAACCGCCGACGAACTCGTGTTGTCTGGACCGTCTGCGGGTGGAATGTACACGCTCGCCGGAACACTAAATGGGTTGGGCAAGCCACCGAACGCAATGGGGTCGCCCGCGAGGTCTCGCAGCGTAACTTCAGCGCCGCTGATCTGAACCCCGTTCGGCTCAGCCGCCACGGTACTCGCTCGCGCTTGAATCTGGTTTACGACCGCGACGTTGACGACGTAGTTGCCGGCATAGCGTTGAGAACCGGTGATGTCCCACCGCCCTTGCGTGATCCCGATGTTCGAATCGGGCGAGAAACTGCAGCCTTCATCGTCAACTTCGGGCGCGATATTACCAAGAATGAACACCGAAATATTGTCATCGACACAACCGCCGAGACCGAGAGCCAACATGAGAGCGACAAGCGAGAAGCGCATTCGAAACCTCCGGCGTGGAATAGAGACCACGCATGAGCCACAGATTAGCGACCTCACGCCGCCAGGCCAAATTACTCGCGTTCTACGCCCGCTTCGACGCTCCGCGGCTCAGCAGCGCCGGCAGCTCGGCGGGCTTCAACTCGGTCAGCGTAGTTTCGCCAGGCTCATGCGGCAGAACGAAGCGAATAGCGTCGCCGACACGCTTCTTGTCTCGCTCCACGAAAGCCAACGACGCTCTTGTAAGGTGCCGCTCGTAATCGGTGGGCAAGCGCATTCGTTCGAGTAGACCCCGCATTCTCCGGGCACCATCGACGCTCATCGCACCAAGCGCGAGAGAAACGTCGCACGCAGCGGCCATGCCGAGGGAAACGGCGTCTCCGTGGCGCAGTGCGCCAAAGCCTGCGGCGGCCTCAAAGCCGTGACCCAGCGTATGACCCAAGTTGAGCAGCATACGCTGTCCCTTTTCGCGTTCATCCGCTTCAACAATACGCGCCTTGAGAGCCACGCTCCCTCGCACCACTTGTTCGACCGCCCTTGGCTCGCGCGCGTTGAGGGCGTCCACAAGAGACTCGATTTCACGAACACGCTCGTCGCTATCCAGCCACAGCGACTTTACAACCTCCGCTAGTCCTGATCGGTATTCGTCCTCCGGGAGGCTATGCAACATGTCGATATCGCACACTACGAACTCTGGCTGATGAAATGCACCAACCAAGTTCTTACCCCCTGGACGATTAAAGCCGGTCTTTCCGCCCACACTGCTGTCGACCATGGCGACGATGGACGTCGCGACGAGACCAAAGCGGACACCACGAAGGTAACTCGACGACGCAAAACCTGTGAGGTCCCCAACAACGCCTCCACCGACACCCACGAAGCGACTGTGCCGGTCAAGTCCGCGCCCAATCGCTTCATCCCAGATAGAAGCGACGGCTTCGATGGTCTTGTGAGACTCACCAGCCTGCAGCTCGAACGCTGACCCCGCGTACCGTGACGTGTTCGTATCCGCGACCTCGAGCTCTCCGGTGGAGGTACTTGGACGGCGCGCGATGGCTCCACGACCAATCTCAACTCGGTAGCTACGCGCACCGAGCATCACCGCGAGGGGTGCGTCGATAATGCGCTCTCGAACACGTGCGGCTACCTCGTCGGGAGTGGCGCCTGCGTCCACTTCCGCGTGGCACTCCGCGTAGGCAGCCGCCCTCTCCTTCGCAATGTTCGCCAGCCGCCTCGGAAGTTCTTCGCCCCGTCCCAGGAGCGGTCGGGTGCTGTCGCCGCCTAGGCGCTCGGCGAGGACACCGACATCGCACGTCAGCGTCACGAGGAGTCCGCGCGCACACAGCGCACGTCGAACCGCGCCATTAGTGACGGTCCCGCCCCCAAGCGCGATCAGCAAATCTTCATCGCGACTTAGTTCGAGGGCGAGCTCTGCCTCTTGAGCGCGAAAACGAGTCTCGCCTTCGTCGGCGAAATACTCGCTCACTGTCTTACCAAGCCTGGCCTCGAGCTCCGCATCGAGATCGATGAAACGAAGGTTCATCGCATGAGCAACGCGTCTCCCGACCGTCGACTTTCCCGTACCCATCATGCCCGATAAGAAAACTCGCACACGCGGAGTCTGACAGAATCGAGGCCACCAGAAACGAAAAAAGGCGGCCCTTTCGGACCGCCTCTTTTCAGTGCAAGGACTGCGCTTACTGTGGGAGAGCTTCGGCTCGGTTCACGATGCGTGGCGTGAGGAAGATGAGCAGCTCGTTTCGCTCGTCGCGAACGCGACGGCGCTGAAAGAGAACACCGAGAACCGGGATGTCTCCGAAGAATGGAACCTGGTCCACGTTGCGGCCGGTGTTTCGCGTGTAGATGCCACCGATAACCGCCGTGTTGCCGTCGGGGATGAGGAGGTCCGTCTCAGCTTCGCGCTTGAGAATCGTCGGGTCACCGCGAGTCGAAGTTCGAGTAAAGTCAGGCTCATCGCGCGTAATCTCAACGTGCATGGAGACCGACCCGTCGCTCGTGACGTGTGGACGAACGCGAAGCTCAAGCTTGGCTTCCTGGAACGCCGTGTTGACGCCCTGAGCGCTGACCTGGCTAAACGGAATCAACGTACCCTGAGCGATATGAGCCTCGTGGTTGTCGAGGGTCAGAATACGCGGGCTGCTGATGATACGAACGACACCGTTCGCCTCCGCGGCGCTGAGTCGAACGTTCAAGTTCACACCGCCACCGACGCTTCCGAGCGTCAGACCAATAGCACCACCCTGGCCTGTGCCTGTGATGGCGGGCAAGTTGACGGCGTAGTTTGGATTCGCGACGACACGCTGGAATGGCGAGAGACCTGCAGTTGGCGACTGCTGGTCGTAGTTACCACCAGTGACGCCAACGTTGCTCGGGAACGCAAGACCCGTTGGGTTTCCGTTCGCGGAGCTTGCTGTGACATCGCCACCCCACTGAATACCAACGTCGCGGGTGTACTGACTGGTAGCTTCGACGATGCGAGCCTCGATAAGAACCTGAGGCGTCTGTGTGTCCAGGGTGCGAACAAGCTCTTCCACGTCGTTGAGCTGGTTGGCAACATCACGAACGATGAGAACATTCGTTCGCTCATCAACGGACACATGTCCGCGCTCCGTCAAAAGCTCCTGTACGCGTGCTGCAAGCTCCGTAGCCGTAGCGTAGCTGACAGGAACGAGTCGCGTCTCAAGGGGAGCTAGCTCAACTTCCTGCTTACGACGTGCAATCGCTGCCTCACGCTCCTTCTCGAGCGTCGCCAAGGGCGCCACGCGAATCAGGTTGCCGCGGCGGACCATTCCAAGACCCTTCGCCTGAAGGATTACGTCGAGCGCCTGGTCCCAAGGGACGTTGCGCATACGAATCGTGACACTGCCGGCAACATCATCGGCGGTCACAACGTTGACGCCGCCCACCTCGGAGATAAGTCGCAGAATGTTGTGAATGTCCGCGTCCTTGAAGTCGAGGTCGATGCGTCGTCCTCCGTAGCGCCGGCGGCCACGGCTTCCGCGAACCTGAAGAGGAACATCGCTGAGGAATGCGGCAACCTCTGCGGTCTCGCCGGTCACGGCTTCGCCCTGCTCTTCGTAGGCTTCTTCGCGTGCAATCGTGCGCGTCCGAGGTCGCACCGTCGCGCCGCGCTCACCGGGAGCAAACATCCAAACGATACGGTTTCCGGAACGAATCGCGGTGCCTTCAGCGTTGGCCTCGCTGTCAGCCTCAAGAATCACCAACTCGTCTTCGACGCGAACGCTGACACCACGGACGAGGCCGTCGTTTCGTCCTGCGACGGTACGACGAACGCGACGTGCAAGGCGCGCATCGCGAATCTCAAGGCGCTGCGCACCTCCGCTTCGTCGCACGCGAAATGCCGCTGCCTGGTCGAGGTCGACGACCACACGGTCGCGGCCGTCACGGTTCTCGATCGACACGTTTTGCAGCGTCGAATGAGCCTGGCGAGCACGCTCGGTGCGAGCCGGCGCCTCCGCCGTCGTTTCGCCTGCGCGGTCGAGGCGAATGACAATGCGGCCGTTCCGCGAGCGAGCGCGGTAGGTAACCGCCTCGGTAGTCGTCAACTCAAGACGCACGCCTCGCGCTGTCGTCGTCGCCACTGCCTGTGAGACGAGGGACGCCAGACCAGTCGTCTCAATGCCCCCTTCCGGAAGCGAGGCGTCGGCGACATCGATAACGACGACACGACCTTCGCGGCGACTACGAACCGCGTAGGTCGGCACATCGAATGCGCCGCGAATGGCAACCTCGGCGCGGTGGCCTTCGCCACGCACTTCCACGGTTCGAACCTGGTGGGACTGAGCATGGGCGGTACTTCCGGCGGACCATCCACCAAAAAGAACGCCACAAAGGACAGATATACGAATCATCGAACGCATGGAGACTCCTCGATCGCGAGCACAAAACCGTCGCGAGTCAAATCATCCCTGGTGTTAATGCAATGCCGCAAGAAAACGACAATGATCCATTTCGGCAACGCCGCTTCAAAACGCAAAAAGGCGGCACCTCATCGGTACCGCCTCGTCACAGAAAATGAACGTGCTTATTGAACAGCTAGGTTTCGTTGCGCCATTTCTTCTTCGTCGTGGAGAGGAATGACACGTGTGAGCGGTGGTCGGTCCGGCGCTGTCGGATCTGTCCGGGTCAACACAACTTCTCCCGACGCACTTCGAATGCGCGCGACCTGCCAGTTAAGCGTGACGGGCATCGAGTCCGAGCCACCCGCCTGCAGAATCTCCTCACGGCCAATGTAGTCGTCCTTCTTCACGACGAAGCCCACACCGGATGTATCTTGGAGCATGGCTCTCGGCTGAGAGATGCCACCGACAATGGCGATGAGCCTCATCTCCTCGATGGACGTCGCCGGCATGATCACACGACGTTGAACGGATGGAGTGTCGGACCCGACAGCGACGGCGACGAAGCGCCGGAAGGGGTCACGATTACGAACGTCCAGCTCGACAAAGTCGTCGTCGACGTACGCGAGTGTAGGAACTTCCGCCTCGCCCTCTTCTTCAGGCGCCGTCGCAGCTCCGGGGGCAACAGGCGCAACAGGTGCGACGGGTGCCGTCGGCGCCTCTGCAGCAGGTGCCGGGGGCGCACTTCCGCCCACGACGACTTCGTCATCACAGCCCGTCAGCGCGAACACGATTCCCAGCACCGAGAGATTACGTTTCCACCGGTTCATTGTGCACCTCCAGCCGTAGGCTGTGCGTTGCGCCGGAACGTCGTGGCCAACACATCGACAGAAAGAACAACCTCGTCGGAGTCGTTCGACTCAGGGTCAGAGAGGACAATATTCTCCATGTTGATCGCGCGCCGGAGCTGACTCACGTTGTAGAAGAACTTACCAAGCTGGTGGAAGCGACCCGCGAGGGTCAGCGAAACAGGAAGCCGTACGTAGAGCTGCTCGGCTTCTTCCGGTCGTGGTTCAACAAGCTTCATTTCGAGCCCACTCAGTTCCGCGACGCGATTCAGGTCCTGGAGAAATGCAGCCATCTCCGCTTCCTCGGGAAGGATTCGCTTATTCTCCCGATCGATGGCCTCACGAGACGCCAGCTCCTCGGTGACTCGAAGGTACTCTTCTTGTCGGCGCTCAGCCTCCCGTTGCTCATCTTCGAGTTCGGTGTGGCGAACATTCGCCGCCGCGATGTCGTCCATCAGCGGTGAGTGGAACACGAAGAAGTAGATGCCGCCGACGATGGCGAGAATGAAGACCAGAATGAACACACGCACGGGCGTGGACATGCTCTCGAATGAGTTATCAGCAGCCATTAGTATGTCACCCGGCAACGAAGTTCGAATTTGATGAGCTCGAAGCTCGATTGCCTGTCGGCTTCTGCCTCTGTTCGTTGGAGCGTCACGTTATCGAAGAGCTCCGAGAGCTGAAGACGTCGCAAGAACTCAGCGACGTCCTCATTCGTTCGACCGACGCCCTCAATGCGACACTCACGGTTGTTCTCTTCGAATCGCACCAACCAGAGTCGGCGAGAATCCCAAGCTCGATTGTACGTCGCGAGGGGATTGTCTCGACGAAGTGCCTCGAGTGCAGCGGGGTCGATAGTTGGACCCGAGCCTTCTCCGCTTCCGAGAATGTTCGAGATCTCCATCATCGCGCGCGTTGGGCCCGTTCGGCCACGCGAGAGTTCAGAGACAACTTCTTCGAGCGCGAGGCTCTCAGCAAGCTTGGCCTGAACTTCCTCCAGACGGGAGCTCCTCGAGCGCAGCTGTTGAATCTGACCTTCCAGCGTCTGGTTCTCAGACAGCTTCGCGGCCAGCTCAGCGTCAGCGCTAAAGTAAAGGAAGGCGCAGACGGCGGCGGCCGCAACGACCGACGCGAAGTAAACCCCCGCCCAAACTTGGGTGCTGCCAGCCGGCGCGGATGCGGTCTTTGTAGGCGCAGCTCGCTTCGTACTCGCGAGCAGGTTGATGCGAATCATCCGTTACGCTCCTTCTCTTTGCGGAGCGCGAGCCCCATCGCCACAACGGCTTGAGCGGTACGCCCCTGCAGAGTCAGTGGGTCCAGCTTACTGTCAGGCTCCGCGACGCGAAGCGCGTCCAGCGGCTCCACCGGAACGCGTGCCCGGTCATGAATCGCGTCCAGCAACGCACGAACGTTCGCCGTGCCGCCAGAGACATAGATGCGTGACAGATCCCGCTCATCGCTCGTGGCCAAGTAGAAATCCAAGCTTCGCTGAATCTCTCCGGCGAGCTGCTCGACGACCTGATTGATAATCTCGGGAACCTCACGAGGGACGATTCCGCGACCATCTCCACCGCATTTGTACGCTTCCGCTTCATCACGACTGATAGAAAGCTGGCGCTGCAAGTCCTCGGTGATCGAGTTGCCACCGTTCGCGATATCACGCGTGAAGGCAGTCGTGCCGTCCGCGAGGATATTCACGGTGGTCAGGGACGCACCCACATGCACCAGAACCACTGTGTCAGCAGGATCCGGCTCGCCGTACCCCACCTCAAAGCAGTTCTGGACCGTGAACGCGTCCAAATCGACAACCATCGGCTTGAGCCTGGCTTCGACGGCGAGGTTCGTCAGATCACTGATCTCCTCTCGCTTGGCCGCCACGAGAAGAACGTCCATCTGACCCTCAGCTTCTCGGCGACCGAGAACCTGATAGTCGATGTGCACTTCTGCGAGATCGAATGGGATGTGCTGCTGCGCCTCCCAGTTTATCTGTTCACCAAGTTCTCCCGCCGACATCATAGGCATCGCAATCTTCTTGATGATCACAGAGTGACCACTCGCACGAAGAGCGACGTTCCGGCGCTTGGATTTATGAAAGAGCTTATCCAGCCCTTCCACCACCGCACCAGGGTTAATGATGTGACCTTCGACAATCGTCTCAGGCGGAAGCTCATGGTAGCCAAACCGAACTAACTGTCGGCGACCACGCTTTTCCTTGATTTCACAGACCTTGATAGAGGTCGACCCAATGTCGACCCCAACCAGGTTTTTTCCTTCGGAAGCCATCGACGCGCATTACTCCTCCTCGCCAAATACACGAATGCGATCTGCGAGGGTGAGACCCAAGGCTTCAAGAATTTTCCGCTTCGTATTGACGCGGCACCCAAAGCCCTTTTCCACACGGTCGACCGTTAACACTGAAAGATTCGCACGTCGGGCCAGCTCTGCCTTCGACATCATGTTTTCAATGCGGATTTTCCGAACATTGTTCGGATGCCCGCCCTCGCCTTTTTTCTTGGCGCGAGCCGGCTTTTTCTTGGGCTTATCCACGGACGAATCCGAGGAATCTACCACCGACGATTCAGCGGGGGCTTGTCCACGCCGCTCCACATCATCACCCTCGCCCGAGCTAGCGCGCGTTTCGCGCACTTCTCCGCCATCTGCTGGCCCATTCGCTGCAGGAAAAGGTGTTTCGTCGTGCTCCAGAGATCCCATCGGCATAGTGGTCTTAGACCTTCTAACAACCTATGAGCAGCACCCTGGAGCGTCAAGAAATACTGTCTAAGTTACACCTAATTTAGGTATAATTTAGACGCATTTCAAACTCCGTCGAAGGAGTTCTCGCAGCCACCGAAAATGGGGCGAAGATCGCCCAAAAATCTCGGTGTCCGCTATGCGAACCATTCAGTTGTCAACGAACGACCTAACCAGGCTTGATGGTGGCAAACGAGGCCGATCAAATCAAAAAAACGGGGAAGGATTGACTACTCGCTGGCCGAATTGCCCGATTCGTCGCTATTTCCGTTCAATGGCCCAGACCGGTCCACCCAGTAAGTGCGTCGTTCGCGAACGTCAAAGTGAACGAAACTGCTGTTTGGGTAGAAACCAACCCCACACTCCGGAAGTGTTCGAAGAAACTCGATGAGGGTCCGGTTTGGAACCCCTTGGATCTTCAAATCAACAGCATCTCCGGTCACGTGACGCGAACTTTCACGCGTGTTCCGGCCTGCGGGCCGGTATCCGCTCATGATGTGTACGACACGACCACCGAAATGGTCGGAGACACGAGAAAGAAGCTGAATCAACCTTGTCGACGGCGGATGTGTGTCGCCGGTGCGCCGGTCCCTCAAGAACTCGGTCAAGCGTCGCACTGCGGCGCGACGGGGCCGGCCATTTCGGCTCAGGAATCGTACACGCATTCGCTCCCGCGTGGCCACGCGGTAGAGGGTCACGATACCCGGGTTTCGCGGCCGCCCCCATCGCTCCGCGGCCTCGTCGCGCTCTTCACTCGCGGTATTTCCTGGCAAGAGCAGACGCTGGCCCGGTCGGATGCGGGCGTCTCGGCCGAGGTTGTTGGCGCGCAATAGCTCCTGCACGGTGATCTGATGCTCGTGGGCAATCTCGCTGATGCTCTGACCCTGGCGAACGTAGTGGTAACCCCGCTCCGGAATGGTGAGCGTCTGGCCGAGGCGAAGCTCCGTCGTGACCCGCATGTTGTTTGCAGCGGCGAGGTCATGAACCCGCACTCCATAGCGACGAGCCACACGGGCGAGTGACTGACCGGAGCGAACAGTGTGTTCCCGCTGGGCAGCGGCGCTCGACGGAATCGAGAGGGCGGCGAGGACAAGAACGAGAGCGGACAGGGTAAGACGAAGCACGGCGGCCAGTATTGGGGGCAAACGCGAGGGCGCAAGCGGCGGTCGCATCGACCTCCGAAAGGCCTTATTTGAGCCACTCGTGACCCGTTTATCCAAAAATCCGGAATGAGTTCGGTCCATGTGCGGCTTCGACGCCGTCGGGGGCCGCACATTCACGGACAAGCTCAACGTCTACGGACAGGGCTCCACGCGTGAGGGTTCCCCCTCGCAAAACCCATCCACGCACGCGATGATCGGACCGCACAGTGAGCCACCTTCTGGAAGGCAGTCCATCTCCGTCGTGCATGGACGCGCTGGAGGTGGGGGCGGTGGCGTGACCCCTTCGGGGCACCCAACAGCCAGCAATAAGATCACAGCGCTCAATGCCTTCATTGGAGAATCCCGTGTTCCTTGAGGCGACGATAAAACGTCCGACGCGGGATATCCAGCGCACGCGCAGCTTTGGCGCGGTTCCAACCGTTGCCTTCGAGCGCCTCGAGGATCCTCTGTTTCTCCGCCCCCTTAAAGTCGTCGAGACTTTGTGGCGGCACTTCCTTCTCAGACTCCTCCGCTGCGGGGAGCGGCCGACGAGTCGCCGACACTTCGTCTCCAAGCGCGAGGTCTTGCGCCTCAATGGTATCGCCCTCAACCATCACACATGCGTTAAGGAGCAGATGTTCAAGCTGACGGATGTTGCCCGGCATCGGATGATCCGCGATTCGTTGGAGCGCCTTGCGCGTCAGACGTTTTCGCGGTGTGTCGTCGCGTTCCGCAAATCGCGCAAGGAAATGGTCCGCGAGGAGAGGCAAATCGTCCACCCGCTCGCGTAACGGCGGCAGGTCGATACCGACAACCTGAAGCCTGTAGAACAAGTCTTCCCGAAACGCTCCACTCTTGACGAGCTCAGGGAGAGACTTGTTCGACGCGGAGATGATGCGGACGTCAACGCTCACCTCGTCCTCCTCGCCGCCTCCGACGGGACGAACCACCCCGTCCTGCAGCACGCGTAGAAGGTCAACCTGCATCTTGGCAGGCATATCGCCCACTTCGTCGAGAAAGAGAGTGCCCCCATGGGCCTGTTCCAAGACCCCACGTCGGGCGCGGTCCGCCCCCGTAAACGCTCCACGGACGTGACCGAAGAGTTCGCTCTCGAGGAGGGGTTCGGGCACTGCTGCACAGTTCATCGGAACGAACGACTCCGCCGCGCGGGTGCCCGCAAAGTGAATCGCTCGCGCCACCAGCTCCTTGCCGGTTCCGCTTTCACCGCGAATCACAACGGGCACGGCGTTTGTCCGCACTCGATCGAGGACGGCGAAGACACGCCGCATGCTCTCGCTCTTGCCCACGATGCCTTCGCGGTCATAGCGGCCGCGAAGCGCTTCACGCGTCCGGCCGAGTTCCGCGCGAGTGAGCGCCAGTTCGTCGGTGCGGGCATCCAGTACCCGCTCCACCTCTCGCTTGGCTTCTTCCACCTCATCTTTTGCGAGACGAATCTGGCGTTCTCGCGCCTCAAGAGACTCAATGAGTCGCGCATTCGTGAGCGCGATGGCGACCAAATCCGCAAACGCCATCAGCAGCTCGAGGTCGGATTCCCGGAAGCGACCACTTCGAAGTCGATGCTCAAGGTAGAGCACACCGAGCGTCCCGTCGCGGCCACGGATAGGCAGACTCGCCACGGATCGAAGCATAAGTTTGTGAACGGAAAGATACTCGCTAAGCCGTCGGTCCTGGTGCGCATCGACGGTGAGAATCGGCTCGCCATCAATCCACACCGCCTCCGCGATAGAACGGGAGAACGCTACCGAGGGGTCATCCTCGCTCGCTCCCGCACGCACGAGCTTGGGCTCGAGGACACCTGCTTCATCTGGCAAAAGAACAAAGCCTCGTTCCGCTCCAGCGAGTTCGATGGCTGCATCGGTGATGCGTTCGAGCAGCCGTTCCTGGTCATGCTCGCTGGCCAAGCGCTTGGTGATATCAAGAATGCGAAGCGCCTTGGCGCCGTCGGACGGTGCGCTCCGCTCAGTGGGTCGAAGACGCGCCCGCATCCGAAGAGCTCGTCGCTCAGGCGCGCTCCAAAACCCCTCGCGCTCTTTGACCGGCAGGCGAAGTGCCAGGCCATCCAATACCTCCACGGCCTGCTGCTCAAGCTGGCGGGCCTTGGTCTCACGTCCACTGGAATGCTCGGCTTCCGCATGCGCCAATAGCGCAGCGACCTGTGCGCGCGGGCGTTCCGCCATCTCCGCTTCCGACGCGATCTCCTTCGCGTCCGCCACCGCGCCCGCCCAATCGCCATTCGCTCCCCGAGCCCGGGCCAAGAGCACACGCAGTGGCCACCGCAGTTCGGCGTCGTGCGCGAGTGCTCGCGCGTCCGCCAAACGCCCCGCCGCGGCCGACGCATCCCCAGGAGCTCCACGAAAGAGGTGAAGTGCGGCGGCATCAAGATGAGCGCGACACTCAAACGCTGACGACCCCACCTGCCGTGCGCGAGCGGCGGCGTCATCAAACGAGAAGAGCGCGTCCTCGGAGTCTCCCAACGAATGCGCCATTCGGCCTTTCACGAGGGCCAAGTACATCCGGACCTCATCGTTTATCGGTTCCTGAGCGTCATACTCGGGCCCGAGCCGCCCCGCGTCGCCGGTTTCTGTCCGGATGAGCACGCGAATGCTGTTGGACACAGGATCGGACTGCGCAGAAAGAGCCGTCAGCGCCTCCGCACACTTTCCTGCAAACCAATGCTCGAGTGCGGACTGTGCCGCGGATTCTGCGCCGTCGTGTGCCACGCTCACAGCGTAATGCGTCGGCGGACACCACGCCACCTGGCTCACACGCACACAGGTGGGCGCGAGATGGCGCACCTTGGGCCACTCAGTCTAAATCGTCTGCTTCCAGACGTTTGGCGAGGCTCGCGAGATATGGGTCACCGGTCGGTGCTGGCGGTTCCGAGGCTTTTTTGGTGTCCAAAAGAACCACCGGCCGCTCCGCACTCTGCAGGAGTTCATCATCGAACCCCTCAAGCGGCGCTGGGGGAACAGACTCCAGCCGTGAAAACGCTGGGTTTGGCGGGGCGTCCATGAGTTCGGCCTCGTCCACGTCCTTGTCCTCAGTGAGCGTGTCCACACTGGGCGGTGGGGGGTCGTCACGCGGAGGGCCACGATCGTAGCTGACGTCGGGACGTTCTCCACGAACAAGCGCCAGGTCTTCGTTGTCCACGGGCGTCGCTGGTAAGGCGTTCTGTACAAACTCCGCGACGGTGCGTGGCCCAACGAGCAGTCCGTGTCGCATCGCAAAATGCTCAAGATGCAGAGCGAGATCGGCGGCGGACGCGATTCGACTCCGAACATCACGCCGAAGCGTCGCCATCACGATCTCCTCAAGGTCCCCCGGATAGTCAGGAACTCGTTCGGAGGGCCGCGGAGCATCGTGCTCGACGACCTTCATCATCACCTCGGTGTCAGTTCCCCGAAACAGCCGGGTACCCGTGGTCAATTCGTAGAGGATGACGCCTACGGCGAAGACGTCGGCGCGAGGGTCGAGTGGACGCGCGCGCACTTGCTCTGGCGCCATATAAGAGAAGGTGCCTTTGACGGTGCCTGCCTCCGTGTCGGAGCGAGCCGCTGTCTTCGCCACACCGAAATCCATGAGCTTCACCACGCCACTTCGCGTCACCATGACGTTGTGGGGAGTCACGTCACGATGAATGATCCGAAGCGGCCGCCCTGCCCTGTCCTTCGCCTCATGTGCGTGCTGAAGAGCTTCGCAGACCTGCATAATGGCGCCGATGGTGACTGGCAGCGGCATCATCGCACCCTGCCTCGCGCTCGCTCGCCAAACGTCGGCGATCGTCCACCCATCCACATATTCCATGGCCATGAACCAGGAGGAGTCGACGACGCCGAGCTCAATGCACTGAGGGATGTTCGGGTGGTTTAGGTGTGCGAGGAGCTGTGCCTCCGTCTGAAACATTCGAAGTGTCGAGCCGTGTTCCGCGAGATTCTTGAAGAGCCGTTTGATGACGACATCTCTAAAAAACCCGGCCTCGCCCCATTGTCGCGCAAGATAGATCTCCGCCATACCGCCAGCGGCGATCTTGCGAATCAGTTCATAACGGCCAAAAGGGGTCCCCATAGTGCTCCCCGCGTCGCCGCGAGCGTAACCTTCCTCTATACTCTACAGCACAGCGGAGATTCTTCGAAATCTACTGCCGCCTTTTCGGCCGGCCCCTCGCCAATATCCATCATAGTTCGTCCATATATGCGCAACATCGCCCTTGTCTTCCTCTTCGGCGCTCTCCTTGTGAGCTGCTCCGAGAGTTCCTCGCCCAACGACACTCCCTACGGAAGCCCCTGCGCCGCCGGCTGCGCTTCGCTTTTTTGCGCCGAAGGTGAGCGTTTCCCGGATGGATACTGCACCGCCGCGTGCCCAGACGGCGTGTGTAGCGCGGGCTCCAGTTGCGTAGAGGAGTTCGGTAGTCCGCTTTGCCTCGCATCGTGCGCCGACCCGACGGCGTGCCGTGAGGGGTACCAGTGCTGGCGCGGCACCTGTCGGCCGGACTGCATCAGCAACACCGAGTGCGGCCCCGACACGGTATGCGAGTCCGGCACGTGCACCGGAGCCGAGTGCACGACTAACGCCGAGTGTGGCGCTGGAACAGAATGCGTCGGCAACCGTTGCGTGCCCGCCGCGTCCATGGATGGCGGAGTCGACGCTCTCCCTGACACAAACCAGCCCGATATTCCGCCCATCGGCTGCGGCGACTGTGATGGCGTCTGCGACGGTGACGTGTGTCTACCTGGCTGCGTGGACCGTGCGTCTTGTGGCAGCGCGAGTCTTGTCTGCGCGCCCGTCGGCGTGGACGATGATGGTGATGGCACAGCGGACCGTGCAGTCGCCGCCTGCATCGACTCACGTCCCGCAGAGGAATTCCTAGGGGGCGCCTGCGCTGATGACTCCGAGTGTGAGTCCAGCACTTGCTACCGAAATCAGTGCACTGAAATTTGTGACGGAGACGATGATTGTCTTCCTGGTCACACCTGTCGTCCCGTGTCGGAATCCGGGCTCACCTACCGCGCCTGCTGGTACAGCCCCGCGACAAGCAGCGTTGATGAGTACATCCTTTCGGACACAGCAACTTCCTCTGGCCAAATGCTGCCCCGCGGCGTCATCGCCGTACCGCCAGACGCCATCAGCCTTACCCTCGTCGTCGAGCAGGCCCAGCCGCTTAACATGAACCTCACGTTCTTCCAGGTCTTCGACCCGACCGGTGCACAGCTCTTTAGCCTGGAGGCTCTCGCCGGAGGAACCGATCAGCCCATCCGTTGGTACCCAAGCGGCGAACGCACGGAGACCGCGACGATGCTCATTCCCAACAGCACACCGGACCGTGTGGAGTTGGCGTCCGGTCGACACGTGGTGCTCTCTGGGACCTTCTTCGACGAGACGGGTCCAGAAAGCCAAGTGACTGTGAGGGCGCTGGTGCGACGTTCGACCACGGGGGAAGGAGGTGGCGACCTTCGCCTTCGTGTTCACGTGGCACCTGGACTTGGATTCACCGCCGGGAATGCGCACACGGTTGACCGTTTGCAGTCCACCCTTGAACGCCTGGACGAGATCTACGCCGAAGCGGGCATCAACATCATCATGCCCTCCGCCGGTGACTACGTGGACATTTCCGACAACCGCTACTCCATCATCAACTCCACTCAAGGACCCGGAAGTGAGCTTGCTGGGCTTTTCCGTCAAAGCGCCCCTTCCGACGAGCAGGTCGTCAACGTTTTCCTGGTCCGCGGCTTCGATGAAGACGGCGGCGGTGGAACCCTCGGCGTCGCAGGCGGCATCCCCGGCCCCGTCGACGTTCATGGGACCGCACACAGCGGCGTCGTCATTAGCTTCGACACTCAAATCGTCGGCAACCTTGGCCGCTTCGCAGGCCAAATCCTCGCTCACGAGCTCGGCCACTACCTTGGCCTCTTCCACTCGACGGAGCGCAGCACGGACAACTTCGGTGGCAATGATCCGATCGCGGACACGCGGCTGAACGACAACCGGAACCTCATGTTCTACGCAGTGCAACGCTTCGGCGGCAACATGGTGAACGACTCAACAACGGCCGGGCAGAGGTACGTCATCTCCCGCTCCGCAACCGTGCGCTGATGCAGCCCGTCACGATTGTCACGGGCGCCGCCGGCGGAATCGGCCGCGCGGTATGCACACATCTTGCGGCTCGAGGCCACCGCCTTGTCCTTTGTGACGTAGGCGCGGACCTTGATGGAACCGGCCGCGACCCGCAGGTCGTCGAGAAGTTCGCCTCCGAACTGGAGGCCGAGACCGTCTGTGACGGCGGCGACGTTGGAGACGAAGCGACAGCAGAGCGCTGCATCGACCTCGCGCTTTCAGCATTCGGACGGCTGGACGGCATCGTCCACCTGGCCGGCTTTCGCGCGGAGCGAAGCGTGCTTCGTCAATCCAGCGATGAGGTCGCGCGAAACCTGCGAACTCATCTCGAA
Organism: Polyangiales bacterium; assembly: GCA_045106895.1. GTDB lineage: Bacteria > Myxococcota_A > Polyangia > Polyangiales > Houyiibacteriaceae > JBCCRV01. Next base: position 15,809 of record JBGCFM010000143.1, on the reverse strand, counting down.
GCCCCGCTCCACTTCCTGCGAGCCGCTTCGCAACATTGGGCGACCGCAAAGCATGGCGGGTCCGTCGTTCTCGCCACGGGTTCCACCGCGTTCTTTGGTGCAGCTCGTCAAAGCGCCCAAGCGGCGGCCCAAGCGGGGGTCATCGCAGCCGTTCGTTCGGCGGCGCTTGAACTGCGTCGAATGAAAATACGCGTCAACGCCGTGGCACCAACCGCCAGAACTCGACAGACCGAGGACTTGCCTCTGTTTAAGGGAATCTCGGACGACTCCATGAGCCCGGCGCATGTCGCGCCACTGATCAGTTTTCTGCTCTCGGAAGCCGCCGACGATATCAGCGGCGAAGTCCTCGCCATCGCGGGCAACCGCGTCTTCTCGCTTCAAAGCCGAGAGACGACCGGAGCCTTCGCAATGAATGGTCCCTTCGACGAGGGCGAACTCGCGTCACGCTGGCACGAGATCGTTCGTTCCTAGACGCGCCAAAGCCGCGACCGACATTGTCGGTGCGGCTTCAAGGTCACTAGCCCAGGTCGATGACAACAACGCCGCGGCGTTTTTCGTCTTCTTCGGTCACGGGAAGAGCGCGTGTCGGAATGGGGAGCTCAACACGCTGCCGTCGTTGCGGCGCCTCTTGCTCTTGTTCTTCTCGGCGTCGGATTTGGTCGATGATGAATGGAGGAAGCATAAAAGGGTCCCGTTAGAGGGCAGATATCTCCCACTATAACGACGGCTTTTTCGAAAACAAGAGTTCGACAAGTCCAGAGTCGTTGCCTTCTTGGCTCTGCAACGAGATTATGGCCTGTGCCCAGTAGAATGAGCCCCATTACTGCGCTGCTGTTCCTACTGGTAGCTGGCTCTGGCGTCGCTCATGCGCAGGGCATCGAGTACGATTTTGGGGACCCCAACTGGAACGGACTCTCACGCCTGGCGGAGATTGCGTCGGAACAAGGAATCGTATTCGATACGCCCGCGGAGGTCGATCTCTCCACCTTGGGTGCGACAGATTCTCTGTTAATTCTCTACCCGAGGGGCGATCTCCCGTCCCGTGCGCTGACGGATTTTCTGCGTGCGGGCGGTCGCGTGGCGGTGGGTGACGATTTCGGTGAATCGGAGGAGTTTCTGTCGGTGTTCTCAATCCGCCGCACCACCCCGCCGGAGGGGGCACATCGCTTTCGTGGCAACCCGGAACTGCTCATCGCTCAGCCAATTCTTAGGCACCCCCTCACCGAAGGCGTTGGTCACCTCGTCACGAACCACCCCCAGGTCGTCACGCACCAGGACCTCGTGGCGCTCTTCGGGTTCACCGCAGAGGGTCGCGGTCCTGTTCTCACCGGTGCCGTCGGCCAAGGGCGACTTGTGGTCCTGGGCGACCCATCGGTCCTCATCAACAACATGCTCGAGTTTCATGGGAACGCGCAGTTCGCGACGAACCTCCTGAACTACTTGAAGTCCACGGAAGGTCGCTTCCTCGTGGTCACCCCAAGAACCCGAATCGTCGGCGGAAGCGTCGGTTCGCGAAAAGACGCGGTGGCTCGTGTAAACGAGTGGCTCGAGGAGGTGACCTCCGCTCAACTTCCTCCGGCGGCTCTCATTGCCGTCGCGATGACGTTTATCGCTCTGGCGTTGCTGATGATCATGTCTGCCCTTCCCCTCCGCTCTCCCTATGGGACGTCCGTTCTGCCTCAAGGGATGGCGGGTTCGGGGTATGCCGCTCGAGTGCGGTACACGTTGGAAAAGGGTCTACACCGAGCCCACGCTTGTTTGACCTATCGTTTCGAACTCCACGCGGCGCTCCGAGAGGGACTGGATCTTCCCGCCGGTGCGACACTTGCGCGGCTTCAGCAGCGGGCATCACGCTCTGGCCTGAACGCCGCGGAGCAAGGAGAGCTCGGCGAGCTCCTCCGACGCCTTGAGTCCATCGCTCAACAGGTGGATGTGCCGCCCGGAACGCCGAATGTGTCCACGCAAGAACTGAGGCGCATGGTAGAGACGGGGGAGAGGCTCCTCGGACGCCTTTCGCCCACGGAAACCAGCTCATGAGCACCTCTTCTCTCCCCCCGGATGTTCTGGCGCAAACTGCGCGAACCGCCGTCGCGGTCATTCAGGAGGTCCAAAACGTCTTCGTCGGCCCACGGTATGTCCCTGAGCTCATCCTCACGAGCCTGGTGGCGGGGGGACATGTCCTCTTGGAAGGCGTCCCCGGCGTCGCGAAGACGACTCTCGTCAAGGCCTTCGCCACCACGCTTGGTTGCTCGTTTCGCCGAATTCAATTCACGCCAGACCTCCTCCCGGCGGACATCACCGGCACCTTCGTTCTTTCACCGCGGGAAGGCACTTTTGAGCTGCGAGAAGGACCGCTCTTTGCGCATGTCGTTCTAGGCGACGAGATCAATCGCTCCCCGGCTAAAACACAGAGCGCCCTCCTCGAAGCGATGCAGGAGAGGCAGGTCACCATCGAGGGGGAAACACGCACGCTGCCGCAGCCCTTTTTGGTTCTCGCGACGCAAAACCCCATCGAGCAGGCGGGCACCTATCCGCTGCCTGAAGCACAGATCGATCGGTTTCTCATGCGTCTATGGATTGGCTATCCAAGTCATGAAGATGAGCGCGCCATTCTCCGGCGCTTCTTGGGAGAGTCGCCGAAGGCACGCCCTCTCCTCAACCCGCAGGCCATCCTCGAACTGCAACAGCTCATGCGCTCCGTGCACATCGACGAAGAGGTTCTCGACTACGTTGTTCGCCTGACGACCTGGACCCGCAAACACGCCCATGTCTACCTCGGAGCTTCGCCTCGCGCTTCGCTGGCCCTCGTCGCAGCAGCGCGCGCTCGTGCCCTGTTGAGCGGCCGCGGCTACGCTCTCCCAGATGACGTTCAAGCTCTCGCTGAGCACGTGCTTGCGCACCGTCTCGTGTTGACGCCGGAAGCAGAAATGGAAGGCACCAAGGGCGAAGCGATCATTAAGCTCGCCCTTCAAAACGTGAAGCCGCGGCGAACGCCTCAAGGATGACTCCCGAGAGCCAAAGGCGGCGATGTACCCCATAGCGACCCGTACGGCTCAGGTACTCGCCGCCCTCGCCTTGTGTGCGACACTGACCGGTCTCTTCGCACAGAATGGCGCGCTCGTGACCGTCTCTGTGGCCATATGGCTCGTGCTCGCGTGGGCATTCGCCGAGTCGATTCCCATGGGGCGCAAGCTTCGCAGGGAGCGACTGGAGTTCGCTTGGTGGCTCGACCATGGAACCGGCTCTGCGAGCGGCTCTGTTGTTGCCGGCGTACCGTTTTTGGTCCGCTGCTTTGTTCGTCATCGCGGTGGCTCGGACCTCCACGTCTCGGAGCTCACGCCGGTCGCAAGTCACACCTTGGCCATCGATGAAGAAGAGGAAGCCGCGTTTGTTTTTGCCGCCAGCGCGCGGAGTGAATTCACGCTGAAGGTCAAAGCCGTCGCCGCCGGTCGCGTGGTGCTCCACGGCCTCGCGATTCGGCTTCGTGGTCCGCTGGGCCTTTTCGACACGCCACTCTATTTCCCGAACCTGTTGACGATTCGTGTCCTACCACGTGCGGCGGCACTCCGGCTTCATCGAAGCGGCGCTCCGCTCGAAACCAGCGCTAGCGCTCGAAGCGGCCTGTCTCGCGCTCGTCAGCGCGGAGGGGGCACGGAGCTCCGCGAGCTTCGGGAGTTGGTGCCTGGCGACCCCTTCAAGTCAATCGCATGGAAGGCCAGCGCCCGCCGCGGGAAGCTGATCGTTCGCGAAGTGGAGCAGGAGATTCAACAGACCCGCCAACTTATCGTCGACGTGAGCGCCACGATGCGTGGCGGCCAGCCCGGGAGAAGAAAGCTCGACTACGCTCTGGACCTTGTCGCGGCGGAGTGCCGCCGAGCGTCACGGGACGGGGACCGCGTGGCTCTGACCACCATCGACGGTCGCGTTACGCAGCATCTCCCCGCGGGCGAAGGGAAAGCGCAGACACTACGTATCTACGACGCGCTCTTGGCGGAGACCGAGGTCGTCGATGCGGACCGCACGGCCACCGACGAGCACGAACTGGTCCGACTCGTGACCCGCTACGTCAAGCAGCAAGACGGGGTCGACTTTGTCCACGCCGTGAAGGGCAAAGGCATCAACCGAAAAGGCCTTGTTCGTCATGTTCGACGAAATCTTGGAGACCGAGAACGCAAAGGTCACACGGTGCAGGCACCGAACGCTACGTCGCGAGTTCTCCGGCTCTATTGCCAGGAACATGGGCTCGCCCTGCCCGCACGAAGCGACGCGCCGCTGGGCAAAACGGATGCGCTCTTGGCCGCGATCACACGTGCCGGCGGACGTTCACAGGTGCCGTCGACGCTGGTGGTCATCACGGACTTTGATGGAATCTTGGAAAGTGAAGCCTTTACGAAAACCCTCCAGGTTGTGCGTGCACACGGCCACCGCATCGAGTTCGTATTGGCGGATGGTCGACAGCTCGACGCTCCCTCGAGCGACGCCAACGAGCTCGCCGTTCGTGCACTCTTCGCACGTGGAGAGGAGCGTCGACTGCGTCACGCGCATCGGCTCTTGAGGCGCCACGGAGTCATGGCTACTATCGCGTCCCCGGAGCGGATATGACTCACCTAGGACCCGAATGGGAAGACCCGCGGCGTGTGCTTTCGCGCCACGGAGCTCGCCCCAAGCGGCGCTTCTCTCAGAACTTCCTCACGGATCAGCATGTCGTCGATGACATCGCCTCTGCTGTTCGCCCCGGCGAAGGCGAGCGAATCATCGAGCTTGGCCCCGGCGCGGGCACTCTCACGGCGGCGCTGCTTCGTCAGGGCGCTCACGTCGTTGGCGTGGAGCGAGATCCGGCGATGCGAGCGCTCCTAGCGAGCGAGTTTGAAGGCTTTGCGCTCACCGTCGTCGACGCCGACGCCGCCGCCCTCGACCTCCGGGACGCGGAGCTGCGCGGGGACACCCCGGAGGAAGCGCGAATCGCCGTATGTGGAAACCTCCCTTACGCCATCAGCGGTGCGATTTTCCGGCGCCTCGTTGCAGAACGTGAACGAATCGATCGGGCGGTCGTCATGGTGCAGCGGGAGGTGGCTCTACGGCTCGCGGCGAGCGCGGGCGAAAAAGCCTACGGAGCGCTCAGCGTGTTCATCGGCACTGTGTTCCAGGTGGAGCCCGTGATGCGGGTCAAACCCGGTTCATTCTTTCCCGCCCCTAAAGTGGAGAGCGCGGTTGTTCGGCTGACGCCCCTTGAGAAGGAGCGCGCGCCAGTCGACGACTCGCGTTTTATTGCCGTGGTGCGCGCGGCCTTCGGTATGCGTCGAAAGACACTTCGAAATGCCCTCAAGCGGATCGAGGGAAGCCGTGAAGCCCTCGAAAGCGCTGGCGTGGATGGCGGGCGACGAGGGGAAACGCTGACCCCTGAGGAGTTTGCGTCCGTTGCCGCCGCTCTTCCGCCGCAACCTGTTCCAGAACCCTAGCGCGCTGACTAGGGCGCTTCGCGACGCTCAAGTTCGCCAAGTCGCGCGACGATGTACTCGGCGGCGCGCTGGAGGTCGGCGCGGGCACTCGGGTCTTCCGCAAGTGCACGAAAGCCATCCGTGGCGTCGCCGTCGATGGCGCTCTCTCGTGCCATGAGCGCGTGGTGTGTGAGCCCCTCAACAATCCGAATCGCGCACTGGGCTGCTGCGGGGGCGAGAGACGGGTCGTCGCTACGCGCGACGTGCGACAACGCGACCAGATGGGCTTCGGGAGCATCGTCCGCGGGAAGTGCTGCCAGAACGCGAAGCGAGGTCTCCAGGTCGCCGTCCGCAAGCGAATCTGCCAGCGGTGCTGCCGAAGAGTCGGCAAAGGCGCGGATCCACCGTGCATCATCTAGGGCGTCCAAAGGCGCGTCCGGGCGCGTCGTTTGGGCGAGCGCGTAGGTGGCCGCGGCCATGAGGACGATCGCTGCGAAGAGAATGCTTGAGAGTCGACCGGGCACGCTTGTGCGAACCTGACAGACGCGCGCCGCGGCGCAAGCTCGCCCTGCCTTGCCGCCGCCCGCCTCACGCGATACGACTGGCGTGAAGGGGAGATATGTCGACATTTCGAACGCAAATGCTCTGTGCTGGCGCTGTGGCGCTCGCACTTTTTACCAGTGCCGGAGCATCCGCACAGTTACGCATCCGTGAGGCCACGGCCATGCTGGATTCCACGGATCGCGACGAAGTGAACATGGGGCTTGAGGCCATGGCTGGACTTGGCTCTCGCGCCGCCCGGCCGCTCATCACCCGTATCCAGGCAGGGCTCCCAAGCGCGCTTCTCGAGTCTGCGCTTAGCAGCCTCGCGGCCCTCGAACGGCCCGAAGCTGCGGCGACGTTCATTGCCCACCTCCGGCACCGACGCGTCGAGATCCGCCTCGCGGCGCTCCAGGGACTCGTAGCCCTTCGTCCCCGCGACACGGGCCCCATCGCACTGGCCCTCAACGACGGCGAGCCACAGGTTCGAGGTGCCGCCGCCATCGCCCTTGGCTCACTCGGCGCACGCGCACACGTGGACCGGCTTTTCCTCGCCCTCGACCGACGGGTCCTCGAAGCAGCGCAGGCCATCGGACAGCTCGCCCGTGGCGACGAGCTTGAGCGCTTCTTCTCCTATCTCGGACGTGTCTCCTTCGACACGCTGACACCTGCTTTTCAAGAGGTGTTTGCCCGCAATGACGTTCCCGCGGCGACCAAAATCGCTCTCATCCACCGGCTCGGAGAACTCGCGACAACCGGCGTCCGTGACTATCTCATGGACCTCGCTTCATCGCTCCCCCCGGGCGAGATTCAGAACGCCGCACAAGACGCCTCGGAGGGAATCCAATGAAGAACCGAACCCCTTCTTTTCTCGCCGCGTGCGCGTGCGTCCTTAGCGCCTCGGTCCTGCCGGCTTGTGGTGGCGGCAACGCATTCTCTCCGGTGTATCCCGACAACCAAGAAGCCAGCGTTCAGGTGGTTCTCGACCGGCTCGCGAGTCAGCGTGCTGGAGAGGCAGACCCCATCGCGGCAGGCATCACCACGAGCCCGCACCACCTCTTTGTCGTCGATCTTCGCACCGGCGAGAAACGTTGGGACATTGAGACCGGCGCGCCCGCGAGCGCACCCGTCATCGCGGGAGACTACGTCCTTCTTCACCAGGCGCGCGGCGTCGTTGGGTATTCCGTCCGCGATGGGCGCGAGCTGTTCGAAGTTGAAGACGAGGCTATGTACCTCACCGGCGGCGGGGGTGATGGGTCAGATGCCGCCTTCGCGCTCTCCACCGGCGGCGGCGTCGGCGCCCGCTCGAAACTGGTCGTCGTTCGTGGCGGCAGCGTGTCCATGGAGCGCGATATGGAACAGACACTTGGCGCACCGACGGTGACCGCTGGCATGGTCTTCGTCCCATGGGCAACCCAGAACCTCTCGGTTCTCGACGCCGGGTCCGGCGATGAAATCGCCCGCGTTCGAATCACCGACCGCCCCATTGGGCGCGCCTACCACCAGGACGGCAACATATACTTCGGACAGCGAGGGGTGTTCCGCCTCACGCCGTCCACCGTCGCAGGCACAGCGGACGGAAGCGCCTTCGCGGAGGCCGCAGAACGCACCTACCCAGGTGAGCCATCGTTCATGCCCGACCCCTACGCACCCGCAGCTGGACCCGCGAGCGCCGTGCACAAGATTCGTTTGGACTGGCTCGCCGATGGAAGCGCGGAGAACGTTGGATTTGCGGATGAGCGGCTCTACCTCTCGTTCTACCGATTCGTATTTGGGCTCACCCCGGAAGACGCAGAAGGCGTGCATTTTGTCTACGAACACTCAGAGGATATCGTGGGTGCTCACGCGGTCCGTGGTGGCCTGATCATCGCAGACCAGGGTGGCGGGTTCGCGTTCATCAACGCACGTGGCCAACAGGCTTGGACTGCGCATGTCGACCAAACACCAACCTCCGTGGCGATTCGGCCGGGCAGCTTCGTACCACCCGCAACGCCATCGGCGGAGCCGGGCACCATCGCCGAGCAGCTTTCGGCGGCGGCGCAGAGCACAGACAGTCGCCTCGTTCCGGCTCGCCGCTTCGCCCTTGGGCTCATGTCTGGCGTCGAAGGCGAAGAAGTCACCGCTCAGCTGCTCGCCGTATGCGACAACCCGCGTACGCCCCCGGCGGTGAAGAGCGACGCTTGCACACGTCTGAGCACCCGAACGAGCGGACAGGGCGCCGTCCTTCACGCGCTTGAGCGGCACGCGAGTTTCTTGGACGACCAGGTAGCTCCACCGGTCGTGGAGCTCGCGACGGCGGCGAGCGCGATGGAGGCGCGCGCTGCGGGGCCGTTGATTTGGAGCCACATCGAGGACCCACAGACGCCCGAGGAGGCGCTGCCAGCTCTGTTCGAAGCGCTCAAGACTCTCGGCGCCGAGAGTTCCCTGTCGAACATCAAATCGTGGCTTCGGACGTACCACGCCGACGCGCGCACGGACTCCATGCTTCAGTCTCTGTCCATCGCCACGTCCATCGTGCTGAGCGCCGAAGGCGAAGAAGCCGAGGATTTCCTGGTAGCTTTGGCGGAGGACCCTCTCGCCCCGGGCCCTGCTCGCGGTCAAATGAACGAGGTCTTGGACGCCTGGCGTGCGGCCCTCGAGGCGGAGGCCGCTGCCGAAGCGGAGGCGAACGGTGAGACGGAGGCGACGTCCGGCGAAGGGGAAGCGGAGGCCGACACCGGTCCTCCAAGCGCCACCACCCAGGCGAGCGCCATGGAGGTCCTCGCTCCTGTCGTCGCACAGATTCGAGCGTGTATCTCCAGCGACGCGCGACACGCTCAGTCCGCTCGTGTTGCTATTGGGCTGGAAGGCGACGGCAGCATTCGTTCTCTTAGCGTGCTTCCCGCACGCCTTGAAACCTGCATTGGCACCCTCATCCGTTCGCAGCCCTTCCCCGGAAACACGCGCGGAGCACGTGAGCAGCTCACCCTGACCTTCCGGCGATGACCCTTCAGGAACTTGCCTATTTCGTCCCTTCGATGGCATCGAAGGGGGAATGGGCGCCTCGATTCAAGTTGTTAGGGCTACGATGGGTTCGTATGCCCCAAGAGCCTGGACCCACGATCCACGAGTCGAAGAGATGAGCCGCGCGTTAGTCATGCTCCTGGCGCTCCTCTGCGCGCTCCTCGGTTGCCCCAAAACGCAACCTTCGCCCACGCTCCCGCTTATCGTGTCGGATGACCCCGTTGCGTCCAGCGAACTCGATGAGGCGCAGGAACGGGAAGCCGCCGGGGATGATGAGGGCGCCGTGCGGCGTTACCGCGCCTTCCTCCAGGCCCATGCCCAAGACCCCCTCGCCGCCGTGGCCTCGCTGCGACTAGGCCGACTGCTGTTGGCCCGAGGCGAGTATGCAGAAAGCCGAGACCTCTTTACGAAGGTGTCGACACATCCAGATGAGTCTGTGGCAGAGCGCGGCCGGTTTTTTCTCGGCGTGACAAGCCACCTCGAAGGCCGCCACTCCGAAGCCGTGGAATCGCTACAGCCGCTGCGTGGCCGAACGATTGCGCCCGAAGACACGTCGCTGCTCTATCGAACTTTGGGCGCGGCACACGAGCGGCTTGGCGAACGCGCGTTGGCCGTCGAAGCCTACAACGCGCTGGTCCAAGAAGCCGCGCCGGAAGATGACAAAGCAGAAGCGAGAGGCCGCATCGGGGTCCTCGTTCGCGAGGCCACCATCGATGAGCTTCAGGTGATGCGGAGCACCCTGCCCCGCGCTGGAGAAGCATGGCCCATTGTTGCCGTTCGTTCGCTTCGAGAAGCCTACGAGAGTGGTGACTTGGACACAGTCCGCAGCGTGGCGCTGGAGTTGGCCGACGCTGACGTCGAACTCGAGCCCGAGCTGAGAGCGATGACGCTTCGCGCCGACCGCACGGGCCAAGCCGACCCGCGAGCAATCGGCGCGATCCTGCCTCTCTCAGGTCGTAGTCGCGAAGTCGGCCAGCTGGCGCTGCAAGCCATGATGCTCGGCGCTTCCCTGCCTCCCGGTTCGCCCCCTGGGCCCGATTCGCCGCGCATCTTCTTTCGAGACAGCGCCGGAGATGCCACTCGCGCTGAGGCGGCTGTCAACGACCTGGTAACGGTTCATCGCGTCACGGCCATCGTTGGGCCCCCGGCCACCGAATCAAGCCGAGCCGCGGCGCGTCGTGCCGAAGAACTCGGCGTCCCGTACATCTCCCTGGCGCCGGATTCGGAAATGACGGCTATCGGGGATCACATCTTTCGCTTGTTGCCCACGTTTGGCGAAGAGCTTCGAGCGTTGGTCATGGCAGCTCAGTCCAGCGGCGCATCGCGAGTCGCGCTTCTTCGGCCGTCGAACGGCTTTGGCCAGCGCGCTCACCAGGCCCTCACGCAGGTCCTCCAGAGCCTGGGCATGACGCTGGCGGCGGACGTCGAGTACGACCCCAGCGTGACCTCGTTCCGCGAGCCTATGACGGCGCTTCGTGGACAAGAGTTTGACGCTCTCCTGATACCTGACTCGGCGTCGCGCATCGCACTTATCGCTCCGGCTCTCGCTGCGGCCGGACTCTGGTCGTCCGCCGACGGGACTGTTCCTTCCCGCGCTCGTGATGCGCGAGCCATTCGACTTCTCTTGCCGAGCGTTGCATTCAGCAACGCGTCGGCGATGCGCTCGAGCCACCGATACCTGCAAGGCGCGTTCGTCGCGCGGACCTACGACACCACTTTGAGCGATGAGTCGCAAGAATTCGCGACGCTCTTCGAGGAACAATACGGACGACCCCCGAGTCTATTCGCAGCCGTCGCTTTTGACGCGCTGGCGCTTGCCCTCCAAGCGTCGCGGCAAGGCGGCGACGCCGGTCGTGCAGCGACGCGCGCTTCCCTCGAAGGTCAGAGCGCCCTCGCTCCGGTCACTAGCCTCGGCGGCTTCTCCACTGAGCGAACGCCGCTCCGTGGCCCCGAGGTCCTGATGTTTCAGGCCGACGCCCTCGTAGCGCGACCTTAGGGTCCGCTACGTCGACGAACGCCGAGACCAAGCCAGGCTTAGAGAAAGAGAACCGCGACAACGACGAGAATCGCGACGACGACCACACCGACACCCACCCAAAGAAGTGTGTTCGAACTCGAACCAGGCACTTCAGCGAGAGGTCCATCTGGCGCGTCCATAGGCACAGTCGGCCGAAGGGCGTCGGCAGACGCATCGGGTGTCGGCGCGGGTGCCGCTTTGGGCGGCGGTGCGATGGATGGCGGCGGCGGTGTTGTTCCTTCGATTGCGGCTTCCAGCTCCGAGACCGGTTTCCCAACCCACTCACTCCGGTCGAGCAGGCCAAACGCTTTGAAGATGGCGTCTGCGAGGGCTCCGGCACTCGCGGGGCGTTCGGTCTTGTCTTTCTTCACCCCGCTGAGCACGGCTGCGTCGAAGCGCGCGCTCAGTTTGTCGTTGAGGGTGCTGGGCGGCGCTGGGTCTACGCCAACAATCTTTGTGAGAATCTCCGCGACGTTCCCACCATCGAAAGCGATTTTCCCGGTGCCAAGCTCCCACGCGATGGCGGCGGCGGCGAACACGTCAGTCCGCTGATCGACGTCGAGCTTCCCCATCGCCTGCTCCGGGGACATGTAGTAGGGCGATCCAAGAGTGGTACCAAAGGCCGTCAGCTTGGGGCCCACTTCCATCTGCAACTTCACGGATCCAAAGTCGAGCAGCTTCACCACGTCACCGCGCTCGGAGCGGCAGAGAAAGACGTTGTCGGGTTTCATATCTCGATGAACGACCCCGAACGAATGAGCGTAGTCGAGTCCATCGGCGAGCTGCGACATCACATGCAGGATTCGCGCGGGCGAGAAAGGTCCGTCCGCAAGGGCGCCGCTGAGCTCTGACCCGTCGAGGTATTCCATCGTCATGAAGTGGGAGCCATCGGGCGTCGCACCAAACTCATGAACCTTGACCATGTTCGCGTGGTCGAACTCCTCGGCGGTCTCGTACTCGCGCTTGAAGCGCTCTACGGCGACAGCGTCTTCGGCAATGTTCGCGTGGAGAACTTTGATGGCCACACGCTTCTTTGTATCTGGGTGTCGTCCTTCGTAAACACGACCCATTCCGCCATCTGCGATGCGCGCAGCGACGATGTACTCACCGAGCTTGTTTCCGAGACGAGGGTCGTGATCGTCAGGAGGCTGAACCTCGACAGTGATCTTTCCGTCCACCCCGCAAAAGGAGACCTCGTCTTCGTAACTCGCTCCGCACTCTGGGCACCGTCTCACGGCCCTATCGTACGCATCCCCGCGTGGAAAAGTCGATAACCATCAGAGCTCTTTCGCCGACTCACTACCAGCGGAGCCACGCCTTTTCTACGTCGTCATGCGCCAGAGTCAGCTCGTCACCGGTCTCGTTTCGAACGCGAAAGCACACCAAGCTCCCCGCCGAGATCCCGCCATCTTCTTCCCAGCGTCCGAGAACGTCTTGAACCTTGTGAACGACACCGTGTTCCACGTATCCAAGTGGAGCGTAGTCCCACCCCACAGCGTCGCGAGTAATGACCTCCAGGATGCCCTTTGGGTCCCAGGACGGGGTCGCCAGGCCCGCTTCCGAGCGAAGAACCGAGGCGCACTTCTCCGTCGCCACAAGAATCGCCTGATCGATCAAGCGACCTTGGATAACAACAATGACGCTGTAACCATCGCCGATCTCTCGAAGAACAAAACAGCGACTCTCGCCAACCACCTCGGTCAGAGCAGAGCGCCCTCCGCCAATCCGGCGCGCAAAACGCCGCACCTCCGCGACGCTCACCTGCATCTGCGCGCCCGCTACCTTCGCATCGTAGGGGTCAATGCAGCTGCAGTAGTCGACGCACTCTCCCTCGGCGTCGACAAAGAGCGCTGCAAGCACGGAACTATGACACCGCACAGTGCGGCGAAGCGGGGCTGTGAAGCTCGACTCGATTTGGTCTCGTTCGGGTTCGTCCCGGATTTCACGCGGCGGCGGCCAGCCGCTCGGGCTGTAGCGTCCAGCCATTAGTCCAGGGCCGGCAGCGTTAAGAGACTTGAGACACGTTCCTCGTTGAGAGTCGGCATCTCAAGCATGGCTTCGAGAAGCGCAAGACGGGCTCGCCCGACCAGCATTGTACGAATCTCGTCTTCCGAATCTTCCAGCGAGGGCATCACCACGTTGGCATTGCTCTCGCTCATCTGTTGGCTGACGCTCTCGTACTCCGTTCGAATGGCTTCGCGGGTCACCTCCGACGATGGCAGCTCGCCTTCGATATCACTGAGGATCTCCTGTACCGCCGCGCGGCGGGTCACGCTTCGTTCAGGTCGGTGGCCACGGCGACGCGCTTCGGCGACAAGCAGTGCCTCATCGATGAGCGCGCCGAGGGCCGCCTCTCGACCCACTCCGTACTCCGCGGCCCAAGCCTCAACATCGATGGCGAGAATGACCTCCCCATCAACGCGAGCGACCTGTTCACCAGCCCTTGTCGGCTCTGACGTAACGCTCCCGCCACACGCGATGAGCGTTAGGGCTACTCCCCAATAGAAGGGCGTAAGGCTTCGAGGCCCGCGCCCAAGAGTGCGAGCCCGATCACGCACATGATGAGCGAAGAGACGAAGTCGTGGGTCTGCAGGTGCATCACGGAACGAACGATGGCGGCGAAAGCCCCACAAAGCAGTAGGCCGCCTCCCGCCTCGCGCAGGCGCGACATCAAGGTTCGTCCGTGAGAGCTGCACGTTCATCGGACACCCCCATCATGCCATGCCGTAGTTTTTCAACTTCTTGTGGAGACCCTCGCGGGTGATGCTCAGCGTCTTCGCGGTCGCGGTCTTGTTGTTGTCATGGTCGGCGAGAGCTTCCGCGAGGACCGCTTTTTCGAACTCTTCTACCATCTGCCGCAGGGTTCCGTGGATGCCGCCGGTGCGCACCTTGCGCGCCGAACCGCTGCCGGCGCTGACGCGCTCACTCAGGTGTTGCGGCTCTACGAAGCCTTCCCCTTCGACCTGAATCACGAGGCGCTGCACCTCGTTTTCGAGTTCTCGGACATTCCCGGGCCACTCGTGCTGCATCATGATTTCCATCGCCGCTTGGCTAAAACCTTCCACTCGGCGACCAAACTCTTCGGTGTAGCGCTTGAGGAAATGGCCCGCGAGCATCGATATATCGCGCCCACGTTCGCGGAGCGGCGGAAGCCTCAGCGGGAACACCTTGAGGCGATAGTAGAGGTCTTCGCGGAAGCGACCTTCCTTCACCTCCAGCTCGAGGTCACGGTTTGTAGCCGCGACGATTCGCGTGTCGACGCGCATTGTGCGACTCGCACCAACGGGTCGAATCTCGCCTTCCTGAAGCACTCGAAGGAGCTTCGCCTGGAGGCTCAGAGCCATCTCGCCGACTTCGTCGAGGAAGAGCGTCCCCTGATGAGCGAGCTCAAAGAGCCCCTTCTTGTCGTCGGTCGCGCCGGTGAAGGCGCCTCGCTTATGACCGAAGAGCTCACTCTCAAGAAGGTTCTCAGGCATCGCCGCGCAGTTCTGCGCGACGAAGAGTTTCTCCCGCCGATTGGACCAGTAGTGCACGGCGCTGGCGACGAGCTCTTTGCCCGTACCTGTTTCGCCTTCGATGAGAACCGTGACGCGAGTGTCGACGACCTTCCGAAGCTGCTCAAAGAGCGACTTCATCGGCTTGCTCTCGCCGATGATCCCGTCGAAGCGGCGTCGCTCTTCGCGACGTTTCAGGTAGACATTCTCGGTGCGCTGGCGCTCTTCCGCGACACGTAGTCGAGCGACCAATCGCGCCCGCGCGAAGGCCTGGCTCGAACTCTGAGCCAGGAGGCCGAGAATATCGAGGTCTCCCTCCTTGAAGATGCCCTTCGCGGCGCGGTTGTCCACCTGGAGCACGCCGATGATCTGCTCGCCTTCCCACAGGGGCACGCCGATCGTCGATAGAATCTTCGCGGCCATGAGCGAAGCGGTCTCTCCCACCTCCGAGCGCGCGTCGGCAGCCAACACGGCGGCGCGATCTTTGACGACCTTCTTGAACACGCTCCGCGTGATCGGGATGATCTCGCCGGCGGCTCCGCCTCGTACGCGGGAGCCCACAGGGATGTACCGAGAAGACTTCTTAGAGCGCCCCTCATCATCAGCTTCGCGAAGCGCGACGGTGACGTGCGTGGCACGCGGTAGAAACGCGAATACTTGTTCGGAGACGGCGGACAGAACTTCGTCCAAATCGACGGCGGTGCTTATGCCCTTCTGCGCCTCGTAGAGCTTTTGAAGAAGCTCACGTGGCGCCTCGCGCTGCACCTCGTCGAAGTCCGCGAGCTGGCGCACGGAGACGATGGCCGCATCATCCTCTTCCTCATCCACGGCGACGGCCACTTTCACCGCGCCGCTTCGCTCACCGAGCTCGATGATATCGCCGCTCTGCAGTGGCAGCTCACGGCCCTGTTGTTGCTCGAGGGCCACCACATCTTCGCCGCGGGCGACCCGCGTGCCGTTTGTGCTGTGGTGATCGCGAAGGACGTAACCGTGACCGTTGAAGACGATGGAGGCGTGCTCACCACTGACGTGGTGGTCCGCTAGCACCAGTTCGCTGGTGTCCGAGCGACCAAGGCGGACCAGGTCCGCCTCAGTTTCTAGCGTGGCGCCCTCGCTCCCGCCTGAAAGAACCTCAAGCCGAATCACGCACCGCTCCGAACGTTCGAGGATCTATGGGTGTTGTTCACGGGTGCTAGTTGCCTGCGCGTGCGCGAAGGCGTGCCTGAATCGGCAGTGCTTCACGTGAGAAGTTTGTCCACACAGAACGACCCTCTTCGGTCTCGCGAAGCTCGTCGATCTTCGCGACGGCTTCCTGCG
>JBGCFM010000142.1:0-42760 GCA_045106895.1 Polyangiales bacterium | reverse complement strand
GTGTTGCTCGACCCACTCGACAACATCCCGCCGGCTGCGCGCTCATTCCGCCGCCGCGCTTTCACATGTTGCGTTACCACTTGTTGCTCAGCGGCACCGTGCTTGCTGGTCATTCGCGGGACCGCAAAGAAGTGGTCCCGCAAGAGTTTGCGAAGGACGAGAGCCCCCTCAAAACGTCCGCCGACGTGCAGCAGCTCTTGTTCGAGCCCGCGCCTCCGCTTGAGCCGCCGCCTCCGCCCTCACGTCATCCGTGCGCGTTTTCGCCATCGACATCATGACGTCTCCGGAGTGCCAAGGCGCCATGCGCGTGAAGTCCATCGCCACCGAGGCGGACGAAATTCAGGCCATCCTTGGCACCGTCCCGCGGGCGCGACCTCCGCCGTCCGCTTTGCGACAGCTCGACTTCGCCGCCGCTTGAGCCCCGGCCACCCTTTCGTCCGCTGCTGTCCGATAGAGTCGCTTGAAGCGCCAATCAGCCGCGGATTCTCCACTTTGGGGCTGAGCGGAAGCTCTTGGGGAGGAATTTGAGGCCTGGGGAGGGTTCGAGGGTGAGGGGTTGGTGGCCGGAAGGCGGAATTGGCCTTTCGAATGTCCTATCCGCCGACGTGTCTAATTGGTGACTAGCTCCAAAAGTCGTCGAGAGCGTTGGATTTCTTCGCGCCCTTCAGCTCGAGTTGCACTCGAGTTTTCTTGATGGGCGGCTCGCTGCGGCTGACGGTGTTCGTTTCGACCGTGAGCTCCATCTTTCCAAATTGATACGTACGGCGCGGCCCACGCTTGTCGACTTTGTCTGCGATGGCGGCTAGGTCCTTGTTGAGCTTTTTGCTCAGACGCTTTCCAAGGTCATCGTAGCAGTACGCGGCCAGATGGGTCTTTCGAGGAGCTTCGAGAAAGATGGCGCCCTTTTCGCAGTCGTAGAAAAACTCTTCAAGGGACTTGCTTTTCGATTCCTCGACCACGCCCTCGATCATCGACGCTGAACGCATCTCCATGCCCCGCTCCCCTGCGGCGAGGTTGCGAATCGCCCCTCCAAACCACGCCGTGAGGGAGTCCTCTTCAGGCAGCTGGCGGGCCAACCACTTTTTCTTCCAAGCTCCGATTTCTTTCGCAAGGGCATCGAACTTCCCAGCAGAGGCGTGCTCCTCCGAGGCTTTCTTAAGCCACTTTATTCCGGCCGAAGCATATTCCGCATGTTTGTCTCCTCCACTCATATTCTCCTTCAAAGCCACGATGTAGCCAAGGTACCCATGGGCGGATTGGAGGTGTGAGGCACATCGGGGCTCGGTTTCTTTGCGCTCGTCTCTCATGGACGCAATGTCCGGAAGTACCGGTTCCACCATGGCGATCAGTTCTCGGAATAGCTCTTTTTCGGTCTCGTTGCGCACTTCGTTCACCTTCCCCAGTAGTAGCTATGATTGTCCTCTCAGAGACACGCTACCTCACGTTAGCTCTCAGTTACAAAGCACATCTCACAAACCCATTGCCGCCGCTTCGCGCGACCACCCAAGGCCATCCCTCACCTTGAATTGTCCAAACAGTTCTTCTGGATCCCGCTCTAATCCTGAAGATCGCCGCGGGCGAAGATGCACGAGACGTACGCAAGGACATCCGACGCCGACTGCTCGTCGTAGCCGTAGTACTTGATGAGACGGCTTTTGATACCGTCCATCTGGTCTTGGGTTTCCTTGTCGACGAGCTTCGACGAGAAGCTGGAGAAGGTGATGGTGTCCTTCTGGTCTTCGAAGAGCTTCTTTTCGAGACCTCGGCGCAGTCGGTCGTTGCTGTCGTAGGTGAACTTCTTCTGCTTGATGGCGTACTCACCGATGAAGTTGAGGATCTCGCGGCGGAAGTCGTCCTTTAGATTTCCGTCGACGCGCAGGTTTCCGAGCACGATGACGAGGTGCCCCTTTCTGTACCGATGACACGCAAGCCATCAACACATGCGCTCGAACCTGGTAGCGCTGAACTTGTCGAGCTGGCTGTACCATGTGGTTGAACCCACAACGCAGGTGAACCCAATCGGTGCGTCAAGCCGGAGCATCGACAGCTTGGGGGCGCTTGGAAGTTAGTGAGGCACTCGCCGCCCGCGACCCTTGGCGCGCTTGCAGGTCACTCGCGGGACCGCGCGGAAGTGGTCCCGCAAGAGTTGGTGAAGGACGAAAGTTCCCCGACGGGCGACGCGCAGCAGCTCTTGTTTGAGCCCGCGCCTCCGCTATCGCCACCGCCGCCACCCCAACGTCATGACTGTCAAAAGAGACCAATTACGCGTTCGGATGTCCTAGCCGCTTGAGCTTGAGGCGAGAAATGTGTGAAAATCTCGATCTCTTCGGTGATCTCGTTCGTAACGCAGGCATGAGCCGGAAAACTGCGTTGTTTCTCGCCCTTTTTGCCTGCGGCGACTCGGATCCGGAGTTTGTCTTCGATGGGGGACCGAACATCGCGATGGACGGCATGGTGGGCTGCGGCAACGGCGCCCTCGACCCTGGGGAAGTCTGCGATGGAACGGTCCTCGATGGCGCCACGTGCGAGTCCCTTGGCTTCGGTGGCGGCGCTCTTGGGTGCGCAGTAGCCTGCGACGCCTACGACGACTCGATGTGCGAGAGCGCCGAGACCTGCGGCAATGGCGTTTTGGATCCCGGCGAGGTCTGCGATGGAGAACTTCACACGGAGACCTGTGAAGGCCTGGGTTTTGCGCCTGGCCCCCTCACATGCGACCGCTGCGCCTTGAGCGACACAAGCATGTGCCCTTGCTTGCCGACAACCTGTGAAGCCGAAGGAGCGAACTGCGGCGAAATCCCAGATGCCTGCGGCGGCACCCTCGTCTGCACTGACCCCATCTGCGACGCCGAATGGCTCACCTGCGGCGGCGCTGGCACGCCCAATCGCTGCGGCGCAGAGTGTCTTTCTTCGTGCCCCGAGGGCAGCACATGCTCTGAGCTTGGGGTGTGTTCCTTCATCGACCCCCTCGTCGTCGACATCACTTACGACATGATCTCCTTTCGCTTTCTTGTGGATGGCGAAACACCCGACGACAATGCCGAGTGCTCAAACCCTGAATCCACCATCGGGTCCGGATCTGCCGTCAACACCTCACCTTTTCCCGGCGGGGTTTGGTCGGGCTCGATCCGCTGCGGCACCAACTGGACGAGTGACCCCGCGCCTCTCTCGCCGGGTCGCTACCGTGTCAGCGTTCAAGGCCGCGCTGGCGCCACCAACGTTCCCGGCATTCTGGGCCAGATCGAAGTCGACGTCGCCGCCGGCGGACCGAGCGTTGTCGATGTGAATCTCCCCCTGCCCCAGATCGCAGGCCGTCTCGTCATCGGGGGTGAAACGCCCACGGAGACCGCTTCATGTACGCCCGGCGCCCTCGCTGCGACCATTGAACTCTCCGCACGCACGGACACCATCGAGATCCCTGTCCTCTGTGGCACGGGCTTCACTTTCGACACGCGGCTCTTCCACGGAAACTACGAGGTCAGCGTCAGGCCCTCCGGAGGACGAAGCAACTTGGGCAATCTCACCGTCGAGCTCCCGGAGCTTGAGGTCAACGCGCCCATGACCGGGCTCGAGCTTGAAGTGAGCGACCAGTCCGTAGAGGTGAGCGGCGCAATCACCTGGGGCAGCATCACACCCACAGCGACGGACGAGTGCTCACCAGGCCGGGAGGCTGCGCGCGTCACGTTCTTCGACCGCAGCGGCGACTTCGTTGCCGCTGGACAGGTTTCCTGCGACGGGGACTTTCGCTACGCACTTCGAGTTCTGCCTGGCGAATACAGCGTGCAGGTTCGGGGAGCTTTTCAACAGCTGACGGAGCTTCCCTACTTCAGCCACCTCGTCGGAACCCTAAACGTGAGCGAAGACATCGCCTTCGATGTTGATATCCCACGACGAACCTACGAAGGACGCGTCACAGTGGACGGCTCTCCGCTTTCGGAGAACGAGCTGTGCTTGGAGGGCGAAAACGCCGCGCGCCTCCTTATTCAGCGTCAGTTTATCGATGTTCGCTGCGGCGGAGGCACCTACGGACCTGTCGACCTCGTGCCGGCGGACACTCCGTGTGGCGCATGTGAGACACCAACGCGCTCCGAGGAGATAACCGCATTGTTCCCCCTCGAAGGCGTTGATATCGGAGCGATTTCCGCTCGCGGACTTGTCGACCTCCAGGCGCCGGACCCTATCGACATCGACTTCGTCGTGAGCGAAGAGACTTTCGACGTCGAAGTCAGCCTCACCCTGGACGGTGCACCAGCAGGGGAAGAGTGCACCGACGGGAGTGTTGGTCAGCTCGCTCTGCGGAACGTTGAAACTGGTCAGATCACAACGGAACTTGTGGCTTGCGGAGCTGAGTTTAGCACCACCTTCGATGTATCTCCGGGCAGCTATACGATCGAAGGCCGAGGAAACGAAGAGAGCGAGATGCCGCCCTTCTTCCGCCTTGAGGGGGTCTTTGTGGTCGACGCCGACACCGCCTTCACTGGCGACGTCGCCACACGTCTCATCAGCGGACAAGTTCTTGTTAACGGTGCTCTTCCAATGGCGCTGGACTGCGACGAAGGCGAAGGCTTCATCCTAGGTCTTTCGGAGTCGTCGCAACGGCTCGGAGTCTCACCCCAGATCCAGCTCCGCTTTCCCTGCGACGGCGAAGAACTATCGAACTTTGGACCGCTGCGTCTGGCCGTTGGGCTCTACACGGTGAGCGCCGGGTTCGAGTTCTTTGGTGTTCGGCGCACAGGCACCAACGTGCCTGACTACATCTACAACTTTGTCGGTCGCTTCGAGGTCCGTTAGGACGGTCAGCCGACGGTCAGCACGACACCATCTGCACCGGCGACAAGCACTTGGTCGCCAAAGGCGGCTGCACCAAAGATCCATCCTTTGATGTGATCCTGAGGGATCCGTTGGAACGACGCGCCATCATCACTGGAACGAAGGATGGTGTCTGCTCCAACGACCACCACCACACCTCCCTCAAGACAGGCGATGTTCTGCATCGATGCAGAAACGCCACTGTCCACCTGCTCGAACAATGCCCCATCGTCCGTCGAGCGATAGATCGCGCCTTTTGCTCCAACGGCGAGAAGCGTGCCTTGGGGCGAGCGACACCCTGCCCATATTTCCACAGGCGCGCGAAGCGCCGTTTTCCGAATCTCACCACCGCGTGAGAGGTAAAGGTAGCCTTCACTGCTCGGAAGAACGGCTTCCTCCTTGTTGCCTTGGCACCGGACGATTTCACCTTCGACTTCGACTCTCGTCCACGACTCTCCTCCGTCGATGCTCTGATGCGCGCCACCGTCTCCGGTCGCCCAGAGCCGGCCATCAGCCCTGAACACCGTCTGTAGAACCGTGGTGCCTATTTGATGGACGATGAAGGACTTGCCTCCGTTGGTGGAGCGTAGAAGCTTGCCGAACTGAGCCGCCACATACACCGTCTCTCCATCGACGAACGCATAGCGGAGCCCCGTGACCTGCCCGTCCAAGTCCACAATGGGAACAAGTTCGCCGTTCACCTCTTGGCAAAGAGGCATTCTTTGGAACGTGTCGCCGCCGTCGTGGGATACGAGAGCCAAGTTCGTACCCAAACCGCCCATTAGATAGATGCTCGACCCGTGCACTGTGATTCCGGCCAAGATCCCGTGCTTCTTTAGCAAGGCTTGCTCACGAAACCCGGGGTGCAGTTCCGTCGGGAGCGGCGCAAAGAACACCTCCGCCCGACCCGGTTCGGCGCGTGCGCGCTGGTCTTTGCTTCTCGCCAAGGCAGGCGACGTGCCTTCCGGAGGCATTCCGATGCGCTGCTCGACGAACATCGGCATGTCGAGCAGGTCATCGATGGTATGGCTGCCGTGGTAGCCCCAAACGCCACCGGCTCCGACGTAGGCAGGCTCTTCACGCGTCAGGAATGCAGCGACGCGCTCGCTTTCGATCCCTCGCAGCGCTTCGAAGACGCCGTGCGATTCCACGTAGGCGCGAAACTCATCTCGATCCCTTGAGAAGCCGGCGAAGTTTGTCGATTCAAGGGCGTCCATCGCTTCTTCGTGACGGCCAAGTTTCGCAAGAACTGCAGCGAGTCGCAGACTCAGAACATGAGAGGACCCCGACCGTTCGCTTTTCTGGAGGCTGGCTACGAGGGTCCGCCATGCATCGACGCTCGCTTCGATGTCGGCCTGTCGGCCGGCGATAAGATAAGCATCAATGACGTAGCAGATCGCGCGAAGCGAATAACTTCGGTCGATGAAAGCGTAGATTTCAGGCGATACACAAAGGAGCGAGATGCGCGGCTCGATGTAGGTCTCGTAGGTGCACACAAGCGCCACCGCTTCATCATGCCTCATCGCAAAGAACGGAAAGTCTGAGGGGCTTCTGGTGTTCGCGATCTTTTCGAAGAGTGCTGCTGCGTCTTCAAGCTCCAAGTCACTGCCCAGCACAGCGTTCAGCGCTGCATCCGCTTCAGGGTCCTTCTCCTTGAGCCGACTCTCTACGCTGTTGACGAGGGGCCTGACGAAGTGTTCGGAAACTCGCTTGGCATTGGAACGGATGGCGATGAAGTTTGCATGCGCCGGCGTGTGAGAGGAAAACGCCGCGTCAATGGCCTCGGCGAGGGAGTCCATCAGCGACACAGATTCTTCAAGCCACTCTTCGACAAGGGCATCGAAGCAAGCCCCTCGCTCCGATTCGCCAGCGTTCTTGAACGCTTGATATAGCTCGCTTTCCTCCACCTCGTCCCAGTTCAAGACTTCGTGGTCGATGGCCATCAGGGCGCCCTTGTATCGGCCTGCGCAAATCTGCAGCAGGTCGTCTCCGCTGTAGGAGGTGGCGATGCAGTAGCAGCACGACGCAAGTTCCGGGAGCTCGGGCTCAGACGGATAGTCTAGCTGTGGGTAGTCGAAGCCCGGGATCTCCAACACCACCTCAACCTGTCGGAAGTCCAAGTCGCCAACGTGTTCGAGGAGGTATGCATAGTCGGGTTCTAGCTGCGGAAAATCTGTCGGCTGTCCGGGGGTGCCGCCGGCCTTTGCGACGAGCTCGCTGTGCGCCTCTACAACCCCCGTGACCCGAGCGAGGCGGTGTTGCAATTGCCGGAGAAGATGCCGCCGACGCTTCTGCTCTGCGCCGGCCTCGTCATGTTAGGTATTAGCCTAAGCCGCGGGCTCAAGTGGCGCAGGCTTGTACATCGGGCGGTGTAACCCGGTAGCTCGCCGGCGCCCACGCGGCGTGCTCTTCTGCTCGCCAAAGTACCGTCTCAGAACGGAATATCGTCTTCGCCGGGTTCGTTCACAAGAACAGACTTCCTCTCCGCGACGCCGGTCGCACCCGGCGCTCCGTCCACCCCAACAGGGCCGAGAGTCTTCGGGTCCACGCACTCGGGCGCGCGCTCTGTGGGAAAGAACTCCGAGTAGCGCGGTGCGACGATCGCGCACACCCGGTCGAGGTCCACGTACTCAAGACAAGTTTCGCTGTTCCTCACGCACACGCTGTACGTGTCCTTGGGGAGGTTGAGACGCCTTCCGCGAAGGAAGAGGCTCGTGCCGTCAAATCCATCCGGAACGACATCGCCGGTCTCGTGCGACTGGAGTGGAACAAAATCTGCCGCACGATCCGTCTCCACGCGAACACACTCGGTGAGGAGGAAACGGGCGGCAGCGAGACCACCACAGTCATCGAAGAAATACACGGCGTGCGCGTCGCGCGCGTAGTGCGGATGGAAGACTTCGAAGGTCTCAGGGTCTGCTCCCTCCACGATGCCGAGAGTGGTCCAGTCGGAGTGCTTGTCGCCGCGGTAGATCGCGTAGACATGGTTGTCGTCGCGGGCAAAGCGTTCATGGAAAACAGCAAACGTAGGCGCGTCGACTTCTTCTTGCCGGCGGACGTGACTCAGAAGCCCCCGCGCGTCTCGTCCAAAACACTCTGCGACGTGCTCGAAGGTATCCACATCAACGTCGAGGAGATCACAAGAGAAGGCGTCATAAGAGTACCAGACGCAATAGATCGAACTGTCATCACGATAGAAAGGACCGCCGAGAGAACGGAAAGAAGCGACATCCACGCTTGGGTCCAAGTCCATCGGGTGTTCATCCAAGTAGATGTCCAACTCCGTCTTGATCAGACCGTAGCTAGAGCGAAGGCTCGCCGGCGCCAAACCTGACACCACCTTGCCACGGTAGAAGACATGGCTCTGGTCTTTCGCCCAGGAAAGCGACAGCGTTTCGAAGGATTCGTGATCTGCATCGACGGCAACGACGACGCGGGAACGCTCGCCTGCCGCGAAGTGCACTCGGCCGTGGCGAAGGAAGTAC
The DNA here is from genome assembly GCA_045106895.1 of Polyangiales bacterium. Taxonomy (GTDB): domain Bacteria; phylum Myxococcota_A; class Polyangia; order Polyangiales; family Houyiibacteriaceae; genus JBCCRV01. Next base: position 34,469 of record JBGCFM010000142.1, on the reverse strand, counting down.
ATCTGGGTCTGTCTAGCGAGAGAGGGTGTCGCGAAGCAGCGTCGCGAAGTCGTCGAGGCGCGTCTGATAGCTTCGGGGAATCGCCCCAGGAACACGGGGACACAGATTCGCGTCCAGACTGCCATCGGGACGCGTGGTGCCTTGTCCGGGGTCACATGTCCGCAGGTCCATATCGACGCGCATCTCCGTCGTGCTCGCTCCGGAAGACGCCGAGATGGTGAAGCGGTGCACCCACATCGTCCCGTCCGTGTTGCTTCCCGTCGACTCCCAAGCCGTCTGAACGACACCAAGCTGCGGGTCGGCGATCTCGATGGTGGCGCCACTTATGATGACGGCGCGTTGAACCACGTCCAAGTTTCCTTTGTCCGGCGAGACCTGAAAGATGCTCGGCGTTAGCGATGAAACGCAGCCTAGGGCCAAGGCGGAGAAGAGCGCGACGGAGCTAATCGAGGTTCGCATCGATGCGCGCTAACAGCGTGTACACCCGCGCGCAAGGGCCATGTCCCTAGCGCTGTAACCCGAAGTAACCCGCGGCGGCTCTCACCTCGGCTAGGTTGCTCTAGGGCTCATGTCCCTGGAGAAACGATGACGGAAACGAAAAAAGCACTCAAATGGGTAGGCATCGGATGTGGCAGCGCGGCGCTCCTCGCGGTCATTGGCATCGGCGCCTGTGTGTTCTTCATCAAGGGCGTCACCGATGAGCCGGCCGATCGATCCCACGAGTTCTTCGCGCACCTCCGCTCAGGCGGCGTCGCCCAAGCGCACGCGATGATGAGCCCGGAATACCAAGCCACGCATCCGATTCCGCAGTTTCAACAGTCCCTCGCGCTCTTGCCGCCACTGACGATGCAAGCGGACTCGACCTTCAACAACCGAGCCGTGAACAATGGCGTGGCGACGATGGGCGGCTTCCTCACGACACCGCAGGGCAGCGTGCCCGTCACGCTGACGCTGAATCATCGCGGCGAAGTCTGGTACGTCACCACCGTGAACCTCGCGGGCCAAATGCTGCAGTGAGCCGATTGGAATACCAAGCTCATTTCCGCGCGCTGACCGAATACAGTTGCTGCTAGAGCCCGATGAGCCGGGCGAAGTTGGCTCCGAGGATTCCGTCGCGCTGTCGGCCCGAGCAAGGCATGCGGTCCACCCAGCCGCGAATCGTTCGATAGTCAAAGGAGCCGTCTTCTTCCACGGCGCCGTAAGGTGCGTCCGTTCCGTAAAGACAGCGCTCCGGCCCCATCGCTTTCACGGCTTGTCGCGCGAGGGTCTCGTCGATGTATGGACTTGAAAGGTCAACATGCAGGTTCGGGTGAGCGTTCTTGTAGCGCCAGAGGTCTCCGTAGAACGGGAACCCAGCGTGGGCCGCGATGATCTTCAGCCGCGGGTAGGTGCTCGCCATGGAGCGGAAATCGCCGCGCGCTCGAAAGCCGAGATGAATCAGGACAGGCAACCCGAGCTCCTCGCATCGCTGGAGGAGCGGGCCCAAGATCTCCGTGCGGTAGTCATGCCAGTGAGGGTGCAGCTTCACCCCGATGAAGCCTGGCTCCTGCCGCCAGCGCTCCAGGGTGTCGAGAACGCCCGCGTCGTGCGCGGGGTTGAGAAAGATCCACCCGAGAAAACGCTCCGGGTGCGCACGTAGAACCTCCGCGACGGCAGCGTTGTCCGGTGCCGGGTAGATCGCAAATCGCTCACGATTGATGAAGACCGCCCCCTTGCGCATCGTCGCCCGGTGAATGAGCTCACCGGCGGAACGCGTGGCCTTGTGCTTCATGGCCTGACGCAGCACCGCCAGGAGCTTCTCGGGGATGTCCGGAAGTGGATCGTTGAGGGCAGGGATGAAGACGATTCGGTCGACGCCCGCCTGGTCCATTTTGTCGATGACGCCGTCAAGCGCCAGCATGCGAGGCTCGAAGTGTGCGTGGGAGTCGATGATCAAAGCGTGGTCACTACGTTGTGAACATGACGACGGCCGCGTTCTCAGCGCTGGCCTTTTCATACATTGCATGCAGCGACGCGATGAGCTCGACGAGGTCGCCGGGCACTTCGCTGTGCTCCATGACTTCAAGCTCGTAGAGCTCTTCTTCTTCGATGAGCTCGTCGAAGTCGGCTGCCTCGACGGCCTTGCGAAGCGCTTCGGGGTCGACCTTGCCAAGTGCGTCCACAAGCGCCTCCATCTCGCCTGGCTCGACCACACCAAAGTTCCCGTTCTCGAGGGTGCTCGCGTCGACGACTCGTGTGCCCATCATGAGTGCCGCGAGAGGGTGGTCGTCCGGATACGCGTTGCCCGTTAGAAAATAGTTTAGCGTACAGCAGTAGTGCGTCGCGACGGACGTCTCCTGGTTGAGCGCGTTGATCGTCGATGGGTCGGCTTCGAGCGCCGCAAGCTCTTCGAGCGTCACCATCTGGAGGTAGGTTGCCATGGCCATGGCCGGAACATACGAGGCGGCGACGCACTTGGAAACATTGAAACCGGTGCTCACTCGCCATTTTCGCTTTCGGCGAGGCGGACGATCGTTCGGCACGCGAACTTGCAAACCAGCGCGTAGGGTGCGGCCAAGGCAGGCACTTCAAAGACCACACGGCTTCGCCCTCTTCCTAAGGGGAGCACCCGGTGGCCGGTGGCCGGAATTCCAGCGACGTTCCAGCGAAAGCTGCGCCCGACTTCAAAGTCTGTTACCTGGAAGGGAAGCCACACGCCCATCGGCAGGCGTACGCGCCCCCTCGATTGTGCATGGAGCATCCTCGGCCCGTGCTCGACGCGCGTCACCGAAGGGCCCCACTCGGGCCATCGACGTGTATCCGCGAGGATGGCCCAGACGCTTTCTGCGCTTGCGTTGGCGCTCTCGCAAACCTCGAACATGCTGGATGGCTAGGGCGAGTTCCGTGGTGCGTCGAGGGGTGAGCCACAGGTGTGCCAAGTACTTGGCACAGCTCATTCGACCTGTATCTGCCCAACCACAGGGCGAGCCAAGCGAGTCCGCCAGAGCCTATGCATATAGGTTGGCACAGCTAGTGCTTTGGTTGAGGACATCACTCCCTGGAAGGACCAAACGCCATGACACGCCCACTGCTTATTCTCCTCGCCCTCACCCTCTCCGCCTGCGGCCTCAGCGAACTCCAAATCTTTCCCGACGAGTACGTCTCCGATCAGTACACCATCCTCGGCGTCAGCGGCTCCTACGCCGTCGGCGCCGAGATCGACTTCCAGTTCCACGTTGCAGAGGGCGACACGCGGGCGCCGGCCATCGAGGTCACCGGAACGGCGCTTCGCGTCGACGAAACAACGGAAGAAGGCATACACGCGACGGCCGTCGAAGCTGGAGCCGGCGAGATCATCTACAGCATCGGTGGTGCGGAAGTTCGTCGATACTCGTTCCGCGTACGCGCCATCGAGCACATCGCCGTGGAGCACTACGGCGTCGACGCCGTTGCGGGTTTCGTCATCGAGGATGGCGTCTTCGACCCCTCGCGCTTCTCCATCGCTCAAGGCACCGGCTATGGGATCACCGTTCGCTATGAGGACGCGGACGGCCAGGTCCTCGATGGCGCGGGACTGCTCAGCGCCGAAGGCGGCTTCGCGGAAGACGACGTCAACGGTGACTCCGTCCGCTTCGACACCCTTCAGGCCGGCGAGTCCACGCTGGTCTTAAGCGCCGGCGATGCCACGACGACCATCACCTACGACGTCGTCGACGCCATCGCGTCCATCACCCTCGCCGAGGAGTACCCCACCGACGAGCTCCTCCGCGTCGTCGCCAACGCCGTGGACGCCGAAGGCCGCCCGGTCTACTGCCGACCCACCTGGCGCATCGATGGGGAAGACTACGACCTCCTTGAAATCCTGCCCGGCATCGCCCTCGACCCCGGCTACATCGTGTTCGCTCAAGGAACCGACCGACACATCGTTGAAGGCACAGTCCTCGGAATGAGCGCAAGCATCGAGACCGCCTTCGCGTCGCAGGAGTAGCGCCCCGGCGTACGAAGCGGCCGCCCTTGTCTTTCGGACGAGGGCGGCCTTTGTGCTTTGGCCTTCAAAGAGCCCGCGCATTCCTTTTGGTACCCGGGCTCTCTTGTTAGAGAGCGAGCCATGAGGCGATTCGTTTGGTGGTGTGTAGGTCTGCTGGTGCTTGCGGGCTGTGACCGCCCACCCGATGTTGCGGTGGAGAACCCACGCGAGGTCATCCACCAAGAGGTCATCGCCAACGAGAACAACTGTTTCAGGAGCGTCGAGGCGTACTGCGTCTATGACCGGGCGAGACTCGACGCCATCATCGACGAGCGTGTCGAGAGGCAGTTCCATGGAGAGCTCCCCACCATGCGACGCGACCTGACGCGTCTCGTCCGCGCCGTGGACATGCGCTACAGCTCCTCGAGTCTCGAAACCGAAGAGCGCCGCGCTGAGGTCCTCGCAAAGATGCAAGAGCACTACCACAACGCGCCCATCACCCGCCTCGAGCACCGCGCCGAGGTCGACCTTGGCTACGTTCCGACGGGCTTCGAAGAGTACCGGCGCTCGTGGCGTCTCGTCCGCACCTCGCCGCTGGTGGAAGGCAGACAGCCCCGGACGCCGCACATCGCTCGGCAGCTCCTGCGCCTTCGAGAAGCCCAGCCGGATGCGGCATCGTACGCCGTCGTGGCGCGCGTGGCGACGGGGGCGGGCATGACACGCACACACTTCGTTTGGCGCCAAGACGACATCGTTTGGGTCACTCGCGACCAATCCCTCATGCGGACCACTCTTCCCCTTGGCCCCAATCTCGAAGGGCTCCTCGACGGTTCCGTCTCGCTCTCCGAGGGAATGCACCGCTGCGCGGGTGAAGCGCAGCTCGACCCGCTCTGCCACTGAAGCGCTCCTCGACGCGCAGCGAAGAATGCTACCTTCGCGCGATGGATCCAAAGAGGCTTCACGACGCCGCCGAAGATGCAAAGACCTACCCGGCCGCCCACAGCATGGACAGCGGTTGGTTCGCCGTGGACGACGAGGGAAACGTCGCGCACTTCGACACCGGCGAAGGCGGCGCGATGCCAGCAGCCGCCGAGCTTGTGACCGGCGAAGCCTCCGCGATGGGCGAAGACGGCTGGGCCTTCGTGATGGCTTGGCTCGCGCGTCAGCAAGGAGCGAGTACCGAAGGCCTCGACCTGACGGCGCCCTTCGCTGCTGCCTTTGAGAGCGGCGGGCAAGCGCAGGCCGCCATCGCGCGCTTCACCGACGGTAAAACCGACGGCAAGAGGCGGGTCGTGGAGTTCTTTCCCGACAAAGCCCTTCATGCAAGCGTCGCCGAGATGCCCGGGTTCATTGGATTTGCTCCGACCTACGATGAAGTGTTCGAGGACGAGACGCTCTCCGAACGCTACCCCATCATCTTCTACGCCCATGGCTCCTGGGAGATCCCCGGCGAGTACGTCCGTCGCAGCGGAAAGCTGATGAGCAAGCCCGTCTCAGACCCCGAGCTCCGCGAACGCGCCGAACACATGGCCACGAGCTTTCCGGCGCAAGAGACCATCCAGCTCGCCGACTTCTACGAGAACGCGGACTGCGAATCATGGAGCCAAGCCGATCTGCGCACCGGAGACCTACCCGAGAAAGCCCAAAGGCCTAAAACACAGCAAGGCGAGATTCGAGGCGTGATCTTCTTCGTCGTCGCCTTTCTTCTTTTGGTGTGGTTCGTCTTTTGGTTGAAGGGGTGAGCTTCACGGTCCCCGAGCGCCTCTCCCTGGAGGTCAGTCGCCTCTGCGCCAAGGCATGCGACTTTTGCTACAACGGGAGCGAGCCCGCTTCGGACCAAGCGTGGCGCCCGGACGAGGTCGTCTCCTTCGCGGAATCTCTCATCGAGCACGGCCTGAAGGCCCTCTCCATCGGCGGCGGCGAACCTCTGCAATATGAGGGACTCGAGACCATCTTCGACGCGCTCCGGGGGCGCGTGTTTCTCTCGATGACGAGCAACGGTCTCCTCCTCGATGAACAGCTCTCGCGCGTCTCAAAGCTCTCGCCGCAGAAGATGCACCTGAGCATTCACTATCCGTCGCGGGCACCTGAAGTGACGCGGGTGATTCGGCAGGTCGTCGAGCTTCGCCGCCTCGGCATCCCCAGCGGCGTCAACTTGCTCGTCCGGCGCTCGGGCCTCGAAGCCGCCACGTCGGTGCGCGCGCAGCTCTGGGATGCAGGCATCCTCAACGACTCCATCATGTTCCTCCCCATGCGCGGAAGCGACACGCCGAACCCAGACGAAATCGCCGCCCTCGCCGGCGCCCCCTTTCAGTCCATGACCTGCCTCAGCAAGTGCGGACGAAGCCCTCGCTTCTGCTCCATCGGCGCGGACAAGAGCGTCGGACACTGCAGCTACACACAGGAGCGGCGCGTGCTCAAAGAGCTCAACGCCAAAGGACTCCACGACGCACTCGAGGGTCTCGGCCTCGTGTTCTGCGGCGACGGAGAACCGCAAATGCCCGCGCAGAAGCTGCGCTTAGCCAGCTCACTCCTTCGCCCTTGAGTCTGCTATGAGCGCCGAGTCCGCTGCGTCTCCAAGATGGATGGGATCTTCTTCCCGAGCTTGAAGAACCCAGCGCTCGCGTGCGGCCATGCGACGCGGTCATAGCTCCGCACGGCATGCAGCACGCGTGCGCCGCTTCGCTCCTCCGCAGCCTGAAGCGCCGTCGCCACCGGACCCACCGGCGCGAAGGGAGTGACGACGGTGGCGCCTTTGAGGAGCGCATTGAGATCCGCCGCTTCGAGCATCTGCGCATCCAGCCTCTCCGCATCCAGCCTCTCCGCCGTACTCTCGCAAGCGCCGGCGACGAAGCGTTGAACCTGCGCCGCGCTTCCGAAGGGCGAGCGAGACGGCTCTCCCGACAGGACGTAGCGCGCGGAAGCTCCCTCCAAGAGCGCTGGGCCCATGATGCGCTCCGGGAGCAGGTCTTCAGGTGTCACGAGGAGCACGTAGCGCGAGGGCAGCGCCTGCTCCTCGCCCTTCGAGTCGATGAGCGCAAACGACGGCACGCGCGACGAGTCCGGCGCCGGGAGGGGTGGCCCGTTCAGCGCAGGCGCTTGACTCGCCAGGCCTTCGGGATCGAAACGGCCACGCGTGTACTTCCGAATATTGTCGCGCCGCGCGAGGTAGGTCTTGCCGCGTGTGTGCAGCCCGCACACCCAGCGCCAGGAGAGCGTGTTCGACGCCGGGTCGCCATCCAGCAGGTTGCGATAGAAAAAATCCGCGCCCAGCGTCCAAGGCAAGTGCAGCGTGTAGATCCATATGGACGCAAACCACATGCGCGCGTGGTTGTGCAGAGTGCCCGTCGCCCGAAGCTCATCACTCCAGGCGTCGAAGCACGCGATGCCGGTCTTTCCTTCGCAGGCAGACTCGTAGACGTTGCGACGGGCCGGGTCACTCTCGATAGCGTGGAGCGCCACGTCCCGTTCTTCTTTGTAGGCGCACCAAACCTCCGGCCGCATCTGCAACCAGCCCTTGAAGTACCCGCGCCAGAACACTTCGCGAACGAAGGAGTCGACGCCCCCTCCTTCGAAGGCGCCCCGCACCGCCGCGAGGACCTCTGTTTCATCGATGAGCCGGTAGCGAAGATACGGTGAGAGCCCACTCACCGCCGGCGACTCTTCGGGACCAAGGTCGTAGTTGCGAAGTCGCGCGTACTCCGCGGCCTTGGGAACAAAGGCCTCAAGTCGCCGAAGCGCCTCGGCGCGACTCCCTAGAAGCTGCGAAGCTGCGAGTTCGGCGTCGGCCATGCGGACAGACTAGGGTCACCGAAGCTTGGCGGCGACCTCTAGGGATCTGCGCTGAAGCGAAGCCTAAGCCCCAGGGAATAGTCAGCCCGACGAGGTTGATTTCGTGCGTGATGCAACACGACAAACGCTCGGGGCTCGCGATTCTATCGTCCGCCGCGCTCTGGGGCGCCCTCGCGTGTTCGTCGCCTGCGCCCTCCTGGGAAGCTCGCGACGCTTTTCGGCAGTGCGGGCCGGCACTTCAGGGGGAAGCCGGCGCTCCCGCTCTCACCTGCGAAGCGCTGAGTATGTGCGCGAACGAGGCGCCGCTCCATGGGGCAGAGGTGCGCCTGCTCGATGGGGCGGTGGCACGGCTCGGGTGCGCTCCGCTCTAACCGGCTCCAAGCCCCTCTACTCGGTGCACTCGTCGGCGCCGATGTCCGGCGTGCCCGAGCGCATCGCGCCGTCGAAGTCGTCGGACGCGACGTCTGCGTCGCCGGCGTCCACGACCTCCGTGATGCCGCAACTAGCGAGGTGCAGGTCGCCGGCGGCGGCGTCGGCGAACCACTCTGCGCGCGCGTCCGTGATGTTCCCCGAGGTCTCCGCGACGGCGTCGTTTCGCGAGCGGATGCGCTGGTTCGTCAGGTTGTTCTGAATCGCCACGTCCGTCGTCGACGCATAACGATACTCGATGGTGGAGGAGTACGCGCTGTCCGACGAGTAGAACACCGTGTTGTGCACGATCGACGTGTCATGGGCGCGCTCGATGGAGATGCCCACGTCATGCTCACGGCTTCCAGGGAACTCGCTGAAGATCATATTGTTGCGAATCGTCGTGCCGTAGGTATCCACGCGAAAGCCGAGGCCAATGCCTCGCGCGCAGTTGACGATGTGGTTGCGCTCGATGAGGTGCCCGCTTCCGGCCTCGCTGTCCCACATATGAATCGCGTGCTCCGAGAGACCGCCACGATACGTCTGACCGCCGCGATTTCCAGGATTTACGCCGTGCGCCGGTCGCGCCACGCCATCGGCCGTGCAGTAGATACCGTCGAAGTAGTTGTCGTGGATGTGCCAGTCGCGCGAGTCATGGCTATCGATGCCCCCCGTGTAGCAAGTCGTGTTGCCGTCCGCCGAACCGTAGCCCCAGACATTGTCGCGCCCGGCGTCCGTCATCAGAAAACGGCTGCAGCTGATCTCGACCTCGTCCACACGCTCATCGCCGCCGGGGCTCGCCTTGACGAACTGTTGGCCGCCGTCGACGAGCGTCACATTGTGCACCGTCGCGTTATCGCCCTCGGCCCAGAAGTGAATGAGGTGGTAGACCGAGCGCTGCACCGTGAAGTCCGCGAGGACCGTATCGGCGGCGGCCACGGTGATCGCTGCGGAGCTGTTGCCGTGGTCATTGTAGGCGGAGTCGATGATCACGCTCTCCGCGTCGCCGCTCGCCGAGCGCATCGTGATGCCAGGCGTCGTGAAGTAGAGGCCGGTGAAGGCGCCGTCGCCGCCGGCTGGGAAGGTGTAGACGCCGTCCCCAAGCAAGATCGTGTCGCCAGTGGACGCACCTTGAACAACGCTTCGAAGAGTGCGCGTTGAGCCGTCCACGCTCACCATGCCTGGACCGGCGGGCTCCACTTCAATGGTGTTGCCGGTGGCCGCGGCGATCTCCGCGCTGCGCTCCGCACAGCTGCTGGATGAAGGCACGCTTGCGTCCGTCGGCGCCGCGTCCGCCCCGGCATCGCTCACCGCGGCGTCACGCATGGCCGCGTCGAGTTGTGCCGCGTCGACGGGAAGCGCCGAGTCCGGCGCGCTGTCTCGTACAGCGGCGTCATTCATATCAGCGCCGCCATCGAAGCTCGCGCTGTCGTCACCGCAGCCGAAGGAGAGAGCCAGGAGTATCGCGAGGAGAGTTGTGCCGTGTTCGTTCATGAGGTCTTGCTGTGAAAGGACGGGTTTCACCCATGAGTGCTCCGTCCCCCTCAGAATTATGACACGGGAGCGAGAAAACTCCCCAGGCCCCATTTTTCTAGAGCGTATCTCATCACTGCGGCCACATTTGCGTCCGATGTACGCAGGCCGATCACCAGCGCCATTGGAACGCTGGTCTTTTCTCGTTCTGTGGAGTTCGCCGGGCGGCTCAGAGCAATGCGTAGCTGCACAACGTACCCAGGGCCGAGAACGTCGCAGTACTCATGGCGAAGTCGACGGACACCTCGATGGGAATACCCGAGAACATCGTCATTCCTGAACACGTACAAGCGGGCGTGATCTCGCAGTCTCCAGAGATTCCTTCGCAATCGACCACGTAGACATCAGGGTCCGCTGTTGCGCTAACGCTGCAGCTGGCGAGGGGAACCATGTCGCAGAGAGCTGGGTTCATCGCCAAAGGCGTCACGCTGTAGCTTCCGACGGGCATGCACATGACGGGTCCAGCATCGCTGCCCATGGGTCCAGCATCGCTTCCCATGGGTCCAGCGTCGAATCCAGCGTCGAACCCTGGCGGTCCAGCATCGACTCCTGGGGCCCCAGCGTCGAAGGCTGGTGGAACGGCGACGTCCGGCTCAGGTGCAGCATCGAATCCCGGACCCGCGTCGGAGCCGGGTCCGCCATCCGCGCCCGGTGCGTCTGGGCTGATCACATCGCCATCGACGCCGTCGAGTGGCGTGGTGCTTGTGCTGCAAGCGATGCTCAAGAATAAACCGAAGTAGGCAAAGCGTTTCATACTGCAACAATGCCATGAGGTCAGGGAACGCACTAGTGCCTCACCCAAAGTGATCTTGATCGTTTCGGCAGATCCCTTGGGAGGTCGAGAGCGCCGGCGCTGAGCGTCCTAACCCCGGTGTTCGACAGCGTCGCACAGGGGAACACTGATGTACCGCTCTCGAGCGGAAATCCTGCCGAGAACTAGCGAACCTCGACGCCCACGCCCCTCACGTAGAGTACGCCTCGTCTCCCGCACACGAAAGCGGCACGGCGTCATCGGCGTCGAAGTAGCTGCCGGCGTCGAGGGGCGTCTCATCGCTCGGGTGCTCCACCTGCCCGAGGACCACGACGACGCGGAAAACAGCGCTCTGCGTGTCCAACACACCGGAAGTCCCTGGGAGAAGCTTCACGAAACGCGCGCTAGGTTCGTCGCCGCTAGGATCGCCCCAAAGGTACGCGACGCGGATGGACTCGGATGAGGCGCTTGGCGCCACCCACACCAGGTTGGACGCGTCGACATTGATGGGCGCTTCGTCGGTGGCCGTGGCCTGGGCAGGCGGCCACACGAGATATGGGCCGCTGTCGATCTCGACGTAGGCGATGTTGTCTGCCGCGTTCGCCGAGGTGATATGCACGGCGCCGCTCGGCTGCGTCCAGAACGAGCCTGGCCCCATCCACATCTCTTCGGCGTTGGGGCCGTCGTTGTGAACGAGTCCGCGAATGACGACGGCGCGGTACGTCACGTTGTGGATATGCGGAGGCGAGGAGAAGCCTTCGGTGAAGCGGGCCAGAAATCCCGTTGCGACGGTGCCGGCGCGGTCTCCCCACAGCGTACCGGCGCGTGGACTCGCGTCGCCGCGTGCGGGGTTGAGGTGCTGCCAGTCGACGTCCGAGAAGCCAGAACCATCGATGCAGACAACATGAAGGCTTCTTAGCGTCCGCTCTCAAGGACGCAAACGAGGCTAGATCGCCAGACCCAAGCTCATCGTCACGCCAAAAGCGTCATAGTCCACCTCGCGCAGCGCGTGCATCCAGTCCACCTCGAAGTCGAGGTAGAGGCGACTCTCTTCCGTCGCGCGAGTGAGGACGACCTGAAGTCCGAGGAGACCGCGGATCACGGAGCTCGTCGTGGAGTCAAACACGAGCTCATCGTCTCCTTTGTCGCTCGAGATCCACGACTGCGGGCTCCACCCAAAAGCGCCATAGGCGCTGAAGCGTTCCGAAATTCCAATGTGTCCTACGGCGTGAACAGGGACGAGAATCGCACTACCAAGGTCCAAGACAAAGTCCGTGCGGAGACCCAAAGCGAAGCGACCGCGGCCGACGAGAGCCTCCGCTGAGAGCACCAAGCGAAACGCGTGGGTGACCTCTTCGCCGGACCAGGTGCTCGCCATGCCGACCGCACCCCAGGTAATCGAGGCGCCACCAAAGCGGCGCGCAGGAACCGTCGTTGTCACGTCCGTTTCTTTGCTGCAGCCGCCGTCTTCGGCTTCGGCGCAGGCATGAAACGAGATCCGTTCGTGTCGCGTCCATTGACCGACGTAGGTGCTCCCCGCGCCAATCGTGCAGGCCTGCGAGAGCGCGCAGGCGGCGAAGGCGAGAAAGCGAGTCCCACAACACCTCACAGCGACGCTGCCTCTTCGAGGGCGCACATTGCCGTCTCGAGCAGGTCAGCGGCCGTGAAGGCACCGCCACCTTCGGAGAGCGAGAGGCCGACTTCGCGCTCGCATCGGCTCGCCCAGACAAGGGTGCCTTCCCGGTCGAAGAGTGTGATCACCGCCGTGAGGCTTCGACGCTGACTCATGCCGACCCCCGCGCCGACGAGAAGGCGGGTTCGAAGTATGCCATCCACGTTCATCTCTTCGAGGACTTGGCTTTGAAGCACCGGACTGGCGCTCCGGAAGAGAACGCGGGCGCCACCCCACTCGTCGGGCGCGCCTTGATCGCTCTCTCGTCGCTGAGCCTTGAGCTTCTCAAACGTGGCAGCGTTAAGGGAACGCGAGCGAACGGTACGCACGTCACGCGCCTCAAGAAAACCCAACGTCGCCCGGTCCACCCTCGCCATCATCGCATCGCTACACTCCGCGGGTAGCGCGGGGTGCGTCGCGGAGCCCATCACGCCGCATGTCGCCGAGAGCGATGCGATGGAGCTCACCTCACGACCGAAGCCGGGACCCGGCTCGATGCGAACCAGTTGTCCCTGGAGGCCGACGGACGAACACCCCGTCAAGGCGAGCAAAACGAGGGCGCTCTTCATCGCTGCCCTCGCGATGCGCGGCGGAGGGCGCCCGGAGCCTCGATGGCGCAAGATGTCGCCGCTTGGAGCGCACGAGCTGTAGTCTGAACAACGCGCGCGCCCTCGTTCACCATGGCGCGGCAGTGACTCCGCCAAACGCGCGCGCCGCTGTCCATGCGCGTCATCTGGATCTGAACCTCGACCCACTGCGGCCCGCTCACGACCGCCGTTGAGAGCACCCCTTCGACACCAAGCGCCACAAGCGCGCGGCGGTGCGTCGGTGTGAGGTCATCCATGACGAAGACGCGAGAACCTTCTTCTTCGTCCTCGTACTTCCAGACGTCGCCAGGCAGCGTCACCGTGGGTTCGATGCGCTCGGAATCCACGACCTGATGCCCGGCGAACTCGAGTGTCGCGCGAACGAGCTCATCGACGCCAATGTAGCGGTTTCTGCCACACGAGGCCTGGCCCTCAGGCGCGCCTGCCAGACTGCTCGAACACGACGAAGAAGGAAGCGCGAGCACCGTTCCTGGTTCCGCCGTCGTTTCAAACGCGACGCGCGCGTAAGGCACGACATGGTGAACACCGCAGCCGCCGAGCGCGAGAGGGGCCAAGAGGAGAGCCGCGTGCAAGTTCGCTCTCATAGTCTCTGCTCTGGTGTTCTCATTTCGCTGTGCGCTCCCGCTGGCACACAGAGCAATTCCTGCGCCAGCGCGAACAAGCCGTATTGATTGCTCCTCACGCTGCGATGCGTGGCAAAAACGGCACTGGGTATCGCGTTGTTCACGAGCAAGTTTTGGACTCTCGCTAGCCCCCTCCGTACTCTTGGTTGCAGGGAGGACAGACCCAATGACGTACATGATCGAACAAGCGGACAACGTCGCAGCCCAGCTTGAGAAGTTCGCAAGTGGCTACGCCCATCACGTGGTCGGCCAGCACGCCAACGTTGATTTCTGGCTCGACGAGGCGAGCCACGCGCTGCGCGCCGTCGAGGACTACGGAGCGCGCTTCAAGCGTATGGCCGGCGCACAGAAGGCTTGGATCTCGGCCCACGGAACGAAGGTCGGTTCTTTCTGCGAGCTATGCGGCGGCGCGTGCGACCTTGAGGACAAGATGAGGACGCCTCCGGCGCCGAGGCGGGTTTCGTCGAGCGAGCGCGACAAGGCGACGCGCCGCCTAAAGGACGCCGCATACCACTTCGCGCGGCGCTGCTACCGCATGAGCCTCCTTGATGAAGACGAATTTCGTGCGGCCTGCGAGCGCGTCGGTACAAGCGTGGACTTGGCAGACCTCGCTCGACAGAACTAGTACTAGAGCGACAGTGCCTACGAAGGCTGCGGTCCTCGTATGCCCGGAAGCGTCAGCGGAACGCCCCCAGGCTCGTGTCCTCGGCGCAAATCCCAGCAAGCAGCCGCGGAACCGCGGCAAGTCGTCGTTCGTCGATGTCGCCGTGTAGAACAAGCCGCAGGTAGCGCCCATCGCAACTGAGGGTGGAAGCACCCGCGGCGCGCAGCGCCTCCAGAGTCACAGGCTGCAGTAGGTCGTCCGGTGGCTCGCTCTGAAGCGCGCCGTCGCCGTCAATATCGAGTTCGAAGCTAGCGAGGCGCCGCTGCGCTTCCGCGGCGCCCATGATCGCGATGCTCGCGTCGTGAAGCGTCGGGTAAAGCCACACCGGCGTGGAGCCAACCATGACACGCACCGAGGGGGTGGACCGGTCATCCCACCCGCCGGTAGGTGACACCCACTGCGCGTTCGGAACGCTTCGCAGCCATCCAAGCCAGTCGGCTCCGTAGTTGGCGAGCCCCGACACGATGGCGGTTCCCCGGGCCAATGCTCCACGCGTGCTGGCGATACCCGTGAGGGTGAAAGTGACCGTATGCCCATTCGAGCGAACTGTTCCCGACTTGCCTGCGCTGAGCGCATCCTTGACGGCGGGCGTAAAGGCGCGCCGGGTGGCCTCCGGATGGCTCGTCTTGACCACAAAATCGCGGTCGAAAGCCGGGTCGCCCCCGAGTTCGACGTCCTGGAAACCTAGGGCGTCCCCCATCGAGCTGAAGAAGTGTGTGCGGTACACCTTGAATGACGGACTCTGTGGTAGCAGAAAGCAGGCGCGAAACCGGGTGTAGTAGGTCGTCGTTTTGCCGGTCGTGACTGCGTGGACATCGATGTGCACAGCGATGTCTCCGACGACGACATCGATGATGCTCGAACGCGAGCGAAGGAACTCCCGTGGCGCAGGCCGGTAGCTTCCGCGAATCTCCGTAGCGTACGTTTGCCAGACCTGCTCCCGTTCAGCTCGTCGTTGCGCTGGCGCAGCAAAAAAATCGCCCAAGGCTTTGCCAACGTCAGAGAAGAAGCCAGGCATAGCCGGGTATATCATGGCAGGTGGCGAATGGCGTGGAGTCACCGGCGCTGCCGTCGTTCCAGTGAACGAGCAAGTCTGTCGTACACGTGCACCACCCGGTGAACGATATTTCGTCGGATGGGCCTCCGGCGCCTGCAGAGCGCGCTACCTTTCGACGCATGCACCGTTCGAACCGGCTCGTATTGCTTGCTGTCGTGAGCCTCGGATCGTGCAGCAAACATTCGACACGGAGGGTCTCCGAGTCGAAGGAGGCGTCGTTTCGGAGTGCGCGGGTCTTGAAGGCCGGGACTTCGATTCGGCACTTGAGGAGCGCCTAGCTCTGACGACGGACGGAGCAACACCTCTTCCTTTCCTCGAAGAGGACGCCGGTCTCGCCGCTCGCTTGCTCAACGACCAATGTGAAGTGGTGGGTTTCGGTTGCCTGCCTGTTGAGGCGAACGAAGAGCGAGACCTGGAGATTCTAGTGGAGGCCCGTGCGCCCCGCAGCTCGTGCAGTGCCCTGGACTTCTGCGAGGACGGTCAATGCGTGCCCATGCCAGACCCAGACGCAGGGCCGACGTTACCCGAAGGAGTCACTCGAAGCCCGGACGGCGCCGGCTACTGTTTTCCACTCGAGGGCTACACCTGCGACTGCACGCCCCTCGACTACTTCGTTTCGCGACCTGACAACCTCGCCGAAGACGGCGTGTGCGGCGCCCACCCGTCGTCGTTCGTCGAAGTTACGGATGAGCACGGTTGCTTGGGTTTTGAGATCGTCGAAACCGACGAATCTTGTCCGATGCCTGAAGAATAGCGTTGCGGGGCTCGCGGAACATCAACGCGGGATCGTCCAGGTGGATTCGAGGACCGCATCGATCTCTTCGTCGTCGAAAGGTAGAGCCCGGTAGGTGCCGTTCAGCCAGTCCGCTTCGAGGTCGCCCCAATGCTCCGCCGCCGGGTCCCCTCCGTTGCCGGGCAGAAACTGAAACTCCGCCCGAGGTCGCCCATCGGCGTCAAAGGTCGAGACCATGCGATACACCGCCGCCGTCGTGGTGAGAATCGGGTCCTCCGGAGAGGTGTCTTCGGAGAAGGGCGAGTCCGCGACGTTCACGGTGCCGTCTCCGCCATCTTGGGCGAGAAGCGGACGCTCTAGGCCCGCCGTCGCGGCGGCGAAGCGGAGCTTGTGAATGTCTCCCCAGGTGTACTCCCCTTCGGGGAAGGTCGCAGCGACGTACTGCAGCGCGTCGTCGAGGGCGGAGAGCAAGACCAGCGCCTCGCCTCCTTCGACCAAATCTCCACCGCGCTCAAGAGCATCGACGGCGAGCTTCAGCGCAAAGATCGGCGCCGCTTCATAGAGGGCGTCGTAGAGGAACCCTGCCTCGTCGGCGACGATTCGCCGCGACGCGCTGGCGGCAAAAACGTGAAACTCAAGCGCCTCCGCAGAGTCCGCGTCCATGTCCCGGTCCCACGCCAAGAGCCGCGCGGCGAGGGCGTCGATATCAGGACGCTCGCGAAAATCCGCGAGTGCTTCGTCATCCGCGCGAGCGTCCAGAGCTCCCTGCAGTCGTGAGAGGAACGGCTCCGCCAGTGGCGAGTGGACGTCTTGCTGAAGCTCGCGCATGTCGGCGGCGCTCACGGACCCTTCCGCGACGAGGCGCGTGAGCTCCGCATCGATGCGTCCCGCTCTGGCCCCAGGCGCGAAGAAGGTGCCGAAGTAGAACGGTGGCTGCACGGATTGCTCCAGGCCCACGAAGCCGTAGGGGTCATTGTTGGCGCTAGCGACCCATCCACGCTCGCCACCTCGACTTCGAGGCAGCACATTCAAAGGCAACGTTGCGCCAGTCCACACGTTGGCCGGGTCGTCGCCGGGGACGATCTTCCAGGGCGGCGAGAAGCTGCCCGGCGCGCCGCGATCTGGAACGAGAGGACTCGAGCGATAGGCGATGCCTTCGGCGTCTGCGTAGATAAAGTTGAAGGCGCCAAGCTCCAGCCCGTCGACGGCGGCGTCGAACTCCTCGAGAGTGCTCGCGGTGTTCATCGACAAGAACGCGTCGGCTTCGGAAGTGGGCCCAAACCCCGTCCAACGCAGAAGCACACGGTGGCCTTCTTCCACGAGGGGAAGCGGGCTGAGCCCGCCGGGAAGCAGCACTCCGACGCCGGGCACCTCGATGACTTCGACCTCCCGAGTCGCTTCTCCCGCCACTTCGATGAGCTCCGTGCGGCTCTCTACAGCAATCGTCTCGCCGCCGTAGGCGACGCTGGTTCCGTCGTAGGTCACGTCGACGATGTCCATCCAATCCGGGTACGAAGTCGTCGCCGTCCAGGAGATGTGCCGGTTGTGACCAAGCTGAATGGCGGGTGTGCCGACGAAGCCGAAACCGATCACGTCGAGCTCACCGTCGTCGGTGCGCAGATGCTGCATGTGGAAGACCGCCGGCGACGAAATGCCTTGGTGGGGGTCCCCCGCGATGAGCGGTCGGCCGTTGTCCGTGTGGCGGCCTGCGAGGGCCCAGTTGTTGCTCGCGCCAGGTCGAAAGTCCGCCAGGCGCTGCCGAAAGGCGCGAATCGCCTCCAGCGGGTCCCCGGCTTCCGCCGGCCACTCTTGCGGAAAACGAATCGCCCGCGGACGCGCGCCGGGGGCGCCTTCGGGGCGCTCTTCGGGAGGGAGGATATAGGCGTCGGAGAAGGGCCCAAAGAGCGAGAGTGATTCGATGAGCGCCGGAGCAAAGCGCTCGACGAGGGTGCCGAGAATGTCGACCTCGAGCTGGTTGGCGTTGCCAAAGAGGATGAGCTTGCCGATGGCAAAGGAGTCTTCGACGGCCCATCGCTCGGGCTGGTAGCTGAGGTCCGCCTCACCGAAGCCCGTGGGGAGAGGTGCGGAACCTTCAAGCACTTCATCGATGCGGCGGTTGACGCCCGCCGTCCATGCCACGAAGAGGCGGTACGCTTCGGGGTACTCCTCACGTGCCCGCTCCGCCGATGCAGCGCCCATCTGTGGCATGCCGAGCGTACGGATAAGGATGTCGTCGTCGATGTTCTGCGGCAACAGTTCCGAGCGTCGACCAAGGGCGCGTCGACGTATCTGGTCCATCTGGAAGAGCCGGTCACGCGCTTGCACATAGCCGGACGCGAAGGACGCGTCCGACGCGTTCGCGGCCTGAATATGGTGGACGCCGTGCGTGTCCGTTCGCACTTGAATCTCCGCGCTGAGGCCCGGAAAAGCCGAAGGGTCTGGCTCAACGTCGTCGTCTCCGCAGGAGAGGCAAAAGAAGAGCAACAAGACAGCGGCGCGGTTCATCGTCACGAGAATACACTCGCCACGCGCTCTTGCGAACTCACCCGCGGATCGATGCCGAGCAGATTTAGGCTTCTTTCGCTCCGGGGCGCTTCAGCGAATCCAAGGCAGCGTAGGTCCACGCGCTCCCGATGAGTGCGATAAGCAGCGAGGGGCGGCTTGTGAGCGAAGAAGAGGAGTACACGCCGGTTTGGGCGCCGGCGCAGTAGACCGCGAAGAAGGCCGTGAGCAAAACGAAGAAACGCGCGGGCAAAAGCCAGCCCTCCCGGCGCTGCGCCACGATGGCCGCGATAGCCGCGAGCGCCGGTACCGCGTAGAGGAACTCCTGAACGCCGCGGACGCCTTCGATGGAGCAGTCGTAGGCGTACGCCCACATGCTGAACGCGACGAGGATAGGCCCGAGAATGGTCGACACATTGGCGAGGAGCATGCGTAAGAGGTACCAGCTTCGTTCTCGTACGTACACGGACGCGGCGAATTGGACCCGCGCTCGCTTTCCTCTGAATCGCGCACCGGGGTAGACTGTTCCGGTGGACCTTCGACTCATGGCATCGGCGCTGCTTCTTGTCGCCTGCACGACGGAGTCCGAAGCGAACCTCGGCACATTCGACGCCAGCACACTCGACGCCGGCACGGTGAGCGACGCAGCGCATGACGCGGAACACGACACCTTCGATGCGGGCGTCGACGTCGGGCCCTCCCTCGACGCAGGCGCCGTCACCAGGACGGGCCTTCCGCCGATCAGCGGCGGCACGCTCGCGGTCATTGGCGAGCGGGTCGTCGTGGGCGATCCGGACCGCGACATGATCTGGGTCTACGACCTCCGCGGAGCGCCTCGCCTGGAGCACCGTATCGAGCTTCCTTCGGGTTCCGAGCCGGGGCGTGTGGTCGGCATGGGTGATGAAGCGCTGGTGGTTCTGCGCGGCACAGGCCGAATCGCACGCGTCGATCTGGACCGCGGCTTCGTGAACGAAGAGCGCGAAGTGTGCGGTGCGCCGCGCGGCGTCGACGTCGTGGATACACGCATCCTCGTGGCTTGCGCGGGAGGGTCCCTTGTATCGATGGCGGGTGCCGAGTGGACCCGACGCTTCATCGAGCCCGGGCTTCGGGATGTCATCGCCGCGGACGGCGTCATCTACGTCAGCGTGTTCCGAAGCGCCGAGGTCCTCGTGTTGAACGAAGAGACCCTTGAGCTCATCGAGCGACTCCGTCCGCCCTCCGGCGCCGAGGCCGGAGTGCCGAACACCGCATGGCGCATGCGCGCGGATCCTGACGGTGGCGTGCGGCTCTTGCATCAGCGTTCCACGGAAGCCGAGGTGCAGGTGATGAGCACTGGCTACTCCGGCAGCCCTCGGTGTGGCCCCGGTGGTGTTGTCGACACGGCCTTAAGCCACATCGAAGCCGGGCGCCCCGTCGCGCTCGGACCGACGATGACGGCTTTCGTTCTTACGGTAGACATGGCCTTGGCCGGGGACGGCGTCGTCTTCGCAAGCGCCGGAGCGCATCAGTTCGTGCGCACGACGGGCATCCGCCGCGTGTTCTCTCTGGCGATGGACGAGGACTGCGTCACGGCGGACTACGACAGCCGCACCGGCGGAGTTCCCATGACGTCCATCGGCCTCATCGGAGACCGCGTCGTAGCCTGGCAGCGCTCCGGCGAGCTCCGTGTCTTGGACGGCGACGCGGTTCAGGTCGTCTCCACCGGCGCGCCCATCGTTGTAGACGCGGGCAGAGACCTCTTCCATCAGGGCACCTCTTCCTTCGTCGCCTGCGCGTCGTGCCACCCCGAAGGAGACGACGACTCCATCACTTGGAACTTCGTGCCGACGGTGCGCCGCACTCAGTCTTTGCGCGGCGGCCTCTCGGAGACCGCGCCTTTTCATTGGTCCGGCGACCAAGAAGACATGAGCGACATCATGCAGGGCGCCTTCGTTGAGCGCATGCAAGGCAGCGTTCCGACAGAGGAGCAAACGATGCTGATTGCGGAATGGATCGACACGCTCCCATCCCTCACCTCCAGCGCCACGCCGGATGCCGCCCTCGTCTCGCGCGGACAGGCGCTCTTCGATGGAGACGCCGCTTGTGCTGGATGCCATGCCGGCTCCCACTTCACCGACAACCGCTCGGTGGATGTCGGTGGCGGCGAAGCGTTTCAGGTTCCGTCTTTACTCGGCATCGCGACGCGCGGGCCCTTTCTCCACGACGGGAGCGCGCCCACGTTGCGGGAAGCGTTGGTGCACGGCGGTGAGTTCACGGCGAGCGAAGAGGATGCCCTCGTGGCGTACCTAACGACTCTCTAGGGCCGCTGACGCTTCGCAGTGGCGGCGAGCCTCAAGCGTCACCGCCAGCAAGAAACACGGCGCGACGACGACGCCGTTGATAACGCCGTGCACCGACACCATGGGCCGGACGCCGGCGAGGGCAGGAAAAGAAAGCGCGCCGAGCTCGTACTGCCACGCGAGAACGAAGGTGGCGGCGAGGCCCAGGAAGCTCGTGCACCCCAAGACAAAGGCACCTTTGTGCGTGCGCCAGACGCTCCGCAGAAAGACGAGCTGAGCCACGGGGATCGCGACTGACAGGCCCACGACACCGACGCGTTTGGCGCCCATCACGCCGTCGATGCCAACGGCGACGAGCAGAAACGACGCAAAACAAACCAGGGCGGCGATGATGTAGAGCTTTGCTCCGGGGCGCTTCTGAGTTCCCAAGATCGCGATGGCGCCGACGGTCATCCAGCCGAGAATATTGCCGTGCGCCGATGCATAGAAGCTAAAGGTTGGCCCGTATCCAAGGATCGCAAGATCGTTGGCGCCGCCGACGAGCCAGAGCGCGGCGATATTGCTGAAGACGAATGGGACCGAGCCGATTACAGCTCGCGACGACGATAGCGAGGCCCGGTGATGCCAGAGAAAGTGCGCGAAGCTGCCGGCGCAGTAGAGGAGCCAAACTCCGCACAGAGGCGGCACGAAGAACAAGCCGACGGCCGCACACAGAAACGCCAGCCCGTGGGCCGCCGAGCCGAGCCGCGTGGGCGGCAGAAGAACACGATGCGTCCCGAGGGGCGCAAGGGCCAAAGCCAGGAGGAGAAGGCCGCGGAGTAGATCAATTTCAGTCATCGCTTGGCGCCGATGTAGACTGAAGGGTTCATGGGCGAGATTCAACAGAGAGCCACAACGAAGGAGCTGTTCAGCTACCACGTGATCCAAGCGCCGTTCTTTAGCGTCGCGGCGAGGCTTCTTTCTTCACGGGCGCTGCGTCGCGTCGCGGGACTGCGTCACTTCGAATGTCTCTTGCACATGAAGATGGGTCACGCGGTCTCTTCGCCGGGGCGCTACCACTGGAACTCGCTGGTGTTCTTCGCGTTCTGGGACGACGAAGACCACCTCGACGCCTTCCTCAAGGCGCCGCCCTATCGCGTGTTCCAGCGACCGGCCTGGCACATGCGAATGCGCTTCTATCGGCGCTGGGGGAGCTTTACAGGCCTCGACGACGCCAAGCTCTACACCGAACACGAGAGCCCAGAAGGACCCGTCGCAGCGGTGACCCTCGCGCGCCTAAAGCTCAGTCAGACGCTCCGCTTTGCCCGCGTTGGAAAGCCCGTGGAAGCTCAAGTGCGTGACCACCCGGGTCTCAAACGCGGCGCCGTCGCTTTTCGACCGCTCAACAAGTTCTCCACCTTCAGCGTGTGGGAAAGCGAAGACGCGATGCGCGCCATGGTGAGAGGAAAACGCAAAGAGGCGGACGGCGCGGAACACCGCGAGGCGATGATCGAGCGGGCACGAAAGCCCTTTCACTACGAGTTCACCACCATGCGTTTCGTTCCCCTTTCGCAACACGGAGAGTGGCCGGGCCAGACTCGTAGCGCGCCGCCGGCTCTCGCTTAGTCACTCGTACGGCAGTAGATCACGCCGGAGAACCCGCTGATCTGATCCGCCGCTTCCCGAATGCCCTCCCGAAAACAACGAGAGCGGCGAGCAGAGTCATGATTGAAGGTGTCCACGAGCGCGCCATCTTCGAAAGCCAATCCGAAGCGGTGAGCCTCTGGCGGACATTGGACGTTCGAGAGATGGTATTCGAGAACCTCGACGACCCCGGGCGGGATCTGGCGCCGATGCCCGCGGAACGGCCAGCACTCGACGCCGCGAAGCGTCTCCGCCCGCTCTGCGATTGGAGCTTCGGCGGCGGGTTCAGAGTCCTCCACCGGAGCCGGCGGGGGCAGCGGTGGAGACGGCGAAGGCGAAGGCGAAGGCGGAGACGCCGGCGCGTTGCCCAGACCTTCAATGAAACGAGTCGCCGCGGCGGCTTCCTCAGCGATGGCTGCGCCAAGGTCCTCGGCTTGCTCCGGGTGACCCGGCGACGGAAGGACTCCCGGCGGTTGAACGGCACCGACATCCGGGGTCGACTCCCCCGCGATCAACGCCAGCAATGACCCCGCTGCGATCGCGACGAGCACGCCCAGAATGAGCGCCATCAGCGCGTAGCGCTTGGAACGAACCTCAAGCTTCGGATCGCGTACGCGGGGCCGCTTCTTCGCCGGCGCCTGCGCCTCTGGCTCTTGCCCGTGCCACCGTACGAGGTCTTCGTTCGGCGCCAAGAGCGGCCCAGTCACATTCGCCGCGCGAAGCTGACCCGTGTCGATCTTTTTCATCATCGCGGTGGCCAAGGTGGTGACACGAATGCCGGCATGCTCGCCATTCTTCGCCGCCGCGCCAGACGGCTGAGCGCTTCGGATCGCGTGTCGAAGAGCAGCCACCATGGGGTCCACGGCGTTACTCGCATACGTGTGAACAAGCGCCTGAACGTCGCTCGCCTGAGCTTGAACGGAGACCTTCGTCAGCGCCTCCGCAAACGCGAGGCCGGTTTGAAAGCGCTCCGCGGGGTCTCGCTCGAGGGCCTTCATGACGAGCGCGGCGAGCTCCGGCGTGAGGCCAGGCCGAAACGTACGGGGGTCCGGAATCGAAGCCCCGACGACGGCGGACAACGTCTCGCGAGCGTCTCCCCGGTGAAAAAGCCGGCGCTGAGTCAACGTCTCCCAGAGCACGATGCCGAGGGAAAAGAGATCACTCCGGCCATCGACATGCTCGCCACGCGCTTGCTCCGGAGAGAAATACGCGAGCTTGCCTTTGATGGAGCGCGCGCCGGTCTTTGCGGCAAGGCGCTCCTCGGCCTGGGCGATGCCAAAGTCGGTAATGCGCGTGGAGCCATCGAGCCCCACCAATATGTTCTGAGGGCTGATATCCCGATGAACGATGTGAAGCGCTTGCCCCATTGCGGAGCTCGCTTCGTGTGCGTCGTGGAGGCCACGCGCGGCGTGTTGAATGATCTGCAGCACCGCAGGAACGGGGAGTGGCGCGCCGGCGCTCCCGTGCAGGATGTACGCAAGGCTCGCGCCGATAACCAGATCCATCACCAGGTAGAGCGAACCGTCGTCGTGGCGCTGGAGGTCAAACGTCGACACGACGTAGGAGCTCCGAATGTGCGCCGCGAGTCGGCCCTCATCCAAGAACATCTTCTGGAACTCCGAGTCCGCGCTGATGGACGGTAGCATTCGCTTGAGCGCCACAAGCTTCTCGAAGCCTTGTGCCCCTCTCACCCGCGCCGCGTAGACCGTCGCCATGCCGCCGGACGCGATCTCCGTCAGGAGCTCATAGCGTCCAATCGTTCCAAGCGACATCGCTGGGCAGGGTACACGAGCGCTCTCTTTGAGCGCGGCATTTTATGGTTCGAAGCGCACGTCTTGGCCGTCGAAGACCATAATTAGTGTGTCCCCTTCGAAGCGATATTCGATGTCGTTTCCGGCTTGCACCGAAGCGTTGCAGGTCAGGCCACCGTCCACCGTTTCGTCCGCTGCAGACTCAAGGATGTCGATGTACGAACGGTAGGTCGCGTTGACGCTCATCGACGCCGAAGCGCCGTTGAAACAGTCGAGGGAAACCAAGAGGGTCCCTCCGCCAAAGGAGAAACGAAACCGGCCCACTTCGTTCTCGTGGGTCCAGTCGCCGAAGACACCGGCGACGGGGCCCGCCGCATCGAAGGTCACGCGCTCACCCATGTACACCCACTCGAGGCGTCCACCGACGACCTCGAAGGACGAACGACCTGCGCCGACCTCAACAAAACAGGACTCATCGCCGGCGCGCTGCGCTTCGGTGTCGACGGTGTAGTGATAGCGAATGGGCGCGACGGCCTCGGCGCGCAGTTCCGCCCCGCCACCGGTGCACTGGTTGGCGATGCTGACGCTCGTCTCAGAGAAGGTCAGCGTCGGCTGAATCGTCACATCTCCAGTATCAAAGACGTCTCCACGCCAGCCCACGCCGGCGAGGCTCTCAGGACCGGCGCGATCCAGCGCGTCGGGGTCAGCGCCACAAGCCAGCAAGAATACGAAGAGCGGGGAGAGAGCGCGAAGGCGTCGAGACATAAGAAAAAACTCCAAGGTGTAAGCTGTGCAGAGGCAGTCTTGTGACCTCCTCCACCTTGGGTTTGTGTGCCGCGGTGATTTCTTGCCATGGCGAGTGCACTTTCTTTCTGCGATCGTCGTTCAAGGCTGAATAGGCGGCACATGTCGATCGTTTTGTTCGTGCTATGGGTCCGCATGTGAAGCTCTGGGCGATATTCGGTGCGGCGTTTGGCCTCTGGCTCGGCTCAAGCGCCGCCGGTGCACAAGAAGAGCAGGGCGCACCGGACGCACAAGGCGAAGGTCCACGCCTTTCCTTCAACGCACCCGAGCACTGCGGCGACGAGGCGCTCTTCCGTGACCTCGTCGCAGCGCGCCTTGGAGATGACCCCTTCGGTAGCGGCCTCGCGCTCTTTCGCCTCGAGATTCGCTCCGCCGAAGGCGAGAGCAACGCAACGCTCCACATCATCGGCGAGAGCGGCGAGCTCAGCCAACGCGCGTTTCGCAACCCGAGCTGTCCCGAGCTGATGGAAGAAGTGGCGGCTTCGCTGGCGTCCCTCGTCGCCGAGATTCCACAAGCGAGGCCGACCCCGGCGCCCATCGCTCCAGCGCCTGTCCCACTCGCTACGCCGACGGCCCAACCAGTCGACACTGTCGACACTGTCGACGCAGTCGACAATCACCCGGCGGACGAACCCACCTGGCGACTCGGAGGCGGTCTCGCTGCGGGCCTTCGTTTCGACACCGGCGGCGACGCCTACGTTGGCGGGCGTGGGCTCTTCTTCGCGCAACGAGGGCCGTGGTCCGTGCGCGCCCGCGTCGCGTTCGGCATGAGCCCACAGGCTCGGGTTCAACCTGTCCTTGGCGTCTCGCCGGACTTGCGATTGATCCGCGTCGGGGGCGGCGCGGACGCGTGCCGACGCTTCCAAGCCTGGAGCGTCTGCGCCGGCATCACGGCCGGCGCTCTTCGTGCGCAGCTTGCCGGCGACTCGTCCAACTCAGCGCCCTTCGCGAGCGTGGACTTAGAAGCCGGCGTCGACGTCGTCCGCGGCAGCGCCGGGGCCCTACGTCTTTACGTCGGAGCCTCTGTTGGCCTCGCTGGCGCCGACGCAACGCTAAATGGGACCGAGTTCTGGTCCTCCGGCCTCATGTCCGTAGCGTTGTGGGTCGGCTACGAGAGCCCGTCTGAATGAGCCTCACCTTCGAGGCACTTTACGACGAACACGCGTCGTATGTGGTGCGTTCGCTTCGGCGACTCGGAGTGGCCGAAGGCGACGTCCTCGACGAAGCGCAGAACGCCTTCGTCGCGCTGCACCGTCACCTCGCGCGCTTCGACTCCTCACGACCGGTCAAGCCCTGGATCTTTGGTTTCTGCCACCGCATCGCCGCGAACTACCGGCGCCTCGCACGAAACGCGCACTCTTCGACGGCATTGCCAGAGAACCTTGAGTCCAAGGACACGCCGGAACGGGAAGTCGACAAGAAGACAGCCCGCGGTATCGTCTTGATTGGACTCCAAGAGCTCGACGAAACGCTACGCTCTGTATTCTGTATGTATGAGCTCGACGGCTTCACGGCTCCGGAGATCGCCGACGTTTTGGAGATCCCGGTGGCCAGCGTCTACGTTCAGGTCAAGACCGCTCGGCGCCGATTCCGCGGCGCACTCGACGCGAGGGGGCTGCCATGACGCGTAAACCGATGAGCCCAGAACTCGAAGAGCTTCTCAACGCCGAGCGCGAGGTGGAGGCCCTTCCCCAGGACGTCCACGACGCCCTTCGCTCCGCCGTGCAGAATCGCATCGACGCGCCGGACGGCGGCGATGGCGGCGATGGCGGCGATGGCGGCGATGGCGGCGATGGCGGCGGTCCGCCCACCGCCCCGTCCACCGGAGGCAGCCTCGCCAAGCTCCTGTCCATCGCGCTCATCAGCGCGGCGCTGGGATATGGCGCGCGCTGGCTGCAAGAACCCGCGCCTGAGGAGCCCGCTGCGCAGGTCCTCGCGCCCGAAGTCGCGCCTGATCCCGCGGCCCCCATTGAACCCCCAGTGACGCCGGAGCCCACGCCCGAGCCGGAACTTGCCTTGGCGCCCGAAACTGAAACGCAGGAGCCCGCTCGTCCTCGGCGTGCCCGGCGTGAAAGCGCTCAGCCGGACGCACGGGACGAGGGCGTCGAGGCGACAGCAGACGAAGAAGAACCGCCAACAGACCGAACGCGCCCGGAGCGGGTCTTGATCGATCGCGCTCGGACTGCGCTTGGTCAGCGCGCCTTCTCCGAAGCGCTTCGTACGCTTCTTCGCCACGAAACGGACTACCCACGAGGAAGCCTCGTCGAAGACCGTGAAGCCTTGCGCATCCGCGCCTTGGTCGGCCTTGGACAACGCGTGCGCGCACGCCGCGCCCTCCAGCGCTTCGAGTCTCGTTACCCAAACAGTCCTTACCGGCGCACGCTCGACGAAGAGGTCGGCCCCACCGAAGAACCGAGCCCTGAGCCTGGAGCCACGCCATGAGCCGCTGTCTGATTCTCCTCTTCACCCTTGGTTGTACGACGACACTCGAGTTCGGAGACCAGGACGCTTCATCATCGCAAGACGGCGGCGCCATTGATGCGGTAGCGCCTTTTGACAGCGGCACCGACTCCGCTTCTGGACTCGACGCGGCCGGCGACGACGCGGGCGCCCACGACGCGGGCAGGGACGCAGCCACAGATGCCGGCACGACCGCCGCGCAGCTCGCGTGTCGCGCCGGCTGCGAAGAGCAGAACATCAACTGCGGCTCCTTCAACGCCAGCCTCTGCTTTGAGCTGTGCGACTCGAGCGGCGACGCGCGACGAAGCGGCTTTGCGACCTGCACCGAGGGCCCGGGCTCGTTCAACTGCAACTTCCCCCTCGACATGCCGTCCTGCTTTTCGATGTTGTCCGGAGGCGTCGAAGCCGAAGCACGCTGCAGGCAGGCCTGCGACCGCTACGAAGACTGTGACTTTGGCGTCAACCCCTCCTGCCGGGAGCGCTGCGTCACCCGTTTGCCCGCGGACAACGACGCCTTCGTCAGCTGCGTCGACGACGACCTCGTCGCCTGCACGCTCGGCTGTCTCTAGGCGCCTGCGCCATGCTAAGGCGTCGCCTATGAGCGGCGCCAAACGCGAAGATATACGCTTCGGAGACAAGCATCAGTTCGTCGAGCTTTGCCTCGTGCTGGAAGCAGGTGACGACTACCACGTGAGCACTCTTGTCCAGACCTCCGGCTTTCGCGGCGCCGCCGAAACCTGCGTTCACCGCGCTCAGTGGCAGGACTTCTGCCAAGAGCTGAGTCAGCTCGAAAAGACGCGCCGGGGAAAAGCCTCGCTCGAGAGCATCAGCCCAGGCGAGCTGAAGCTCGAGGTTCTGAACACCTCACGCGCCGGCGCCATGGCCGTCACCGGACTCCTCGGCACCGACATAGACACCAGAGTGCGCATGACCTTCGACCCGATCCCCTTCGACCCAAGCTCGCTTCCGGAGCTCGTGCGCATCGCGCGCTCCTGGGCGCTGCCCATCATTCCGTGGAAACCTCCTGCCGCCACAGGCGAGTGGCGCAGTCTTCGCGAAGACGAGAAGTGGTCCTGGCTTCAAAGTGTCCGCGATGCCTTCTTTGCCCAGGCAAAACGCAGCCCGACGCCACGCGCCACCGGCAAGACCGTCATCCTCGAAGGCTCGCTCATCGAAGACGTGGCGTCGTTCTACTGCGCTCTGGGCGAAGCGGTGAAC
Organism: Polyangiales bacterium; assembly: GCA_045106895.1. Taxonomy (GTDB): domain Bacteria; phylum Myxococcota_A; class Polyangia; order Polyangiales; family Houyiibacteriaceae; genus JBCCRV01. The sequence continues at coordinate 6,045 of JBGCFM010000142.1, read as the reverse complement.
GGCCCCGGTGGCTACTTCGGCACCCACACCATAGCGCTCTTCGACGCGCTACACGGCGGCTTCGGCCTCGACGCGCCAGCCACGATTCACTGGCGAGACTCCGGCGCGTCACGCCTCGTCCTCGACAGCGCGGCGCTCGTCCGAGAGCTGAACCGCGACATCGAACGTGCGGCCACAAGTGGCTTGCCACACCCCAGCGCAGCTCAGCTCGAACAGGCAGAATCGGGGGCGCGCACGATGTTCGACGAGCTGGTGGGCCTCATTCAAAACGCGTCGGACGGAGGGTTTCGTTTAGTCCTCGAGTGAGCCCTCAGGCTGCTGAGGCGGAGTCTTTGTCTGCCCAAGAAGGGTGCGCCACCAAGAGCTCCGCGAGACGCTCACTAAAGTCCAGCACCCGCTCCACTTCGTGAGACGTCGCGCGACGACTGAAGGCGTTGAAGATCGCGAGCTCACGGCCCGCGCTCTCGATGTGATAGGCCTCCTTGTCCACGAAGAACGTCAGCAGCTCCGGCGTCAAAAAAGCGCGAATCGCAGCTTCGTCGGGGCCTCGGACCACGAACTTGCGCGAGAACGCCGCGTTGTCCTTGAAGTTGATGTCGTGGAGCCCGGCGAGCTCAAGGACACGGTCGAGGAGCCCTTCCTTCTCCATGACCACCTCGGGGATGGCGAAGGGCAGATGCAGGTGCAGCACCGTCGTGTGATAGACCTCCGGGATCAGCACACCTTCGTCGAAGGTGACATCCGAGAGACTGAACTCCACCGCTTGTCCATGCGCTTCCGCCTCGCAGCGGCCCTTGATCACCGTGTCGCGGTACTCGATGGGATGGATGCGGAAGAAGTGAAACTCGTCGAGGTGGTCCGGGTCCCAGTCGCGGCGCGCGTCGAAGGTCCAGCCCCGCTCCGCCGCGAGGGTTTCCAGATTCTTCTGCCGCGGCGTCAGGCGTACGCCGTGCTTGCTGCGTTCCAGCGCGTGCAAGGTGTCTGGGTGGTCTGCGAGGACACGATGAGACTCAAGGCCGACGAACTCGAAGCGGCCGCCGTCCACGGTCTGCTCGAAACGCCGCCCAAACTCGTGGCAGTACTCGAGCACCGTCGTGTCCACGAGGAGCGCCGGGCTAAAGTCCAAAACTAGCTGCGTCTGTTCCGCCTTCAGGTTCTCAAACACGCGCCGAATGCGCGGGATGTTGAGGAAGTTCGCCACGCCATGAATGCGAATCAGGTAGGGGCCTCCGTCTTCGCGCATCGTCTCCACGCGTGTGCCCCTCGCCCGCCGCAGCGCCTCCATGGGAGGCAAGCCGAGGATCAACATGTGGCTACAGATCTCCGCCGCGAGGCCGATGGCGATGCCCCAGAGCAGCCCCCAGACAAGCGTCGCGCCCACCGTCGTGCCGAAGACCAAGAAGAAATCCGGTCCTCGCCGAAGGGCGTCTTTGAGCACTTGGGGCGCGGCGAGTTTGTAGCCCGTGTAGACAAGAATCGCTGCCAGCGCAGGGAGCGGGATCATCTCAATGGCGGGCGCCAAGAAGACAACGCACACGAGCAGGATGACGCCGTGGAAAAAGTTCGACCAACCGGTGACGGCGCCGTGGTTGACGTTGACGGAGCTGCGAGCGACGACGGTGAGCACCGGCAGACCACCGAGGAACGCCGCCGCAATGGAGCTCAGGCCCATGGCGACGAGGTCGCGGTTGAGGTTCGAGCGACGGCGGTGCGAGTCCAGCTTGTCGACGGCCTTCACGCTCACAATGTTCTCGATGGACGTCACCAGCGTGATGGTGGCGACGACGAGCCAGAAGTCCCCGGTGCCAATGCGCGAGAAGTCCGGTCGCACGATGCTGCCGAGGAGGTCATCGGGGATTGAAACGAAGAGGTCCGTGGAGAGGGGCACGCCCGGCTGGAGCACCGCGGCGAGTCCAAGCACCACAGGAACCGAGAGCACGACGACCCAGAGCGGCGCAGGCACAAAGTGGATGAGCTTCGCTTTGATGCGCGGGTGCGCCATGAGCACCACGAGGCTCAAGATGCCCACCGTCGCCGCGATGGGCTCGAGGGAGAGCGCGCTGACGGGAAGCTCCGTGAAGGCCTCCACGGGGCTGAAGCCCGCCGCCGACTTGCCCAGCAAGACATGTGCTTGTTTGCCGATGATGATGAGGCCGATGGCCGTCAACATGCCTTGGATGACCGCCGTTGGGAGCAGGTCGCCGAGGCGCCCGAGACGCATGACGCCGAAGAGCACTTGGACGCCGCCGGCCACGACCACCGCGCCGAGCACATGAGGAAACGGGCTGGCGGCGTCGCCGAAGGACACCAGCGCCAAGGCGATGATGACGATGAGGCTGTTTCCGGGCCCGTTGATGGCGACATGGCTGCCGCGGAGGAACGTCGCCAAGACGCCGGCGATGATCGCTGAGACCACGCCGGAGATAGGAGGCGCCCCGGCCGCCGTCGCGATTCCAAACGCCAAAGGCAGCGCGACCAAAGCCACGGTAAAGCCCGCGAGCAGGTCCGTGCGCCAGTGGGCCAGTCCGCGAAGGTTCGTCCGCGGGGCGAGCTGAGGGTTCGGAGCGGACACGGCAGAGGGATGGGGCATTCTTCGATGCAGGCCAACCCCTTATTTCAACGTATGGGGCCAACGCCGCCAAAACCCACGAAAGCGCCCGCTTGGCCAAGCTCTTCAGCCGACCTCTCGTCGCTATTTGAAAAAACCCTGATGGGATTCGCACGGCTTCTACGTAGCGAGAGTGAACACACGCTTAGAAGCGTCCTGGACGCCGCCGTGATGGACAGCGGCCCCATGATGTCGTGCGGAGACGGCACCCAAGACGCCGGTGAAGAGTGCGACGACGACAACACCGAAGACGGAGACGGATGCAGCGCGCGCTGTGTCGTTGAGGTCTGCGGCGATGGCATCGTCAACAACGGCGAACCCTGCGACGGCGGCCTCGGCTGCACCGACACTTGCGAGATCGATCCTGGCCCTTCGCTCGTGTCATCGGTCCCCGCCGACGGGTCCGAAGGCGTCGCCATCGCCACGGAGATTCGCCTCGTATTCTCCGAGCCCGTCGATCCCGCCAGCATCAACGCATCGACGATTCGCGTCGGACCCATCGGCGCCATGGACGGCGAGGTCTTTGACGAAACGACGGGCATGCCCGGCATCTGGAGCGTCGAGGGCAACGAGGCGACATTCCGCCCAAGCCGTCGTCACTTCCAGGAGTTTGAGACCGCCCACCACATCACCATCACAAGCGGCGTCCTCGACGTCGCCGGCAACGCCTTCGAAGGCGACGGAGCCCTCGCTTTCACGACGCTCATGGTCGACCCGAACTACCGCTACCACATCCGCAACGCTCAGTTCCCGGACCGCCTCGACACCTTCGCCGGCGGCGGGTTCGGAACCCACCTCACGCCAGACAACACCAGCGGCAGCTACTGGAACTTCACGCCTCGCGGCGACGCGCTCCTCCTTCGCAACGAGTTCGGCGGCGAAGACCTCTACCTGGAAGGAAGCGACGGCACCCGCTCCGCGCTTCTCGCCGCTGGCGGGAACTTCTCCGGGCAGCAGTGGGAAATCGTTCCGGCCGCCGGGCGTGGAGACGCCGGCGCCGGCGCCGGCGAGAGCCCGTGGCTATGCCATCTCGTCAATGAATTCCAGGGCCCCGACCGAAGCCTCGGCGTGATGTTTGAAGACGCCGGCGGCCGCCTCATCATCGGCATGGAAGACACCGGCTTCCTCGACCAGCAGTGGTACCTCGAAAACGCCGGCCCACGCGCCGAAATCGCCATCGTCTACAACTCGGCGAACGGTCACTACTACGCCCGCGTGAGCGGACGCTTTATGCGCTGGGAAGATGCGCGCGCCGCAGCCGAAGGTTTCCAAGTCGGCGGCCGCCCTGGCTACTTGGCGTCGGTCACCAGCGCCGAGGAGCAGACCTTCATCGGAGACACCCTCGGCTGGGGCCAGCTCTGGATCGGCGGCTTCCAAGACCTAAGCGCCCCGGACTACGCCGAGCCCGCGGACGGTTGGCGATGGACCTCGGGTGAACCCTTCGACTTCGCTCCGTGGGCGACGGGCGAACCCAGCAACGGCGGCGCCGGCGAACACTGGCTCTCCACCTTCCCGGACGGCTCGTTCAACGACAACGTCGAGAACTGGAACTACATCCCAGGCAACGACGGTTTCATCGTCGAGTTCTAGACCTTCAGGCAATCGAAACGAAGGCTCCACCAGATCATGTCTGGTGGAGCCTTTTCGTTTTCGAGCGCTCGGGTTTCCGTTGAAGAGCTATTCCGCGCGGCCGCAGAACGTGCCCTCGAAGTGACCGGACATCACCACAGGCGGCTTGCCTACGCCTCGCCGAAAACTGGCTTCTTCGTCGAGGCACAGAGACACGTCGCTGCCCGCGGCGCCGGCGTCCCCCATCGAGCGCACCTCCGCGCCGGTGGTCCGATTGTCCGTGCTGGCATAGCCCCTGCCCTCGTGTTGCCGAATGGAGACATGAGCCATCCCCGGCGGACTCGCCCAAAAACCCGCGAGCACGTTTTCGCAGGTGATGCCCTCCATGCTGAAGAGGTGCACCACAAGACCCTCGTCGCTCTCCACGGCGAGTCCGTGGGGGAACTCAGCGCTCGTGCCATCCACCGTCACCTGAAGCGGCGCGCACTCGGGCTCGCTGACCGCTTGCGGAACCTCTGGTATCTCGGCCGGCGTCTCGGCGGGCGTCTCGTCGGGCGCGTCGCACGCGGTACAGAGGATCGACGCAGCGATGAGGAAACGAATCATTGCGCGGAAACTACCACGCGCCACGCGCACTTGCGCGCGCTCCGTGGACCGGCATACATGCCTGCGTGACTCCCGCGAAGAGCCCCGTCGAAGCACGCACGTTCCTGCAGGAGCCCTCCGCCAAGCTCTTCGCGCTCCTCGCGCTCGCCCTGCCCTTCGTCCTGTGGCTCTTTCATCACAGCGTCGGACACGAAGGCGACATCCGCTTCTTCTACGAGTGGTACCTCTCGTTTCGCGAGGGCGCCGCGTTCTACCGCGACGGCCCCGGCATCAACTACCCCATCCTCGGCGTGCTTTTCGTGTGCGGCCCCGCGCGACTCGTCGAAGCCTTCGCTTCCGAAGCCGGCGCACTCGACTTCGACACCTTTCGAACGGTGCTGAAGGCGAGCTTGGTCCTCTGGGAAGTCGCCCTCATCCCAGTCGTCGCCGGCCTCGCAAGAGCCCTCGGTTCCAAGCGGCCACGCCTCCTCGCCCTCTTCCTCTACCTCCTCCCAAGCACCTGGGCGACGGGCGCGCTCTTCGGCCAAATCGACATCGCCGGCACCACCTTTCTCGTGGCAGCAGCCTGGGCCCTTCTCCGCTTCCGCGAGAGCGGCAGCCCGCGCGCGTTCATTGTCGCTGTCCTCTCACTCACGGCGGCCCTCCTCACCAAACAGCTCACCTGGTTCTGCGCGCCCGCGTTGGTCGCCCTCGCCCTCGTTGCCCTGTGGCAATGGCAAAACCCAAAGCTCTGGGCGCTAGCGTTGCTCTCGCCACTCTTACTAATCGTCGCCGACCCCTTCCTACAGCTCCCCGCGGGCTACTCCGGACACCTCCACTTCATCCTCGCCGGCGGAGGCTCCTCTCACGGCGACCTCGTCGTAGCGAGCGGAGCCAGCATCTGGTCCGTCTTCTACAGCGGAGGAACCCTCTCCGAAGACGTCCGCTTTGTGGGAGTAGGAAGCTTCGCCTGGGGCTGGATCTTGTGGGGAGTGACGCAGCTTTGTGTGCTGTGGAGAGTGAAGCGCGCGAGCTTCTCAACCCGCGCATTTGTCTGGTGGGCCGGCATGTCCCAGCTCGCCATGTGCACGCTCATGACCGGCGTGCACGAACGCTACTTTGTGCATGCGATTCCGTTTCTGGTGTTGGTGTCGGCGCTGCGGACGCGGCTTGGTGCGGCGTTGGTTTTTGTCGCGGTGGCTTGTGGCGTTTATGTGGTGGCGACGATTGTGCCGGCTTTGCAGTGGACGGTGCTTGGGCGGGCGCAGCCGGTGGCGGTTTTG
>JBGCFM010000141.1:0-7375 GCA_045106895.1 Polyangiales bacterium | reverse complement strand
GCCGTGTACCCAAGGAGCATCGCCTCGTCCTGGATAGCCTTTTCCAGGCGAAGGCTCTTGTGGCCGAAAGAGGGAGACGTCTGGTGCGCCGACCTCTGGTCGCTTCTTCGGCTGAACTTGCACGGGGCCGTCCTTCTGTTTCCTTGCTAGATGTGCTCTACGGACGCGGGGACGCTGCGCTCCCCGAAAGCGTCGCGGCAAGTGTACGCGCAATGATGTGAGGGTTTCCATCGTCGGCGTTGGTCAGCACAACGATGCCCAAGGCTTGGGAGGGTCTCAGCCAGAGCTCGCTTCGATGCGCCGCGTACCAACCGCTGTGCCGGAAGTACTCTCCTTGATCGTCCTGTTTTCGCCGCAGGCCATGCGTCCACCCGCTTTGGGGATCGCCGTCGAAAGGAACTTGAAGCGTGAAGAGCCCGCGTCGCACCGCCGTCGCTATCACCGCGCCCTCCGTAGAGTCGTCCGCGAGTAACGCGCGGAGGTAACGAGCCATGTCCCGCGCCGTCGAGTGGATGCCAAAGGCAGGGCGCATCGCGTTCGCTCCGTGGTAGATGCGCTCGCGACGCGACCCGACGCGCCGCCCATGGCCAGCAAAGGAGCGCGTGCCGCGCCGGATACGTCGACCACCAGCCGGCGCATAGCCCATGGCTAGCCCTCGCGGACGACCGAATCCGCTCTGGTCCATGTTCAGCGGAATCAGAAGCTCACTCTGGACTAAGGACGCGAAACGCTCGCCGCTGGCACCTCGCAGAACCTGGCCAATGAGGGCGTAGCCGACGTTGCTGTAGCTCCAGCGTTCGCCGAGGGGAGCAATGAGCGTTGCGCCGGCGATGCCGCGACGCAGTTCTTGGGCCGAAGGAAAGCGCGCGGTGAACCAGTAGTCGAAGCCGCCTCCCCGGGAGAGGCCCGAAGAATGTGTCAGCAAGTGGTGCAAGGTCATGCCCGCGTCGGGCATGCGCCACCTTGGTAGATAGTTCGTCACCGGCGCGCGAAGATCGACGACGCCGCGTTCGCTCAGCTTCAACGCGACGACGGCGGTCATCGTCTTGGACACGCTGCCAATGTAGAAGGGCGTGATGGTCGTCATCGGGATTGCTTCGCCGACGTCGGCGAACCCTTCAGCGCCGAGCCACACGCGTCCTTGAAAGACGACGGCGGCGGCGACGCCGGGAGTGCCGGAGGACGCTTCGCGCAGCGCCTCGTCGAGGGAAGCCGCGAGGGTGGACTCGACGTTGGCGTGGGTGTCGGTGGGTTGAGCGAGAGCGAGGGCCGGCAGCAACGCGCACAACACTGCAATCGACGCCTGCCGCATGACCCAGCGTCGCAGAAGAGCCCAAGCGCGTCCACGCGAAGCAGCGTCGTTTACCGATGTGTGGTCTACAGCTGCGACCCTCCGGAGTAGGTGCGGAAGTCGCTGTGCTAAGTTAAAGCAATGAGACCGGCCCACAAGATTGAACACAAGCCTCACCCGCTGGCGTTCATTCCACCTTCGTCAGCCTCCCGTAGATGGCGTTTCGAGAGACCCATCCGTTGATGTGTCCCTTGTTGTTGCCGATTTGGTACTGCTCGCCGCGGACGGCTTTGACGAGGTGGAGGTATTGATTCCCTCGCACCTTACACAGCACGATGGAGCCCTTCGTTAGAGGTTCGTCGTCGTCGATGGGAGCGACGGTCACCAGCTGGTTGTGGTTCACCTTTCCGGTCATGGAATGACCCTTTGGACGGAACTGGACGACTTCGCCCTCTTGGAGCTTTTTGATGTATGGGGTAGCCCACATGATGGTGGCCTTTCTGAGTGGTTCGCGCCCAAGAGCCTCTTAGCGAAGAGGAATGACGCGTTCGGTTGTTGCCTCAGCCTAGCCAATCCGCAGGGCACATGCACACGGCGATAAGCGATTGGGCTGACCTGGCGTGCACTGCTTGGTGAACGGAAAGGCGCCGTCGAGCGTTGAAGCGAAGAGCGGCGCCCTTAGGCTGCTGCAATGCGCGCCTTACTCCTCTCGATTCTTGTCTTCGGGTGCACCACCGTCGACTCAATGCTCGACGGTAGCGTTCCTGACGCCCCGCGTGGCAGCGATTTCTCGTGTCCTCCGATCCAGATCAACCTCTCCTGTCGCTCTACGGGGCCAGGGGTTTGCCGGTCCGTTCGCGCGGAGGGGTTCGAGCTACCCAGTGGCTGCAGCGCCTTCGGGTGTCCTGGGTCCTCCGTCGAAGGTTCGTGCTTCTGCGCAGAGGCCCGCAACTGCGTCCTCGATTTCGATCGCTGTTGTGGGCAGTGCGATGAACAGCCCATGCTGGTCTCCTCCCCGGACTTCTTCGCAACAGAGACTGCTCAGGCCTGCCTCGAAGAGGAGTGTGCGTGTGACCTTGAGCGTGTCGTGCCTTTCGATCAGCAGGTGCCTGTGTGTGTCGACAACCGATGCGAAGCGCGAGTCATCGAGCGGGCTTGCGCGGGCGATGAAGACTGCACCCTGGTTCACATCCCAAGCGGGGAAGACCCTTGCGCTCAGCTTGACGCGATCAGCACGTCGAGTGAGTCCGACTTTGTGGCGTACCACGCAGAGTCGAGGGCGTGCGAAGTCACCGTTGGGGCAGTGGCTCGCTGTGACGACAGTCTTGTGTGTGTGGTCGATATACCGGAGTAGACTTCACGGCGCGCTAGGAGGAAGCTTTGGGCTCGAGCCAGAAACGCAGCGCCCGGGTGGCCAGCGGCAGTCCGGCGTAGCTTGCGAGGATTACGACAGCGAGGACCCCAACGGCCTCTTGAATGATGGAGATATCCGAGACGTGGTTGGTGAGCTTGGGAACCCAGTGCACGAGGGGCCAGATGACGGCGAAGGTGACGATGGCCATCTTCCAGGTGGGCGGGGCATCGGTTCCGGCTTGGGGAAAGAGTAGGCCGATCCCGTCGTAGGAGCGGACTTCGGGGCGAGCAGCGGCGAACTCATCCACGCGCTCGAGCCAGCCCGCTCGCACGTCGGAACACATCCACGCTTCAAGCTGCTGGAGCTCCTCGAAACGAAAGATCGACACCCACTCGTCTTCGTCGCGCACGACCTCGGTTCCGAGGTAGCCGTCGAAGCCCTCGCACTCGGCGGTGATCCCGGCGATCCATGTTTGGAACGCGGCGTCTTCACCGGGCTTCACGCGGTGCCGCGCGATGACTGTGACCGGCTTCGAGTTGCTGCTCACTTCGCGGACCTCACTTCGTCGACCAGTGAAACGTCGTCGGCACCTCCATCGCGTCCAAGAGGCTGAGGCGCACGGGGCAGGTCTCCGCAGCGTGCTCGAGCTTGCGGCGCTGGTCCTCGTTTGTTTCGAGGCCCTCGGGTGCCGTGAGCACGACCTCCAACTTGGCGATGCGCCGCGGCGATGCGCTCATGTGTTTGATGACACGAACCTCAAATCCATCGAGCACCAGGTTCATGTCTCCCGCGCGGATCCCCATGAGCGTAGTCATACAGGTTCCGAGGGCCGTCGCGACGAGGTCCGTCGGTGAGAAGGATTCGCCCTTGCCGTGGTTGTCCACCGGCGCGTCGGTGTGGAGTGAAGCCTTCGAAGGGCCATGAACAGCGGAACAACGAAGCCCGCCTGCGTACTCGATGTTGATCTCGACCATTCCGTGATTTGAACGGCGGAGCGAGCGTCGGCAAGGTGCGAAACATCGAGGCCGCAGTCCGGACTCAAACGCCTCGATCACACCTTGAAAACTACTTCACGACTTCGACGGGGCCGTGGTCGTCGCAGTGGTCGCCGTGCGGGTGATGCAAATGCCCGTCGACGAGGTAGTCCACGTGGTCGCCGTGTGGCACGGCTTCATGGCCACAGTCGGGTCCATGCACGTGGTCGCCGGCATGGGCGCCGCACTTGTGTTCGGTGGTGCAGTCCGCTGGGTTGGTTGCGTTTACCGCGAGGGCGTGTTCGTCCACGTGGTCATCGTGGACATGATGCAAGTGCCCGTCGTGGAGGTAGTCCACGTGTCCATCATGCTTGATGGCCGTGTGTCCGCAGCCTTCGCCGTGAACATGCTCGTGGGTATCGTGCTTTTTGCAGTCGCTCATGGGTCGTTGTGCCTTCTGTGTTCAACACTTCAACATGTGTTGAAGTGTTAGTTTGATGGATTGTTCGCCAAGAGGCAAGGCCAATGCGCGTTTTGGCTTTGTTTGGGGCTTTTCGCCGGCCGAAGTCAGGAAGCTGACGAATCGTCTTCTTCGTCCACGGCGCGCATTGCCGCTCGCATCTTCATCGAACGAGAGACCGCGATGGTCAGCGTGGCGAGAATCACAGTTGCTGGGAAAACGCCGAACACCCAAGGGCCTGCTTCATCCGCAAGGAGCGCCATGCCCAAGGAACCGAGAGCCAGCAGGAAGAAGGCGATCTTTGCAGCAACCAGGAGCGCGCGGATGTGCATCGAGGTCAGTATATCATGCGGCTTCGGCCAACACCGCTAACCCGCCGCGCTCGCGTGCCGAAGGCAGTCCTCGTGAAGCTCTTTGACGCGCGCGACGGCCTCGGGTCGATGTTCCCGGACCACGTCCAGGGCACCCTCGAAGGTCTTCACCACACACCACTGGTAGGTGGGCGGCCTCACCCAGTTGATCGCCGTCAGGATACCGCGGACAGCGGGACGTTCACTCACCAGGATGAAGAGCGTGTTTGGGTCGATGTCCGAAGAAGCGTCGGCGATTCGTTTTCGCCATGACGCGTTTGGCATCGGGTTCTCGGGAGCGATGGTGAGGATGCCGATGTGGAGGAGTTCGCCCGTGGCATCTGCGTTGAGCCTCTCGATGGTCGAGCAGTAGGCCGCGTAGTCGGCGTCCGTGTTGGTCGGCCCGCTGAGGTAGTGCACAACCAGGGAGGCCGCGTCGTCATGGCTCACGGAGAACACAGCAGAGAATATTGAGTTCTGAGGGGCGCGTCCACCAGAAGTGTGTGCGAGAGCCGCGCCGATTGCGCTCCGCTAGGCGTCGCGAAGAGAACAAAGCGACCGACGCTGGACCCCTTCGGCGTTGAAGTTGCCCACGTGCAACCATCGCTCGAAGGCAGCCCGATGGTGCGGCCACTCGCGCGCCAGCATCGAGAACCACGCGGTGTCCCGATTGCGACCTTTCACGACGAGGTCCGAGCGAAAAACTCCTTCGAAGGTAAAACCAAGACGAAGCGCCGCGCGGTGGGATGCCTTGTTTAGGTCGTCGCACTTCCACTCGTAGCGACGGTATCCGAGCCCAAAGGCATGCTCAGCCATGAGGAACATGGCCTCCGTCGCCGCCGCCGTGCGTTGAAGGGCTGGCGTAAATAGAACGGCGCCCACTTCGATGGAGCCATGTTCCGGCCGACAACGCAGGTACGACGCGGTGCCCGTGACGCGTCCATCGACGACGATGACGTAGGGAATGGCGTCTCCCCTGGAGCTGGAGAGTGTTTCGGCCATGGCTGCGGGTGACACGAAGGGACCGTAGGGCATGTAGGTCCAGAGCGCGTCGTCGCCCGCGCTCGCGTCAAAAAGAGGTTCCACGTCGGCTGCGGACAATCGGCGGAGAGTGCAATAGCGACCGACGAGGGAGTCGACGACGGGGCGTTGGCGGGGCGCCCATTGGGGGACCTCGTCGCCGAGCGGCTGACCAAACGAATTGACTTCATGCATGCGCGCAAGAGTACGTGAATGCGCTGGAAGGGCCATGCGCCAGGCCGCCGGAAAACGACTCCAACGCACGCCGGTCTTCCGTGCCGTGCACCTTCGAAAAAGACGAGACTTGTCTTCCTGGCGGAGAGCTTTCACTCTGCTTCCCATGAACAGGGATCCCAAGCCTCTAGGTCATTGTCTAGTGACGGGCGCGAGCGGTTACCTGGGTCGCTCCCTCGCTCTGGCCCTTGCGAAAGAAGGGCTCATGGTGCGCGCGTTCGATCGAGACGTACGCCCGAGCCAAGAGGGGCACGCCAATATCACCGAGCTTCGCGGCGACGTCCGTGATGAGAAACAAGTCCAAGCTGCTTGTGAAGGCATCGACACGGTCTTTCATTGCGCGGCGATCATCGACACCGCGAGCTATGCGACTGATGCCCGCCGGCGCGAGGTGTTCGAGGTGAACTTCCGCGGAACCGAACGCCTCTTGAGCGCGTCGAAGGCCGCCGGCGCCGCGCGCTTCGTTCATACAAGCTCGGTCAACGTCGTCGTCGACAAGCCCTACGTAGGAGGCGATGAGTCCGCCCCCTACGCCACGAAGGCCGACGACCTCTACACCCAAAGCAAGGTCTCCGCCGAGCGTGCTGTGCTCGCCGCGGACGAGAGTGACTTCCGAACCTGCGCCCTCCGCCCCGGCGGCATCTACGGCCCAGGGGAGAAGCAGCACCTTGGGCGCGTTGTTCGAGAGATGCTGCGAGGCCGCTTCGTGGCCCTCGTCGGTGGGGGCACAGCGCGCGCGGACAACGTGTTCATCGACGACCTCGTCGAGGCCATGGTCGCGGCTGCGCTCGCACTCCAGGCGGGTCGCGCGCGGGGACGGGCGTTCTTCATCAGTGACGGCGCGCCTTCCAACTACTTTCATTTCTTCCGGCCTGTCTCCGAACAGCTAAACGTACCGTTTCCGTCGCGTTCCGTTCCTGGCTGGCTCGTACGACCCGCGGCGGCCGGCGCGGAGCGTTTTCAAGCGCTCACAGGGACGCGACCGTTCTTGACGGAGATGGAGCTCGACAAGCTCATGTGGGATCATTGGTTCCACCTGGACGCTGCAAAAGCCGAGCTCCAGTGGGAGCCGAAGGTCGGCCCCGTCGAAGGTTTTGCCCGATGTGCTGATTGGATCGAGCAGCTTGCTGAGGAGACTGATGTGGTGGAGAGACCGGCGCTTGGGTGGTGGATCGCGGTCGGCGGCGGCCTCGGCCTCCTCTTCTTCCTGGCATTCACGCCAGCAGGGCGCTTCTTCCCGATTCCGCGCACCGTGCTTCGCACCATCGCGCTCATCGCTATCGCGCTCCACGTCGGCGAAGCGGTGTACGCACGGAAGCTCGCAAAAGAAGCGGGGCTCGATGTGAACGGCTGGACGCTTCAGACTTTCCTCCTTGGCTACCCGTCCTTACGGCTTCTCTTGAAGCGCGTGCGAAACGCGCAGTAGCGGCCCAGAGGCAGCAGCACTCTCACACGTCCGCTTTGCTGGCCTCCCCTTATCGGGTATGTTTTCACGCGAATGAGGAGTGTTTGACCATGGCAGATCGTTTCCCGTTCACGGATTATCCTTCCGGTTGGTACGTCGTCGGTCTCTCGTCGGAGCTTCCAAAGAAAGGTCTCCGGACCGAGCATTACTTCGGCGGCGACATCGTTCTGTATCGCACCGAGTCCGGTGAGTTCCGCATCAGCAAGCCGCACTGCCCGCACCTTGGC
>JBGCFM010000140.1:0-9142 GCA_045106895.1 Polyangiales bacterium | reverse complement strand
AAGCCGTAGCGGCTCTCGATGGCGTCAACCTTTGCCTCCAGGGCCCGTGCTCGCGTCAGCGTCTGGACGTCGGCGCTCAACCGCTGCGTCATCATCGCGGCGTCGCGTTTCGTCCCGCCACGGCGCTCGGTGACTTGCTCCGCCAGACGCGCCCGTTCGCGCGTGGGAAAGACGGAGAAGGCGAGGCGCAACTGCGTGATGGTGTCGAGGAAGTCGTCTTCAGCCATGCCCCCGATGATCTCGTCGAGGACCGCCACAACATCGGCGTCGCTTGTGACCTCACCGCGCGCGAGAAGGAAGAGGCCGTGCAAGAACTCACCGATGCGGTCCGGAAGGTTCGCCGCTCGAATCACGTGCATCGTCTCGCTTCGATCCTGAATGCAGCCCTCGCTCCACAAGAAGCCAAGGGCCGCGCCAACCAGCCCTGGAGGCGCATCCGCATCATTCATGCGTCGTCGCATCATGGCGGGAGCCGCGGAGCCAAGCTGGGTGTGCCGATGCGCGTCTCGAAGCGCCACAACGGACAAGAGCTCCGCTTTGCTCATCGGCGCCAGGTGTGACTCGAGGGTCCACATGAGCTGGTGCACGAGGGACTCGATGACGCCCAGAAGCGCGTCTTCGCCCATGGCGCCAAAGAGGACGTCGTGGCGGTAGAGCGCGAGGAGCTGAGAGAGCGCGTCTCCAAGGGGAGCGAGTCGATGTTCGTTTTGCGCCGCGACCCCGAGCGCCGTGATGAGCTCGCTAGCCAGACTAAGCAGACCGCAGAACACCGCGGAGCCAAGGGCCGAGAGGATGCCGAGGAGTTCGTCGGTGCGAGCGCGCAGACTCGCGAGAACCGCAAGCTCAACGGTGCCGCCAAAGACCGAAGCTTCGATGAGCGCGCCGCGGCGATCGAGGTGGTCCTCGACGCTCCAGACCTCCTTCAGCTCACCTTCCGTGGCCCAGCTGGGTCCTTTCTTCCGCGTGAACCCCGGAATGCGCAGCACCGCAAAGCGATGCAAGAGCTGGCTTGTCTCGCGGTCTTTGGGTTTGGCCAGATCCAAGGTGACGCTCCGCTGGGCGCGAATCTCGCCCACGTGCGCTTCGAGTCGCTCCAGCATGCGCTCGGCGTCCGCCACCAGCGGCGGCGCGGGCGTGTCCGCGTCGAGGCGACCCCGCGCGTCGCCTCGCAGTGTGCGCAGGATCAGGTTGACGCGAGGGTCCGTTCCGGCGGCGACGGGGCCGCGGTAGGTCCATGGAAATGGCGCCGACTGTGGGTCCTTGAGCAGTGCGGCGGCGATGCCATCAAGGAGATCCACTCGTGTCGCGACGCGATGCGAGCGAAGACGCATGAGACCGTCCACCATCGTCATCGCGCCGATGAGGTCTGCGGCGCTGAGAGGAAGGTCCTCCGCGCGTATCGACGTGGTCACCTTTTCCAGCATCACCTCAACGCTGGCTTCGCCGCCGCGACGCCAGAGTATGTCGTACCAAGCCGGCGAAGGCATCCCAGACTGGTAGCCACTGAACGAGTCCATTCGTTTGTACGCGTAAGGCACGAGGTAGGCGTCGGCGCGGGCTTGTTCGGGGACTTCGGGAACCTCCGGCGCATCCGCCTCTTGCCAGAGCATCTCAAGGGCTGGCTTGTGCCACCCGCCGCAGATCACGACGACGTTCTCCTCCTCGCTCTTCTCTGCCATCGCCTCGGCGATGAACGAAGCCATGAACGCTTCGCGAGCGCGGTTGTTCGCCGTGTTCTCCTCATCGAGCTGTCCCCGCAGTCCATCGAAGTAGCGGGCGAGTCGCTCCTCCAGCTCGTCTGCGGGGATCTCTTGCTCAAACAAATGGTCCCAGAGCGCGTCCATGCCGTCGATGCGCAGCTCGTCGCAGAGCGCCTCCACGTACTTGCTCGAATGCAGACCCTCGTCGGAGTAGCGATTGACCCGTTCGTCGGTCTCTTCGACTCGCGCCCAAGTCGGCAGATCGATGAAACGAATCTCCGCGCCAACTTCGCGCGCCGCCTGCAGCCCGACCCACTCCGGCGAGTACTCGCAGAAAGGCGACCATGAGACACGCTGCGCGGACTCCTGCTGAAAGAACGAAAAGACCGCGATGGGCAGACGATGCTGCAGGAAGAACTCGTCGATGCGCCCGTTCATCTCCACGGGCCCCTCGATGAGCACGACGCTCGGCTTCAAGGCGCGGATGCGCTCCCGAACGAGACGCGCGCACGCCGGCGAGTGGTGCCTAACGCCAATGACCCGCGGTTTGTCCGTGCTTTGAGGAGACGCGCTCATCAAAGCTTGTCGCGGGCCGCGTAGAACTCCTGCCAGTGCGCGCCTTTCTTCTTCTTTGCGCGCTGCTCCATGTAGCGGCGGATCTTCTTGAGGTCGTCGACGTTGCCCTTCGCCGCCGTGCCTTCAAGGCACTCGACGATGTCCCCGGGCCGGCCTTCTTCGCCGCGCAAGTACCAGCCGCGCACCGCCACCGAATGAGCGACGCTCACCGCTTCCGCCGTCGACATCACCGTCGAGAGCTGCTCCAGCGCGTTGCCGGAACCATCGCGGCCGCTTCGAAGCTCACGGAAGGTCGTCACGAGGACGTCGAGCATGTCGGGGGAGACCGCGACGGGGATGCCGCTCTTCTTCATCAGCTTCTCCACTTGGCTGCGGACGAGCCGCATCTCGACCTCGAAGCTCTGGATGGGATGAACGGTCTCAAAGTTGAGGCGACGCTTGAGCGCTGCGCTCATATCGTTGACGCCCTTGTCGCGAGTGTTCGCCGTCGCGATGAGGTTGAAGCCTTCGCGCGCGAAGAGCATTCCATCGGGACCTTCGAGCTCCGGGATGGACATGACGCGGTCCGACAAGAGCGAAAGCAGCGCGTCTTGGACCTCAAGGGGGCAGCGCGTGATCTCCTCAAAGCGGACCAGGCCGCCCTCTTTCATGCCCGTGTACATAGGCGCTGGAACGAGAGATTTCGGCGATGGTCCCTCCGCGACGAGGAGCGCGTAGTTCCACGAATACTTGATTTGATCCTCTGTGACGGATGCGCCGCCCTGAATTGTGCGCGTGGAATGCCCGCTGATGCCGGCCGCAAGAAGTTCACTCAGGAGTGACTTTGCTGTCCCAGGTTCGCCGATGAGCATCAAACCACGCCCCGTGGCGAGGGTGACCATGGAGCGATCGACGAGGCTTGGGTTACCCACAAACTTCGCGCCAATCTTCATGGCGGAGTCGCCGAGAACGAAGCGCCTCACCGCGGCAAGCGAGAGCTTCCAGCCAGGCGGGCGCGGGTCTTTGTCCGATTTCGCGAGGCGTTTGAGTTCATCCGCGTAGAGAACTTCTGCCGGCGGTCGCTGGAGTTTCTCTTTCGATGATTTGGCCATGGCGAACGCTACCAGAATCGTGCGTGGTCTTGAGACATCGCTTGGTGAGCAGATCTGTGCCAACGCCGATGCCAACGAAGATGGCGATCCAGTTCTTGATCCAAATGAGTGAGAATATGTGGCAATAGCAGGCCCAAAGTCGCTATCCTGGAGATTCCCTGGAGGTATAGATGCGCTCGTTTTGGAAACTTAGTCTGATGTTCGCCTTGGCATGCGACCCAAGCGGTGGCTCGATGGTCATGCGTGATGGTGGCGTCGATGACGCGGCCCTCGATGGCGACCTGCCGCCGGCCGCCGACGCGGATGGCGACGGTATCGGTGACGACTGGGAAGACAGCGACACCGAGGTCGACACCGACGGAGATGGCACCCCCGACTTCCGCGACACGGACTCGGACGGCGACGGCATCCCGGACTCAGTGGAGCGCGGCGTTGGCGGCGGTTCTAGCTCGCCCGCAGACTCCGATGGAGACGGCACGTACGACTTCCGCGATCTGGACTCGGACGGCAACGGCATCGACGACGAGACCGAAGGCACCTCGGATGCAGACGGCGACGGTTCCCCGGACTTCGCGGACTTGGACGACGACAACGACACCTTGCGTGACTCGATGGAGATCGGCGACGACCCATCGAACCCACTCGACTTCGATGGCGATGGCCTCCCTGACTTCCGCGACGTCGACAGCGACGACGACAACATCGGCGACCGCAATGAAGCGTTCCCTGCGGACACGGACATGGACGGCACCCCTGACCGCCACGACCTCGACAGCGATGACGACGGCTGGTCGGACATCGAAGAAGCCGGCGACGACGACGTGTTCACTGCGCCCGTCGACACCGACGAAGACGGCACCCCCGACTTCCGCGACACGGACAGCGATGGTGACGGCCTCTCGGACGCGGCAGAGCGCGAGCTTGGCACCAACCGTGCGGACGCGGACTCCGATGGCGACGGCGTCACGGACCTCGTCGAGATCGGCGCATGCGACGGGAACCCCGAGTGCGTCGGCGACGCCCTTGACCCAGACAGTAGCCCGCGAACCCGCGGCGACTTCGTGTTCTTCATGCCTTACGAGGCGGAACCAAGCCCACCGCGCGACACCCTCGACTTCGCGACGAATATTCAGGTCGCCGATGTCTACTTCCTCATCGACACGACGGGCTCCATGTCCGGCGCCATCGCGAACGTCACCTCGAGTCTTTCGACGCCGGGCACCGGCATCATCGACCAGGTTCGCGCCAGCATTCCGCAGGCGAACTTCGGCATCGGTGAGTTCAAGGACTTCGGCGATGGTGTCCTCTACGTGAATCGCCAAGACATCTCTGCAAACCCAGCAGACTCTCAGGCGGCGGTTGCCACACTTCGCGCGAGCGGCGGCGGCGACGGCCCCGAAGGCGGCATCCCCGCCGCGTTCTCGGCCATCACCGGAACGGGCATGAGCGGTGCCGGCGCGTACCCCAACCGAACGGGTTGCCCAGCTGGGACGTTTGGATACCCCTGCTTCCGCGATGGAGCTGTGCCGATTCTCGTCATCATCATGGACAACTTCTTCCACAACGGTCCGGGCAACTCATTCCCGTACAACTACGTGGACACGGCGGGAACGCCTATCTCCTACGCACGCACCGTTACAGCCCTCAACGCAGGAAACGCACGAGCCGTCGGCGTAGCTGTCACCGGGACGACCGCTCTCGCGCATCTGCAGACCCTCGCGACGGACACCAACACCGTCGACGCCGGCGGAATGCCACTTGTCTCGCAGGCATCCTCCTCCGGCGTAAGCGCGGGTGTCGTGACGCAGATTCAGACCTTGGCAAACTCCGTGGCCTTCGACATCTCCACCGTCTTCGAAGACGACGGAGCGGACGCCGTGGACACCTTCGCGGCCTTCGTCGACCGAGTCGAAGCCAACGAAATGGGCGACGCGGGTCGGGGCTGTGACCCACGTATGGGTGAAGACACCGACGGGGACACCTTCCCTGACGTGTTCCGCGACGTGAGCGGCGAGCGCGTGTGCTTCGACATCGTGGTCAAGTCCAACGTCACCGTTGAACCCACCACCGAACCTCAGGTGTTCAACGCCAACGTCCGAGTCTTGGGCGATGCCTTCACCGAGCTCGACAGCCGCCAGGTCTTCTTCCTGGTTCCGCCGATCGTCGAAGGTCCTGGCATCCCTCTCTAAGGACTGCGACATAACCCGCCGTACCTAGGGGTCGGCGGGGTTCTGGTAGGAACGAACCCGATTGAGTAGGATATCCAACTATGCTTCGTGGTTCGTTTTTTGCCGTTTTGGCCCTCGTTCTTATTCCCGCCATGGCCTCCGCCCAAGATGCGCGTGAGCGCTTCCAGCGCGGCCAGGTCGCCTACGACCAGGGCGACTACGAGGTCGCTCTGACCGAGTGGCGCGCGGCCTACGAGCTCGACGCCCAGCCACTCATTCAGTTCAACATCGCGCAGGCAGCGGAGCGTCTCGGGCAACTCCCGGAAGCCGCGACGGCACTGGACCTCTATCTTTCGACGGCGGCGACGACTGACCCGAACCAAGCGAACGCACGCGCGCGCCGCTCGGCTCTTCGAGAACGTCTCGCCCAAACCGGCGTTCGCCTCGCGGGTGGCCCAAGCGGCGCGGCGATCAGCATCGATGGGACGGAGTGGGGTCTTACTCCGCGACCCGACGCGATCTCCCTGGAACCAGGAAGCCACCGCATCGAGGTCAGCGCGGAAGGGTTCGAGACTTTCCGTTCCACCGTCGTGGTGCCCGCCGGACAGACCGTGGACGTGAGCGTGGAGATGACCGCACGGGAGGTGACTCCTCCAGTCGATACGCCGCCTTCGCACATGGACCCCATCGAGACCCGCGTTA
The DNA here is from genome assembly GCA_045106895.1 of Polyangiales bacterium. GTDB lineage: Bacteria > Myxococcota_A > Polyangia > Polyangiales > Houyiibacteriaceae > JBCCRV01. Next base: position 2,905 of record JBGCFM010000140.1, on the reverse strand, counting down.
ATACACCGGTCGAGTCCAGCGGCCCGGGCGCTACGCCATGGATCGTTGCTGGCGCGGGAGTTGTCCTCGTTGGTGCCGCTGCAGCCCTCGGCGCTGTTGCCCTTGGCAAAGCGAATGATGCGCCGGGCTCCGAGTCCGACGAAGCGGACTCTGCAAGGACCCTCGGCCTGACGGCGGACATTCTTGGAATCACGGGGGCCGTCGCGATCAGCGCCGGACTCATTTGGTACTTCGTGGGCCGCAACAGCGGCGCCGATGAAGAGACCGTCCGCGTCTCCCCATATGCAGGCCCAGACCGCGCCGGCCTCGATGCCCAGTGGAGCTTCTAATGAAGATGAAACGACTTAGTATGATTCTTGTGCTCGCGCTGAGCGGGTGCAGTGCGCTTGTGAATGGCGCCCTTGAAGAAGAAGAGGTCAGCTCGGACTGCCGCAGAATGCCGGATGGAACGCGCTGCGGTGAGGACCAGGTCTGCATCAACAACCTCTGTGAATCCGCGCGCTGCGGAGATGGTGTCGTTTCCCGCGGCGAAGAATGCGACGAGTTAGACGATGTATCCGGCGATGGTTGTGAACCAAACTCCTGTTTGTTTACCTGTACCGAAGATGTCGACTGCGAGGACGGCAACCCCTGCACCTCTAACACCTGCACCGAGACGAACCTATGCGTTCAGGATGTCGCTGGACCTGACACTAGTTGCGAGCCGCCCAGCGGCGACAGTGGAACGTGTCTCGAGGGCCTTTGCGTTGGCGAAGGCTGCGGCAACGGCGTCGTGGATAGTGGCGAAGAGTGCGACGATGAGTCCGCTGGGTGCGTCGCATGCCAGTTTGGCTGCGAAGTCGACGAGGAGTGTCGGGACGAATCCTTCTGTAACGGAGAAGAGACTTGCGACACGATTGCTCATGTCTGTGTGGAGGCCGCAGTACTAACGTGCGATGACGAAGACGAGTGTACGCTGGATTCTTGTTCCGAATCGACCGACTCGTGCGTCAACACACTCATCGATGAGGACGGCGATGGCTACGCCGCAGACTCGCTCACTTGTGCAAACCCGTCCGATGGTGGCGACTGCGAACCGAACGACATGGCCATCAACCCCAACGCCGCAGAGCTGTGTGATTCCGTCGACAACGACTGTGATGGATTGGTTGACGAAACGATGGAGGTCCTGTGTTTTCCTGACCAGGACGGCGATGGGTTCGGGGGTGGTGAGGGGATGGTCCGTAACTGCCAGTGTGGCACCGCGGAGATAGGACAAGGCGGCGATTGCAACGATCGGAACGGAAGTGCTCGACCTACTCAAACCTCGTTCTTTCCAGAACCGCACTGCGGAGGGTCTGCCGCTGAGTGCTTCGACTACAACTGCCGCAGGGGCGCCGAGCCGCAGTTCACTACCATGGGATCATGCACAGGTTTCGGCGGAAGAACGTGCACCGTGCGAGAGGGATGGGTCGCAAGCGCCCCCCCCCTCTGCGGTCGGGCGGGTCTGTGGATGACTGGCTGTATTCCAGACGGTGTACTCAACTGTATGGCTACCAGCGAGCCTCGCATCCAGCCATGTCGCTAGTCGGCAAGCTGCGTTAGAGACCGCGGGTGCGCTCGGGCCTCAGCGGAATCCGGCCGTCTAGCGCCGCGTCGATGACTCCCACAATGCGCTCCCGATCCTCCGGGAGCGTGCCACCGAGGGGCAAGTAGTTGCTGGCGTGATTGGTGCGGAACACACACTTCGTCGGCCGCGCCTCTTCAACGATGGTGCGTAGCTCCATGAGCAGTTCAGGCACGGCGGGGACGTCGAAGCGGCCCTTCTTCTGAAGCTTCGCGAGTGGAGTTCCGGGAACGACGGTCACCGTGAGCGCCGCAAAAAACGCGGGGTCCATGGCCGTGACGAGGCGGGCGGTCTCAAGCGCGTGCTCTTCGCTTCGCTCCATCGCGATGCCTAGGAGCGCGATGACACTCATCTCGATGCCCGCGGCGTGCGCTCGCTGCGCAGCGTTTACGTGTCCCTCGAAGGTGTCGCCCTTGGCGATGCGCTTGAGCGTGACGTCATCACCGGACTCGGGCCCAATGTACACGCGCGTGAGGCCGCCTTCGGCGAGCTCCGCGAGCTCTTCGTCTTGTTTGGCCTCGATGTTTCGCGCCATGGCGTAGCAGCTGACGCGGCGAAGCTTGGGGAAGAGCGCGCGTGCTTTTGTCAAAATGGGCCGCCAATGCTCCATGGGCATGGCCAGCGCGTCACCATCGGCGACGAAGAGCTTCTCGACGTTCATGCCGGCCCGGCCGTACTCCGCCGCTGCGAGGTCCAGGTCTTCGAGGACCTCGCTCAAGTCACGTAGACGAAACGACTTGTCCCGGTACATATCGCAGTAGGTGCAATGGTTCCACGAGCAGCCGATGGTGGCCTGCAGGATGTACGCGTTGTGCTCCGAGGGTGGGCGATAGAGGCGGCCTTCGTAACGCATCGATATTCCTAGAGTCCGGTGTCGAGGGGGATGGGCTTGGCCAAAACGAAGGGCTGCACGATGACGGCGGTGAAGGCCACGGGCGTTTGCGCCCAGTGCTTCAGCTCCGCCGACGCCGGACGTCGAAGAGCGCCGCTTTCGATCCACTTGGCGACTTTCTCCTTGTCGTCCGCCGCGAGGGCGTCTGCCGCGTCTTCCAAGCTCGCCGGGTCCATCACCAAGAAGAGCGCGTTGCGAAGCGCGTGGGGTTGAAGAAGTGCCCACGTCGCGGGCATGATCTCTCGCTCCACCGGCGCATCCTCGGTGGTGTTGGCGTCTAACTGCTCGCCGAGTTTCGTGAGGGCTTCTTTCGCCGCTTCGCGCAGCGCTTCATCGTCCGATGGCTTGTCTTCCGAGCTCATCGAGGAGTCTTAGTTCCGTCGGCGGGCTTGGTCGAGCGCTTCGCT
>JBGCFM010000014.1:0-53655 GCA_045106895.1 Polyangiales bacterium | reverse complement strand
GATCGAGCTTCCCGAAGACGTCAAGATGGTCATGCCCGGCGACAACGTGAAGATGAAGGTCGAGCTCATCGCAGCCGTCGCCATGGAAGAGAAGCAGCGCTTCGCTATCCGCGAAGGTGGCCGCACCGTCGGCGCCGGCGTTATCTCCAGCATCATCGAGTAATCCACTCGTCCACCAATCCCCGAAACGAACACTATGAAGATTCGAATCAAACTGAAGGCCTACGACCACCGCCTCCTCGACCAGTCGGCGAGCGAGATCGTGGAAACGGCGAAGCGCACAGGAGCTCGCGTTGCGGGCCCCATTCCGCTTCCTACACGCATCAACAAGTACACCGTTCTTCGCGGACCGCACGTCGACAAGAAGTCGCGCGAGCAGTTCGAAATCCGCACGCACAAGCGGATGTTGGACATCCTTTCCCCGACGCCCGAAACCTTGGAGAGCCTTGGCAAGCTTGACCTCTCCGCTGGTGTCGACGTCGAAATCAAGACCTGATCGCGTTGTTTCGGAACATCACATCGGAACATCACGGAGAAATCAGATGAAAGCCAAAATCAAAAACCTGAAAAATGAAGCCGTCGGCGAGATCGATCTCGCGGATGAGGTCTTCGGCGTCGACGTCAACGAGGGTCTCCTCTACGACGTGCTGAAGGCTCAGCTGGCCAGCAAGCGCCAGGGAACAGCCGCAGTCAAGAACCGCGCAGCTGTTACCGGTACTCGCAAAAAGGTCTACAAGCAGAAGGGCACCGGCAACGCGCGTCATGGCACGAAGCAGGCTCCTCTCTACCGCGGTGGCGGTGTTGCCCACGGACCCAAAGTCCGCAGCTACGCCTACCGTCCAACCCGCAAGATGCGTCAGGGAGCTCTCTGCAGCGCTCTGTCCCTTCGCGCCAAAGAAGGTCGTCTGACCGTCGTCGATAGCTTCGAGCTCGACGCCATCAAGACCAAGACCGTCGCCGGCATCCTCTCCACCCTCGAAGTTGGCACCGCTGTCATCATCGACGGCAAGGACAACGACAACCTGAAGCTCAGCGTACGCAACCTTCAGGGACGCATGGTCCTTCCGCCCGAGGGCATCAACCTTTACGACCTCCTCCGCCACGAGCACATCGTCGTGACGAAGGACGCAGTGGGCGCGCTTCAGGCGCGTTTCGGGGCCTAATCATGCAACTTGAACAGATCATCAAGCGCCCCCTCATCCTCACGGAAAAGGGAACCAACCTTCGCGACAACGAGAACCAGTACCTCTTCGAGGTGGATCTCCGCGCCAACAAGATTGAAATCCGCAAGGCCGTCGAAGCCCTCTTCGAGGTGTCCGTGACGGACGTCAACACGCTCATCATGCGCGGCAAGATGAAGCGCATGGGCCGCACTCGAGCCAAGACCCGTAACTGGAAGAAGGCGATCGTTACCCTCGCGGACGACGATTCCATCGACTTCTTTGAAGGAGCCTGATCAATGGCTATCCGTAAGTTCAAACCAACATCTCCCTCGCGTCGTAACTACGACTCCCAGGACTTCGACGGCTTGTCGAAGAAGGCACCCGAGAAGAAGCTCACCAAGAGCGTTCACTCCAAGGGTGGTCGAAACAACCGTGGACGAATCACCGTTCGTTTCCGTGGTGGTGGACACAAGCGTCGTTACCGCTCCATCGACTTCAAGCGAAACAAGATCGGTGTCCCGGCCAAGGTCGTCGCCATCGAATACGATCCAAACCGCAGTGGTCGCATCGCTCTTCTCCACTACGCCGACGGCGAGAAGGCGTACATCCTTGCGCCCGACGGCCTCAAGGCTGGAGACCAGGTTATCTCGTCGCGCCACGCGGACGTGAAGCCCGGCAACGCGATGCCTCTTCGCCACCTGCCACTTGGCACGATGATTCACAACATCGAGCTCAAGATCGGCAAGGGCGGCCAGATGGTTCGTTCCGCTGGTACCGCGGCTCAGCTTATGGCCAAGGACGGCAAGTACGCCCAGGTTCGTTTGCCCTCCGGCGAAGTCCGCATGGTGCATCTCGACTGTCGCGCCACTGTCGGCCAGGTCAGCAACAAGATGCACGCCCGCGTGACGCTTGGTAAGGCTGGCCGAAGCCGTTGGCTCGGTCGTCGTCCTCATAACCGAGGCACCACCATGAATCCCGTCGATCACCCAATGGGTGGTGGTGAGGGTCGCACAGCGGGTGGTCGTCACCCCTGTTCGCCTTGGGGTCAGCTTGCCAAGGGCAAGAAGACACGCACCAACAAGGCCACCAGCAAGTTCATCGTTCGGAAGCGGAAGAAGTAAGTCATGGCACGTTCAATTAAGAAGGGTCCATTCATCGACCTGCCCCTCCAGGCGAAGGTCGACAAGGCCATCGCAGCGGGTGATAAGAAAATCATCCGAACCTGGTCCCGCCGCTCCACCATCACTCCCGAGTTCGTTGGCTTCACCTTCGCCGTTCACAACGGTCGAAAGTTCGTCACGGTGCCTGTGAGCGAGAACATGGTGGGTCACAAACTTGGCGAGTTCGCGCCAACCCGCACTTTCCACGGCCACCAGGCTGACAAGAAGGGCCGAAAGTAAGGCGTTTTTAGCCCATAGAGCTCTTTCCGGTGTCGATCGAAAGGTTGATCGAATCATCGGTTGAGTGATCTCAGGTCGCATGCTAGATCCCGCGCCCTTCTGCACTAGGTGTTCCCGATCTGGGAGGAGCTGGAATGGAAAGGCAAGTGATCACAAGGCCTTAGGTCCTGAGAGCCTCTTTTGGGCAACGTCACGCACGGCAGACAATCATGGAAGCAATCGCAAAAGCACGATTTCAGCGTATCGCGCCCCGTAAGGCGCGCATCGTACTGAACATGGTCCGAGGGAAGAACGTCGCGAAGGCGATCGACGACCTCAAGTTTACGCCAAAGGCCGCCGCCTCCATTGTGGGGAAGCTGCTGGAGAGCGCCGTCGCCAACGCCCGCGAGAAGAATGAGAACGTCGACCTCGACGCTCTGGTCATCACGACCGCTTTCGCGGACAAGGCTCCGAACTCGCACATGCGCCGCTGGCGTCCGCGGGCTCAGGGTCGAGCGACTCAGGTCATCAAGGGCATGAGCCACATCACTGTCGTCATCGGCGACGGGGAGGAAAACTAATATGGGCCAGAAGACCCACCCCTACGGATTCCGACTTGGTGTCATCAAGCCTTGGAAGTCCAAGTGGTTTGAAGACAAGAACTACGCGAAGTGGCTGCACGAGGACCTTGCCCTCAAGCGCTCCATCACGAAGAAGTTCTCCCACGCTGGTATCGCCGACATCGAGATCGAGCGCGCCGCAAACAACGTGAAGGTAGTCATCTACACGTCGCGCGCGGGCATCATCATCGGTAAGCGCGGCGCAGGCGTTGAGCAGCTTCAGCGTGAGCTTCAGAAGCTCACGCAGAGCAACCTTATGGCTCCGGATATCCAGGAGATTCGTAAGGCTGAGACGAACGCACAGCTCGTCGCTGAGAACATCGCCACCCAGCTTGAGCGACGCGTCGCTTTCCGCCGTGCGATGAAGAAGGCAGTCCAGACGGCCATGAAGTTCGGAGTGAAGGGCATTCGTGTCTACGCCGGCGGCCGACTTGGCGGCAGCGAGATCGCTCGAAGCGAGTGGTACCGAGAGGGCCGAGTTCCTCTTCACACGCTCCGCGCTGACATCGACTACGGCGAAGCCGTAGGCAACACGACGGCTGGTACGGTCGGCGTGAAGTGCTGGATCTTCAAGGGTGAAGTCAACCCTGGTGAGGTCGTCAACCGCCGTGGTCAAGGAGGCCCGCGCCCACGTCGATGACGTGGCGCCGCTTGGACCTCAGGAAGAATACTCATGCTTCAACCAAAACGAACTAAGTTCCGTAAGCAGTTCACCGGCCGCATGCGCGGCAAGGCGTACCGTGGCTCGGACGTCTCCTTTGGAGACTACGCTCTCCAAGCCACCGCTTGTGGTCGTCTCTCCTCCCGTCAGATTGAGGCTGGTCGTATGGCCATCCAGCGGAAGGTCAAACGTCAGGGCAAGCTCTACATTCGCGTCTTCCCCGACAAGCCACTTACGAAAAAGCCCCTCGAGACTCGAATGGGCAAGGGTAAGGGACCTGTCGAACAGTGGGTCGCGATCATCAAGCCTGGCAAAGTGCTCTTCGAGATCGAAGGCATTCCCGAGGAGCTCGCCCGCGCAGCGTTCAGCGTTTGCGGTCACAAGCTCTCCGTTCCTACTCAGTTCATCACCCGGAGGGAGCAGCTGTGAAGCCCGCAGAAATCCGTGAGCTCAACCAAGACGAGCTCAAGAACCTCGAATCCGATCTGGCGCGCAAGCTCTGGAAAGCTCGTTTCGACAACCACACGAATGCCCTCGATGACACGAGCGACATCCGAAAGATCCGCGGCGATATCGCTCGCGTAAAGACCATCCTCACGCAGCGTGCTGCTGAGGCGTCGGAGTAGAATCATGAGTGAAGAAACAGCCACCGCGGAAGCGGCAGACGTGAAGTCCCGAGGTCGGAATCGCCGACTCGTCGGACGCGTCGTGAACGACACCAAAGCCGAAGGCCGCGCCCAGAAGACGATCGTCGTCGAGGTGATCCGTCGCTTCCGTGACCCGTTCTACGGCAAGTACGTGAAGCAGAAGAAGAAGTACCACGCACACGATGAGAAAGAGGAGTACCGCACGCGGGACGTCGTCGAAATCAAGTCGTGCCGACCCATGTCAAAGACGAAGCGCTGGACGGTAAGCCGTTTGGTCGAGCGTCCACCCGAGGTATAGAAAATGATTCAGACTGAATCAGTGCTCGATGTCGCCGACAACAGCGGCGCAAAACGAGTCAAGTGCATCAAGGTCCTCGGTGGATCCAAGCGACGCTACGCAAGCGTTGGCGACGTCATCGTCGTGTCCATCAAAGAGTGCATGCCGAACGGCAAGGTCAAGAAGGGCGAAGTCGCCCGGGCCATGATCGTTCGAACCAAGAAGGGCATTCAGCGCCCCGATGGCACCAGCATCAAGTTCGACACGAACGGTGCTGTCCTCGTCAACAAGGACAACGAGCCCCTCGGGACTCGCGTCTTCGGACCTGTCGCTCGTGAGCTTCGTGCTCGCAAGCAGGGCATGAAGATCGTCACGCTTGCACCGGAGGTGGTGTGATGGCTCTGCGATTGAAGAAGGACGATGAAGTCATCGTCATCGCTGGTAAAGAAAAGGGCGAAAAGGGTCGCATCTTGAAGGTTCTCGAAGACGGCCGCGTGCTCGTCGAGGGAGTCAACGTCAAGAAGCACCATCGTAGCCCCCGCAAGTACCGTGAAGCTGGCATCCTCGAGAAGGAGCGCCCAATCGACGCTTCCAACGTTGCCATCCTCGACCCCGAGTCCCAGAAGCCCACGCGCATTCGCATGAGCACCAACGACGAGGGCGTCAAAGTCCGCGTCTCGGTTCGAAGCGGCGCAACCCTGGACTGAAAAGATGCGTGTCGTCACAGCTCTGATCCTTCTTTCGCTTGCATGTGGTGATGACGACCGCATGCAATCCGATGTTGGGATGCTTCCTGACTCTGATGGCGGCACCGATACTGGCCCACTTCCTGACAGTGGTCCTAGTGAGTTCACAGCTCAACTTTCGAATGAGTGTCGTATCAGCTTGAGTACTGCCGAGGATCGCATCAACAACCACTTTACCGCTGCGCAACTGGTGAACTCAGGAGGCGGTGGCTGTGATACCGCCGCGGACGCATACTTCGGATGTATGCGCGAGGCTCTGAGTGTGGAGTGTCACTATCCAAATGCGTTTGACGTGTGTGCTGAATTGCACTTTACGATGCGTGAATGTTTCAGTTTGTATTGTGAATGTGAGATCAACGCGGAGAACTGCGACACATCCAAAACTGGTTGCGTTGCCTACTCGGTGGCGTACTCAGACTAGAAAAACAAGAACTGCGACATACTCGTAACTGCCTGCATTGCCTACTCGGTGATGCATTCAGACTAGAAAACAAGAAGTTCGGCCCATCCACAAAGCCGGGTCATGCTGACCTTATCGGCGTGGATGAAACCAAAGAATAGAAAATGACATACGTAGCTAGACTAAAGAAGAAGTACCGCGACGAGGTAGTGGCCAAGCTCATGAAGGAGTTCGAGTTTGCGAACCCCATGCAGGTGCCTGAGCTCAAGAAGATCGTCGTGAACATGGGTCTCGGTGATGCCGTCGCAAACGCGAAGCTCATCGACGCCGCCGTCGAAGAGATGGCGACGATCACAGGTCAGAAGCCTGTGGTGACGAAAGCGAAGAAGTCCATCGCGACTTTCAAGCTTCGCGAGGGAATGCCCATCGGCGTGATGGTGACGCTCCGGCGCGAGAAAATGTGGGAGTTCGCTGACCGTCTCATCACGTTCGCGATTCCTCGTACCCGAGACTTTCAGGGCGTCAGCAAGAAGTCCTTCGACGGTCGTGGCAACTACACGATGGGCGTCAAAGAGCAGATCATCTTCCCTGAGATTCAGTACGACAAGATCGACAAGATCAAGGGAATGAACATCACCTTCGTCACCTCGGCGAAAACTGACGACCACGGGCGAGCGCTGTTGCGCGGTCTTGGGATGCCCCTCCGAAAGTAAAGCGCGTTCTCACGAACCCGCACACGAAGATTAAGAAGAGAGTTTTTTCGCTATGATGACCGACCCCATCGCCGACATGCTGACCCGCCTGCGGAATGCTGCGCTTGCGCACCAGGACCAGACGGAGATTCCTCTGTCGAAGCTCAAAGTAAACGTTGCCAAGATCCTCAAGGAGGAGGGCTACGTCACGGACTACCAGGTGGGCGAACGCTCCCTGACCGTACAGCTCAAGTACGGCAAGAACCGACGCTGCGCCTTCATCGGCATCAAGCGCACAAGCCGTCCCGGCCGACGTCTCTACGTTGGAACCACGGACATCCCTAAGGTCCACAACGGACTTGGAATCGCCATCATGTCGACCTCGAACGGTCTCATGACGGACAAAAAAGCACGCGAAGCCAAAATCGGCGGCGAAGTGCTCTGTGAGGTGTGGTGATGGCTGCTGAAGTCCAAAAGCAAAGCCGTAATGGCAAGAAGCCTGTGGTTGTTCTTGATGGCGTGACCGTCTCCATCAGTGGCCAGACCGTGAAGGTCAAAGGTCCAAAGGGCGAGATCGAGCGCACTTTCCGGGACGAGGTCAAAATCTCCCAAGAAGGCGCCGAAGTTCTTGTTCGTCCCCGCGAGGGAATGGGCCAGGCCGGCATCATGTTCCAGGGCACGACCCGTGCGCTCATCGGCAACATGGTTGAGGGCGCGAAGAACGGTTACAAGAAGAGCCTCGACTTCCGCGGCGTCGGTTACCGAGCTGAGTACAAGAACAACACGCTCAAGATGACGGTGGGTCTTTCGCACCAGCCTATCTTGGCGATTCCAGAGAACGTCAGCGTGAAGATCGAGCAGATCGACATGGCCGGCACGAAGTTCCCCCGCGTGCACCTTGAGTGCATCAGCAATGAAGTCGTCGGTCGAGTGGCCGCCCGCATCCGTTCGATTCGCCCGCCGAATCCTTACGGTGGCAAGGGCGTTCGCTACACAGGCGAGAAAATCCGCGAGAAGGCCGGCAAGTCCGGTTCGAAGTAGAAGGTATAGCGATGAACAAGCAAAACCAGGGACGACTTCGCCGCAAGCGGCGCATCCGAGGCAAGGTCAGCGGCAGCACAGCGCGCCCACGGCTTTCGGTCTTTCGAAGCGCCAACCACATCTACGCACAGGTCATCGACGACACAACGGGTCGCACGATCGCCTCGAGCTCCTCGAAGTCCAAGGGCTTCAACGTCGACGGAGACGGGAAGATCGAGCAGGCCAAGGCCGTCGGAACTGCGGTCGCCGCTGCTTGCAAGCAGGCTGGCGTCGAGAAGGTCGTCTTCGACCGAAACGGATACATCTATCACGGCCGGGTGAAGGCCCTGGCGGAAGGCGCTCGAGAGGGCGGCATTTCGTTCTAAGGAACCTTCGTTCCAGAAAACCAAGGACACACCATGGCTTATTCCAGCGAAATCATCGATCCCAACTCCCTCGAAGACATCACCGAGCGAGTTATCTTCATCAACCGCGTTGCTAAGGTCGTCAAAGGCGGCCGCCGCTTCAGCTTCTCGGCGCTCGTCGTCGTCGGCGACGGCAACGGCCACGTGGGCGTCGGTCTCGGCAAGGCAAACGAAGTTCCTGATTCGATTCGTAAAGGCAGCGATGCCGCGAAGAAGAACATGTTCCGCGTTCCCCTCGTCGGCGCCACCATCCCTCACAAAGTTCTCGGCCATCACGGCGCAGGCAAGGTCATGCTTCGCCCCGCATCCCCTGGTACCGGTGTCATCGCAGGAGGTGCCATGCGCGCCGTCCTCGAGGCCGCTGGCGTCAAGGACGTGCTTGCCAAGATTCTCAACACCACCAACCCGCACAACGTTGTGGGCGCCACCGCCGACGCGCTTCGCCAGCTCGAAGACGTCAAGATGGTCGCCACTCGCCGCGGATTGAACCCAGAACAGGTTGCAGCGCAATGACTGCTAAGAAGCTCAAAGTTACCCAGCTCAAGAGCGGCATCGGTCGCAGTGCTCGCCAGAAGCAAATCCTCAAGGGACTTGGTCTGCGCGGCATCAACAAGACCGTCGTCATCGACAACACGCCGTCGTTTCGCGGCGCCGTGAAGAAGGTCCTGCACCTTGTGTCCGTGGAGGAAACCAATGGCTGAGCAAAACGATATTCCAATTCTCTCCCGTCTTCGTGCACCTGTTGGCGCAGTGAAGAACAAGAAGCGCAAAGGTCGCGGCGTTGGCTCCGGCCTCGGCAAGACCGCCGGTAAGGGTATGAAGGGCCAGAAGGCTCGTAGCCCAGGCAACTTCTCCAAGATCGGTTTCGAGGGTGGTCAGACACCTCTCTTCCGCCGCCTTCCAAAGTTCGGCTTCAGCAACGAGAAGTTCGCCAAGAAGATCGCCACGTTCAACGTGTCCGACCTGGCACGTTTCGAAGCTGGCGCGACGGTCAACATGGCCTCTCTCAAGGAGGCAGGTTTGCTTTCCCGTCGTGTCGATGGTGTGAAAATCCTTGGAAACGGGGACATCAACAAGGCCCTCACGATCAACGTCCTCGGCTTTTCGAAGAGCGCGAAGGCAAAGATTGAAGCTGCCGGCGGCACTGCGACCGTACGCGAGATTCCCACTAAGGCATCGGCCTAACCTCCCTTTTTACATTGGATTGGCCCCCTAATTCACGTTTCGGCGTGCATTAGGGCGTTCCAGTGATTATCGAGACTTCCCTATGAGCGTCTTCGCGAACATCGCCAAGATCCCCGAGCTACGCAAGAGGATCCTGTTCACCCTTGGTATGCTTGCAGTGTACCGCGTCGGCATCTTTGTCACGACGCCCGGGGTGAATCGAAGTGTCCTTCAAGAGAAGATGCAGGCTCAGTCCGGCGGCTTCCTGGGCATGTTCAATCTCTTCAGCGGCGGCGCCCTGGAGCAGATGTCGATCTTCGCGCTCAACATCATGCCCTACGTCTCGGCGAGTATTATTCTCTCCCTGATGGGTGTGGTGGTGAAGCCACTCGAAGAGCTCAAGAAAGAGGGCGAGGCTGGTCAGCGAAAGATCAACCAGTACACGCGCTACGGAACGATCATCCTCTCGATCATCCAGGGCACGGGCATCGCGTTTTGGCTTGAAGGCATGAACGGCACCGCTTCCGGCGGACTCGGCGGAAGCGTCGGGGATGTCGTCGCCGACCCAGGCTGGGTCTTCCGCTTCATGACGGTCCTGTCCCTCACGACTGGTACAGCGTTCCTCATGTGGCTCGGTGAGCAGATCACGGAGCGGGGAATCGGAAACGGAATCTCCCTCATCATCTTCGCCGGCATCGTTGCCAACTTGCCGGACGCGCTCTTCAGCACGTACTCGCAGCTCCAGATTGGCCAGATGAAGCCAACGGACCTCCTGATCATCGCCTTCATCGCCGTCCTTACGACCGCCTTCATTTGCTTCTTCGAGAGAGCGCAGCGCAGGCTGCCGATCACCTACGCGAAGAGGATGATAGGTCAGAAGATGCATGGCGGGCAGCAATCGCACCTGCCGCTTCGAGTCAACATGGCCGGTGTTATTCCGCCCATCTTCACTTCCTCCCTGATGATGTTCCCAATGACTTTGGCGAACCTTGGCATCCCGGGAATGAACTGGCTCAACACCCAGCTTCAGCCGAACGGTCCAAACCAGTGGATCTACATGACCGTCTTCGCTGTCATGACCATCTTCTTCTGCTTCTTTTACACAGCGGTTCAGTTTCAGCCCGTCGATGTGGCCGAGAACCTCAAGAAGCAGAACGCTTATATCCCCAACGTGACTCCAGGTCGTGACACGGCGGACTACATCGACCGCGTTCTTACGCGTATCACAGTCGCTGGTTCCCTCTACATCACGCTTGTGTGTACGGTTCCGACCTTGTTGCAGTCCGGCTTCCAGGTTCCATTCTATCTCGGTGGCACGTCGCTGATGATTGTTGTGGGTGTCGCCCTCGACACAGCTCAGCAGATCGAATCACATCTCATCAACCGTCACTACGAGGGCATCTCGAGCGGTGGCCCCAAGATTCGCGGACGTCAGTAGTCATGAATCTCGTTTTCTTCGGACCGCCAGGGGCGGGCAAAGGTACGCAAGCCAAGCGATTGGTGAGCAAGCTGGGAATCCCGCAGGTTTCGACGGGTGAAATCATGCGCGCTGAGCGCAAGAGTGGCTCTGACCTCGGTGCTCGTTTTGATTCGTTCATGTCCCAAGGTCAGCTTGTTCCTGACGAACTCGTTCTTGAGCTCATCAAGAAGCGCCTTGAGGAAGACGATGCAAGCGGCGGCGTAATTTTTGACGGGTTCCCTCGGACTGTGGGTCAAGCGAAGGCTCTTGACGGTATCTTCGGCGAGCTCAACCGCACATTAGATCGCGTTCTTGTCCTCGATGTCCCCGAAGAAGACGTCGTAGAGCGTATCTCTGGACGTCGTATCGCTGTGGATGGTGGACAGGAGTATCACATCCGCTATAATCCGCCCCCCGCAGGCGTAGAAGTGAAGCAGCGGGCAGATGACAACGAAGAAACTGCACGCAAGCGGTACCAAGATTACAAGGGAATCACCGAACCTGTCCTCGAATATTACGCGGCGACTGGCACTGTGGTCGAACGGATCGTAGGGACAGGCTCCCTGGATGAGGTTAGCGCCAGAATCGAGACGGCGATCGGAGAGTGAATGTGAGCAAGCAAGAGGAAGGCGTGATTGAAGAAACGCTTCCCAAAGGCTTGTTCAGAGTGGTGTTAGACGACGGTAAGGCAGTTCGCGCAGCAATATCGTCCAAGGCACGCAAGACAACAGTGAAGTTGATACCCGGCGACCGGGTTGTGGTGGAGGTCTCTCCCTACGATCCAACAAGGGCAAAGATAATAGCGCGGTTATAAACTTTCGCGGCCTCAAGAAGAGGGCGCAAAATCAGGCGAGAAGAAAAGGTTCGAACATGGCACGCATTGCGGGTGTAGACATCCCCGGCCGAAAACACACGGTCATCGCTCTACAGTACATCTATGGAATTGGTCCCGTTCGGGCTAAGGCCATCTGTGAGATGACGGGGATCCCTTCCAACAAGAAGGCGGACGATCTCGACGACGCTGAGGTTCGTAAGATCCGCGAAGTCATCGACCACAACTACAAAGTGGAAGGCGATCTCCGGCGCGAGATCCAGCTTCACATCAAGCGTTTGATGGAGCTCGGTTGCTACCGTGGTCTTCGTCATCGTCGCGGTCTTCCGGTCCGTGGTCAGCGCACTCACACCAACGCACGTACACGCAAGGGTCCAAAGCGCGGCCCAATGACGCGTAAGCGCTAGCACTTCTTAAGCGCAGTCACTTCCAAGCTTTCGCGGAGACATAGAATATGGCCAAGGGCAAAACGACCGCCAAAAAAGGCGGCAAGAAAAAAGTCAAAAAGAACATCGCTAGTGGCATCGCCCACATTCAGAGCACGTTCAACAACACCATCGTCACTATCACGGACCTGAACGGTAACGTGGTCAGCTGGTCGACGGCCGGTGCGAAGGGCTTCAAGGGCTCACGTAAGAGCACGCCTTTCGCAGCGCAGCTTGCGGCTGAAGACGCCGCTCGCGCAGCGCAGGATTGCGGTATGAAGACGGTGGCGATCTTCGTGAAGGGCCCCGGCGCAGGCCGAGAGTCAGCTCTTCGAGCGTTCCAGAACGTCGGAATGCGCGTCACGCTCATCCGCGACGTGACTCCTATTCCTCACAACGGTTGCCGGCCTCCTAAGCGCCGACGCGTCTAGACTCGCCCCGTTGCTTTTGCAACGCGTCGGAAACTAGACCCGCTCACCCAACCGGTGTTTTCTGAGGGGACTATCGAGTCCCCTCGTGCACCACGGGGTTACCCCCCAAACAAGCTTTCGTTCTGATTCGTCCCCCGGAGATACCGCATGACCATTCCAACCCTCGTTGCTCGCAACTGGCGCGACCTTATTCGTCCCAAGACGGTTCCTGTCGATCAGGACAGCCTCTCGGAGCGCTACGGAAAGTTCGTCGCCGAGCCTCTTGAGCGCGGTTTCGGCATCACGCTCGGTAACTCGCTGCGGCGCGTTCTCCTTTCGTCGCTTCAGGGCGCAGCCATCACGGCGGTCAAGATCGACGGGGCTCTCCACGAGTTCACTCAGGTTCCGGACGTCGTTGAAGACGTCACGGAGATCATCCTGAACTTGAAGGAAGTCACTGTTCGAGCCCACTCGTCGAAGACACACATGGTGCGCATCGACAAGGAAGGCCCCTGCGAGATCACCGCCGGCGACATTCAGGTCACGGACCAGGTTGAGATTCTCAACCCTGACCACGTCATTTGCACCGTCTCCAAGGGCGGACGTTTCGCAGCGGAGCTCACGGTTGATGTGGGTCGCGGCTACGTTCCTGCTGAGCGTAACAAGACGCCCAACATGTCCATCGGGACCATTCCAATCGACGCACTCTTCTCGCCGATTCGCAAGGTCAACTACACCGTCACCAACGCCCGCGTTGGACAGGTTACCGACTACGACAAGCTTTCCCTCGAGGTCTTCACCAACGGCGCGGTCATCCCATCGGACGCCGTCGCTCTTGCCGCGAAGATTCTCAAAGACCAGCTCACCATCTTCATCAACTTCGAAGAAGAAGAAGAGCCGGTTGAAACCACCCGCGAAGAGGAGCCTCTCAACGAGAACCTCTTCCGCAGCGTTGAAGAGCTCGAGCTCTCCGTGCGAAGCGCCAACTGCCTCCAGAACGCGAACATCCACCTCATCGGTGAGCTTGTTCAGAAGACGGACGCAGAGATGCTCAAGACCAAGAACTTCGGCCGTAAGTCACTCAAGGAGATTCGCGAGATTCTCGCGGACATGGGTCTCTCCCTCGGCATGGAGATCGAAAACTGGGAAGCCATGAAGGAGCGCTGGAAGGCGCATCAGGCCCAATAACAATCTTTGAGGGTAGCGCTTTCTCTGCGTCCCTCCTTTTCGGATAAGAACCATGCGACATCAAAAAGCAGGCCGTAAGTTTGGCCGCAACACATCCCACCGCCGAGCCATGTTCCGCAACCTTGCGGGTAACCTGATTCTTCACGAGCGGATCCGCACCACCGATGCAAAGGCGAAGGAACTTCGTCGCATCGTTGAGCGGCTCATCACACGCGCAGTTCGTCTTGGCGATGACCTCCAGGTCGACATCGGTAAGATCAGCGACGCCGGCGAGCGTGAGCGAGTTCTTGCTGCGCGTATCCACGCACAGCGTGAAGTTGCGAAGTTCCTTCCGAAGAAGCTCACCCGCACGCTTGGCGGCGACGTGGTTGAAGATGTGGACATGATCCACAAGCTCTTCCACGAGGTCGCCCCTCGTTACCTTGAGCGCGCGAAGGCGGGCAAGGGCGGCGGATACACACGAATCATCAAGCTTCAGAACCGACGCGGCGACAACGCACCCATCTCGATGATCGAGTTGGTCGACGCTGTTCTGCCCGAGAAGATCGTGGCTGCGCCCGCAGCAAGCAGCGAAGAAGAGTAGGTCTCAAACCTTCTCGAAAGCCCGGCTTCTGGCCGGGCTTTTTCGTTCCGTCTTAAGCTCAGCTGTTAGGCTTTGCGAATGAGTGACGAAAAACGAGTCGGCGGGTGTCTTTGTGGTGCGGTCCGCTACGAGGCGAAGGTCAGTGGTGGTTTCGCGGCGTGCTACTGCAAGATGTGCCAGCGATGGTCAGCTGGAACATATTTCGGCGCCAGCACGACCGAGTTTACGCTCACTCAAGGCGAAGAAGCGCTTACCGTCTACAAGTCCTCGGAATGGGCAGAGCGGGCCTTCTGCGGAAGCTGCGGGTCCAATATCTACTATTTCGCGCCGGGGCACGGGGGCAAGAGCATCGCCCTCGGCACGCTGGATGAGACTTCGGGTCTCACCAACGCGATTCAGTATTTCATCGACCAACAACCTGAGGGAATCACCCTCGAGGGCGAGACGAAGACGATGACAAGTGAGGAGATCGCCAAGGCATTTGGCGGCTGAATGCTCAGCAAGCCGGCGCCTTGACGTTTCTGGATTCCGTTCGCGTTCGACCTCTCGCAAAACGCTGCGGCTAGGACTCTGGAATGTGCCCTGAAGCGCTCACCTGTACTCGGCCATCTCGTTCAAAGTGCGCCGTGAAAACTGGCAGGCCGGCGGCAAGGGCGACCAGCGTGGCTTGTGCTTGAACGGCGCCAATCTCGGGAATCTTCTTCAGCAACTCGGACTCTGCATCAGCGCTGAGGCCGAGAAGGCTCGCCACGCGGTTGGCAAGGAAGTGTGCGGTCTGTTGGCGTAGGTAGCTTACGACCTGCGGATGATTCACGAACATCTGAACGCCACCGATGGAAGGTGCGATCATCGGGATCTCCGTGAACGGATGAAGCTCCTCCTCGAGGGTGACTTGGACCACCGCCCCTTCGGCGTGTTCGCCACCAAGAACAACCCACGTAAGATCCGGGGCACCGTCCCATAGGCCGGTGTAGAAGGCTTCAAAGAAGCGCGAAATGAGCGCCGAGCGAACGCGGTACTGTGAGGGATTGAGCAATGCGAGCTTGAGGTGACCACAGCCCACATGGTCGGGCTGCAGCAGGTGCTCGAGAAGAGGAGCTCGAAGCTCTTGCCGTGGACCGCGAAGAAACACTTCCCAATCATCGATCGTTCGCAGAGAAGACACGGCGTCTCGAAGTCGATCGTCAGAACGAAGTGAGCGCGCGAGATGGTTGAGGGCGTGGTTATCGGTGTGGAGATAGATGCCGCCGAACGTGTCGGCGAACGCACGGACCAACTCGGGCACTTCGTTCAGCGGAACCTGTTGTCCCGTAACCGCCTCGACGGCGGCAAGGCCCAGGAGCAGCTCTCCAGCATCGCCGCCAGGGGTGCCAATAATGGCTCGGTCTTCTCGACCATCCACGCACGAGGTTTGTGTCGCCAGGAGGAAAGCAGCGAGTTTGACGCGCCGGACTTTCGCCGATTCGCCAAGGTGATTTTCGATTTCCTCGAGGCTGAGGTGCTTGCCTTTGGACTTTCCTGAAAGCAGGCGGCCGTCTGACCCGTGCCCAGGCGCGGGGGTTTCGAGAGTCCGTTCTGTCACGCTCGCGTCGCGCGAGACACCGTAGCCGCGAGCCCGCCATTGCTCCATGCCGCCGTCGAGGGCTGCCACCGTCGTCATTCCCAGGCCGGTGAGGTAGCGAACCCCGGTACTCGATTGTGAACCATCGCTGCACACCAAGACTACGGGCGTGTATGCGTTTAACAGCGCCGCGACGTCGCCCACTTGTCCAAAGGGGACACGCCAGCAGCCAGGGATGTGCCCGAGGGGACCCACCTGATCGCTATCCGTGCGTACGTCCACGATCCACACTCGGGGACCTGCTTCGGCGACAAACGATGGCGGCAGAAGCGGAGTCCCATCGGCTCCGTAACGGCGTTGCGCTTCCCAGTTTTCACGGAGCAAGACATCGGGATTGGATAGGTCGGAAAGAGGCATGTCCCGGAGCATATGTCGGGGGCCGCGCCAAGCTCAAGCGTGCCTGATGGATAGAACCTAGGAAGGGCCAGTTTGCCAATCTGATGGGCAACCTGGCGCCTGCGGGAGCTCGCTCCCGCAGGCGGGAGCTCGCTCCGACAGCTTCATCGCCAAGCAAAAGACGGCGAAACGTTACGCCGCTTGGAGGGCCAAGTCAGCCGGGCAGCGTATCCGGGGCTTCGATCGTCCCAGGGCTGGTGTCCGAAAAGAACCCTGGCAGCTCCGCCGGCATCTCCTCGAAGGCGGTATCTACGGTATCTGGGCCCTCTTCGTCGCCGCTGGCGAACTCATCTTCGGATGCCTCGATGGCGCCAAAGAGCAAGCCCGCCAACGGGATCGCTTCTTGGGGCCTCGTCACGGGCTGTTCGAAGGACTGTGTCGAACCAGAGCTCTTTGTAGGGCGGACCTTCTTCGAAGACAGCTTTGCTACGGGCTTCTTCTTCGCTGTGGGGCGCGGAGGATTCTTCTTTACGCTGCCAGGACTCACGACTCGCATGAGTGTGCGGGAGAGGCTCAAGAGTTCACGGGCGACCCGACGGCTGCCTGTCCATGCCATCGATAGCGCCTTGGAGGCGAAGGGACCAAGTCGCGTCTTCCATCGAAGCAAGAGCTCACGGGTCTGGGCTTTTCTGGCGCTCCTCGAGGATGCTTTGGCTTTGGCTTTTGGCTTGGCCATGTGGGGCAATAGCGACTTGAGCTTCGCCGCGAACCAGCCTCGTTTCCAAACGAGTCCACCAAGGAGCAGTAGCCCCACGAGAAGTCCAAATGCTGTGGAGCTGTAGCCGTTGCTTGCGCTCTCGGTGGCCTCAGAAGTCGTGGCTTCCCCGTTGGATGCGATCGCATCTTCGCTCTGCGTCACGTCATCGGCGCGGACGTCTTCGAATCCGGCGGCGACGTTTCGCTCGACCTCAACAGCGAGCAAAGCTCGCTGCCAGGAATCCGCTTGAGGCGAGTCGGGCTGCAGCCAGAGCGCGCGCTGAAGCAGAGATTCCCTTTCGGGTCCTGACGCATTCTCGGCGAAGCGGGCGTAGTGCTCAGCGAGTTCACTTCGTCTCGGGTGCATGGGCTCACGAATGAGCGCAGCGTCGAAGAGCTCGCGCGCCTCCGCCAGTTCGCCGGCCTCCATGTGCTGAATACCTCGCTCAAGTCGTTCTGTGACCGGGCCGAGGCGTTGTGCGTCGAGTCCTTCGTAGAGGAGGCTAGAGGTACGCTGCCAACCCCACTCATGGTCTGCCTCTTGGCCAAGTTGATTGCGCATTCCTTCCCGCAACTGCCAGATGCCGTTGCGCCCGAAGAGGTTCATTGCATCACGCGCGGCTTGGCGAACGCGCTCATCACTATGTCCAACGAAGGAAATGATCACCGTCATGGCGTTCATCTCTCGCGTGGCTCCATAGGCCTCAAGGATGCCGGCGAGTCGTTCGGGGTCTTCTTCCTGAACTGCACGGCCGGGGTCGTTGAGCCCGAGTCGAGAAATGGCTGCTCGTGCCCATCGACGCACATCTGGCTCGTCGTGGGCTCGCATCCAGAGGAGTCCGGGCAAGAGACGGGCGCTCATTCGCTCCAGGAGGAGCCGTCGCTCGCGCCGCCACATCGACGGCGTCAGCGCGAACACATCGCCCATCAGGCGTTGCGCTGGGACGCTGCCGATTCGCTCGAGCGAACGAAGCAGGAGTAAACGCTCCGCGGAACGGCCCACGTCCGGGGAGGGGCGTTCCTTGACGACCTGCGGAATGCCCGGGGCGATATCCATGGTGTCGTCCGCGCGGCGTGACCCCACGGCGTGCCGGAAGTATCGGAGCGCGTCTGCGCCGTCTTCTTCCGGTACGATCTGCCGAGAAGTTCGCTGGAGGCGGGCTTCAATGGCTGGGAGGGCGTCTGCGTTGAGTTGGCCGAGGTTTTCGACGGCTTCCGCGATGAGGGAGTCATCTCCGCTGCGAAGATCGCCGGCCCATCTCTCGATATCTGCGACGGTGGGCGCGTCCGCGGAGGCGGACGCCGCAAAAGCTAGGGAAACGCTGACCAGCAAGACACAGATCAGCGCTTTGAGAATCCCTAGCCCTTTGCCACCCGGAAATCGGAGAACTCGCCTGTGTAACTCCGCCATTTGGTATCGACCTTATCCACCCTCGCCGTGGCGGGTCCCGTCTGTGCCCAACTCAGAAAGTCCTTTACGGAGTCTTCTTCGCCCTCGGCCACAATTTCGACGGTTCCGTCATTGCGATTTTTTGCCCACCCGGTCAGGCCGTTTTGACGTGCTTCTCGCTGGGCCGTCGCCCGGTAGAAGACCCCTTGGACCCGACCGCGTACGATCAGTTGAATTCGTTTTTGTCCCATCGGACACCTCGCTTCTGCCAAAAGGCAGGCCAATAGTGCAAATTTAGTGCGGAAAAGCTCCCGGCCTGATCTGCAGACTCTCGGGGTGCTCACTGCACCATCGATGGTTACACTGCCGCCCGATGAGCGACAGCACAAATATGGAGTCCCCGGCTTCGGACATCCCGTCCGCCCGCACCCTTGGAACCAAGGACAAGCCTTATATCGGCGGGCAAGCGGTCATCGAAGGGGTGATGATGCGCTCACCCAATGGCCTTTCGGTGGCTGTTCGGCGGCCGGACGGATCGCTCGCCGTCCACGAGGAGCCCTACAAGCCCCGCTTTAAAAGCAAGATCTGGAAAATGATGGGGTTCCGTGGCGTCGCTACATTGGTGGAATCGCTCTCCATCGGCTTTCGAGCGCTGAACTTCAGCGCTGAGCAGCAGATGACGGATGAGGAGAAGGCGAAGGAAGGCGAAGGCTCCAAGATGGCGATGATCGCCGCGACGGTCTTCGCGCTAGGGCTCTTTGTCGCCCTCCCGCAGCTTCTCGCGGCAGGGAGCGGCAAGCTCTTCGGACACGAGTTTGGCCTCGATGACGCGAACTACCATTTCGTGATCGGCGGATTTAAACTTCTCGTCGTCTTCACCTACCTCGTTTCAATCTCCATGTTGAAAGATGTCCGGCGCACGTTTCAGTTTCATGGCGCGGAACACAAAACGATTCACGCGTATGAAAAGGAGCTCGAGCTCACCGTTGAGAACGTGCGCGCTCAGACAACTCTGCATCCACGTTGTGGCACGACCTTCTTGATCGTCGTCGTGTTCGTTTCGATTCTGGCCGGCGCTCTCTTTGCGCCGCTCCTGCTCCCCGATGTGGACGGATTTTTGGGGCAGGTACTGCTCCTCGCTCTTCGCATCGCGTTGCTTCCCCTCATCGCCGCCGTGAGCTTCGAGTTCCAGCGCTTTACAGCGCGTTACTGCACAACAGGGCCACTTCAGTTTCTCTTGTGGCCTGGTTTTTTGTTTCAGAAGATCACGACGCGTGAGCCCACCGACGACCAGCTCGAAGTGGCCATCACCGCCATGGAAGCTGCGGCTTGGCGTGAGAGAGTGGGTGCTCACGTTCCCGCTGGTGATGCTCCTCTTGTCTATCCTTCCTTCGACGGATTTGTCGCGGCTCTACCGGCCCTACGATCTGAAAGCGTTGCCTGATGTTACCGGTTCATAAGCTTGATTCTCTTGTCGCACGTTACAAAGAGATCGAGGAGATGCTCTGTCAGCCCAATATCGTGGGCGACACTAAGCGGCTCCTCGAACTGACACGAGAGCGGGCGGGCCTTCACGAGGTCGTCGAGCTTTATGCTCGTTTCGCAGCGGTCACCACGGAGCTTGAGGAGCATCGCGAGGTGCTCAAGGATCCGGAGTTACGTGAGTTGGCCGAGGCGGAGATTCCTGACCTGGAGACAGAGCTCGAAGAGCTCACAAAAAAGCTCCAGCTCGCGCTTTTGCCCAAAGATCCCAACGACGAGCGCAATACGTTCCTCGAGATCCGAAGTGGCGCCGGCGGCGAAGAGGCAGCGCTCTTTGCGGGGGTCCTTCTGCGCATGTATCGCCGCTATGCCGAGAAGCAGGGCTGGAAGATGGAGATCACCTCCATGAGCGAAGCCAGCGCTGGTGGCATCAAAGAGGTCATCGCGATGGTGACTGGGGACCAAGTCTATTCACGTCTTCGCTTCGAAGGCGGCGTTCACCGCGTGCAGCGAGTCCCGGCGACGGAGTCTCAAGGGCGCATCCATACGTCAACGGCGACGGTGGCGGTCATGCCCGAGGTGGACGATGTGGACGTCGACATCGACGAGAAAGACATCAAGGTCACGAAGACCGCGGCGGGAGGTCCCGGCGGACAGGGCGTTAACACGACCATGAGTGCCATCAATCTCATTCATCTCCCAACGGGCATCATGGTGCGCTCGGAGGAGCAGCGTTCACAGCATCAGAACCTGGCGCGCGCGATGCAGATTCTCCGGGCCAAGCTTCAGGAGATGGCGGAGCGCGAACAGGCCGACGCTATCAGCGCTGAGCGGCGAAATATGGTGGGAACAGGAGACCGCTCCGAGAAGATCCGGACCTACAACTATCCCCAGAGCCGAGTGACGGATCACCGGATTCAGCTCACGCTCCACAACCTAGACAAGGTCGTGGAGGGCGAGGTTGGAGAGCTGATGGATGCTCTTCGTGCTCATCATCAGGCTAATCTTTTGGCGCTCCAGCAGGAGCAGCCTTGAGCTGCACTTGACGAGCCAGAGTTTCGAGCCAGATCCAAGGCCTTGATGCGCATGAGCAAGCAGAACCCAGCGGACGCGACCACGGAGGTGGAGCGATACTCTCGCTGCACTCTTCCTACGGAGTTCGGCGAATTCGAGGTCGTGGCGTACCGGGACGGTGGACTCGAGCACCTTGCGATTTGTCATGGGGAGCTCTCCGGCGAGGTGTTGACGCGGGTACACTCCGAGTGTCTGACGGGCGAGGTTCTTCACTCACTCAAGTGTGACTGCAGGGAGCAGCTGGAGTTGGCGCTCAAACGTGTGGCCGCCGAAGATGGTGTGGTGATTTACCTTCGCCAAGAAGGCCGGGGCATTGGCCTAGGGAACAAGTTGCGCGTGTACGAGCAGCAGGCGCTTGGACACGACACCGTCGACGCGAATGAGATGCTTGGGTTCGAGGCGGATCCACGCCGCTACACGATGGTCCCCGCGATCCTCAAGGACCTGGGTATTGAGTCCGTGGCGCTCATGACGAACAACCCAGCAAAAGTCGAAGCCCTCGAGGGCCTCGGCGTAAACGTGCGCCGAGTAGCTCACATGGTGAAAGCGCATGCCGACAACCGCGGGTACCTCGAGACAAAGCGGGCTCGGATGAAGCACCTTATTAGTTTCGACTAGTCCTCACTAGGATTAGGACGGCATCTTTCGCTCGGCGAGGGTGGCGAGGAGACCGGCGATGGCGCTGAGCGTTTGGTCGCAGCGCTTCGTCAGTTCACACGCTTCCAGGATCGACTGGCGTTCGTCGCTGTCGGCAACGAAACGGTCGGCCAGTGTATCGATGATGGTGGAGGCCTCGTCATCCGGCCGAATGCCAAGCTCGAACTCCGGGTGTCGCTCGCGAACCACGGAGGCAACCTGCGTGGCGCATGCGATGAGCGTCTGCATATTGCCGACGTTGACGGCCCCTTCATCGGGAAGAAGCTGAGCGCGGGCGACTCGAAAGAGCGTGTCGCTCTCTTGCTCAGCCAAGGACACTCGGGCGATGCCTTGGAGGACCACGGCGTGTGTTCCGTCCGGGTTCTCATGGTGGTCGACGATGCGGCCAGCGCCGGCCACGGTGTAGACGTCTGGGGAGCCTTCGTAGTTCTCTTCGTAGCCCGGTTTCAAACGAGCGATGGCCATGGCGCCGTTTCCTTCGACGCAAACTTTGACCATGTCCCGGTAGCGCTGCTCGAAGATGTGCAGCGGGAGGAAAGCTCCTGGGAAGAACACCACCCGCGGCAGGGGAAAGAAAGGGAGCCTGGCAAGCTCGCCTGTCGCAAAGGTGGGGGCTGGGTCGCTCATCACGGGGACTTAGAGTCTGTTTGCCGCTCAATAAAGACGCAACCAACAGGAATTCGGGTCGATGGCCATTTGTTTCCACCCGAGCGAAGGCTCCCAACCAAGGACTACCCATGTCGAATCCCCTTATTCCTGCGTCTTTTCGTCCAGATATCAACCTCGTCACCACCGCGCCACGAGTAACACCGCCTTCCACAGGGCAGCGATTCCGCGATGCGTTGGGTGAAGGGGCGATGGGGGTTCTTGACGGCGTCGAACAGGCCGCGGGCCTGGTTCCTGGCGGCGGGGCTGTCGCTGCGGCGATTCGGGCGGGACAGCGCTCCCAAGGGGCCGGAGGGAACGCGAGTATCAGCGGTGGAGGTGGTTCTTCGTCGACTTCGGGGCCGGAGGACGTCTTGGCAGGCTCTCAAGCGCAGGCGATGGACCTCCTAGAGATGCAGCAGCAGATCAGCATGGAGCAGCGACAGTTCCAGACCGTATCCAACGTCATGAAAGCTCGGCACGACACGGCCAAAGCGGTGATTCAGAACGTTCGATAGAGGTTTTTCCGGGTGCGAGGCTCCCACAAGGAGGGACGCCTCGTCGCTTGCGGTTTTCTCCTCCTATTCGTTATCCTCCCGGAGTACCCGATGACAGGTCCAATCAAACCACCAGGCGCACCAGGCGCTTCGATTCCTACGCCGGCGGCGGCTGAAGTCGGCACCGCCGGTCAGGTTGGCAAGGGCGCGCCAGGCGCGTTTCAAGAAACGTTGGCTACGGATGCCGCTCAGACAGCGACACCCACTTCGAGCGCTTCAGGGGTCGCAGCCTCCGTCGCAGCCGATCTTCGCAGCGGAAGCATCGATGCATCTCAGGCGGTGGATCGCTTGGTGGCCGAAGCGCTTCAGAGTCCGATGGCCTCTTCGCTGAACGACGCGGGTCGACAAGCGCTTGAGGTCCATTTACGAGAGTCCCTTGCGGACGACCCAAGCCTCGCAGGTCTTGTG
The DNA here is from genome assembly GCA_045106895.1 of Polyangiales bacterium. Classification (GTDB taxonomy): domain Bacteria; phylum Myxococcota_A; class Polyangia; order Polyangiales; family Houyiibacteriaceae; genus JBCCRV01. The sequence continues at coordinate 30,638 of JBGCFM010000014.1, read as the reverse complement.
TCGGACCTGGACCGCGGTCAGTAGACCATCACCAAGCCACGCGAGCAGCCTTGATCAAACGACTAACGACCCTCACGTCCTTCTTGGTGCTTCAGACACTCATCGTGTCTGCGCCCGTCCACGCCCAAGATGGCATCGTTGCAGCTCAACGTGTGTACATCGTTTCGACGGCGCTGGAACCTGAGCTTGAGGCGGTGGCCGCTCGTGTCGGTAGCGCTGCGCGTGCGGCCCTTCGGCAGGTGGACGGTGTCGCCTGGCAGGACGCAGACCAGCGTTACCTCGGCTACGAGCCGGGTCTGATCGTGTCTCTGGCACGTGCACGAACGCTTCTCGAGGAAGGGCGTTCGGCGTACCTGGAGCTCGAGCTCGGGACCGCCATCGAGAAGCTCGCGGCCGCTGTTGAGCTCTTTGATGAGGCACAGGCTGCCCTTGAGGATGAGTCAGACCTCGGCCAGGCGCTTCTATACCTTGGAGCTTCGCAAGAGTTCGACGGCCAAACACGTCCCGCGCGTCGAACTTTCGCGCGGCTTCATCGGCAGATGCCCCACATCGTTCCTGATCCGGGCGAGTTTCCTCCGGCGGTCATCAACCGTTATGAGAGCGTCGCCCCTCGACGCGCGAACGGCTCGATTCACGTCGAGTCCGACCCGAGCGGAGCCATCGCTTACGTGGACTTCGTTCCGCGCGGGCTGACTGGCTTGACGGCGGAAGGTCTCGCGCCTGGTGAGCACACGGTCCGCCTGACGCGTCCTGGTGCCACTCCTTATGTGGAGCAGGTGGACGTCGGCCGAGGTCTGTCGGAGGTGGCGGCGTTCCTCGCCGATGCAGACGGCAATGAAGGGCTTGCGGACGTCGTTCAGAACATCACGGGGCATGAGCTCGAGGTCGGCGACGGAGCCGTAGCCGAGCTCGCACAGCGCCTGGACCTCGACAAGATCGGCGTGATCCGTGTGTCCTACGGAGACTCCGAAGACTCGGTCAACTTGGAGCTTGTCATCTTCGATGTTTCTTCGGGTCGTCGCGTTCTTCGAGGTGAAGTCGAATCGCCACGTTCGCTAGGCGCCCTTGAGCCTGTCGTTCAGCGAAGCGTTCGTGCCGCGGTTGAGACATCCATTCGACCGCGCGTCGTCGGTGAAGACGACGAGAACATCATCGGTACAGGCTTCTCCCTCAACGACGAGCCTGAAGTCGTGGAGCAGGGCTCGCCCTTCTATACGAAGTGGTGGTTCTGGACCGCAGTGGGTGTGGTGGTTGTGGCGGGCACTGTGACGGCGATTGTCCTCACGCGCGAGGAGTCGACTCTTGGCCAACGGCCGAACGGTGAAGTCGTCCTCGAGTGGTAAGACTACCGGTCGCGTAGCGGCCGTCGTAGAGAGAGCGCATCCTCGAGCCTTGGAATCATCCACTACGCACCGACTCGCGGGGTACTTCCTCGTGGGTCTTGTCGTTGGGATGACAGGCTGCGGCGAGGACCTTCACGCGCTTCCTGGCACCGAGCTCGATCCCGCGGCGATCACCCCGCCGCCGGAGGTGGTGTTCGCGCCATCGGAAGCACAAGAATCTGAGGCCGAGGGGCGGGTGTTCATTCCGGCGTTCGTCGACGACCCGGAGTATGCGCGCGGGGAGCGTGTGCCTTCCCGTCGTGTGGTCTACCGCGTCACTCTTCGTGTTCCTCGAAACCTTGGAGGCGGTCATTCGCGTATCCCCACGCTGCACGCTGAACTCTACATCGATGTATCGAAGGACCGACTTCGGGCTCGCTTCGTCGGCCCCGGTTGGCCCTTGCCGGACGGGTCGGAGGTTCGAATTCGACGAGACCAGCCCGGCGTCTACGTTTTCGATGGAGCGGGGGGGCGACCTCTGGGACCTGGGCAGCTTGCACGGTGGTTTGAAGGCGGTCGTCTTCGTCGCGAGGCGAGCCTCCGGGTGTCGACGCCCCCTGAGGATGAACAGGTTGGACCCGGAACGCTCGTCTGCCGGTTTATTGCGGAGTGGTCGCACACATCACCCGACGCCCTCGAACGTCGGTGCGGCGTAGGCGGGACGCCCCCTTCATTTCGTGTGGGCTTGTGGCGCGCAACCCGCACCGCGGATGTCTACGTCGAGCTTCCGCGAACGGCACTTCGAGCGGACCACGAGAATGCACCCGTGCCGCCCGCGGCGGAGACGGCGCGGACGTTTCTCGCGCCGGGGCAATATGCTCGTCTTCGCACAGTCCGAGGCGCTCGCGGTGAGCCGGACGAGGATGCCCCAGCTCGCGGTGTTGTGATCGCGAACACGGGGCAGGCGCGAATGGTTGTTACCGTTGGAGGAACGCCGGTTGGCTGGATCGATGCCGGCGCGGAGTATCACTTCGAGCATGTAGACCCAGGTTCCTACGCCATCGGCGCGATGCGGCCGCTGGGCCTGCAGACGGCCCAGAAACGAACACGCGTCGTTCCTGGGCGTGTTCGCTTGCCGCGCTAGTTGAGGGCCTTCTTGGCAAAGGTTGCGTATTCCGCCGAGCCGTAGGTGCGGCTCTTGTCTTCCGCGGCGGCGCCCATCTTGAGGACGACCTGCTCCAGGGCTTCCATGCGAACTGAGAATGTGAAGTAGTCTGTTTCGCGGACGTCGTTGTAGACGCCGAGGGCCGCCGTGATCAGCTCTTCGTCTTCGGGCTTAAACAGAAGCTCACTTGCGTAGGGCCCATTGGTCTCGAGGATGACATCGAGGGCGACGCCGATGGGGTTGAAGTAGAGGAAGACGCGCTCGAACTCGATTCGCCACAGGGCGTGCTCATCCTTCGGCGCATGCCAACGAGCGGCCTCGAAGCGTCGCCGCACGACCTCGCCGAAGTAGGCGCCGCAAAGAGGGGCCGTCAAAGCGAGAAGCTCATCCTCTGGGCAATCGAGGACCTCTTTGGCGTAGTGGTCCAGGAGGGGGAGCGTTTCGGGGGTGAAGTCGAGCTCGATTCCGACGGTCTTGTTGACGGATGCGATGCAAGCGGTGGCGAGATCGACGACTTCGTTGGGTACAGCCATGGACGGGAGCATGAAACGAGAAGGTTCATGACGCACGGAGTTGCGCGGGAGTGGATCCATATGGGCTCCGCGTGGGATACTCGGGACCTTGTGAGACGAGCTTGAGGAGCAACGGATGAAGCGGCGAGTGGGCGAGACGGCAACGACCAAAGTACCTCTGACAAGCGACGACGGCCTCCGCTGGGTCGAAATCTATACGAGCGTGAACGCGAAAACAGATTCCGCCGTCGCCGCGCGTGCCATCGAGGGGCAGCTCCACGAGCTGGAAGGGGAAGGGCCCTTGGCTCAGCCCTATGTGTTTCACGACCCCGATCGAGAGGTGTTCGCCCTCGTGGTGCCGGAGGTGATGAGGCATCGTCTCTTCCTCGAGCGGGCGCATTTCCTGGAGAGCCTGCATGAGAGTGGCGACGCGCTCCTTCCCTACATGCTTGAAGGCCAGGCGGTGGTTGGGTCGGCTGGATTGCTGACATTGATCCAGTCCGGCGAGCGAGGGGCCGCTGCGAATGCTCAGCTCTCTGGTGCGCAGGAGGCGTTGCGCCGCGGACAGAGTGAGCTTCTCAGTCAGCAGACGGCGATGGCGGCGACGCACGAGGAGTTCAACGCGCTTCGTCGTGATCTGGAGCTCCGTGAACAAGAACTGGATGCGCGTTTCGAGCGCTTGCGGGAACGGGAACAAGCTCGTCTGGCGCATGTGCCTGCTGCAGACGACGAGCCTTCCGCCGAAGAGCCGACGCGTGTCGTCGACTCGGCGTTGCTGAGGCGTGCCGTGGAGGAGGTCGATGACGACGAGTTCGACGAGGTTGATTTGGGTTCCGTGGAGGATCTCGAAGACGCCGACGCTCTCCCGGACGCCGCTGTCGAAGACGCGGTTCTCGATGAGGCGCTGGTCGACGACGTCGAAGAGGTCGACGAACAGCCGAATGCCGAGGAAGCGGTAGCGGACGTCATCCAGCTCGACCTCGTCGAGCCCATCGACGATGCGTCTCTGAAGGCCGTTTTGATGGACGAGGAAGAGGAGGACGAGGAAGAGCTGGAGGGAGCGATCCCTGCACCGCAGTCGCTTCTCGCGGACCCACTCGCTCAGATGGTGGCGGAAGAGCTGGAGGCGGGTCCATACCTCTTCGCGAGACTTCAAGAAGGAGATGACGCGGCGGAGTTCTCCGAGGCGGCGGAGCTGCTCGTGCAATATGTCGTCGTCGACGAGCGCCCCGTAGTGCTCTTGGCGCTGACTGACTTCAGCGGTGAGCGACCCTACCCGAGACGAGCTGCGCTCGACCCACGGGAAGAAGCGGACATGGAGTTTCTCAAGAAGCTCTGCGCCGACGAAGAGGTTAGCGTCGCGCTCTACTCTCCGAGCGGTCGTTACCGCTATGAGTACAAGACGAAGCTGGGGGAGCGGTGCGCGAACCTCTCCACGATCCTGGAGCGTGTTCCACAAGCGACGGGAACGCTGGACGCGTCGACGGCGCTTGAACGTGCGCTGGCCGCGGCTCCGCCGGTTCACATGAAGGGGCATCCATTCGTTGTGCGCGAGAGCGCAAGCTCGCCGAAAGACGCTGCCCGCGAACTCATGCTCCTCGCCAAGTGGGCAAAGCCAGAGAAGAGCGATCTTGCTCTCCTCGCTCTTTCGATCCCAGAAGCACGGATCGCCGCGAGCTTTGAGCGTGTGCTGAGCGATGCGTTTCGCTACGGTCTGGCGCTCCCGGGAGAGTTGGCGGAGCGTGCTGTCGCGTTGGGGGTTGCGGCGGACCCAGGCGCTCTCGTTCAGCGTTCCATCGCGAACTTTCGAAAGACTGCCCGCGCGGGGAGTGGCCTATCGACGGTGGAGGTAGGCAAGAACTGGGAAGCGCTCTTGGATGTCGCGAACCAACTTGAACTCGCCGTGGACCCCGAGGCACATGAACAGGCGCAGCGTGATATCGCACGCGGTCGAGGCGATAGTGTTCGTCCACCGCCAGCTGTTAGCGGAGACCCCTCGACGCTCGACGACGTCGCTCTGCTCGCCATCGCGGACCATCCGCGCCGACGCCTCGCCGTGGCGGAGGAGCTTGTGAAGCGCGGCGGCGATGAGCATCTGAAGGCCGTCGCCGCGTCGATGCGCAAGATGGTGCGCGGAGACCTTCTGTCGATTGTCGTCGCGATGGTGGCGAGCGGCGAGAGCAGCATGGACGCGCTCATCGATGGGCTCGACGCGAAGAAAAGTTTCGTGCGCCAAGGGTGCGCATTGGGCCTTGGTGAGCTTGGTCAGCGACGCGGTGTTGGCCCTCTTGTTTCTTTGCTTCAGGCGGAGAAGACGGAGTCTTGGCGCGAGGTGGCTTGGTTGCTCGGGCGTTTTGGAAGCTCGACACTCCGCCCGCTAGAGCGCGCCGTGAAGAATCCGAAAGGGCCCGAAGAGCGGATTCATACGGCGATGGCGCACTTGCTTGAGGAGGACGACAAGGCGCTAAGCGGCTTCTCCGTCAAAGAAGCGGTGGCCGCCGCCGAGGCACTTCGTGGCTCCGTTCGCTCTTATCGAGCGAAGAGAGAGACGGAAGAGAAGCCGTCCGTCCCGGCTGGATTCTCTCGAGCGTTCTTTCGATCTCTAAAAGTGGCGACGGAATGACTGATGATTTTGTCTGGTATTCGCAAAAACCACTGTATCCACGCGTTTGTCGACCGGCCCGATACGACAGGCATGGACATTCTCTGGGATCAGCTTTAGAAACGGTGTTCCCCCTATGCGCCTAGGCATTTTCAGCGACGTTCACGCCAACATTGAAGCCCTCTCGGCTGTCATGGGCGGATTCAAGTCAGAGTCGATCGATGCCTACTATTGTTTGGGCGACGTTGTCGGATACGGCGCGAGTCCAAACGAGTGCGCAGACATCATTCGCGAAGGTACGGAAGTCACGATTCTCGGGAATCACGACGCAGCCGTCGCCGGACGCATGGACTACTCGTATTACTACGAGGCGGCGCGTGAAGCACTCGACCTTCATGCGAGCACACTCTCCAGCGAGAACCTCGAGTGGTTGAAGACGCTCCCGTACAAGCACGAGCTTGAGTGCGGGCTTCATCTTTGCCACGGCAGTCCTCTGCGACTGGAAGACTTCGAGTACATCTTTGAGCCCAGCGGCGCACGACAGTGTTTGCAGATCTGGGACGAGCTTGGCGACATCACGCTCATCGGCCACAGCCACCTTTGTAAGGTGTTCGAGATGACGCCGGATGACGTTGTGGAACTTCCCGCTGAAGACTTCGTGTTGAAGCCAGACCGCAAGTACATCACGAGCGTCGGCAGTGTCGGCCAGCCTCGCGACTACGACCCGCGTGCGAGCTACACCGTGTTCGACACCGAAGCACGTCGCTTTGAGTTCAAACGCATCGAGTATGACGTCGAAGCCGCGGCCGCGAAGATCTTCCAGAGCAAGCTCGAGCGGAACTTCGGTCACCGCCTCTTCATCGGCGTCTAGTGTCCTGAGTCCGCGATTTCATTAAAAGGTCGGCATTGAGGAATTTCTGCGGTGGTCCGCGGTTTCGTCGGCATGCAGAGTCATACACGCATGGGCCGCCCACCAATAACCGTCACGCTTAACGCGGAGCAGCGACGGGATCTGGAACGTTGGGCACAAGGGCGAACGGTTTCGCACCAACTCAGGATGCGGTCGCGAATCGTACTCGCGTGCGCTGAAGGACAGTCGACGACAGAGGTCGCCAAGTTAGTCGGGGTGTCCCTTCAAACTGTCTCACGTTGGCGGAAACGATTTGCGGAAGGTGGCACACATGCGCTGCACGATCTGCCGCGGCCGAATGTGACGAGAAAGCTCGCGGACGAGAAAGTTGAAGAGCTTCTTCGCATGACTATAGAGGCTGCTCCGAAGGCGCAAACGCATTGGAGCACTCGACAACTCGCGAAGAAGATTGGGGTGAGTCAAAGCACGGTTTCACGGGTCTGGCGTGCGTTCGGTTTGAAGCCTCATCGGCAAACGTACGTTTCGGCTGAGCACCGACGACTTCTTCGTTGAGAAGGTGCGCGATGTCGTCGGCCTGTACATGAAGCCACCCGACAACGCGATCGTTCTTTGCGTCGACGAGAAGTCTCAGATTCAAGCGCTGGAACGAGGACAACCTGTGCTCCCGATGGTCTTCGGGCAGCCTGAACGCCGCACACCACAGTACCTACGGCATGGCACCACAACTCTGTTTGCCGCTCTTGATGTCGCGACCGGCATGGTCATCGGTCAGTGCCACCGACGACACCGCGCGGCGGAGTTCAGGAAGTTCCTGAAGCGCATCGACAAAGAGGTTCCACGTGATCTTCAAGTTCATCTCGTGATGGACAACTACGCGACTCATTCAACCCCAGAGATTCAGCGATGGCTTAAGAAGCACCCTCGCTTTCACTTCCATTTCGTGCCGACATACAGCTCATGGTTGAATCAGGTCGAGCGGTGGTTTGCGCTGCTCACAGAGCGCGCCCTGAAGCGCGGAGTCCACCGGAGCACTCAGGCTCTTGAAGCCTCGATTCGAAGCTTCATCGAAGCTCACAACAAAGACCCAAAGCCGTTCATCTGGACGAAATCGGCTGACCAGATCATCGCTGCTGTCGCACGACACTGTCAGCGACAGCTCGACCTGTACGCCGATCCCACACTTTTATACGACAGCTGAGACTCAGGACACTAGAGCCCAGCTGGGCTCTATGACTCGAGGATGAACCCTGCACCCGCAGCGTAGCCATCGGCTGCGGCGCTGAGACGTGGACGTTGCATTTGGCCGACGTCGCACACTCGACAGGGGGCTTTGGGCGGAGCTTGAAGGCCCGCGTGTCCGATGACCTTCGTGTGCGAGCCAAGTCGAGCGAGGGCTTCCTGAGCCAGCGACATCGGTCGGATCACAACGTGACGGTGGGTCGGGCCTATAGGAAAGCCGCCCATCTCGTCGACGACGATGGCGTGGGAGGGAGACTCGCGAAGTGGGTGAAGTGCGGCGGCGGTTCCGCGCCATTGACTCGACGCTGCTTGTACGTCTGTTGAAACCTCGCCGCGCGGGAGGCGCTCTTCAACGCGCGTGAGAGAGTCGTCGAGCTTTTCGGCGTGTGCCTCAAGTTCGCCCTCCGCGAACACGACGCGAGGGGAGAGACAGCCGCGTTGATCGTAGGCGGCGATGTCTTCGGCGAGGGCGTCGTATGCGAGGTCGTCGATGGACGCCCCAAGCAAGACGACGCCGAGGCCATGACCGCGGCGGATCATCGTCGGCGTAAACACCGAGAGGGCGTCGAGGGTCTCGTCACTTCCGTAGGCCTCGCAAAAGTCCGCGCTCTGAATGGCGGCGCGAAAGGAAGCGTCGTCGGTGTTGGGGAAGCGAAGAAGTTCGATGTCGCAGAAAGGCTTGAGCGCATGGCCGAGGGCCGTGGCGAAGGCGCTCTCGCGAGAGGAGACGCGAGCTTGAAGTGGGACTTCAAGGACGGCTGCGGTGGCGAAGGGTCGAAGGCACGCGCTGAAGACGTTGCCGGCGAGGGCGATGAAGCCGCTGGAAGCTCGCGCTCCCGGCAGGGCAGCGATGCAGGAGAGCTCCTCGCGAAGATCGTGGAACGAAGTGGCAAGGCCGTGGCGCACGACCTGTGGCGAGAGGCCGGTCTCCTGCGAGATGGACGTTTCTAGGCCCGCGTCGGCGAGGCTTTCGATAGTGTCCGCGATGGCCTTGTGCCGACGGTGGTTCACGTGAGGGCTTCTTCGGCGGCCAAACTGCATCCTCGAGGGACGGCGTTTGGATCACGGCCGAGGAGCTGAAAGCCGCCGGGAACGAGTCGGCCCCGGTCTGCGGTTTGAAGGCACGCCACGGAGTCGAGGTTGGCGGCATCTTCGAGGCGAAGGATGCCTACGTCCCCGGCGCTTACGGAGGGCAGAAGTGTTGCGGCGTCGACGGGCGTGACGCGCATCCACCAGGGAGCCCAATAGTGACGTTCGCGTGCGCTACCGGCGAGGGCGTCGACGAGGGAGGTTTCGTACATCTGAGAGCTCAGCTCCGTCATACCGTACTCGCTGACGATGTGTGATTCAGGGATGCCAAAGGTCTCGCTGAGAAGCGCGCGCATCGCGCTGGCGTCGAGTGTGCGGCTGCGACCCTTGAAACCGCCTGTCTGCATGATGCGACTGCCAGGAGGAAGCGCCCACCGCCTCGTCGCTTCGTCGCATACGTGGACAAAGGCGAAACTTGTTCCGAGGAGGGCGACGGGCTCTTGAGACTTCGCCAGCGCCGTCGAGAGCGCAGCTGCGTTCGCTGGCCAGACGTATTCGTGGGAAGAAGCGAACCACTCGGTGAAGCGCGCGAGCATGTAGCCGAGTGATGAGTCCGGGACTTGGTCCTCCGGCGCGACGAGGAGAATCAGGCGCATCTTGTCGACGTCGGGGAAGAGCATGCGTCGCGCGGCGATCTGCGCTCCCCGGTCGTAGAGCGTCAGGTCTTTGTAGTGGTGCTCGCCGCGTGCGCCATGGGTCGTGCCAGAGGTGCGAAAGGTCCGTGTGCTCTCAGCTTCGGGAAACGCCGCGATGCGTGCAAAGCGGAATACGTCGGTGGGGAGTCCAGCGGGGTGAGAGCGCGCGGCGAGCATACGTTCGTAGGGAGCGATCCGCTCACGCTGGTATGCACGTAGATCCGCGAAGAGCGCGTCGACCACATCTTCGTCGGGGGCCGAGGTCATGGCCGCCTGGATTCGCTGATGGAGCGTATCCCTCATTCTGCGAGAAGTTCCGTGAGGGTGGCGGTGAAGCACTCAAGGAGGGCTTCGGGGATGTTGAGGGGCGGAACGAGCTGGAGAACTTCAGCGTTCATACCAGCGGGCAAGGTGATGAAGCCGCGCTCGAGGAGGCGCCGGACCAGCGCGAGGACATTCCCCTCTATCGCGCCGGGAATGAGTCCGAGCATGAGGCCTTCGCCGCGCACTTCCCCAAGCGGGCTCAGCGCGGCGCGGAATCGTGCGCCAACCTCGACGGCGCGCTCACTAAGGGCCTCATCACGAAGAACGTCCAAGGTGGCGAGGGCTGCAGCGCAGCCGAGGGGGTTGCCGTAGAAGGTCCCCGTGTGAATGGCTTCGCCGCCGACGCCGTCTCCGGCCCAGGCGTCCATGACGCTGGACTTGCCGAGACACGCGCTGATAGGAACACCACCACCGAGAGCTTTCCCGATGCAGAGCAGGTCTGCTTCATCGCCGGACACGAAGGTGCGGCCGCAGCGTCCGAGCCCCGTGAAGATCTCGTCGACGATGAGCAGCGCGCCCGCCTCATCGGCCCGCTTGCGGAGAGTCTTCAGGAACCCTGGCGGTGACTCATGAACCCCTCCTCGACCCTGAATGGGTTCGACGAGGATCGCGCCGACGTCGGAGGGAAGCGGCCCTGGGTCGATGCCGAAGGGGCGAAGGTAGACGGCTGGGTTGAGCTGCGTGGCGAATGGGGCCCGGAAGGGTTCGGAGTAGCCGCAGGCGGCGAGAGGGCCGTAGGCGAGGCCGTGATAGCCGCCGTCAAAAGCGACGAGGCCGGGCTTTCGGCTGTGAAGCGCAGCGGTCTTGAGGGCCACTTCAACGGCTTCCGAACCCGAAAGGGAGAGAACGCCACGGGCCTCTTTCCATGGGGCGAGTTCGCAGAGACGTTCGAGGACTTCAACCTTTCGGTCGGAGGGGTGAAGATCGCCGAGAGCGTGAATGAGCAGCGTGGACTGCTGCGCGATGGCCGCTTGAATGGCGAGGTGGGAGTGACCGATGGCGGCGACGCCGAAACCGGAGCTCAGGTCGACGTAGATGTTGCCGTCGACGTCTTCCACGTTGGACCCGTGCGCTCGACTCCAGACGATGGGGTCTTGGGCGGCGCCGCTTTCGTTTTCGCGTCGCGTGCGACGGGCGGTAAAGGCCGGTGACTCGGAGCGCGCCAGGCGGTCGACGAAGTCTTTGGAGCGAGACGCAGGGAGGTTGCCTACCTTAGGCTCAAGACTTCCGAAGTCGGCTTCTGCACTCACGCGCCTAGCATTAGCGAGGACGAGCCGGCGTCAAGCCAGTTAGCTGCGGCGACGCCAGGGAAAGAAGACGATAGAGTTGGCCCGCACCGATTGGACGAGCTTCTTCTCATCGAGAAGCAATACTTCTGCGTTGAGTCCCGCACGAGCGCCGGCACGCTGGACGGCGTCGAAAACCTCGACGACGCGGGCGCGGTAGTTTGTGTCGATGCGGAGCCCGATAACGGGCGCCGGCGACGCCTGACCTCGTCGTGCCATCGCAAAGGCGGCCCACTCGACTTCCGGGAATCCTCGGAGCACTTCAGTAATGCTGTCTAGGACGGCTTCGTTGGGTTCGGCGGTGAGCTCGATGATCTCCAGGGGAACCGAGGTGTCCGGAGCGGCGGGCGCCGGGGTGAGCGCGGCCAAGAGTTCGTTGCTGCTCGGAGGCCCACTTGAGATGGGCGCCATGACCGCATTGCTGGGCATGGCGGGCGCAGGAATAACGTCGGTGGGTGCCGCGGCCGGCACGCTTGAGGGGCGCACCGCTTTGAGCATCTGGTCCGAGATGCGGCCCACGGCGGCGAAGGCTCCCGCCGAGTCGGAGTGACTGCGTGAATCGAGGAGTGGCTCGATCTCTTCGCGGGCAACCTCGAGGGCGTGCGCAGCGGTGATATCCAACACGATGAACTGGAGGCGGTTGGCAAGGGCATGCCGAAAAGCGGCGCGGGAGCCGACTTCTTGATGAGGCACGCTGCCATCGGGCTGCATCCATCCAAAACGGCGCGCGGCCTCTTCCAGCTGGTCCATGCTGGTGAAGAGTGGGAGAGCGTTTTGGCCGTCGCTGCTGAGAAGAGGGCGAAAATCGTCGCCGTAAGGCGTCCACGTGGGGACGATGACCGTTCGCTGGGTGAGCGCGACAAGGGCATCCACCTTCGTCTGTCCGCCCGAAGCTGCTTCGGAAAGCAGCCGCCGAAAAGCGAGAAGCGCGTGGTCTACCCGGGCGTTCATGTGGGCATGGTAGCCCAGACGCCCTGGGTGCCGGCAAATTAGCCGCGTACATCCTTCGCCTTCTCCGCCCCGAGGCTCTTGCCTAGGAAGGACCCCACTGCTACGCCCGCTTCTATGCGCGGGGTTTTTGCGGTCATTCTAGTGTGTCTATCGGCCTGCACCGGCATTTCAACCCCGGGTGGCGGTGGCTCTCGTGTTGCTTATGGCCGGGACGCTCAAGAAGCGTACGAGAATGCGCTCGGCGCTTTCCGCCGAGATAACTGCATCGACGCTGAGCCAGCGTTCCGGCGTGTTCGCCGAGAGTACCCATACAGCCGCTTCGCTGCCCTCGCTGAGCTTCGCGTTGCGGACTGCAAGTTCAAGCAGACCCAGTATGCGGAGGCGATCAGCGCCTACCGCCAGTTCATTCGGTTCCGGCCCTCACACACACAGGTGGAGTACGCCCGTTTTCGAGTGGCGGAATGTCATTACGAGCAGATTCCAAGTGCGTGGCTGCTTTCGCCACCGACCCATGAGCGCGACCCCAGCGCGACGCAGGATGCTCTTCGCCAGATGCGGCGCTTTGTGCTCGATTACCCCGAGAGCGATCGTGTCGAAGACGCTCGGCGCATCATCGGCGAGTGCTTGAACTTCTTGGCAAACCACGAGTTTTACGCGGCGAAGTTCTACCTGCGTCGTGACGCCTATCCCGCTGTGGTCAACCGTTTGCAAACGCTGCTTCGCACGTACGAAGGCGCGGAGGTTGAGTCGGAGGCGTTGCTCATGCTCGGGCAGACCTTCGAAGAGATGGATGACGCGTCTCGGGCACGCCGCGCCTACGAAGAGCTGCTTGAGCGCTTTCCGCAGTCTGAAGAAGCTGGCGCCGCACGCTCTGCCATGGCCGATCTGCCCGAGGCTTGAAGCACTGCTTCTGCGCCTAAGTTTGACCCTTGGGATTTTGTAGTATGCTCATCCTCACCGATGGATGACCGCAGCAAACAGCTCCTCGCCCTGGGTCGTGAACACTACGACAAGCGCGAGTTCGAGAAAGCGGAGCACTACCTCAAGCAGGTCGAAGAGCGGGGCGTCGAGTTCGCCGACGTCTTCAACATGCTTGGTGTGGTGTACCACGACCGCGGACTCTTCGAAGAAGCGCAGACGCGCTTTGAGAAGGCCCTCGCCATCAATCCTCGCTACACCGAGGCGTCATTGAATCTGGCGGTGACCTACAACGACCTCGGTCGTTACGACGAGGCCAAGGAGATCTACCACAAGGCCATCGCGGGTGGAGACCACTCGCCGGGCCAGCTCGACCCCTTCGTGAAGGGGAAGATCGCGAATCTTCACGCGGAGGTCGCGACGGCCTATGCGGACGCTGGACTCACGGTGGAGGCGATTCACGAGTACCGGAAGGCTGTGCTTCTGTGTCCAGCCTTTGCGGACCTTCGACTGCGCTTGGCGAACCTCTACCGTCAGCAGGGTGACCTCGAGGCGTCTCGCTACGAGCTCCGCTTGGCTCTCGACGCGCGGCCGAAGTACGTCCCGGCGCACGTGGCACTTGGTGTTGTGGAGTTGACCCTTGGTGACACCGACGCTGCGCGCGCGGCCTGGGAAAAGGCACGAGAGATCGACCCGGAGCACAAGGCTGCGCAAATGTACTTGCGTATGTCTGAGACCAAAGATGCGTGAGCTGCTCGCTCTGTGTGTCGGCGCTCTGTTCGTTGGCTGCACGCCCTATTCGATGATGGACTACCACCGCGAGGTCCTCGACACCCAAGCGCGTCGAATGCTCGACTGTGAGCATGGGCATCTCGACGTGCAGGACGAGACCCCCGAAGGGTTCCGAATGGGCCAGGACCGACAGGCGGCTCGTTACCGCGTGAACGGCTGCGAGCGCGAGAAGCTCTTTGTCTGCTACCAGATGGCCGAGGCGAACGTCGGTTCCCCCGCGCCGGAGTGCCGAGCACTGGGAGAACGTCCTTCGCGGGTGCATCTCGGTCCGATTCCGCTCTGACGCAATTATTCAGGAATTCGGGCACGTATCCCTCATATGGGGCTCCAGTTGTGCTAGAAGTTTCGCGTGAGTTCGGACAAGCGATATTTGAGGCAAAACCCCGAGAAAGTGGTTCGCCGCGAACCTTCGGAGCCGCCTCGTGAGTCATTTATCCGCGCCAAGAGCAACCATGGTGTGGAGTCGGCTTTGGATTTCTTCCAAAAGACCGAGGACCCGGCGGCGCTGACGGACTTCGACGAGGACGTGATCACAGACGCTCTGATCCGTCGACTTGGAACCCACGACGTCAGAACGCTCGTTCCTTTCCGTGACCGAATGACCGGGGTTGTGCTGGTGGGTTTTGGCAGCGACTCCTTGGAGATGCGGCGTGCTGCAACGGAGTTCGCCAAGCTCTCACCGCGCGCTGAGTTCGTTCGCCCACTTCTCGCGCTCGCTCTTGATGCAGCAGAGCCGCTCCGCTCTCAGGCACGGGAAACCGTCGCGGGCTACGAGGGGCTGCTTCACAACGGCTGCGTTTGGCTGCGTGGTCTTCTCGTCAGTTCACAGACGAGTCAGCAACGCCGTCGACGAAGCATGGAGCTTCTGGCGATGTTCGGCGACCCACGTGCCCTCGCTCCATTCATCGATCTCCTCGGTGATGCAGACAGGAGTATCGCTCGCGCGGCGCATGAAGCGCTGCGCACCCTTACATGTCACGACCTAGGAAATATGCGCTCGGCGTGGCAGCGCTGGGCGGAGAAGAGTCAGACCCGCAGTCGCATCGACTGGCTCATCGAAGCCCTCGCGGATCGTAGACCCGAACTGCGCGAAGATGCGCTCGCCGCGCTATCACGGATTACCGGCCAGTCCTTCGGTGTTAAGCCAGGAGAGCCGCGGCCAAGGTTCTTGGTCGCGCAGGAGCAGTTCGCGGCGCTTCGGCTGAACTCTCCGAGCAGCTTGCGTGGACTGACGGTGCCGCCGCCCGACCCGGCGGGCTTCGACAAGAAGTACGGCTGAAGCGCGCGGCCTAGCAGCAACTGTGAAAAATTCCGCAGCTAGAGCTGCGCTTCGAGTCGGCGGGCGATGAAATGTGCGGCGGCTTCATTTCGAAGGCGGGTGACGACGGGAACAGTCGCGCCACTCTTCAGGCGCGCGTCGATGCGCCAGCCGGAGGTGCTCTTGTGTCCCTGGTTCTGGTTCGACAGGGTCTCTTCCACCATGAACATATCGACCTCGTCGAGGAGCGCGGGCTTCATCTTGTCGAAGAGGGTCGGGATGGGTTTGTGAACGACCTCCAAGCGACGGTCTTCGACTCGGATGTGCGTGTGGTTGAGCCAGCCGCTGAGCACTTGCCACAGGACCCCAACGCCTACGCCGACATGGATCAGTGGAAAGAGTACAAAGAATATTGGCGCACCCATGCCCCCGACGAGGCTGTACCAGACCACCAAGAAGCTGTTCCAGAAGAGGGCGAAGATGGTGAGAAAGATGAGCCCTCTGTGTCGCCAGCGGGTGCGGGCGTAAAAACGTCCGCCGGATGCGATGGCGTCTCGGTAGGTATCGGACTTCTTGGGCTCTTCGTCGATTTCAACGACGAGGCCGTCGATTTCCGGCTCACGAAAGCCGAGGGCGACCACCTCGTCGCCTTCGGCGAGATCGATGGAGACCTGGCAACGAGGACATCGGGCGACGCTGCGTTCTCGACGGATCTCCTTGGCAGGCACTTCGGCGTTGCATGCGGGGCACTTCATATTGAGCCGAAAGATAGCACTCGTCAGACCTGCGAGCTTCATCTGAGTGGGTTGCGAGGTCGTGCTAAGATTTCGCCGTGCTTACGCTATCGAAGTCTCTCGCTCACATGAGAGCGCCCGCGCTCTTCCTTTCTGTCCTCGGTGTGTTCGCAGGGTGCGGCGACGACGATTCCTCTTCCTCTTGCGATGTCGACGCAGACTGCAACGGCGCTCAACAGTGCGTCGACAGCGTATGTGTTCCGCGAGTCGATGCCAGTTCACGAAGCGACGCGACGACCGATGTTTCGACGGCGCAAGATGTGCACTTGGCGGATGTGCTGGACGAACCAGATACGAGCGGGCCGCCGATGCTGGTGCCAGCGGAGCGACCCGCGGATTTAGCGCCGCCGCCTTCGACGGTCGGAACCGTGACGATCAGTCTGGAGACGGCGCCATCGGAGTTTGCAGGAACGCCGAACCCCACGCAGGTTTGTTTCGACGACACGTGCGTGACCATGGACCACGACGGGGAAGAGATGACGCTCTCTCCGTGGCGCACGCATGTGCAGCACGTCGAAGGCCTGGAACTGGAACGCGATGGTGTGGCGCAAATTCGTATGCTCGCTGGCGGTGAAAACCAGTTTCAGCCCGCGTGCATCGATGTTCGCTTCGATGGGCGTCCCGTGCATTGCGGACGTCTGACGGACGTGTACTTGAGTACGGAAGCCGCGGACGTTGGCCTGCCTAGCTGGGAAACGGACCTCGCCAACGATTGCGTGAGCTGCTTCGGTGGCCCGCTAACGGCGGGCCCGGTGCAGGGACTTCCACGGGAAGACGGTGTCACGGTTTGGTTGCGCGGGGATGCTACGCGCCTCTACGGATTGGAGCTTGCCTTCGACGCGGACGGCATGGGCGCGACGACGGTGGCGTATCAGTACGCCGAGCCTGACGCTGACTACACCGTG
Organism: Polyangiales bacterium; assembly: GCA_045106895.1. Lineage (GTDB taxonomy): Bacteria > Myxococcota_A > Polyangia > Polyangiales > Houyiibacteriaceae > JBCCRV01. The sequence continues at coordinate 13,975 of JBGCFM010000014.1, read as the reverse complement.
CGTTTCGACCCCGACGGTCTCGCCGCAAACACGACGTACTACTATCGCGTCACCGTCGACGATGAGCCCCAGGGCGAGTTCTTGCCCATCAAGACCGCGCCGGGACTGACAGACACGGTACGGATCGCGCTGGGGTCCTGCGCGAAGACGAGCACAGACGTATACCGGGCACAGCAGGCGAGCATCTTTGGTCATCTCGGCGAACGTGACTTGGATGCGTTTCTCTTCGTCGGCGACTCGCACTATGGAAACGCACAAACACTCTCCAAGCACCGGGACTTCTTGCGTGACCCTCTTCGCGTTGAAGCGCGTGCGAACCTGTTGGCGCGGGTGCCCATGGCTGCAACCTGGGACGACCATGACTTCCTCGGCAACAACACAGACGGCGAGTGCGACGGGCGAGAGCGCGCGTTGCAGGCCGTGCAGGAGTACTGGCCGAACCCAGCGTTTGGACTCGAAGAGGCACCAGGGACCTACTACCGCCACCGAATGGGAGCCGCGGAGCTCTTTGTGTTGGACTGTCGCTCGTACCGTCCTCGTCTAGCGAACGCAGACGGGACGGACCGAGACGAAGGGCGTCGATGCACAAACTCCGGTGAGATTCTGACGGACACGGCGGGTGGTCTGCTTGGAACACCGCAGTACGAGTGGCTCGTCGATGCGCTGGGCGAGTCCGAGGCTCCGTTCAAGTTGATCGCGTGTGGCAGCCTGATGACGTCGAACGGCATCGACTCGTGGAACTCGTTCCCGGAGCAGCGCGAGGCTCTCTACTCGTCCATTCACGAAGCAGATGTCTCCGGCGTCGTCTTCCTCTCTGGCGATATCCACCGCAGTCAGGTGCGCGTGGCGCCGCGCGAAGACGGGTATAGCTTCTACGAGTTCGTGTCATCACCGCTGGCCCAGTACAGCCGCGACGTCGATACACGGAGTGCGTGCACCCTCGGCAGCACCACCAATGGTACGGAGGTGCGCTACTGCGACTCCTACAACAACTTTGTGGAGTTGCGGGTTCGCGAGGACGCGCTGAGCGCGATCTACTACGACGAAGAGGGCGAGCAGAGGCACGCCGTCGTTCTCGACCTAGCTGAGCTCACCAACCCCTAAGGGTATCGTCGGGATGTCTGCACGCATCATCCTTCACGGGAAACAGGGCGCGAACCAAGAGGTGCGCGACGCGGTGGAGGCGGCTCGAGAGCGTCATCAGGTCGAAGTTCGTGTGACATGGGAAGCCGGCGACGCACGACGCTTCGCCCGCGAGGCCACCGCCGAGGGTGTCGAGCGCGTCATCGCCGGCGGCGGCGATGGCAGTATCAACGAGGTCTTGGATGGTCTGCTGGAGGCTGGCTTTCGTGGTGTCCTCGGTGTGTTGCCGCTGGGAACGGCGAACGACTTCGCGCGCTCCGCGGGGATCCCGGCAGGCATGGACCAGGCGCTCGAACTTGCGCTTAGCGCCAAGTCCGTTGCGTGTGATGTTGGCTGGGCGAACGAGCGCGCGTTTCTGAATGTCGCCACCGGCGGCTTTGGAACCGAGGTGACGACGAGCACGGACGCTACGCTCAAGGAGATGCTCGGTGGCGCCGCCTACTTTCTCACGGGCGTGTCACGTTTCGCGTCACTTGAGCCATCCCGCGCGCACATCGAGTCCGCCGAAGGGGTCTGGGAGGGGGACCTCTTGGCTCTCGCCGTCGGAAACGGGCGCCAGGCCGGCGGTGGTCAAGTGATGTGTCCGGAAGCGCGGGTGGACGATGGGCTGCTCGACGTCACGATCATCCCGTACTTGGACACCATGAACGTCGTCGATGGGCTGCGCTCGATGCTCGATGGTTCCGGCGCCCTAGACTCGCTGAGCGTGCGCTGGCGAGTCGCGGAGCTGAGCGTGAGCGCCGACGAAGCGCTGACCTTGAACCTTGACGGTGAGCCGGTGACGGGAAAGGCGCATCACTTCCAGGTGGAGCCGAATCGGATTCAGTTGGCCCTTCCAGAGAACGCGCCTCTGCTCGAATCGAGCCCAGAATAGCAGTCCGCATTTGAGGAGTGGAGCGCCAAGCATACTGGTCATTGGTGCGGAGTGGCCCCAGACACCTGGGCATGGCTTTTCCAAAGTTCACTCTCAAGCGCGCGCTACTCTCGCTTGGAGGCGTCGCCCTCGCTGTCGGTGGAGCCCTCCAGCTCTCACGTCTGTATTTTGAAGAGCCTGAGTTCGAGCGAGTCTCTCACGAAGGGGACTTTGAGCTCCGCCGGTATGCGCCTCGTGTGGTTGCAGAGACGTACGTCGAGGCCGCGTCTCGTGAGTCTGCGACGAGTGAAGGGTTTAGCCGACTCGCCGGCTATATCTTTGGTGGCAACCGAGATATCGCGATGACGACACCCGTCGAAGCTGCGGCGGCGGACGAAGAGCGCGAGGGCCAGAGCATCTCGATGACAACGCCCGTTGAGGCAGCGCCCGTCGACGGCCGGTGGCGCATCACCTTCACCATGCCGTCGGAGTATCGCTTGGCCGACCTTCCGCAGCCGGACGACGAGCGGGTGACACTTCGTGAGGACTCGGGGCAGCTTGTCGCGACCGTGCGCTTTAGCGGCTCGTCCCCGGAAGCGCAGCGCGTTGAGCAGCTCACCGATGAACTGACGGAGTGGGTTGCGAGCACGGGCTACGAAATGACGTCTCCCGTCACCGTCGCTCAGTACGACCCGCCCTCCGCCATCATCCCCTTCCTACGGCGCAACGAGCTCCTCGTTGACGTTCAGGCTCTCTAAGCGACGTTACGCGCCAACCCGCGCTACTGCTCGAAGCCGCGCGCTTCGTGCATTCCCTCACCTCGGATATCGGATATAAGTAGGCGAGTGAGGACATCGTGGAAGAACTCGACGGCGACGCGGTCGGTGTCGGCTTCCATGTGTGAGCCACCAACACCACTGTCGTCTGTGAGGTAGACGTAGGGAGTGGAGGTCGCGGCACCGTAGGCACGGAAGAGGAACTCCACGCTGCGGTCTGCGCCGCTGGCCGCCACGGGGAGGATACGGATGCCTCGCTGGAGCGCGGACTGAATCGCAGCGTGGTGGCCAAAGCCGCCGTAGTTCTGGGGCGGCGCGTCGGCGATGGGGATAAGAACGCGGACCGCGCCCGTGCTTTCGCTCCAGTTCAGCCCATCGAGGGCCGTGGCGAAGCCGGCGTTCATGTCTTCGGGGTAGTCGCCGCCGCCGCTGGCGCGGACGCTGTGCATCGCCGAGGCGAAAGCCTGCACGTCGCTTGTGAACTGAATGCGCTGAAGCGGCACGGAGTCGCTTCGGTCGCGGTAGAAGACAGCTCCGATTCGAACGGGGAGCTGTGACTCGCTTCGGATGCGGTCGACGATGCTGACGACCTCGCGATTCACGTAGCGAAGCTCGTCTTCCATGCTGCCGGTGACGTCGATGAGAAAGGCGATGTCCAGGCTCGAGGGTCCCTGGCTCACGTGGTCCGCGAGTCGGAGCGCGACCTGCTCGGAGCGTCCAACCTGGATGCGCTGACTACGCGCATTTTGGCCTGCCTCCACGCGGACTGTGGCTACGTTCTGCAGACCGAGGAGCGCAGGGTGGACATCGCAGATGCCGTCGGCGTGGGTGCGGACGAGGGCGCTTCGGCCCGCGGTGTCCCAGACTCGGACAGGCGCGTTTAGGACCGGGCGGCCGCTGCGGCCGGTGACCGTGAATCGGGTGCGCGTCTCCATCGGCAACTCGAAGTGCTGGGCCTCGCCAATGTGGCGCCGGAAGTAGCCGAGGTAGTTGTCGCGGCGGTCGTGGTCGGACACCGTGGCGGCGGTGAGGAGGCGACGCGGCTCTGGGCGGCGGACGACTTCAAATGAGGGCGGAGTGGCCTGTGGCGGCGCGGGGGTGTCGACGGCGACGGTGACGGTGGTGGTCGTCGTGGCCGTGATGGTTGTGCTGTCGGCGCTGGCTGAAGGCGCAGCCGCGGGCGTGACGGCGACGCTAGCGCTAACGGCCCCCTCGGCGACGGGCGCAGCGTACTCAGCAGCGTAGGAGTCGACGCCGCCACCTTCGTAGGGCGCCTCGGATTCGGCGCCGGCGTACTCGGTCCCGGCGTAGTCGGCGGAGGCGGACTCCGTGGTCGCGGAGGGGGAAGAGCTCGGCTGATAGCTTCCGCCGGGCGCTCCGCCGTAGGCTGGCGCGTGGCTTCCACCACAGCCCAAGAGGACGAGGAGGGTGAGTGTAAGGGCTTTTCGCGTAGTTTGTGTCGGGGACATGGTTGCTCCGTTGGTCGCTGCGGGTTCTGCGGACTCAACGTGGGCTGGCTCCCCGGCTTACACCCCTTGGGGACTTTTTTGCTTCGACGTGAAAACACACGGAGGGGTGTAAGTCGGGGCCGGCTGCAGCGATGAAGAGGAAAGCGGCGATCACCTTGAATCGCGAGCCAGAATGCTGGAGAAAGGAGCGGGAATGTCGGGGCGCTTGGTTGGACCTGAAGAGCAAAGAGCAGCTGAGCTGGGAGCGACCGCGCATCGAACGTGCGTCCGGTGGCGACGACAAGGCGTTCGGCGAGCTCTACCAAGCCTATGCGCCCCTTATCTACTCGAGGGTGTTGATGCCGAAGCTCGGCCGCCCGGATGCCGCCGAGGACGCGCTCTCGGAGACATTTCGCTCAGGTTACGAGCGCATCGCTCGCTTCGAACAGAAGGGCGTAAGCATCTATTTTTGGTTCGCGCGCATCGCCGTGAACAAAGCGATGGACATGCACCGAGCGCGAGAGCGCAAGACGCGCGCCCTCGGCAACTTCGAGACGATGCTTGCGCCGATGCTTGGCCAGGTGCCGCTGCCGGACGAGCGTCTCGACGCCCACGTCAAAGCCGAGACACTGCGCGCGCGAATTCAGAGCGTGTTGGCTCAGATCAACCCGCGCTATCGGCGTGCCATCGAGCTTCGTTTCTTCGAGCAGCGTTCGCGGGAAGAGTGCGCTGAAGCGATGGATATCAAACTAGGAACCTTCGATGTCTTGGTGCTTCGTGCGCTCAAGAGCTTTCGAAAGAAGTGGGAGGAGAGCGGTGAGTGACGAGAACGTAGACTCTCCCGAGACCTGGGACGAGATGGATGAGCTTGAGCCGACGGCGGAGGAGCTCGCGGAAGCGGCGAGCCTCGCGCGAGCGATGGACGGCGCGTCATTCGACTCCGACGAGGTGAATGACGCGGCGATGGCAACGGCTTCGCTCTTTGCCTACAGCGAAGGCGCCGCAGAGCTTCGCCCGGAGCGCGCGGCGTCGGTGCTGGAGGACGTGCTGAAGAATGCGCGCCGGCCCGAGAAGGCCAACGTGTCCGAGCGCGCGGGGGACAAGGCGCCAGCTCGTTGGTGGCGCTTTCTTGTCCCACTGCCGTTTGCGGCGGCGGCGGCGGCATTCTTTGTCCTGAATACAGATGTTGTCGTCATGCCCTTGCCGTCTATGTCGCTCATCGAAGCACAGGCGACGGCTGCGTCGGGTGAGGACCCGGAGCGCCTCGACGATGAGATGAACGACTATCGCAGCCAGCTCTATGCCGCGCTTGAGGAAGGTTACTAGTGCAAGCCCTGCTACGCCGCTTGGTGATCTGCTGCGTCTGCGTCTGCGTCTTCGCTGGCTGCAGTGACAACGCGTGGATCGGCGAGGTGCGCGCTGCCCAGCAGGGCGCAGAGCAAGCGGCGGAGCAGGGGAACTTCCGGCAGGCGATTCAGCGCCTCCAGCCGGTCGCGGACGGAGAGCTGAGTCGACCCGCGCGGGCGGACGATGCGCGAGCCATTCGGCAGGACGCGTTCTACCAGTTGGCCCGTTGGTCGATGGCGAATGAAGACGCCGCCGGTGCCCTTGTGTTCGCCGATGCGGGGCTCGCTCTTGGCGGAGCGGACGTCTTCCGGGCGAACCTCTGGGTGGCGAGGGGCCAGGCACACGAGGCGCTAGGGCAGGCGACGCAAGCGGCAGCGGATTATCACGAAGCGCTCCTTATCAACGAATCACTCCTGGATGCGGTCCTTGAGGCGGAAGAGTAAAGTATGACCATGAAGACCAAGAGCTCCTGTCTTTTCATCGCGATGACCTTCGTCGCGCTCCTGCAGCTTGGCTGTGGTGGTGCGGCCTCGCCGCAGGCCGCTTCGATGGACGGTGGCGGCGAAGAGGAGACGGCCGGTGCCGAGGCTCCGGCGATGACGACAGCGCCGAGTGCGGAAGCCGAAGGCGGCATGGTGGACACGACGAACATCGGTGTCAGCGTCGGCGAAGAGTGGCGAGAGCTCGTCGCGAACGACGACTCGCTGACATCGACGCTGGAGCTTGGAGAGATCGACTGCTCTTCGGCGCGGGACCTGGTGAGCTCGATTTGTTCTCTCGCGGAGCGCGTGTGTGTGATCGCCGAGGACACCGCGGATGGCGAGACGGAAGAGCGATGCGTAGACGGGCGTTCGCGCTGCGAACGGGCGCAAGACCGAACGAGCAATCGCTGCCCGTAGCCACGTTGAGCTGCTCGATGAGGCAGAGCTATTCGATGAAGCCGAGGAAGAGCCCGGCGCTCACGTCGAATGCCTCTTGGTCGAAGTACAAGCCCCGGTCTTCGTAGTACGCGGTTATGGTGTCGATGAGCTTCGCGTATTCGGACGCGGAGCCAACCATTGCTTCGTCGCGGGTAGGCGTAAGGGCGGCGGTGTCTTGATAAGCCCAGGCGCGCTCTGGAATACGTGTGTCGCGGAGTGCGCTTGTCATGCGTTCGCGAACGACGGTCGGTTCGTGGGCGTCGAAATCCGTATGGGACGCGATCTCGATGGGGTCTGGGTTCTCGAGGTAGACCGTCTGACCCACATGAGAGCCGCCGGCGACGAGGTCGGTGGTGACGGGGTCCGAGGGCATGAGGACCCGGAAGATGGCGGGCCGGGAGGGATCCGTGAGGCGCGGTAGAATCTCCGGGTCGAGGACGCCGATGGCCTCATCGTCGTAGGGCAAGACTCGGTCTTCGTAGAAGTTGGACTCAAGACGCTCCGTCAACGCCTGGGCCCACGCTTCGTTTCCAACGCGCGGCGCCGAAAAGGTGATGAGCTTGAGGTTCTCCCATGGCCACGCCTCCAGGGACGAAGGGAACCCTGGGTTTCCTGGGCTGAACCGGTCGCCCAGGAGAACAGCGCTGGCGAAGTGCTGGGCGAGGGCTCCCCCGAGGCTGTGGCCGGTGACGTAGATATTGGTGGGCGCGACGTCGACGGATACTTGGTCCAGGCAATGGAAGAGCTGGGGCAAGGTCTCGGAGATGCTCTGCGCCATGCCGCGGCTCACGGCGTGACCTTCCACGCTGCTGATGTGCCGCTTCGTTTCTTCCCGGTAGCCGAGGTCGGTAATCCAGTCGGGGTTGCCGCGGGCGTCGCCTGTCGAGAACGCGTCACGCGCCGCGCGACTGGCCGAGCCGCTGCGGCTGCCGCGGAAAGCGATGTGAACGTCGTAGGTCGTCGCGCTGGTGAAACGCAATAGCGCGAATCCCATCAGGCTTTGGGAGCTGGGCTGTCCTTCTTCGCCTTTGTCCCCGGTCGCTCCTTCGAAGGCGAGCAAGATATCACGTGCGTCGGCGTCGGCGTCGGCGCGGCGCGGCGCGAGTTCGTAGAGCTCCACGGTCCCAGGAACGTCGGCTTCGTGATCGGCTCGCGTCGATCCTCTTGTGCGCGTGCACATCCAAGCTTGCTCGACGGAGCCGGTGAGCTGTGATGGTGTGAGGTACTCAGTCCAGCGTTCGAAAGGGTAAGTGAGCGCGTCGCTCCAAGGGTGAAGACGGCTGTATTGATAGATGATGGGGTCGTGGGCGTCGTTGTTGTCGAAGCCGCTGAGGATCCCCGGTCCACGGTATGCGCTGAGTCCAAGGTCGGTGCTGGCCTGAGCTTCCCCCGTGGTCTCCGCCCAAGCTTTTACGCGCCCGATGAACGCGTCGCGTCCTTCGCCGAGCTGCTCGTAGTAGGGGTCGAAGGGCCAGGCGATGGTCTGGCTGAAGAGCTGGTAGGTGTAGGTCGCGACGTCGAGGTTGAAGACGACGGGATGATACGGGAACGTCCCAAGGTCTTGTGCGCGGACCTCAGCTGCGGCTTCTTCGGACGTGTCGATGAGGTCCGGCGTGCAAGCGAAAAGGGAGAAGGACAGCCCAAAGCAAAGAGAGGTCTTGGTGAACATCTGAGGCGAGCATGAGCTAGCAGGCACTCGCGCTACAAGGAATATTCTTGTGCGACTGTTCGCGACGCCTTCGCAAGTAAGCCCAGGCTTCTTACGAAACCTGGGCTTAGGCGCTAGAACCGAATGCGCGGATGGACCCGGGTTGTTTACGAACCCGGGCCTTCGCTTGTGTTAGCGCGAGTAGAAGATGGGCATCGACACCGCGAAGGGCTGGTGACCAAAGTACACGGGGTCGAGCGGAAGGTCGCCCTTGGCGTGGACGATGGCGAAGGAGCCAGCGGCGCTCACGGGGACCATGACCTCGTAGGTTCCGCGGTCGACGCCATCGCCGGCCATCACAGGCGTGGTGCTCGTCAGCTCGCCGTCGACCCAGACTTCGAGGACATCAACGTCGACCCAGCTCGGGGCCTGAACTCGGACGCTGAGCATCTCCATCGCGTCGGCGCCGGCGACGTCGTCGCCGGGACGAGCTCCGTCTCGACCGGTGACATCGAGGTAGATGCCGCCGCTTACGAAGAAGTGTCCAGCTTCGGTGGTGGTCTGAACGAGGTCCGCACCACCGCCGGCGCGAAGCTCAGCGGGCTCATCGGTGCCAATCTCAAGACAGGTCCTTGGGTAGCCGACGGCGGACCCGCGCTGGACCTTGTGGGTGTCCGAGCTGCCAACGCCAAAGACCCGGCGACCCGCGCGAAGGAAGGAGAACCAGTCTTGGACCAGCTCTTCGGCCTGGTCGAAGGACTCTTCGTTGAAGACCTCGAGGAGGGTGAAGGCTTCGTCCCACATCTCGGGGCGGTCGACTTCGCCGGTGACGTTGTCGTAGCCAGCGTAGGCGAAGTACCCAAGGCCAGCACCGCTGCGCGCATGGTTGACGATCATGCTGGGTGCGCTCTCGATGTTGCGAATGCGCTCGAAGACCTCAGGTGGATTGTCTCCGGCCCATGGAACGGCACCACGGTTGGGAAGGGTGGGTTCCGGGGTCATCGGGAAGACGCCGAAGTGGCCCCACTCGAAGGTGGTCAGCTCAAGGGAGGTCACACCGAAAAGGAAAGACTCGAGGCCCTGCTCTGCGATGAGGGATTCCCACTCGTAGACCCACTCGTGGTCGGAACGAAGTGGGACCTCAAGGCCGTCGCCGGCGGCGGAGCGAACCTTGAAGCGTGGGTCGTCTGGGGAGTCGGGAGAACGGTTGGTGTGAATGTGGTAGTCGGCGCACATCGTGTTGGGCGTCTCGACGACGCGCTCCATCTCCACGGTTCGCTCCGTGACGTTGTTTGCGGTGACTTCCAGGACCTCATCGAGGCCAATCTCGTATTCAAAGCCGCGAGACACGATGACTCGGTGTGAGCCCACGGGTACCGTGACGATGGCAGGATCCACGCCGGGGAACACGACGTGTGTACGTCCTTCAACGATGACCTCTTCGCCCCAGTTTTCGTTGGGGAGGATAGGTGCGCCGGTGGGCACAATCTGTACTCGAACCGGAACCGGGTTTCCGCCTTCGATGGCGTTGATTTCGATGGTGCCCGTCGGGTTGAGGTTCAGGTCGTCGGCGGTGGTGGCGCCGGCGGCCAACTCAACGCTGACGATCTCGTCGCCGCGACGCCAGGTGGAGAGGGTCATGGCCTCGTCCAGAACCTGAATGGAGTAGTTGCCTTCGTCGTCGGTCATCACGCGGGCAAAGTGCCTGTCGCCTTCGCCTTCGCCATCACCGATATGAGCGTGGACGCGAACGCCAGGAGCGCCGGCGCCGTTGGCGTCCAGGACTCGACCCGTGACGGTCTTGAGGGTGACTCCGGTTTCACGCGCGATGGCGGCCTGGACGCCGTTGCTGCCGGGTCCGCCGACGTAGTAGGTGGCGGCTTCAACGGAAGTGCGTTCGCAGGGCGGCATCACGATGGTGGCGCCGGTGAGCAAAGCGGTGCCGCTGACCTCGATGAAGAACGAGAGGTTCTGCAGGGGGGTATCCAGTGCGAAGGCGGTTCGTCCTTCTTTGCCGAAGCCGATGTAGTCGATGACTCCGCGGACGTCGTAACCAACGTTCGGAGCGAAGGCGGGCATGCGCTCTTTCTGGAACGCCAGGAGCACCTGCTGCGCCATGTTCTGACGAGGTGTCCGGTTGAGGTAGGTGTAACGCACGTCGACCTTCTCGGCGCCAGGCTCGAGGATGTAGTCGATGGCGAGGTCGATGTCGTCGTAGGAGCCAGGGAAGATCGGCGCAGCGAAGACATCGACGAAAGGAATCGCTCGCATGGGTCCGACGGCACGAACGACGGCGGCTTCTCCGTCGGAACCATCGTTCACGACGCCGACGCTGGTGACCTCGTTGCTGAAGCGACCGGAGCCCCAGATAATCTCGTTGAAGTCAGCGGTCTCCACCATCACTCCACCTTCGACGCGGGCGAGGCCGATGATCTTTCCGCCCCAGACCTCGTAGCCATCCGAGGTGCCGACGTCTTCGACGACGACGGCAATGTTCTCGTTGGCGAGGACCCAGTCGCCGGCGCTCCACACGAGGAGGTCTTCAGGGTCGGCGGGAATGTCCGCTTCCGTGAGACGCCCAGCTCGAGCTTCGCCGGCAGGGGCCGCGAGCGGTGTCGCGCTGCCTTCGCCGGTGGCTTCCTCAAGAGGCGGAAGCTCAGGGCACTCGGCGAGGGGCACGTCCGGCTCCGCGTCTCCCGGCGGCGTTCCATCCGTCTGAATGGCGTCGTCCGGTGGACCAGCGTCTTCCGTCGGTGTGGTGTCATCACCACAGGCGGCGAAAGCGAAGAGGCAGAGCGAGAAGGCAGCGAGGTATTTCACCCGCTCACGCTAGCCGGCCAGCTCATTCCTGACCAGGCTTTTACGCACGTGTTGACCCTAAATGGCCGACCACGATTCGGGGACACGCCTCGCCGATCCATGTCCTCGAATCGTGGTCGGCGATTTACAAGATGAGCGATGCGCCTAGATTCAACGCCGCCTGGTGGGTTCGTAGTGAAACATCGTCGTCACCGACACCGTGGTATCGCCAGCCAAACTCGGCAAAAAGCGAGAGCGGACCGCCGCCGAGGACCAGCTCAGCGCCGCCGAGGATGCCCATGTTGAACCCGCGGTAGTTGTCCGCGTCCTCGACGAATAGAACGGTCCCTCCAAGGGGAACCGCAACGTAGAGGACAAGCTCGCTTGAGCCCAGTGAGAGCGGGTAGCGACCCTTGATGAGGATGTCGAGGTCCAGCGCCGCCTGCCGGTCGAGGTCCTCTGGGTTGAACGAGACCAGCTCCACAAGGGCGCCGATGCCCAAGTACTTGAGCACCGGGTACTCGAAACGAACGCCCGCTCCGAGGGTGGGAGCAAGAGGAACGTCGATGGATCCCAGAATACTCGAGGTCTCGGCGTCCCCGGCGAACGCGAGGGCAAAATGAGCGCTCACGCGCGGTCCTTCGTTTGAACCGGAGGACTGCGCCCACACGTCGCTCGAAAAGGCGCAGAGCAAGATGGCTAGTGTGATGATTCGCATGCCGTGCTCTCCGTTGCTTTAGTCGAGCTCGAAGTACTCTTTCACCGGTAGGCCGATGCCCTCGTCGATGAGCGTCTTGCGGTCCTTGACGGGACTCCACTTCAAGACCCGCTCAGCCTTGCTGGCATCGAACACAGACGCGAAGTCACGGCCCTTCCAGTCGGCGTAGCTGGGACGGACCGCTGCGGGGTCGCCGCCCGCCATCTTGATGGCGGACTTGACGATGCCGGAGCCGAAGGAGCGCCATGCAGGCGTCGGGATTCGACGAACCTGGATTCCTGCGTGCTCCTCGAAAGCGTCGAGGTACTCGTTGGCCGTGATGCAAGGGTCGGCGGTGAGGTTGAAGGACTCGCCCTCGACTTCGGAGAGGGGAAGGGTGCGTGCCGTGGTCATGGCGTCGGCGACGTCATCGACGAGGACGATGGGAAGCGGGTAGTCGCCCTGACCGTAGAGGTTGCACACGGACTTATAAGGCCACGCGGCGACTCCCCAGTGGAAGGGGCTGCCGCCGCTGCCGAGAACAATGCCGGGACGGAAGATAACCAAGGGCATCTTCGTCGCCGCGGAGACCTGGCGAAGGACGCGCTCGTTCTCCGCCTTGGAGTTGGCGTAGGGGTTGGCGCGGAGCATGTCCGGAACCGTCTTGGTCTCTTCGGTGATGACCTGCTTTTTATCGCCGGCGTAGTAAATAGCGATGGAAGACGCGTAGTAGAAACGTTCAACGCCGGCCTTTGCGCAGGCTTCTGCGAGACGCTTGGTGGGCGCGACGTCCCACTCGAGGTACTCCGCCCACGTCTTTCCGTATCCACGAGCGAGGTGGTAGACGTGCTTCATGCCAGCGACGGCGCGCTCGACGGCTTCGGGGCTTGTGAAGTCTCCGCCCATCATCTCCACGCCTTCGCGACGCAGCTCTGGTGGAACACCCTTGGGGTCGCGTCCAAGGACACGAACGTGTGCGCCGGACTCGACGAGCTTGCGAACGAGGGCGCGGCCAATGAAGCCGGTGCCGCCGATGACGAGAGTGTCCGGCCCGCTGGACGTCGCCTCGACGGTGGTCGAGCCTACGGGTGCGTTCGCCGTGATTCCGGGAGGCGCCGGTAGGTTTGCCTTGGTGGCGACTCGTTCGGCCATATCGATGGCCGTTGAAGCGACGTCGAGACCAAGACGGCCGTCGAGGTTCGAGCCACGGGTCGAGTAGAACGAGCTGACTGCGTTCGCGATGCTCGTCGCGAAGGCGCCGTCCGACTTCGCGATGCCAGCCTTTGCGAGGACGACGTTACCGAAGGTGGCGGAGGCCTGGGCGAGGGAGCGCGCAGCGGAACGGCTGACGTTCGCGAAACGGTCGATGTCGAGGAGGTAAGGCGTGTGTGCGTTTCGCACGTAGGTGTTGTTCTCGAAGTCGACGAGGCCTGTGCCGCTCGAGCCGCGAACCTTGATGTAGTGCTCCGGGTAGCCTTCGCCGAAGGAGAAGCGAATGCGGACGCTGGTGCGACCGGACCAGCCGCGGATCTCCCAGCGGCGGAAGAAGCGAAGACCACGCGGGAGTTCGACCTCGTCACGCGCGTCGACGCTGATGTCTTCCAGCTCGCCGACGAGGTGAGCCGCGTGGGCGAAGCTGTGAGGGGCGACCTCAAAGAGGATATTGTTGGGGTGCTGGAGCATCCACGCGCCGAAGGGGCCACCTTTGACCTGGCCGAGCTCCTTGTTCCAGACGATGTCGATTTGGTCGAGCTGGCCCAGGGCGCCGCTCTTCAGGTCTTGGGCGAGCTCTTCGTAGCCCGCGGTGAACAAGAAGTTGTGGCTCGTTGCGAGGGTACGGCCCGTCGCGCTCTGAGCCGCCCGCAGCTTTGCGCAGTCGTCGGTACTCGTCGCGAGTGGCTTCTCGAGGAGCGCGTCGACGCCCGCTTCGAGGATCGTGATGCCGGGCTGAACGTGTGTGTGTGGTGGCGTGAGTACGTGAACCGCGTCGAGGTTCTCTTGAGCCAGCATTCCCGAAAGGTCGCTGTAGACACCCTTGATGCCGTAGGCGTTCGCGAAGCGTTGAGCTGCGCTTTCCTTGAGGTCGCAGACGGCGGCGACGTTGACGTCGGGCAGCGCGCGGAGGGCGGACATATGGTAGTCGGCGATGTAGCCGGCACCGACAATGGCGACGTTCGTGTCTTTGCTCACGGGAACTCTCTCGTTAGAAAACCTGGTTGGGAAACCGAGGCTGGCGATGAAATGGAGACGCTCTAAGAAGCGTCGTCGCTGGTCTTATACTCGATGATCTCGGGTGCGCGCTCGCGAAGACGATCGATATAGAATTTTGCGGCTCCCAGAGCCT
>JBGCFM010000139.1:0-41801 GCA_045106895.1 Polyangiales bacterium | reverse complement strand
CTTCACGCGTCAGGACCCATGCGCGACCATCCGCAAATCGAGGTCGCTCGACAACGCCCCTCAATACACGCTCGCCGGGGCCGGTCCAGGCGGGGTCGCCGACGACAAAACCAACCTCCGAATAGCGCCACTCCTCGCGCGAAACGACAACACTGGTCGGTGCCGAATCGACGTTCGGGATCGTAACCAGGGGAGCCAACCGGCCCTGGCTCACCGGAGCCGTCGAGCCGCAGCTCACCAGAGTCAACGCCAGGCACCACCAAGCATTCTGGGGGAGGACCCGCACGAAGTACCCATACGACGGAGCTTCGCCGCCGACAATCGGGCGAGCGTGGGGTGGGCACCCGGCCGCATCCCCTATACGGTGTGGGGATGAACCGGGCTTATCTCCTCTTCGCGATCTTCGTCTGCGCTTGCGACTGCGGCACCACCATCGACGACGGGGTCGGCGCACCGTGCGTCACGGATGACGACTGCCGTTTCGGCTTGGCGTGCACCGACGATATGTGTGAGGAGCCGGTCCAGGTCGACGCGTCGCTGCCAGACGATGCTGGCCCCGGCGTGGATGTCATGAGTTGCCCTCCGGTTCAGGTGTGTGGCGATGATTGCTGCGCTGCTGGGACTGTTTGCGGCGGCAGCCTCTGCTGTGAGGCGAGCGAGCTCTGCGGCGGCGTCTGCTGCGGAGACTCTCAGGCGTGCGTCGCCGATAGCTGCGTCCTCGCCTGCGAAGCCGACGAAGCTCCTTGCGGCGAAGGGGCGGAGACCACCTGCTGCGACGCCGGCGACGTTTGTTACCTCAATGAGTGCACGGCGCCCGGCGACGTTTGCACGCGCAGCACGGACTGCGACGCCGAGAGCTACTGCGAGGCGACCATTGGCCGCTGTCTACCGCGGGCACCTGAGGGCGAGATCTGCGAATACCGACCGGAGCTTGAAGACTTCTCCCTCGTGGAGAAGTGGTCGTGGACCGGTGATGAAGACGCCTACCCCACGCATGACCAGGTGATGATGGCGCCGATGGTCGCCAACATGACGGACGACAACGACGACGGCCTCATCGATGAGAACGACATTCCCGACGTCGTCTTCAGCACGTTCACCGGGTCGAGCTACTGGGGTCAGTTCGGCGACCAGATCGGCGGCGTCCTGCGCATCATCTCCGGCGCCGACGGCGCGCAAATTTTCCCGACGGAGACCACGATCCCGAACCCCGTTTCGGTGACGCCGGGCGGAGAGATCACCATCGCCGACGTCGACCCGGAATCTCTCGGGCCTGAAATCATGGTGTGCTCACGCGCCGACCGCGCAGCCACGGCTCCAGGACACCTGATGATTTTGTCCGCCGGTGGCGCGCTCCTGCGTCGCTTCGACACGGCACCGAACGTCGTGCCCTGCGGCTTCGATGCGCCCGCCGTTGGCGATATGGACGGCGACGGAACACCCGAGATCGTCGTCCGCTACATCATCGCTCATGCAGACGGCACCGTCGTCCAGCGTCTGCGCCCGAGCGTGGGCGCGAGCGGTGCGTACACGGCGCTCTACAACATCGACGACGACGAGGACCTCGAGCTCGTCGGCGGCAGCGGCGCATACAACTACGATGGAAGCGCGGTCTGGGTGCGCGACGGCAGCGACGGCCGTCCTTCCGTGGGCGCCTCCCAGCTGGCCATCGCGGACCTCAACCTCGACGGTTCGCCGGACGTTGTCACCGTGGGCGGACACGTGGCTTGGGCCCTTGAAGGCGCCACCGGCGACACCATCTGGGGCCCGGTGGACATCAACCCGCCGGAGCTCATGGACCAGTGGGCGGCGAGCCCCGGCGGCGGCGGACCACCGACCATCGCGAACTTCGACGAGGATCCTAACCCGGAGGTCGCCTTCGCGGGTGGCTACGCCTACGTCGTCCTCGAACACGACGGCACGCGTAAGTGGTGGTTTGAAACCCAGGACCGCTCCAGCCGCAGCACGGGTTCGAGCATCTTCGACTTCGAAGGCGACGGCATCGCGGAGGTCCTCTACAACGACGAGCGTTTCCTTCGCGTCTTCCGCGGAACCGACGGAAGCGTCTTCTACAACCAGTGCAACCTGAGCGGCACGCTCAAGGAGTTCCCCATCGTCGTGGACGTGGACAACGACGACCACGCGGAGATCGTTCTCATGGAGAACAACTACGCGTTTGGCGGCGTGTGCGTGGATGGCACCACGGCCAGCACCGGCATCCACGTGTTTGGCCATCCGGACAACCAGTGGGTTCGCACCCGGCGCATCTGGAACCAGCACACTTATCACGTGACGAACATCAACGAAGACGGCACCGTGCCCACACGCGAGGTGGCGAATCACTCCCGCGAAGGTCTCAACAACTTCCGCCAGAACGTGCAGCCGGATGGCCTCTTCGACGCGCCGGACCTGCAGCTCGTCGACCTTCAGGCGTCCACTCGAACGTGCCCGGAGTCCTTCACGCTTCGCGTTCGTGTCATCAACCGCGGTCGTGCGGGTGCACCGGCGGGCGTTCCTGTGACCTTCTACGAAGTGGTTGGCGACATGCAGACGAGCATCGCTCGCGCGGTCACGACGCGTCCTCTCCTCGCCGGCGAGAGCGAGCTTCTCGAGGTGCCCTTCGCGATCCCTGCGGGCCGCGACGATGAGATGTTCAGCTTCGCCGCTGTCCTCAACGACCCTTCGGACTCACCGCTCATCGGCCTCAACGAGTGCGACATCACGAACAACGACGCCGGACCCGTCGTCGCTAGCTGCCCGTTGATTCAATAGAGATTCAGTCGCGGGTTCAGCTCTCGTCGCCAGCCAAGCGCTCGGCGACGAGGCGGATGACGTGTCGGTTGAAGCCAAAGGCGATGTGCCCGCAGTCGACCTCGATGTGTTCCACGTGCTCGTTGAAACCATCGATGCAGGCCGCGGGGCAGACGACGGAGTCGCGCAGGCTGTAGAGAGCGGTCACCGGCACCGTCAGGGGGTGCGTGTGGTCTCGCTCTGCGACGGTGCGTTCGATGTCGTCGAGGCTGATGCCCTTTTTGATGTAGTGGCCTGCTGCGGCGGTGTACTTGGGCCCGCCGACGACGGGGCTCGCCATGGTGATGACTTGGCCGACGCGCTCTGGGATCTCTCGCGCGATCTCCCGGGCGATGAACCCGCCAAGGCTCCAGCCCACGAGATGAACGGGCTCTCGCTCCTGCGAGAGGGTGTCGATGAGCTGCGGGACGAGCTTGCGGACATTGCCGCGGTTCATGCCTAAGCCCCAGCCGCGAACCGAGTGACCTGCCTTGGACAGCGCGCGCCTCAGCACCCAGGTGGACGAGTCGCCGGTCTGAAACCCTGGGAGCACAAACACGTTTCGCGAGCCGCGCGCCAAGGTGCGTGAGTCGAGGCGCCGTAGGTCTGCGACATCTCGGAGAACGCCGAGCTCACGCCAAGGGCGCCGCTTTGGCTGCATGAGTGGGCCCGCGTTTGGTCGTTTCATGCCCACCATGTTGAGTCTCGCTAGCGGAAAATCAATGGGCGAGCTCGACGCTAAGGGCGGCTGTCTGGGCTACTTGCCGCGTCCGTACCGGCGTCCGCAGGCGGATCACACCGGTCGAATATGGCGCAGGGTTCCAGGGGCGGGCAGAGCGACTCTCCACTCCCTGGATAGTCCTGGGTGCTGATCTCAAAAATTACCTCACCGGCCTCTGTTTCTTCGACCCGAATCGGCCGACATCCAAAGGACAACTCACGGCAATCGCCAGCGATGGCGCGTACCGCAAGACCATAGCTCCCCGGCGCCAGCATTCCGAGGGGCAAGGGGTCAGGCCTGCCGACTGAATGACCTACGGGTGATGGCACCGCCTCGTCGAATCCGAGCGTGGCAACCATCTCGCAATCGCTCGCTAGCCCGACCTGAATGAAGGGACCAGTGAACCCAGATACCGTCGCGTAGTAGAGGCCGTCGCCCTCAGGTAAAGGTGTGGACGTGCAGCTGGTGCAGAGGACAGCGACTAGGAGCGGAACGGGCCGCAGCGCCGCCAGAAGAAAATACATGCGTGAGGGTACACTATGCGTGGGGCGTCAAAGTGTACCATCCTCACTGGATCCCGCTCTAGCTACGCGCAGACGTCTTCGCTGGGCTCGATGTCTGCCCAACCGAGCAGCGTCGTGGCGCCGCCGGGAGAATCATAGACGCGAAAAGCGGCAAACTCGGAGCCGTAGCTTTGCTTCGACTGTCGGTGAATGGCCTCGATGATCGCGTCTGCTTCGGGGTCCGGCGGGAGCCCGAGCCAGTCGCCGCCTTTCTGGAAGCCGGCCAGAAACCAACCCAGGCGCTTTCCGGAACCGCCGCCCACGAACATGCCGGGACGTCGTGCGAAGTGACGCCAGAAGTCGGTCTTGTTCCAGTCGTAGGGGTTCGGCCCTGGAAGCGTCAGTGAATCGTCGGAAAAGCGCCGCCGGACCAAGTGCAGCAGCTCCGCCATGGCGTCGCTCATGGAGAAGTGGAGCAGCTCGAGTGCCGTGTCCCATCCGAATGAAAGGGAAGGGTGGCCGGTTCGTTTCAGAAGCGGCTTGGCAAACTCGGGCTCATTGAGAGGTCCAAAGATTCGCCACATCGGCAGCGATGGGTCGGTCGCGTCAGCCCTGTGCTTTGCGCCTGTAAGGAAGATCTCCAGCGCCGTGGGCGAAGGCGTGCTGAGCCAGTCGTCGGGGTTGTTCAGAACCGCGTAGGCGAGGCAGGCGTCGAGAGAAGGTTCGTCCTCCAAAGCCTCGTCCGCCATGGAGTCGGCGTCGTCCTCATGCATCGCGTCGGCGTCGGTCGTGGTGTTCACAGCGTCGCCAGCCATTCGGGGTCTGGCGCGCACTCGCTGGAGACGTCGAGGAGCGTATCGCTCGGACCGAGGAGGAGCGCGCGTCGCTGTCCGTAGAAAAGATCGCGCGGCTCTTCGACGACGCGAACGCCGCGCTCCTTGGCCGTGCTCACAAGCGCATCCACATCGGGGACGACGATGGTGAGCATGCCGCCTGCGCGGTCTCGATACTCTGGGTGAACGATGTCGTGGTCCCGGCGAATAATGCCCAGCTCGATGGCTTTGTTCTCGGGGGCCTGAAGGTGAATGAACCAGTCGCTCTCGAAGGCGGGCTCATACCCAAAGAGACCCATGTAGAAGTCGCGCGTCTCGATGAGACGGTCGCTGAAAATGTTGATAAACGAACGCTGGATCATCACGTGCTCCGCAGGGCGATTTCTTTCTGGAGGCTTGGCAGAATCGACGACGCAAACCAGGGGTTCTTTTTCATCCAATGCTTCGAGCGCCAGCTGGGGTGCGGAAGTGGAAAGGAGCGCGGGAGGTACTCGCCGGCGGCACGAACGGTGCCCGTGAGTGTCTTCTTTCGGGCTTTGCCTAGGTAGTGTTTCTGCGCGTACATGCCGACCAAGAGCAGCAGCGAGTCCTTCGGCGCAAACTCGAGCAAGCGCTCGTGCCAAAGAGGAGCGCACTCGGGCCTGGGCGGCGCATCTCCGCCGCCTTTGACGCCGGGATAACAGAAGCCCATCGGCAGAATGGAGAAGCGCTTCTTGTCGTAGAAGTCGTCCTTGGTGACTCCGAGCCACTCCCGCAGGTGGTCTCCGGAGGCGTCGTCCCAGGGCACACCGCTCTCATGCACCTTCGTTCCGGGCGCCTGTCCGATGATGATCACCTTCGCCCGCGCGCCGACTTGAACGACGGGGCGTGGACCGAGGGGAAGGGCCTCGGCGCATACTTCGCATGCGCGCACCTGCTTGAGGGTGCTTCGTAGAGTTTCGCTCTTAGGCACGGGTGATCCCGTTGTCGGCGGCGAAGTTCGATAGGGCGTCTTCGATGCCGTCATCGATCTGCCGCAATACCGACTCGCCGCTTGGGCCCATGACTTGGGCGATGTGCACCGAGGGCGCTTGAATGATTCGGAGCAGCGCCTCGTAGGCGTGGAGCGCGGCGGCGCCCTTTGACGGCGAAGAGTCACTCGTGAAGTCCGTCATCGCCTCGCCGAACTCGGCCTCGAGCTCCTCACGCCGCTGGCTCAGTCGTCGCGCCATCGCTTGGGCCTCGCCGGCCGCTTTTGTCACGGCCTCTGCCTGTCGTTGCGCGTCTTCCGTTTCCTTGGCGACGAGGCGGTTCTCTTCGTGGCAGTAGTGACAGGTCACGACGTAGGCCATGACATCGGAGAGCGGCGCTCCACAGAGGGCGCAACGTTCCACGCGAGAGCGCTCGGGCGACGAAGCCATGAGGAGAGCCTGGGCGATCCTTGTGTACTGTCCAGCCGAGCGCCGCGCATCTGAGCCGCGCTCACGCGGCGGTTGCTCGCAACCTCGGAAGCGGCCACGCTGTGCTCGCATGGGTTGCCAGCACCGAGATTGTCAGCACGTAGAGAAGCCTTGAACGAACCCGCCAAAGATCTACTCGCCTTCTGTCGTCTCTTCGGAATGGTTGAACGCGACTCCGTATGCTGCGGCGATGTCAGCGTCGCCCAGTGCGTCGCCATGCAGCTCTTACACGCGACGCCGATGGACAGCTCGACGCTAGCGGAACAAACCGGCGTCACGAAGGGAGCCGTCACGCGACTCGTCGAAGGACTCGACAAGCGAGGGTGGATCAAGAAGAAGGCCGACAAAGACGACGGCCGCCGCTTCGTTCTTTCGCTGAACGCCGCGGGCCGCAAGAAGGCCGAGGCGCTGGAGTCCCTCGCCAAAGCGAGCGTCGAGGCGCTTTTTGATCGGATCCCCAAGAACAGGCACGACCAGGTCCGCGAATCACTTCGGCTCCTGCGAAGCGCCGCCGAAGAAGTCTCTTTTTCCTGCTAGTTTTCTGAATTGGGGCGCGCGTTTGAGCTCGCCCCGGCACAAACGCGGGGTGCCGCGCTCTTCTCCTCTATCTGAGGGGGAAGCGCGCGCGACTATGTCTGCTAAGTGAAGGAAGTTCGCCGGAGTTACGTCGTAGTAGGCGTCACCGTATTTTTGGGGAGTTTTCTATGCATCGAGTCGCTTTACTTATGGCCTTGTCGTCCGTTTCCCTCGTGGGCTGCGGAATGAAGATGGACGTGATCATCCGTAACCCGCTTCAGGTGGGCGTCGTCGATCAGCCAAACACCATCTCTCAGCGAAACGGTTGGCAGTCCACGCTCCAGCGCCTTGACCCTGAAGCCGTCTGCTTCGAGACCACCTTCCAGGTTTCGCAGATTCACCAGCCACCAAACGCCATGCTTTCCGGACAGGGCCTCATGATGCGCTCGGATGGAAACTGGTACGAGGACGCGACGGTCACCGAGGAATACCAGCCGCAGGTCACCAGCCGACAAGGCACCGAAGCCGTTCGTCGCCAAGAGGGCTCCTCCAACGAGTGTGTTCGCCGGAACTCACGCACGCGGCAGTGCGAGCGTTGGGAAGAGCGACCGATCTACCGGACGTACTACGTGCCCGCGACCTACTATGATGCCACCGGTGGCGGCACGGTCTGCTTCCCGAACCAGGGACGCGTCACCACACAGAGCCCGCGCGTCGTCTTCCAGATCAACCGCGTGAACTTCCGTTGGGGCCTCCAGGACATGGCCGCGCCTCAAGAAGAGACCAGCGGCGGCGAAGAGTAAAACGTCTAATACGCGGCACCAACGACGGCCTAGCAGCACTTGCTGCTAGGCCGTTGCGCATTGTTGCTCTCCATCGCTACCATGAGGCGTGCAGCGCCTTCTCTCTCCTTCTCTTCTCCTTCTACTCTCCCTTGCGGCCTGCGATTGCGGTGACGACCCGATGGAGGCGACGTGTTCGTTCGATTCGGACTGCGAGCTTGGGAGTATCTGCCTCGACGGCGCCTGCATCGTCAGCGCGGACGGCGGCCAACCCGACGCCGGACCGCAGGTCGATGGAGCCGCCCCCGACGTATTTGACGCGGGGCCGGAGTGCAGCAGCGACGAGATGTGCGGTGAGGGCGTCTGTCTCGAAGGCGCATGCTGTGAGTCCATCGACGATGTCTGTGGCACAGAATGCTGCGGCGCAGACCAAGCGTGCTTCGCGAACACATGCGTGAACCCCGGCGCCGAGTGCGCGAGCGCTGCGGATTGCGACGACGGTGAATACTGCGAGCTCGGCTTGGGCACGATGCCGCCGCCGGATCCGATGATGGCGTGTACTTCCGTGCCGAGTGGTCGTTGTCTCATGTCTCCGCCAAGCTGCGATGAGCCGGGCGCAGGCGTTGGCTGTGTGCGCAACGACTGTCAGTTCATGCCCGAAGTCGGCGAGCTCGACGCCGTCGCTCAATGGCGCTGGGACCCGACCACGGCCACAGAGTTTAGCGATCGCGTTGATGTTTGGTCGACGCCTGTCGTAGGCCGAATCTACGACACCAATTGTGATGGTCGCGTCGACTCCCTCGACCCGAGCGCCATCATTTTCGTGTCCAACAACACCAACGGCGCCGCGTGCCACCAGGCCGCCGCGGGCGACGCTTGTCGGCGCGGAATCCTGCGCGCCCTCGACGGTGCGACGGGGCGTGAGCTTTGGTCGCTTCCGAACCTTGAAGGCAGCTTAGGTTTCACCGCAGTGAGCGCGGCTCTCGGGGATGTGGACGACAACGGGACCATGGACATCGTGGTCATCACCGCGGAGCGCCACCTCGCTGCCATCGACGGGAATGGCGAGGTCCTCGGCGTCGGCGCAGACGTTCTTCCAGTCGCTACGGAGGTCGGTCTTGGCTGGGGCGGTGGTCTCGCGATGGCTGATATGAACGGTGACGGAGACCCCGAGGTAGCTTGGCGCGGCGCCGTCTACACTTGGGCCGAGGGCACCTTTACCGAGGTATTCAACGTCGCGAGCGCGCGAGGTGGCTGGGACCAGGGCACCGTCAGCACGGCGACGAGCTTCTTTGTCAACCTCGACGACGACGACGACCTGGAGCTCCTCGCCGGGCGCACAGCCATCAATGCCGACGGCACGATCCTCTGGCAGCGCTTGGACATCGCGGACGGTTTCAGCGCCGTCGCGGACTTCAACGCCGATGGAGAGCCGGACATCGTCCATGTGGCTAGCGGCACCATTACGATCTTGGCTGGCAGCACCGGCGCGACGCTCGTCGGCCCCTACACGCTCACGGGCAACGGCTTCGGAGGCCCGCCGACGGTGGCGGATTTCGACGGGGACGGCGCGCCGGAGATCGGCGTCGCGCAACAGAACCGCTATTCGATGGTCGAGGTTGATTTCGCCGCCGGCGAGCTCACCACCGCGTGGGCCACCCTCAACCACGACAACAGCTCGTCGGTGACGGGCTCCACGGTCTTCGACTTCGAAGGAGATGGCATCGCGGAGGTCATCTACAACGACGAGTGCTTTATGTGGGTCTACGATGGACCGACCGGCGACGTCCGTTTCTCTGTGCCGACGGCGTCGTTCACCGGGACCGAGGCGTCCTTGGTGGCGGACGTAGACGGAGATGGCCACGCGGAGATGGTTATGATCTCGACGGGCGCAAACCCCAACACGTGGACCTGCGCGGAACACACGACCGGCATGGACGGCTATCCCATCTGGGAGGCTCCGGAGTACGCCGACTCTTGGAAGGGCATCACGGTCTTTCGTGACCGGGCCAACTCCTGGGTAAACACACGTTCGCTCTGGACGCAGCATGCCTACCACGTGACGAATACCTGCGACGGCCGCGACGCCGCCTGCGGCGAAGCACTCGGGTACGGCGCGATCCCCCTCCGGCAGGAGCGAAACTGGACGCTCCCGTGGCTCAACAACTTCCGCCAGAACGTTCAGAACGAGGGTCTCTTTGATGCGCCCGACGCGCAGGTCAGCCTTCGCGCGGAGTGCACCGCTCCCATCGGCCTTGTGGCGACGTTGCGAAACCAAGGCCCAGCGCCGCTGCCTGCGGGGGTCGAGGTTGGCTTCTTCCGCCGAGAAGGCGGCGTCGATACGCTCATCGGCACGGGCACAACGCTCGTTCCGACGCTCCCGGGTCGTGGCAATGAAGTGCGTCTTGAGGTCGCCGGTGACGTGCCCGCTGGCGTCAGCTTCGTCGCCCGCATTCAGACGGACCCAGACGCGTTGCTCTTCCGCGAGTGCGACTTGGACAACAACGAGTCCGAAGAAGCCATTCCACGCTGTCTCCTGTAGGCCTTCAAACGAGGCGATGAAGCGCCTTTTGACAGAAATCGAAAAAAGATTGTCACACTTGAGCGCTTCGCGTCCCCGAAGGGGCATGGAGATCGCGAAGATGACGAAACCTTTGGTGATGGCGCTCTTGATGAGCGGGTGTGTGTTCGGTGCTGAAACGGACGTGGTTGGCGCTGGGAACCAGCTGGTTCGCATCAACCGGGTGCAAAGCGAGACGGATCAAGGAATGCAGCCTCTTCGAGACGCCACGTTTTTGCCGGACTTTGAGACCGGGGCCAATGAACTCCTATTCGGCGGGGAAGGCTGGAACGGCGCGATCCGCTTCGAGGACCTCGCCTGGACGGTTCAGAATGGCGGAACGGAGAACCTCTCGATTGAAAGAGACGGGAACGCCGAGGTTCAACGGGTTGCCATCACCTCCGACGTCGAGCCATTCTTTAGCACCGTCGGCACCACCCGCTTTGACCGCCGCGCCACCCTGACCTTCGTCACGTTCATCGAGAACCGCGCCGTCGAGGTCGTGGTTGAGCTCGACCTCGCGGTTGGATACGACTGCTAGTGCACCAAGTCTGGGCATTCATGCGTGAATCTGTGAAGAGTGGTTTGAACATGGGTTTCTCGTTCCACGTTTCGATGGTCTGCTTGCTGCTGGCCTGGAGCGCCGCTCCAGCTCTGGGACAGGTCGACGAAGGGAGCGTCCCTGTCGCCGAAGAGGTTGCCGAAGAGGCTGGGGCGCTTGTCCAGCCGGACGCGGAAGAGCCCGCCGAGCCGTACCAAGCGCCGCACGAAGTCGAAGGCGCCGAGCATCTTTCGAGCGCGGGCGGCGTGACTGAGCGTCCTGTCTACACTTCTTCTTCGGAGCGCCGCCGACGTCTCATCTTCGTCGCGGAAGGGCGCGAAGCACTCTTGAATCGACTGACCCTGCAGCTTCCCGACTGGCAGGTTCGCCAAGTCGCTGTTGAGCCGACCTACTTGAGGGTTTGGCGCGCAAGAGCGCAGCTCATGCCCGGCGACGTCGTGGTTTGGATCGAGGTGAGCGACGACGTCGCTCGTGTAGCGCTCCTCGACGGAAGCGGCGACGCCCCACGCTCGAGCTCACTGCCCGCAGCGGAGGATGACGAAGAGTGGTCGCGTGCTTTTGCGTTGGTCGTCGAAGGCCTTATCCGGGAACAGGTGGCGGCGAATCAAGAGGCGGGGCGCCCCACGCATAGTGAATCGACTGGGAGCAGAGAACACCTCCTCGACGTACGCGTCTATGGTCGCCCGATGGTTCAAGCACGTCCGCGCCGCAGACGCTCTTGGATGCGCTCGCCGATGGAGCGAAAGGGCTGGTTGTTTCGTTTCGGCTGGACGCAGGGCTTCGCGCCGCGCCAACGCACCGAGCGTTGGGGGGCGTCGTTCAGCATCTATCCCACGGGCGGTCTGCGCGTCGCCGGAGGGAGATGGCTGCATCGAAACGTCCGCATGAGCATCACCGGTGACTTCGCGTGGACCGGCGGCGAGCCCGAAGGTGCTCTCGGTCTTCAGATGATGCTCGTATCTTCGTCACGACTTCGAATCGGCGGTGGGTTGGAGGCTACAGCGCTCATTGTGAGCGAGCGGGACACGGCCACGGGCAACCGCTTCGGCTGGGTGGGCTATCGTTTTGGCGTGCCCATCGAACTCGGTATCGAGGTCAATGGCCACGGCGGTATCTTCTTCAACTTGGGGCCGACGTTTACCAAGGCTCCTTACCTCGATTCCTTTCAGTTGGGCTACCAGCTCTCGCTCGAGTGGGAGTTCAATTGAGCCCTCCCGGCAGCGGCTCCCATGTGCTTCGTGTGGTTCCGGATACGGAGCGTACGCTTGAGGACACGCTAACGGAGCTCGCGCCGCGCGTGAAGGCGTGGTTGTGCCGCGACCTGGGTCAGAACGACGTCGATGACGCGCTCCAGGATTCGCTGACAGAGATCGCGAAAGCGCTCCCCAAGTTTCGTGGTGACTCTCAGCTCGATACCTACGTGTACCGAATCGCCATGCGTGTTGCGCTGCGCTATCACAAGGCACGAAAGCGTCGCCGTGAGCGCATTGAGATCGCTCCGCCACCGGCCGATCAGATCGACCCTGAATCGCGGGCGATGAGCCGTGAGGCCCTGAGGGGTCTCTACCGTGGTCTCGACAAACTCGCGATCAAACGTCGCCGCGCATTTGTCCTGTGCTGTATCGAAGGTCTAAGTGCACCTGAAGCCGCAGCGCGCGAGGGTGTTCGGCCGGACGCCATGCGCTCCCGGCTGCGCCACGCGCGCGCTGACCTCGCCACGATTCTGAGCCGCGATGTCTACCTTCGTGAACTGCTGGAGCGATGCCAATGACGCCGCAAGAGATCCTTGAGGCCACGCTGCGCCAAGCGGAGCGCGAGACGGTGGCCGACCTTGAAGAGAGCGACGCTCGGGCGATGGCTCGTCGCGCCATCGCCGCCGCTCAGGTGAAAAAGCAGCCTCGTGCCTTTGGTGCGTTGGCCGTCGCCGCCGTGGCGCTGCTGTGTGTCCTCGGCGGCTTTGCCGTGGCCACGTGGAGTCAGCCCGCCGCCCCGGCTTTTGTGCAGAAGCTCGAAGCTTCGGAGCCGATTCAAGAAGGTGAGGGGCTTTCCCCGGAGGAAGCGCTCGCTCTTGCCGACGCTGAGAACGCCGCGAGCGCCGAAGCGTCCGCGGATGTGCGCCTGCCTACGGGGGACCGGCTGCTCTCCACGAGCGGAACACACTACGATGTGGTCTCGGCAGACCCCGACCGCGTCGTCGCGCTGAGCGAAGGTGACGTCCTCTTCGACATCGAACCTGTTGCAGGAGGCTCCTTCGTCGTAAGTGCCGGAGCTACCGAAGTGCGGGTCCTTGGAACGGTGTTTTCTGTCCGGCGGACCGATGAGGGCGTCGCTGTTCTCGTCTACGAGGGGCGCGTCATGGTGACGAACTCTGATGGTGAGCGGGTCCTTGGTGCCGGTGAGTTCTGGGCGTCGAGTCACTCGCTCGTCGACGACGCTTGGCGCGAAACGAGCGAAGCGCGCTGGAACGCGCTCATGCGCGAGACTGGGGCACAGCTCGCGCCACCGCCCGTCGTACGAGAGGGCTCATCAGGGCCTGGCGAGCCGGAACCCGGCGAGGAGCAGGCGTCGCCCGCGGAAGGCACCTCAGAGCCTCCTGAAGCCGAGGAGGTCCGATCGCTTCTTCTACGCCGCGAATACCGCGAGGTGCTCGTGGCTGCTCAAGCGGAGCTGAACGACGACCCTCGCTCGGCGGAATGGGCCACCATCGTCGCCGATGCGTATCGCGGCCTTCAAGACTGGCCGGCCGCCGCTCCCGCTTACCGCGCGGCTTCTGCTCTCGCGCGCACTTCACGTCGTGCCCAGCTGGGCTACGCGGCGGCGCAGATCTATGCGGAGCGCTTGAGCCGCCCCCAGGTTGCGTTGGAAGTCCTCGCTGCAGCTCGCTCGGCGAACACCGGGTCCATTGTCGAGGAGCGCGCTCGCTCTCTTCAGATTCGGCTGCTTCGGCAGACGCATCAGAGCGCCGCCCTCGTGGAGGCCGTGGATGCGTACTTGGAGCGCTTCCCGGACACCCACACCGCCGTGCGCCTGCGCGCCGAGCACTAGTACCTCGCTCGGGTACTAAGTGTCCTGAGGACTCAGGACACTAGATGGCGTCCACGACGAGGAGGAACTCTCCGCCACGTTCGGCGTCGCCCACCCAGGAGTCCACCACGATAAACGCTTCGCTGCCCTCTACGCGCGCGCTCGCCTCGTTGTGATCGCGCGCCACACAGGCGGCGGTTTCGAGGCGAGTGAGAATATGGACGTCCACGTCCACGCTGCCGCGGTCGAAGACGCGCGCGCGAAGAGTCGTTGGGCCCGTGAGTGCGACGCGATAGATGAGCTCTGGACCACTCTCGTTTTGCGTGGCGGAGCAGCCGTCGTAGGCGTCGAATCGCCGCTCCCTCGAACGCATGGTGTCATCTCCGTGCACGAACGGTAGCGCGCCGATTTCGAAAGGCGCGTCGTGGGCGCCGGCCCCGATCACACGTGGGCTCGCTTCATCGAGTGCCTCACCGGCGAGAGCGCGGCGGGTGCGATCAAGTGCCTCAAGGGTGACGAGGTTGCGCATATTGTAGCCAAAGGCGAGGCCTTCTTCGGTCAGCATGCACGCTCCGCCACGAAAGCTTGAGGGGTGAAGGTTGTCGCCGCCAAGACCTCGGCCATCGAGGGGCGCGAGAGATCGATGGAGGTCCACCAGTGGCACCTGCCGGGTCTGAGCGATGGCACGTGCGACGAGGTTGAAGCGCGGGACTTCGGCGTTGGCGCTCGCGCTGTCTTGGCGTGCAGGGATGGTGCTCATGATGGGTATGGCGCCGGAAGCCAAGACTGTGTCGACGACGTCGTAGAGGTTCTCGGCGAACCCTTCGAGCCCAGTGATGCCGATGTCGTTGGTTCCAAACATCACCGTCGCGACGGCGGGGCGGAGTGCAGCGAGCTCTTGGTCGAGGGGGCTTGGAGAACCAGCGAGGGCTCGTCCCGCGTGCCATCCGACGGCCGCCGCGCCGCTCTCGCGCCGGAATGGGTCATCGCCTGCGGCGTCTCCGCCATCGTAGAAGGCCCGGGTCTCTTCCAAGGAGCGCCCGTCGAGGTCGAAGCGCTCGCCGCCGAAGCAACGCAGGTAGTTTGTGCTGACGGTGATGGAGTCTCCGACTTTGGCGAAGACGTTCGCGACCCGGTCCGGGGCTGCGCGCGCTTGAAGCTCCGCGACGAGAGACGCCGGGATCGGCGAGTGCAAGCGGTCGGATGTATAGGCGACGACGCCGGTCGGGCCTGCGTCGCTGCCTCCGTCGCTTCCTGCGTCACGGCCCGCGTCGGCGCCCGCGTCGAAAACGGAAGCGTCGCCACGGGGACCGGCGTCAGAGGCTGCGACGTCGCTCGAAGCGTCCGGCGTGGTGCCCGCGTCGGTGGCGGAGTCGGTGAGGGCCTGGACGTCATCTCCGCAGGCACACAGGGCAAAGAGAAGGAGGGTGATTCGACGCGGCACGAGCGTGAGTTTAGCACAGGACATTTCCCGCCCGACTCGCCGCACTTGCAGCGGACGTCGAAATCGGATGTCGCTTGTACGATCGTATCTTGCGCCGCGCGGGAGGGTGTCCATCTTGCCTCGATGGCTCGGAGCGATTCGATTCGACTCGACGAGGCCTAGAAGGAGAGCGTTCTCGTGACGACGTTTGTTGGTGGCTGCAGGGTGGGCTTGATCAGGGCTTCGATGCCGTTGGCGCGGCTGAGCGTGGACGCTCGTACCCTCAAGCTCAGTGGGGCTCTCGGGACATTCTCGTTTGCAACGGAGGATGTCGTGCGCGTGGAGAAGGTAAGCTGGTTTCCTGTCCTCGCATCCGGCGTTCGCATCGTGCACGTTCGCGAAGATGTCGCGGAGCGCGTGATCTTTTGGCACATCACGCCGAGCCGCGTCTTCGCGGCGATCAACGCTTCCGGTTTTGAGTCAAAGGCGTCGAGCGCGGACATGCCCGTGCGCGTTTTTCCGTTTCGCATCCCGTTCTTGATCGCCTGCGTGCTCATGTGGAACGCGAGCTTCTTTCTGTTGGGCTCTCAGGGCGACGCTCCGTTCGGGGTGTCCGCGTTCGTCCCGGCGGGCCTTGCGTGCTTGACGGCGCTCGGCATCTTGTTGCCGACGCCGATTCGAACGCTCGCGCTCCGTGAGCCGCACAACGTCCGTCGCGTGAAACCGGCGGTCAGCTTCGTCGCCGTCGTCTGCGGTATCCTATGCGTCGCTCACTTGATGCTCTTCCTCTAGCACGAGCGAGCTACCTGCGTTTTCTCCTTCGGGACCGTGTTACACTTCCAGCGTGCGCTGCTTCATCTCAACCCTCTACGTCTGCGTAGGTCTGATGATGAGCGCCGCGGGTTGTGCGCCAGGGCAACTGGTCGAAGGTGGCGGTGGCGTGACTTTGGTCGACAGCTCCACCGGGCGGGATGCGCTCGGCGGGTTTGATGGCGGGTCGCCGACGGACAGCGGCGGCTCGGGAGAGCTTCCGGACGCCCGCGCCGACACGAGCGCGACGATAGACAGCGGCCCGCCGGCCACGGATGCCGGTCCACCCCCCGTCGACGCTGCGAGCGGCGTCGACGCGGACGACATGGCGCTCTTTACCTTGGTCAACGACTACCGCGTCTCCCGAGGCTTACCAGCGCTTCCGCTTTCGCCGAGCTTGAGCCTCGTCGCCCGAACGCACGTGGAAGACCTCATCGCGCACGGCGCGAACTCGGGGGCCTGCAACCTCCATAGCTGGTCCGACGAAGGGTCGTGGAGCGGCTGCTGCTACACCTCGGACCACTCTCAGGCCTCGTGTATGTGGAACAAACCCCGAGAGCTCACGGATTATCCAGGGAACGGCTACGAGATCTCGACGGGCGGCGCACGAGATGGCGCTCACGCGCTTTCTTTGTGGCAGTCGAGTGGAGGTCACCACGATGTGATCATCAATGGTGGCGCTTGGAGTCAACCCTGGGGCGCGATGGGTGTCGCCATCACACCCGGCGCGTTCGCCCACATCTGGTTCGGTCGCGAAGCGGACCCCGCGCTCTAAGGCTTCCGAAAACTTTTTTTGGAACGTCGGGAACTTTCGAGACCCGATGGCGTCCCGCCTTTAAGCCGCGCCTGTCGCGTGGCGTGAGGTGCGTTCTCGGAGTTGAGGGCGGCACACGGGACGGTGAATTGTATGCAGACCACGAAGCCTTCGCGGGGCCAAAACCCGGGTTCAATGACGCGCGCCATGAGCGCCGTTCAACAAGACAAGCGACCTCGTGTGCTCCGCGTGGGACTGGTTCAAGAGGGGCGTATCGTTGAGGAACGCACCCTCAAGGCGAACGAGTCACTGCGTGTCGGTGCCTCGGAGAAGAACGAGCTGCTCATCGACAGCCCGGCCCTCGGCGCGTCTTATCGCTTGGTGCAGGCGCGTGACGGCGGATACACCCTGCGCGTACCGAGAGAGCTCACGGGGCGCGTGTCCGACGGTGACAATGTTCGAGTATTGGAGGGCGAAGAGTGTGAGCTGGTGCTCGGCCATCGAAGTCGCGGCCGACTGGAGATCGGCGACGCCGTCATCCTCTTCCAATTTGTTCCGGAGGTCGCTCAGGGGGAGCGCGCCCAGCTTCCTGTCGCCGTTCGTGGAGGTTTTGGGCGGACCATCGACTGGGTGTTTACGAGCTTTGTGCTCGCCAGCTACATGGGCTTCTTTGGGCTGGTGATCTACCTGGAGAACGCAGACTGGGAGCTGGAAGCGCCCTACTTGGTACCGGAACTCGCCGCACGCTTGGTGTTCAACGAGCCGCCGCCGCCGATGGAGATGCCGCAGCCCGTACTAGATGAGGCTGCACCGGAAGACGTCACGCCGGAGGATGTCGTCGCCCAGGATTCCGTGACGCCGCAACGTGGGGAGCGGCGTGATTCGGCGCCCCGCCAGACGGCTGCACAAGAGCAAGAGACCGTCGCGCGCAATGCTCGCATCCGTGACATGGCCCTCGCGAGTGCACACAACCTCATGATTGGCTCACTTGGCGGCGAGAACGGCCCAAGCGCCGTCACCGACCTACTTCTCGACGGCGCTCCGACGCAAAACGCGAGAGAGGTCTTGGCGACGGTCAGCACTGTCGAGTTTGCCAGCCGCCGTGCGGATACGCTTCGGGATCGCAGCGGCGGACTCCACGGTTCAGGGACGGGAGTGGGCATTGGGGAGATTACTCCGAGTGACGCTGAAGAGGTGACAACGGGACCCATTGAAGAGACTCGTCCGCGAGCCTTCGCGCGAACTCTGCCGCCCATCGACGATCGCGGTGATGGAGAACTCGACATGACCCGGGTCGCCTCGACGGTGCGGCGTCGCATGTCGGCGATTCGAGCTTGTTACGAGCGGGAACTCAATACCCACCCCGATCTGGCCGGAAAAGTGGTCATCGAGTTCACGGTGCAGGAGAGCGGCTCCGTGACAGGTGCCCATGCCATCGAGAACCTCACGGGCAGCACGCGTCTCGCCAGCTGCCTTTCCCGAGTGGCGCGCGGCATTCGTCTTAGCCCCGGGCCCCAAGGCGGCAGCGTGACCATCCAGTATCCGTTCGTTTTCGCGCTTCAGCAGTAGCCTCGTCGCGTAGGACATGGAAAGAAGCGCTGGCGCAATTACCCTGAAACCCGTCACCATGTGCGGATGTTCTTGTCTCGACTTGTTTTTGCGTGTGTCTTCCTTGTTGCTTGTGGCGACGACAGCTCGCCTCCGTCCGATTTTGATGGAGGCGCGGACGCCGCCAGTGACGTAGGCGCCGCCGATGTCGGCTCTTTAGACGCCGGAGGGGACGTGGGTCCTACTCCCGACAGCAGTGTTCCGGACAGCGGCGCCGATGTGTCCGTTCCAGACGCAGCGACGACTACGCCGGAAGACAACGATACGACCTGCCAAGATGACATCGACAACGATGGCGACGGCGACGTCGACTGCGATGATGAAGACTGCCAGGGGCTCGTTCTTTGCCCCGAGTCCATGGTTCGCATCGTGGCGGCAAACCTGACGAGCGGCTCAGGTGCTCCTAGCTACGACGCCGGCCATGGCATCCGCATCATGGATGGACTCGATGGCGACGTGTTCTTGGTCCAAGAGATGCTCTTCGGAAACAACACGGACGCGGCGTTCAACACGTTCGCCCGGCAGGTCTGCGGCGAAGAATGTGAGGCCTACCGAGGCACCGGCGACCTCATCCCGAACGGAGTCGTGTCGCGTTTCCCCATCGTGGACGCGGGCGTCTGGGATGACCCGGAGACGGACACGCGTGAGTTCGCTTGGGCGCGCATCGACGTGCCGGGTCGCCCCGACCTTTGGGCCATCAGCATTCACCTTTTGACCAGCAGTGGAGCCGCCCGCGAAGCTGAGTCGCAGGCCCTCGCCGCGCACATCAACATGAACGTCCCCGACGGTGACCACGTCGTCGTCGGTGGCGACTTCAACACGGGTGGTGGCGGGGCCTTCACACGTCTTCGTGGCGTCGTGCAGCTTCCCCCCACGCCGCCGCGCGACCAAGATGGCAACACGAACACGAACGCACCGCGAAGCCGAGTCCTAGATGGAATCCTCGTGAGCCGCGCGCTGGACCAGCGTGAGCTGCCGGTGGCGATCGGTGGTGACTCCTTCCCTGCCGGTCTCGTCGTCGACACGCGGGTGTTCACTCCGCTCGAGGCGCTGGCGCCGGCGCGGCTGGATGACAGTGACGCGATCATGATGCAGCACATGGCCGTCGTTCGCGATTTCCGCTTCTACGGGCTCTAGGCAGTTGCTGTTTCAGCGCGAGAGCGCGACCTCATACACGTCGGTGTCCCAGCCCACCGAGGTGTAAGCAAACTCATCGCGCACGGGAGAGGCGGCCACGCCGCCAAACCAGCGGTGATGGGACGACGCGAGGAGCACTGTTTCGCCTGTGCTGACGTTCACGTGGAGCAGGCTGAACTGCCGCGCAGAACCGGCGGCGACGATGAGCGAGCCGTCGGGGAGAAAGTCCGCGCTCTGCAAGCCGTCGAAGTCGCCGGCTTCGATACGCTGAAGGACGACGCCCTCCTCATTGGCCAGGAAGAGTCCGTTCAGGTCGCGGAAGACGAAACGTTCGGCGTCGCCGGAGACAGCGAAGACGAACCAATTGATGAAGACGTTCTCAACCTGAAAGCGCTCTCGAAGAGCCGTCCCTTCAAGCTCCAAGATCTCGAGGACGTTGCCGTGGCTCCTTCCGTAGAAGGTTCGTTCACCGCTCCGCCGAAGTTCGACGCCGAAAGGGGGCGCGCGCCAGCGGCCGGGTGTGGCTTCGACCTCGGCGAGGGAGTGCGTCGCCTCCGGCGTGACGCGAAGGAGCTCGTGCTGAGCGTCTGCGCGGGGAACGAAGGCGAGCCACCCGTCGTGACCTTGCTCGAGGACGCGCGTTGGATAGGGGAGCTCCTCAGTCGCCTCCAGCGAAAGCGGAACCTCGGAGCTCGGAGAGGAACGTGGCACGGAGAAGGCGCGAGAACCCGAGGGTGTCATCCGGCTGAAATGAATGTCCTCTCCGTCCGCAGAGAAGCCCGTGACCCAGTCTTGATGATCGCTGAAGGTCATTCGCAGGGCGTCGTCTTCACCGAGGACTTGACGGTAGATCTTGTAGTCCGCCTCATACGCGATGAAGCGGAACGCTGCGCGCTCCGAACACCAGCTCAGGCTCTGGATCGCAGTCGGAATGTGCGCAACCAAGTGAGGCTCTTCAGCCCGCGACAGCGACAAGGTGTAGAGCCCAACACTTGCGTCGTTCGGCTCTCGCATCGAGAAGGCGATGGTGTCGTCATCGACGTAGGTGAACGCGTAGGTGGCTAAGCGTCCGAGGAGGGCGGGCGACTCGAAGACGGTCCGGCGTTTGCCCGAGGTGGCGTCGAGTTCTTCGAGTCGGCCACGCCCATCCTGCATGTTTAGAATCAAGAGGCGTTGGTCGTCCGGAGACCACGAAGCTGCATCTACGCTGAAGGCTCCGTCCACTTGAAGGGTCACGACGCTATCGGGGCGCAGGAGCGTTTGGCGGTCGCTGTCGAGGACGCCGACGCGAATCCTAGTCGGCTCAAGTAGCGCGACTCGTTGACCGTCGTGGGCGACGCGGAGGCCTTCGATGTTCGTGTCGAGGGGGACCCGCGTCGCCGCTCCCTCGGAATAGTAGTAGGCGTTGCGTTCTTCTCCGGAGGTCCCGAGCACCAATACGCCGCTGC
This sequence comes from Polyangiales bacterium, assembly GCA_045106895.1. GTDB lineage: Bacteria > Myxococcota_A > Polyangia > Polyangiales > Houyiibacteriaceae > JBCCRV01. Next base: position 20,891 of record JBGCFM010000139.1, on the reverse strand, counting down.
GGGTTTCGTGTGCAGAAGTGGGGCGGAAGCCTGGCGCCAAAGCGAAACGCTCGCTCTCGTTGTTGTCATCGAAGCGTGAGACGCCGCGCGTGTCGGTCACTAAGAACGTGGTGCCGCTGCCGGACAGCTCAAGGATAGACTGGTCTTCGGCGTAGAAGGTCAGTCGCGCCAGCTCCGCGTCGGCCGTCGCGATGGTTTCTGGCGGAGGTTCCGGGGGACGCACGTCCTCGACTGCTGGCTGCGGGCGCATCCAAACAAAGGCCACGAGGGCGGCCACGGCGATGGCGATGAACACGAGCGGCGGTGTCGCACGTCTCGGGGCGGGCGCTTGGGCTGAGCGGAGCTCCTTGGCGATCAAGGCGAGGTCCGAAGGTCGCTCGGCGACGCTTGGGGAGCGGCAGCGTTCCAGCAACGCCGCGACGGCCTTAGGCGGTGCGGTCTTTGCGAAGAGGTCCAAGGCGAGGACGCCGATGGAGAAGACGTCTTCTTTGGCACTGGGTGCTTCGCCATTCGCGCGTTCCGGCGCGACGTAGCGCTCGGTGCCTGCATGGAGAATCGACTCGGACTCTGCCTCGGTCTGCGTGCCTCGCCCAAGGGGCATCGCGATTCCAAAGTCCAAGATCTTGAGCCGCCCATCTTCCGTGAGCGCAATGTTCCGGGGTGTTAGGTCTCGGTGCACGATTCCTTTGGCATGAAGAGCCGCGATGGCTTCCGTCGTGTCGCTGAGAATGCGCAGCGATTCCACGGCCCCCGGAGGGTTCTTTGTGATGCGTTCTTCGAGGGAGTCGCCTTTGACGAGCTCCATGGCGATGTAGGGTGGCGGCGCTTCGTTGACATCATAGACCTGCGCGATGGACGCGTGCGACACCGTCGCCGCTCGACGGGCTTCACGAAGCAGCTCGCGACAGGCTAGGGGGCTCTCGTCGTGGAGCATCTTGAGCGCGACGTCACGCTCCAGCCGCGTGTCTCGTGCGAGGTAGACGGTCCCCATCCCGCCGCGTCCGATTCGCTCCTGCACTTTGTACGGGCCGACCATGGTGCCGAGGCGAGGGTCTTGGTCCGCAGGAGTGACGGAGGGAGCAGACGCGACTTCAGCGAGAAGCTCGTCGAGGGTGAAGCTCACTGCAGGAGGCCTCGTTCGAGGGCGAGCACTCGCACTCTCTCTTTGACGCGCTCGAAGCGCTTGCGGAGGGCGACCGGCGAAGGCGCCTCGTCGCCGAGTATGTCGGCGATTTCAGGCCAGCTCAGTCCGCGGTCGATACGGAGCACGAGGAGCTCTTGGTCCACCAGGGGCAGCTCCAGGCGCAGCTCACGGAACGCGTTCTTAATGTCTGTCTTGAGAAAGGGGCGGGTCTTTGTGCGTTCGCCTGCCACGAGGCTGGACGCCGGAGTGCGGCTGAAGGGGACCCGTCGTTTACGAAACGAGTCGCGATAGAAGCGTGCGGCTGCGTGACGAAAGACGCCGTAGAGCCACGCCCGAAAAGTGGACTGTGCGCGATAGGTCTCGATGCCGCGCCAAGCATCATGGCAGCCTGCGGCATAGGCGTCATCCGCGTCGCTGGGGTCTCGCATGGTGGCGCAGAGGAACCCCAGGATCTCGCCGCCGTACGCGCGCAGAGCCGTGGACATCGCCGCCGCGGCGTCGTTGTTCTCAAGCAACGTCAGGATGGCCTCTTCTGCGTCTTGTGCGTTTTGCGAACGATGCTCTTGAGTCTCATTGGTGGGCATCGGGCTCGCGGAAGTGTAGCCGCGCGCGAACCCTCGACAAGGTCGTGCCTAGTTAGAGCGCCAACAGCTCCGCCGCATGTTGGAGTTCCGGGTCGATTCCCGCCGCGAGGTCCTCGGGTCGAATCTCCACCGGGTGGTCTACAGGCACACCCACTCCATGAAACACGGATTCGTCGTTTTGCAGGATGATCAGACCCGTGAAGGTGATGCCGAATCCGCCGGGAAGCGCGACGGATGTGATGGTCCCGTTGGCGCCGGCGGAGGGGCGACCTACGACCTCGACGCGTTCCGCTGCGGTGAGGGTGAGGATCAGGTGCTCCGCCTGAGACTGTGTCGTTGGCGCCGAGAGGATCATGACGGGGCCGTCGAAACCCGTGCCGGCGGCCGTTGGCTGGGGAATATCCCGGACACGGATCGTTTCAGGACCTTGGAGCACCTCCTGCAAGCGCGGTCCAGGGCCCCCTTCGTCCATGAGACCCGCGATAAAAGCCCAGCTGCCCGGACCGGGATAGCCGCGCATGTCGAGGACGAGGCCTTCGTAGGAGCGCAGTTCTCGGTGCAGCGCAGTCGAGTTGATGCCGGCCGTCGCGTCGGCGGCGAGGTCCACGTAGAAGAGCTCCGGGTGTCCAATATCGTCGAGAGGGCCGCGGGCGCGGCTCGGTCGGGTGATGAAAGGCGTATCGGGCACGGGCGTGACCTCAACTTCGCGCACGGTACCTTCGGCGGACCGGAGCTGATACGTGAGAGGAGAGTTGATCCACATGATCGTATTCAGGCCGTTGCGCATGCGGCTGGAGTCGCTCGACGAGGAGTACTCCAGGCTCGAGTTGATGAGCTCGAGGACGGGGCGACCCTCGATGGCCTCGATGACGTCTCCCACTTGGAAGTCCGGAGACTCGGAGAAGCGCACAACGGGCATTCCTTCCGAGGTGTGGTCTAGTTCGATGGGGAGCCGGGAGGAGGCGAAGTCGCCGAAGTCCGGAGCGGGGGCTCCGCCGGCAGCGAAGAAGGGGTTCACATGGCTGTCCATGAGGGCGTTTGAGAGGTAACGAAGGGAGCGGATGTGATGGAGATACTCCTCCTGCTCGACTCCATACTCTTCCTCCACTTCTTCACGTGCCTCGATGGCGAGGGCCTCCATGAGTCGTTGGTCTGGGTCACTGTCGATAACGTCCCAGTAGGGAAAGAAGCGCTGCGTGACGCCATGCAAAGTGATGAGCGCAGCTTGGCGACTCGCTTCGCCGCGGTCTGTTTCGATGACACGGTTGGTCTGAACGATGTCGCGAAATTCACCGCGCGAAGACTCTCCGCGGATAGCATCGAGGCTCGTGATATCGAGGGCCAGGAAAGCCTCCTCGATAATCCGCGGGTCATCGCTGCCAATATCGGCGTCGATGACATCCGGAAGCGACTCGTCACCGATGAGCTCGAAGACGCGCGTGAAGAGTCCACCTTCGGCGGCGGGAGTGACCATTCGTTCGGCGACGTGCACAGGCAACGACTCACCAAGAATCGCGGCACGAGCGTCTAAGCGGAGCGCCAGGGCGAAGCGCGCGGCGCTAGGCGCGACACGCTCGCCGAGAAGAATGCCGATGCGGGCATCGGAGTCATTTGAGCCTTCGATGGGCGTCAAGATTCCGTTCGTGACGCGTCCTCGATACGTCGAGACGGCCCCTGGCGAGAGCTGCTCGAGGAACCCTTCGTCGGGCAGACCTGAGAAGGAGCGGTAGCGGGCGGCGACGCTACCGATGCTCCCTAGCGCTTCCTCCGCAAAGCTCGCGAGGAAGGCATCCAAGGACGGCCCCTCGGGCACGTCACGAAGGTCGAGGATGACGTTTTCGCCGGTGACACGCACGGGGACGCCAGGGCGCATCCATTGAATGTCCTCACTCGTCGTCTCGTAGACAGCGTCCGGGAGCCCCCAGACGCCCGCGTAGCACGTGGCTGGCACGAGCTCGGCGTAGGTACCAAAGGCCGCCGGCGCGGCGGTGACAACTCCGTCGCGTAGATCATCCGAGATCGCCGCCACAAGGTGGGCGTCGATGGCCCACGGGCTGGAGTGGTCGCCGAAGGCCCGCACGAAGGCGTGGGCCTCCGACCAGATCAACGCGGGCTCTTCCGAAGAGTCGAGTTCGTAGCCGGCGATTCGTTCGCAGCTGCCTTGAGTCTGGAGCGCGCGCGCAGCTGGAAACGTGCCTGCTCCGGCGTCGACGGTCGCGGCGTCGAGGGCGAGGGAGTCAGGTCCTGCGTCCATCAGTTCCGGGTCATGGCTGCTCTCGCAAGCAACGCTGAGGGCTATGGCTAGCAAGAAAGGGGCGAGCTTCATTCGTCGATCTCCATAAGGGTTCGACAGGAAGAGCCACGACTTCTCATGTGTGACGAAGAAAGTCCGAATTTGGAAAAAGGGGCAGCGAAAACACCTGCGCTTTGGCCACTTTGGGAAAAACAATGAACCGAACCGTGCGCCGGTCCGTCGATCCTAGTGAACGGAGAAGAAACTATGACGACGAAAAAAAACAACACACCTGACTCTGGTCTTATCGAGCTCTCGAAGTTTCGCGAGTCGCTCGCTTCGGTGACGCAAAACGACGGGCTTGATGAGAGTCTCCTGAGCGAGCACGTTCCAGCGCTTCGCGTGGACAAGCCTCGGCGCAAAGAGCTCGGAGCCGTGGGCATCGCGGCAGCCGCGTCGGTGCTGCTTGGGTTGAGCTCCGCCGCCTATGCGCTGCATCATCAGGTGACGCAGCACCGGAACTCGACGGTGATGGTCGCGACGAAGACCGTCGAGACAGATGTGGATCCCCCGGCGCTCGCGTTTGTCACGCCACGGCCGATCGAGGTCGCGCCGGTGGAAGAGCCCGCTATTGACGCCCCCGTCGCGCCTGTGGCGGCGGCTGTTTCACCGGTGGCGACATCGAGCTCCCGAGCGCGCAGCACAGCGCCTCGTCGCATCCCGGCGCCAGCCCCTGCGGCGCCATCGGTCACAGACCGCAGCATCGACGCGCTATTGAACGCCGCCACCGGCGGACAGGTGACTCCGCGCGAGGGCGCCACACGACCCGCCGAGAGCACGCTCCCGCAGCGTCCGGCCCGTGCGCACGTCTCTTCGTCGTTCCGCGGAATGAGCCGCGCGATTCAAGCGTGCGGCGATGGTGAGGATGGTGTTGTCAGCGCGCGTGCCACCGTCGATGGAGCGAGCGGCCGCGTGCGTTCGGTGTCGCTGAGTGGAGTGAGCGGCGAAGCGGAGCGCTGCATGGAGCGTGCGCTTATGAGCGTTCGACTCGATCCGTTTCAGCAAGACCAGCTTGAGATCACGTTCCCCTACCGTTTGTGATCAGTTGCTGGACGGCGTTCGCTGGAGCCGCTGACCTAGCGAAGGCGACGTGATGGAAGACCATTCCATTTCGTCGCCTTCGGCGCAGTAGCCGGTTGCGAAGACGGGAGAGCCATCAGCGTCGAAGAACTCAAGCGTGTCGTCGCTTGTCGCCCAGCGAGCGGGCGCTCCGGGCTCGCCCGTTAGCCACTCGCCTCGCGTGATGTCCAGGCAGCGGCAGACCTCATCGCGCGAGACACAGCTCGGGTCGCTCGCGCAGAGCGGGTCACAGCTGGCGTCGCGCACTCGAATATGGTGCCGCCGGAAGGTCACTCCGCAGGCGATGGATCCGTCTTCTTCAAGGTCTAGGCGGCCGCTGTAGAGCATGCGGATCTCGTCGCTGACCAATGGACATGCCGGCGCGACTTCGTCCGTGGCCACGGCTTCGCTCGTCGCGGAGAAGTACCAGACGCCGCTTGGGTCGCCGCCGCACGCGGGCATCACCTCGAACTCCTCTTGCAGCAAGGGGGTGGGCTTGCAGCCCGTGATGATAAGCGCCGCCAAAACAAGCGGACCTAGCACCGAGTGGCGCCGCAGGAGGAAGAGCGCGATGACGAGAAACGCCCACATCAGAGACCCCGAGGGCGCGTCATGGCCCGGCGCCATGCCGCAGCTGCCGACGGGCGCTGTCGTTCTGATGCGTGCGGTTTCCAGGAACGCGTTGTCGCAATAGTCGTTGTCGAGCGTGCAGCCCGCTTCGTAGCCGAGCCAGGTGTCTAGTGCTGCGCTTGCGTCGCCGAGGTTTGAGCCCTCCGCGTTTAGGACTTGTTCGACGAGCTGCGTCGAGGCCTCGCGGGCCGCGAGGAAAAGTGAACTCGACGCGCCTCCCACGATGCAGGAGTCCAGCTCGCCGGAGTGGCGTAGGCCATCGCGTGCGTCGTTGTGCCTGTCACCGATGGCTTCGATGTAGTTGAAGATGTGCACGAGGCGACGCATGTCTTGAGTTCGCAGCGTGTGGGAAAACGAGTCTTGGAGCGTGTGCAACGCGCGGCCCAGGAAGAAGCCTGGTGCCCAGACACGCACGCGAACGGCGCCGTAGGACTCAAGAAAATAGTCCACCTCGCGGATCTGCTCTTCGGTGGGTCGCGCGAACCACAGCTGCGCCTCGGCGAGTGTGGCTTCGATGCTCGCGCGGACTCCGCGCGCAGCCGCGGCATCGCCTTCGGGGCCGTCGTCCTCCATGCGTCGCAGGGCGTGCTGCTCTTGACCGTTCGTGTTGGCGTGAAGGTAGCGTGAGCCCGAAAGGTCCGTGGGGCTGATGCCTTCGGAGTCCGGGTCGCGGACGCCCATGATGATGGAGAAGAGCAGGGCCTGCGCCCGGGGCGACAGCTCGGGGGTTCCGTAGAGCCTGGTGAAATGACCGGCGACGCGCTCGGTTCGTTCCCCGCGCAGGAGCGGTACCTCGAAGGGCAGGCGCTCGATGAAGTCCTCGATGGCCGCCGCGGAGAGACGCTCGTGGCAAGGCTCCGTGAACGCCGTGCCGACGGTGTACGCGTGAGCCGGCGTCGCGAGGAGCGCGTTGGCGAGAGCGAGGAGAAAGAGACCGCGAATCATGGGCGAAACTCCACCGTCAACGTGGTTCGGTATTGAACGCGGACCAGAGGGAGCGCACCGAGGACAGGTGCGACGAGGGTAAAGGAGAGCGGGTCTAGGCCAATATTGACGTGCTTCATTCGCCACCGGAACCCAGCGGGCCGGAGCTCGACGAAGAGCCCAACGGAGCCCGCGTCGTCGAGGAGCGTGTCCGTGAGGAGGATGCTGGGACCGGCAGCGAGACTTACGGCGATGACGTCGCTGAAGAAGGTGCGGGTGTACTCGGCGGCGAGGTTTAGCGTGCCGAAGGTAATAACGCTTCGGTCTTCAAGGCTTTGCCAACCTGAGTAGTCGGCGACGAAGTCGAGCTGGTTGGAACCGCGGCGCGCGCCAAATCGAAGGGCTGCACCGTAGGTCAGATCCAAGGTGGAGCGCCCGGCGACAGAGGAAAGCAGCGAGCCGTGGATGGAGAGCGCGCCGACGAATCGCCAGTCGTGTTCGTCCTCCGCCGCTTGTTCGTCGTCGGCGGGCGCACGAATCAGCTCGGTTGTGGAGCGATGGGGCGCAGCTTCGGCGGCGTCGGATTCCGCGGGCGCGTCTTCCTCGGCGGCTTGTTCAGAATCGGCAGCGGGCTCCTCGGCTGCGGACTCCTCGGCGGCGAAGGACTCCGCGGGCGCGTCTTCCTCGGCTGCGGACTCCTCGGCATCGGACTCGGCGGGCTGCTCCGGAGCATCGGCGTCGGCTGGATGATTCGTGGGCTCCTCGGCGGCTTGGGCGTCTACGGTGGAAGACCCAGCAAAGAGCAAGAGCGCCAAGAGAGTGCGAATCATGGTGGCACCCATAGCCGCATCGCCTTGCGGGAGAAAGAGCGCGATCGGCGGGTTTGGACGATTCTTCCCGCCGGCGCGAAAAAACACCCAAGGTTCCTCGTGTTGGTCGTGTCGAGGGCTCGCCAGCGTATGAAAGCGACCCCCTCATGTGCTCCTCCAATCAACGACCTTCCGGTCGTTTAGTCTCCCCCGTTCCACTTCGAGCCTCTCAACGCAGCATCTCTCGCTCCTTGCTCCTGTCTTTCGGCAGCGTGCTTTTGCTCTCGTGCAGCGGCACGTCCCCATCACAATCGTCGCAGGCGCCGCCCGAAACGGAGCGCGCATCGCCGCCCACAACAGGCCAGGAGCTTGTGGAAGCGGCGGCGCCAGAGGACCTCGCTGGGGCAGCACCCGCGCCGGCGGAAGCGGCGATTCCAGAGGACATCACGAACCTCACAGCACGCATGGCGCCGCGCCGCTTGAGCATCCCGCCCACAAACCGAGGGACGACCTCGAAGTTCACCTTTGACGGACATCGTCGCGGCTGGTTCGCCCGCACTCCATCGGGACGCCAGGCTCTCCTCACGCCGGTCTACGGAGAGGGCAAAGTCTACGTCGGAGGCGGGTTCTCGTCCCACCAGCTCTTTGCCTACGCCGCGCGAAGCGGCGAACGGGAGTGGCGCGCGTCCGCGCCGGACGGAGGGCCCTCCGCGGCGATCTATGAAGGCGGAAAGGTCATCTTCAACACGGAGAGCTGCACGCTCTTCGCCGTGGACGGTGCGACGGGCCGACGTGTTTGGTCGCGATGGCTCGGGGACCCCTTGATGAGTCAGCCTGCGGCGAACGCGCGGATGGTATTCAGTGGGCACATCATTGACGGGCGCTCTCCGGGCGGACTGCAGCCGGGCACAACGGGCTTCGGCGTAGGCGCCGGGCGGCGCTACGGCTTCACCGCGCTGGACTTGAACACGGGGCGACAGCGTTGGACTCGGGGTATCGCCGCGGACGTGATGAACGCGCCCGTCGTGGATGACGAGGCGGGCACCGTGGTGTTCACGACGATGGACGGCACCGTCTACAGCATGGACCAGGCGACGGGACGTCAGCGTTGGCGCAGGCGAATCAGCGCGACGAGTGCGCCTTCCCTCGATGGGGACAAGATTCACATCACGGTCCGCGAGGGGCGGGGTGACGAGCGGCGCGAACGCTCCATCGTTCTAAGCAAAGCCAGCGGCGAGACCCTGGCAGAGTACGACGCTGTTCCCGCGGTCTTTGCGACGCGCCCAGACACGGGCGTGCAGCAGGGCTGGGCCTACGAAGGATCGCGGGCCACCGTCGTGGACGGCCGCGCCTATCAGACCATCGGCAATGAGGTGCAGAGTCGCGATGCTGCGACGGGTGAGCTCTTGTGGACGCGTCGTTACGCAGACACGCCGCCTCGGGCGGGGTCGCGACCTGCGAGCCCCCCTGCCATCGCCGGCTCACAGCTGGTCTTTGGCACGCAAAGTGGGGTGCTCTTTGGCCTCGACATCGACACGGGGATGACGACCTGGGCCTATGAGGTCGGCGAGCCCATCGTGACGCAGCCCACCATCGCCCATGGCTGGGTCTACGCGTCCACTCAGCGCGGCGGCGTGGTCGCCTTGGAGGTGTCGGACTCAACGTTGGATGGCTGGCACCAGTGGGGAGGAAACGCGTCCCACACGGGAGCGGTGAGCGGAACGAGCGCGCCCGTTGAAGAAGACGAGCGGCCGAGCGAAGGGACGATGCAGCTCGATGAAGAGCCGCGCGAGGGCGAAGTGCCGGGCTTTCCGCTGACGGGCACACGTGTGAGGGCGCGCATCGACGGGTTCATCACGCGCGTTGAGGTCGAGCAGACTTTCACCAACCCCTACGACCGTCCTGTGGAGGCGGTGTACCTCTTCCCATTGCCGGACGATGCCGCCGTCGACGCGATGGAGCTGCGCAACGGCGACCGCGTGATCCGCGCGCAGATTCGTCGCCGTCAGGACGCGCGGGAGGAGTACGAAGCGGCGAGGAATGCTGGGCAGTTGGCGAGTCTTCTTGAACAGGAGCGACCGAACCTATTCCGTCAGAGCGTCGCAAACCTGAAGCCCGGCAGCACGATTCGCGTGGCGCTCACATACACACAGGTGCTGCCCTACGAAGAGGGGTCCTATCGCTTTGTCTACCCCTTGGTCGCCGGGCCGCGTTTCGACGAGGGCGAAGGAGCCGCGGAAGGGGGCCCTCATCAGGTCGCGCTTGCGCCGGGCGGACAACGTCCGGACCGTGTGGACATTCGCATCGACGCGGGCCTTGGCGTCGCGCTTCGGTCTGTGACCTCGCCGACGCACTCGCTCAAGGTCGAGGAGGCGGCTGGACGACGCATCGTTGAGCTAGACGAAGCGGCGCGCCCGGACCGTGACTTCGAAGTGAGATTCGCTGTTGCGGGGGCTGCACCCACGGTGGGCGTGACGGCGAGCGCGCCGCAAGAGGCGAACTCCGAGCGAGGTCATTTTGCGCTGGCGGTGCATCCAAGCCTCGAGGTCAGCGAAGGCGAGGTGATGCCGCGGGAGCTCGTCTTCGTCGTGGACACCTCGAGCTCGATGCAGGGCCGCCCGATGGCTCTTGCGAAGGCCGCGATGCGCACGGCCATCGAAGGTCTTCGCCCCACGGACACGTTTCGGGTTCTCAGCTTTGCCGACCAGACGGAGTCTCTCGCGGAGGAAGCACTCGAGGCGAGCGAAGAGAACAAGGCGCAGGGACTAGAATTCGTCGACGAGATGCGCGCCCTCGGTCGAACGCGAATGGTCCAAGGCATCGAGGCGGCGCTCCAGCCGGAGACGGAAGCCGGGAGGCTCCGCTTCGTTGTTCTGATGACCGACGGCTACATCGCCCATGAGTCCGAGGTGTTTCGCGCCGTGCACGACAGCTTGGGCCAAGCCCGCGTGTTTGGCTTTGGTGTCGGCTCCGCGGTGAACCGATACCTGCTGACGCGTCTTGCCGAAGTGGGGCGCGGTGACGTTCAGGTCGTCGCCCTCGACGAGTCGCCGGAAGCCGCGGCGGAGGCTTTCCACGCACGCATCGCGCGGCCCTACTTGACGGACATTCACATCGACTGGGGCGGGCTCGATGTTCAAGACGCCTATCCGCGACGACTTCCAGACCTCTTCGCGGACCGCCCACTCGTAGTCCACGGCAGGTACGCGCGAGGAGGCAGCGGCGAGGTCGTGATTCGTGGTCGCGTGGCTGGGCGCGCCTTTGAGCAACGCGTGCAGGTCGCGCTGCCCGAGTCTGGCGAAGAGCGCCCGGCGCTGGGGTCCATCTGGGCGCGAACGCGGATTCGCGACTTGATGACCGCCATGGCGCTGCGGCCGAGCGATGCACTGCGCGAAGAGGTCACGCTCACGGGACTTCGCCACCACCTCTTGACGGAGTGGACCGCGTTCATCGCCGTCGACGAGCAATCCATCGTCGACACGTCGAGCGCGACCGTTCAGCAGCCTTCGCAGCTGCCGGCGGGTGTCGCGACGGCGACGGAGCGGACGGTCGCGGCGCCTTCCCCCGTCGCGGCTCCAGCGGCGCTCTATGCACCTGCGTCGACGTCGATGAGTACGGCTGCCCCGATGCGACGTCGATCGCGTCGGCGCATTCGGCGTCCGATGCGCCATTCGGCAGGTCCCAGCGGGGGAAGCGCCTATCAGCGCTGCATGGAGCAGGCGCGCCGCCCCGACGGAACCATCGACCAAGCGGCCCTACAGGCATGCCTCAACGCCTCGCAAAAGGGCGGTAGCGACGAAGACAAAGGAACTGCCGGACGAAGGTCGCCGAACGCGCACGCGATCGTTCGCGCGCGGGTTCGACGTCGGCCTAGGCCTCAGCGGGAGTGATGACGCCGAGGGTGGCGCCTGTGGTGTCCGCGATGAGTGAGAAGCGGCCCACGCCAGGAACTTCCATCACGTCACCCACGGCCTGACCGCCGTTGCTGGCGGCGCGCGTACGGGCTGCGTCGACGTCATCGACGCGGACGTACTGTTCCCAATGGGTCGGTGCGTCGATGGGCGACTTCATGATGCCACCGCGGCTCTGCTCGCCGCTCTTGAGCATGAAGTACTTGCCGTTTGGCATCTCCATGGTCTCGCTTGTATAGCCCAGCGCCTTTTCGTAGAACGCGACCTGCGCTTCGGGGTCCTTCGACCACAGCTCGTTCCAGTGAAACGAGCCTTCGCCTTCGAGAGAGGCGGCGTCCTCTTTCTCGTTCTTGAAGAGCATGAACGTGGCCCCTTCAGGATCAGCGACGGGCTGCATGCGACCGACGCCGGGAATGTCCATGGCGTCCATGAGGCATTTGCCGCCATGCTCCACGACGGCTTTTGCGGTGGCGTCGACGTCTTCAACGGAGACGTAGCTCACCCAGTGCGGCGGAACATCCGGGACCGGCGAGTCCACGATGCCGCCGTACGGAGCCTCGCCGACGTTGACCATGGAGTAACTCCCGCCTGGCATATCCACGGTGGAGGTCTTCCAGCCGAGGACCTCGGGGTAGAAGCGCAGCGCCGAGTCCTTGTCATGGGTGTTCAGTTCAAACCAAACGAATCGTCCGTAGTCGTAGCTCATATCGAAATCCTTTTGTGCGAGCTCTCAGCCCGTGTTGTGCAGGGGAGGCGAAGGAGCGACTCGGAATTCGACAGCGAAGTGAAAAGAATTTCGACTTCCCCAAAAGTCGGCGATTTTTCAGAAAAGACGCACCCGCTGTCGAAAGCGCGCAAGCTGGTACGCTCAGTGGGTAGGGCGCCTGGGCCCCGACCATGGAGAACACATGCAGTACCTACTTTTGATCTACAGCAACGAAGAAGAAAACGCCGCGATGTCGGACGGCGCACGCAAGGAGATGTTCGGCGGCTACTATGCCTTCAACGAGCACGCGAAGAAGAATGGGAACTTCGTCGCCGGCGACGCGCTTCATTCGACGTCGAGCGCAAAGACGGTCCGCGTGCGTGATGGCGAAACGACCACCACCGATGGTCCCTTTGCGGAGACCAAGGAGCAGCTCGGAGGCTACTACCTCGTCGAAGCGAAGGATGAGTCCGAGGCTATCGCGCTTGCGGCGAAGATCCCCACGGCGAAACAGGGCTGCGTCGAAGTCCGCGCCATCATGAACTACGAGCTAGACGGCTAGGAGCTACGCTGGACGCGCGACAGCAGCTAGGCTCAGTGGTCCGTGACCACTATGGCCATGTCCTCGCTCGCCTGATCCGTTCGGTGCGCGACCTCGATTTGGCGGAGGACTCTCTTCAACAGGCTCTTGTTGAAGCCGCCGTGGTGTGGGAGCGAGACGGTTTTCCGGACTCGCCCCGCGCTTGGCTTACCCGCGCGGCAAAGAACCGCGCCATCGACGAGATCCGTAAGCGCCGCCTCCGAGAGGAGCGTGAGCCGGACCTTGTTGTTCTTCACTCCTTGCAGGCGGACGAAACGCCAGATCCTGACGCTGTACGAGACGACATGCTCCGACTCATCTTCACCTGCTGTCACCCCGCGTTATCGCCTGAAGTGCGCGTTGCGCTCACCCTGCGCACGATCGCAGGGCTTACGACGGAGGAGATCGCCCGGGCATTTCTGACGCCGGTGCCAACGATGGCGCAGCGCATCGTGCGTGCGAAGAAGAAGATTAAGAACGCGAAGATTCCGTATCGCGTGCCGAGTGGCGATGAGCTGCGGGAGCGACTTGGCGGCGTGCTCCAGGTCATCTACCTCGTCTTCAATGAAGGCTATGGCGCGAGCTCCGGCGCCGACCTTGTGCGGCGAGACTTGTGCCGGCACGCGCTGCGCATGGGAGACGAGCTCGTGCTGCTCTTCGCCGAGCAGCCGGAGGCCTATGGGCTGCTGGCGTTGATGACGCTGCACCACTCACGCGCCGACACCCGGACGACGGACGACGGAGAGCTGGTGCTCTTGTCGGATCAAGACCGCAGCCGCTGGGACCGTGAGGCCATCGAACGCGGCGCAGCGCTCGCTCGTCATGCGTTGATTTTGGGCACGCAGAAGCGTGTCGCGGCTGGAACCTATGCCCTCCAGGCGGCCATCGCCGCGCTTCATGCGGAGGCGAGGGTGGCGGAGGAAACGGACTGGCCGCAGATCGTCGGGCTCTACGAACACCTGCTCCGCGTGATGCCGAGCCCTGTGGTGGCGCTCAACCGAGCCGTGGCGGTGGCAGAAGCCTTCGGCCCAGCGCAGGGTCTTGAGCTCGTGGAAGCGCTCAGCGGCGAGCTGTCGGACTACTACTTGTTTCACTCGGCAAGAGGCGAACTGCTGCGTCGTCTCGAACAGCCCGTGGAAGCCCGTCAAGCGTACGAGGCCGCTCTTGCGCGATGCGGGAATCAAACGGAGCGCCGCTTCTTGGAGGGACGCATACAGATGTGTGTGCGACGCGACTAGGGGGCGTTGCAGCCAAGGGCGGCCTGGTAGTGCCGCTGAACCACTTCCGCGTCCAAGACCCGTGGGTAGTAGACCAGTTCATCGATATCGATGCCGCCGGAGAGGCCGTTTAGGAATCCGCTACCCGCGACGCTCGAGCCGGGGATGAGGTTGGAGACTTCACTACGCACGACTTCGACGCCATTGATGTAGCCGCGCACTTCGTCGCCACCGACGCTAACAGCGACGTGCGTCCACTCGTTCAACGGGAGCTCCCCGAAGACAACGGGATCGATCCTCATACCCAACGGGCGTCCAAATGAAGTGGTGTATTCAATGGCAGGACCTTCCACTATCCAGAAGCGAAAGCCCGAGACGCGAAAGTCCTCTCCGATGAAGATGGCGCGCGGCAGCTGGTCCACGATGTCCGCGGAGACGCGTATCCACACGGCGAGGGTGAACGTGGGGTCGTCGGGCAGGTTCGTCAGAAGCTCAAACGCGCCGCTCTCTCCGAGGGAGAGGCTGTTGCCGAGGGAAGGAAACGCTGACGTGGCCTCGACGTCGAATTCTCCAGTCAGCTCCGCTTCGGTGCCTCCGCGATCGTCTTCGGCGGCGGAGCCTTCCTCGAAGCGAAAGTAGAACGCGGGAGAGTCGACGTTGATAGTCGCCGGATAGTTGCCAAGCGGGCAGGGCTCGCTGGCGTCGCTGGCGTCGAGAGCATCGCTGGCGTCGAGAGCATCGCTGGCGACGAGAGCATCGCTGGCATCGAGAGCGTCGCTGGCCTCGAGAGCGTCGCTGGCATCGCCGGCGTCGAGTCCGCCGTCGCTTGAGGCATCGGCTTCGCCGGCGTCGCTGGTGCCGCACACGTCGGGGCAGAGCGACGCTACGCATTCTTCGCCATCCACGCTGGAGAGAGTCACCACCAACTCGCCGCTTTCGCCACCCGCGACGAGGACGGGCGTGCAGCCAGCTGCAATGACCTGGCAGCGATCGTCGATGGCACGTGAATAGAGCCCGTACGCGCCACTTGGGAGGTCGCCTAGAGCTTCCGTTGTTTCTCCTTCTCGCACGACGACTCGCCGAAAAACGTTGGCCGGAGGCTCGAGAAGTATCGCAGGGCATTGCCCGACCACCATCACCTCCACTTGGGTGGCATTCGTCTGGAGCGCCGTATCGGCGAAGCGCACGCTAACGGAGTAGGAATCCGCACACCCAACCAATAGCGAAAGACAGAGAGCGGCTCGGAACACGCCGGGAATATAGCAGCCACTACGAAGAATCCGAAAAGCCTGAGATTTGAGTCTCTACCGCCTTGAGCAAACCCGTGTCATGGTTTCCTCATGTCCGCTCTGAAGTGCATTACTCTTCTCTCTCTCATCCTCGCTATGGCGTGTGGTGATGACTCCACGCTGCCCATCGCCGACGTAGGCAGCTTTGATGCTGGCTCCAGCGACGGAGGACCCGACGTCGATACCTTCGATGGCGGCACCGACGCGGGGCCTTCAGGCATCCGCGGAGGCGAACTGAGCTTCACCCCGATCTACGCGGCAGGTGAGGCCAACGACCGAAACGCCGGCGAGATGCGTCCTTGGATCCCCGTCGACCTGGACGAAGGCACCGACGGTGAGCTCTGGGTCATCCATCGCATGGATCGGGAGACCGAGTTCACCGACGCTGAAGAGTGCACGGAGCGTGGCATCTCCACGCGTCCTTCGGACGACGACAACTGCTTTGGCCTCCAGGGCGGAACGGCATCCATCGCGAACCCCTCGGCGCCGGAGATGGCGACGGTGGCGAACAACCGCGTCAACTTCGTCGTCGACCAGAACTCGTTTCACTTCATGCGCCGACCTTCCGCCATCGCCTTCGGCATGGCCGAAGACACGTTGGAGCCGGGCGACCCAGGCACGCTCGACATGGAGGGCCGCCCACTCATCACCGAGACACAGATTCTTCCCCACATCTTCGCGACTTGCGCCGAGCACGCGACGGGCAACCTGACGGACGCTCCTCCCTTCATTGGGCCGAGCCTCTGGACCGGTGACCGAGAGATCTACGTGGACGGCGAAGTGCCTTACTCCTGGTCCAACGGCACCCATCTCGACATGGTCCACGGCACTCAGTACTGCATGGGCATGGCGTGGGAACAAGACCAGATCTTCTGGGTTCTCAACGGATCCGTCGGTTCCATCGACCGCTACGACTTCGGCAAGCCCCACTCGCCGGGCCACTTCTACCACGAGGACGCCATCGTGAGTCGTTACCTCCCACCACGAGGAGAACTGGGTCGCGTCGTCGACGTGCCAAGCAACCTTGAGATCGACGGAGACACGCTCTTCATCGCCGACACGCTCAACGCGCGCATCGTCACTCTCTCCCTCACGGAAGATATCGCGTCGACCCGCCTGTGGCGCACCTACGAGAACATCGAGGGCGACATCATCGACAACCCCACGCTCACGGACCTCGTCACTTCCGCCGAGCTTCTCGCGGAATGGGGCGCTGACGCACAACCAAGCGGTTTGGCCACCGTTGACGCTGACACTCTTGTGATCGGTGACCACAACAGCGGTCAGATCTCAATCATCGACCGCACCACCGGCGAGATCGTTCGCACCGTGGACACGGGTCTCGGCGCTGGCCTCGCGGGCATCACGGCGATGCAGGGCTCGGTCTACTTCGCGCACATGACGACGCGTCAGGTCTACCGCATCGACATCGCTGAGTAGCACTCGACTCAGCTTTCGTTCTCCGCCGCCGCGGCATTGGTGCTGACTCCTCGCGAGTCACCCAGTGCCGCGTCTGCAATTGGGGCGGGTTACTTGCGCTCACGGACAATATGTGACCAAATGCTCACATATGAAGCGAAGCGCAGAAAATACCGAGGAAACGCGAGTCTGGAAGGCGCTTGGCGACCCGACTCGCCGTGCGCTCCTCGAGTTGCTGCGTGAAGGGCCCGTGACGACCGGTGGCTTATGCGAGCGCTTCGAGATGACGCGCTACGGCGTGATGAAGCACCTCGACGTCCTGGAGGCGGCGGGCTTGCTCCTCGTGAAGAGAGAGGGGCGCCAGCGCTTCAATCACCTGAACGCCGTGCCGCTTCAGCGACTTGTTCGACGCTTCGTTCGCGGCTTCGCGGAAGCCGATGCGTCACGACTCCTCGATCTCGAGCAAGTTCTCGCGGCCGATTCCAGACAAGAAACCCAACACGAAAGCCAAACCATGAGCGACGACACCAACCTCAGTTTTCACATTGTCCAAGAGATCACCTACGCCGCGCCAAAGGAGAAAGTCTGGGCGGCCATCACGGGGGACATCGCCAAGTGGTGGGGCTTTCACATCGGGCCGAACGACTCCGACATCTCCCTCGACGGCCGCGTGGGCGGACTCTTCATCGAACGATGGGGCGACGGGGAGGGCGAGCTCTACGGAACGGTGACGCACCTTCGCAAAGGCAAGAAGATCACCCTCGAGGGCGGCATGGGTCTTCGGGGTCCAGGCGTGAGCAAGTACAGCTTCGAGCTTGAAGACGACGACGCGGGCACGAAGTTCACGCTCAACCACTACTGCCACGGCACGCGAGATGCGGACACGCAAGAGAGCTTTCGTGAGGGCTGGAATGAGCTGCTCACGAAGAACCTCAAGAAGTGGGTCGAGGACGGCGAGGAGAGCAAGCCCGCCTAAGCGAGCTCGGCATCAGTCCGCGTAGAACTGGCGGAAGAAGTCTCGTGTCGCGTCGGTGCCGATGTCCGGCCAGCGGTGCCCTGCGGGATGTGTGCAGTAGATGACGGGGTCGTCTTCCCCGCAGCTCGTGTACTCCACGCATCCTTCATCAGGCGCGTCGGCTTCGTCGCAGCCTGCGAGGTCACGGAAGAACTCGCGGTAGTTCGAGCGGCCTTCGGCCTGTTCGTCCTGGCCGATGGTGATCCAGGCGGCGGGGGTGTTCACGCAGGCGTCTTCCGTGTCGAAGTAGATCACGCTGCCGCCCACGGAGATGGCGCGGATGTAGTCCCGCCGACATCCAAGAAGCCCCGAGAAGGAGCCGCCGCCGCTGAAGCCCATCGAGAAGATGTTCTCTTCGTCGATGCAGAGCTCGTTCGTCGCCTCTTCGACGATGGCGTCAAAGTAGTTCAGCTCGAAGGCGATATTCCGCTCCCAGTTGTCGCGGTCGTCGTAGTTGCGCCACTGGTTGTCGATGGCGTGCCCAAGGATCAGGATCGCCTCGTCTTCGAAGGCGCCGCGAATGTTTCGATCGCCGTCCTCGCTATCCCAGTAGCCCGGGTTTCCGCCGTTTCCGTGGAGAGCAAAGATGAGCGGCCAAGTTCGGTCCGCGCTGTACCCCTCGGGGAGACGAACGATGTATCGGCGCTCGTAGCCGTCCATCATGAACGTGTGCTCGCCTTCGCTCAGGCCGTCGCCGCTGGTGCACCCGACGCTGCCTGGAGGCGGCGCGTCGACACCGACGTCATCTGGGCCAACGTCTTCCTCTGGGCCGGAATCACTCTGCATTCCGGCGTCCTCTTCTGGACCGCTGTCGGCGGTGACGTTCGTATCCGTCTGAACGGAAGAGTCGCGTGTGCCGCTGTCAGAACTCGTCCCATCGTCGTCGCCGCACGCGTAGGCGAGAGAGAACATGAGCAAGAGAAGTGGGGTCTGCCTCATCCAACTAGAGTAGCTCAGAAGTCGGCCCTTCGATATCCGTGAACCAAGAATCGTTCGCGACCCGGGCTCACTTATTCGCCGCTTCGTCCGGAATTCCCCCCGCTCGCCGTTTTTCTGCGAAGAATAGGGGGAAGAGATATGTTCTGACGATGCCTAAGCCACTTCCACGCAAGGTTGAGTTTGTTTGTTCTCGTGTCGAACCAAGAGCGAACCAGGCGGGGCTCATCGGTATAATGCTAGTGGTTGGAACGCTTAGTGCGGGCGGCGGTTTTGCTCTTGTCAATGCCAGCGATATCGAGCCGACGACAAAGCTGTCGCTATCGCTATTGCTTAGCACGTCCGCCGTGATTTTCGGATTCTTGGCTTTTCGTTTCTTTTCGGATACGTCCCCTCGCCACGCAACTTCTGCGATCAAGCTTGAGGTTGGAATCGACGGTCTTCATCTACCGCTGCGTGCTATCCCCTTCGCAAGCCTGCAGACCGTTGTCTTAGAAACATCTACTTCCGCCTATTCTATCCTCGAGCTGGTATTGAACGACGGCGAGTCGGTCAAACTTTCGATGCTCAACGCTGAGCCCGTCGTTCGTCTGATCCGGGAGCGACACGAGCTATTCAAATGGCTGATGGTCCCGCAACCGCGGCGAAGCGCTGATGGGTATCGAGGTGTACGCGTTTCCAACGAGGTCCGGTCCATCGAAGAAGCTGTTCGGGAAGAAGACTGGGCGGACGAGAACGTTGAAGTGGCGCTAGCGAACGCGTTCGTTATTCCGCGGGAAGAACGCTACCCTTAGCGTGCGGCATGTGAGCTCTCGTCAATGACTCCGCAGACCATCGGTAGGTATGAACTCTTGGCAGAGATCGCATCCGGCGGGATGGCAACCGTGTACTCCGCACGGGTCAAGGGGGCCGATGGATTCGAGAAGTTGGTCGCTCTTAAGCGCATGCTGCCAGACATCAGCGCAGACTCGGAATTTCAAAAGATGTTCCTCGATGAAGGGCGGCTTGCTGCTCAGATTCGGAGTTCGCATGTTGTGTCCACGTTCGACCTTGACCGACACGAAGACGGCTCACTTTACTTGGTCATGGACCTGGTCATTGGGGCTAGTCTTGCCGCCATTCTTCGCGGAAGCGCGGGTGCGCCCATTCCAGTTCCCGTCGTTGTACAGATTGTTCAGCAGGCAGCATGCGGCCTGAACGATGCTCACAACGCATGTTCGACATTGGGCCAGCCACTCCGGATTGTTCATCGTGATATTAGTCCGCAGAACATACTGGTGGGTTTGGACGGGTCGACCCGCATCACGGATTTCGGCGTCGCTCAGGCCGAAAAGCGTCTCGCGAAGACCGCGGCCCGAGTAATTAAGGGAAAGCTGTCGTACTGCTCGCCGGAGCAAGCTCGCGCTCAGCCCCTCGACCGCCGAAGCGACATCTTCGCGTTGGGCGTAGTTCTTTGGGAGACGTTGACGCAGCGCCGTCTCTTCAAGCGCGCCAAGCCTCACGAGACCTTGACAGCGGTGCTGAACGCTTCGATTCCCGATCCTCGATCGCTGCGACCCGAAGTTCCACCAAACCTTGCGGCAGTGGTCATGCGGGCCCTCGAACGGGACGTGGCACGTCGTTTTCAGACAGCGTCGGAGTTCGCTGCGGCGTTGGCTGGCGCAACGAAGAGCGCTGGAGCAGAGGAAGTTCAGGCCGTCGTCAATGATTGTGCGGGCGAGTCGATTGGGCGCATGGTCGCCGCGATTCAGTACGCGGTGCGCGCGCGCGAAGCGCGGCCATCGATCAGTGCAGTGTCAACCACTCTCGTCGACGTAGCTCCGGGTATCGGTCGAGCGACGCTCGCCACCAAGGCGATACAGAGGATCGATGCTGGCGACTTACTCTTGAGCACTGAAGATACGGGACCGCTTTATCCGCCCACTCTGGCAGACGCCGTGAATCCCGGATCGGCGCCGGCCGCTGTGGCGTCGATGTCTGCTGGGCCGTGCAGTGTGAGGTCGGCGTCGCCTCGATCGAAGGCGGCTCGTGGGCCTATGCCGATCTCGTCGGGGATGTTTGACCCACCGCCGCCGATGGGGAACGTGCCCGAGATATCGCGCCGCAGAAGGCCATTGCTCATCGTTGGAGCAATCGTGGCTCTCGCCTTGGCGGCGGCCTTTGGCCATCTCGTTGCGACCGCGGAGGTCGAGTCCGACAACGTGCCCGTCGACCTTGCTGAACCGAGTACTTCATCCGCACTTCCGTGAGAGTCTACCGAGTTGACACGTCAGCCTTGTCGCCCTACCCGCATTTGCGTTCGCCGGCGACGTGAGGCACATCCGTCCCGGTGAATCGACACGAGAAGCTACTCGAACTCTCGCATCTCCTGCGCA